>JAJPHR010000110.1 GCA_021325145.1 Verrucomicrobiota bacterium | reverse complement strand
TGATCGCCTGGGCCTTGGCCTTGGCCTTGGAGAGCGCCGGCAACAACATGGCGGCGAGGATGGCGATGATGGCGATGACGACCAGCAATTCAATGAGGGTGAAACCGGACCGGACAAGAGGGGCGAAGTTGCGAGATTTCTGCTTGATTGTCATAAATTGGTATCGCCTTCAAACTAATCCCTGGCCGTGGCATTGTCATGTCGGTAATCCCTATGACATTCGGCGCAAGCCTCGCGGGGTGAAGGGCCGCCCTTCGTTCCAGGTTCATGGGGAGGGCGGGCGTCATTTCTGACATTTGTCGCACATATAGCGGCAAGCCGCTTGGCACTGCACCCACAGCTCCATCTCCGTGCCTCCGTGGCTACGATTTTGATTTCACAGCCCGATGCGCGGCGATCCAGCGGTCGATGCCCGGCAGCTCGCGCTGTTTAAGCGCGGCCTTGAGGCGGATGCTTTCGGCGGTTTCCTTGACTTTCTCCTGTGCGTCCGCCGGGGCGTTCGTTTTCATGAATGTTTCCAACTCATCCGCTCGCGCGGCGTCGCAAAAGGAACTCAGAATGGACGGCACGTAATGGTTGCGCTCGAAGGCATCCACGCGCGGCAGCAATTCGTTCATGTGCTCGCGCGCGAATTGCCACGCCAGCTCCGGTTGTTCGCTCGAATCGGCCACATCGATCACCAGGCGCGTGGCTTCCTGCGGCACGGTTTCATCCGTCAGCGAAAGCGCCAGCGTCATTTCCGCCAACTTCGGCTCCAGGGCCCGGCTCATCGCCTGATAATAAAGTTCCCGCTCCTCAGTCCCCCTCGCTTTGCGGGCAAGCGCATGCAGTTGCTCGTAGGTCTGCCGGTCGCTGTACCGACCCACGACCTTCAGCACCGGCGGACGCAAGTCGGCCTCAAGGCTCCCGGGATTTGCCAGAAACTTTTTAAACAATTCGCGCGCCTGCGCAATCACCTGTTCATCGCCGAAATCCCCCAGGCTGGTCATGACCCGGTTGCGCAACAGCGCATCAGCGCTGCGCGCGCGGGATTTGCCGGACCAGCCCAGTCGTTGCAATTGCGGCCGCAGGAGCGCGCGCCCGTATTCCCGAAACTGTTCGCGCCGGGGCTGGTGCTGTTCCAGTTCGTCGATGACGCCCAGCGTGGCCAGGATTTGCTGCCAGACAGCCGGAGATTTTTCGCCGTGAATCGAATCCAACAAATCGAGGTAAGTGGTTGCCCGCGCGCGCTCCGCTTCGACCATGGCCCAAGTGTCATTCAATAAATTGAGGCGATCAGCGTCGGGCAATTGGTTGAAAACCGCCTGCAATCGCTGAAAAGCTGCCGGATCGTACGCCACGCGATAGTAGCCCGCGTCTCCGGCGTTAGCCTTCACCGCGCTCGTGCAATCGCCGAGCGCCACGGAGCCGGATTTGCTCTCCAGCAACGTCACGTTCACCCTGTCCGAATGCGCAGCGTCCATGAGCGTGACCGGGATTTCCCATTGCAGCGGCGCGGCGGACGGGTTCTGCACCGTGAATCGTTCCTGGGCAAGCGAGACGACCTCGCGTCCGTTGATGCACTCCGCCTTCACGTTGACCACGGGCAAGCCCGGTTGCTCGGTCCAACCGGCGGAGATGGTCCGAATCGGTTTGCCCGAGACGTCTTCCAAAGCCGCCCATAGATCCGCCGTGGTCGTATTGGCATAAAGATGCCGGGCCAGATACTCGTGAATGCCATGACGAAACTGCTTTTCGCCCAGATAGCTTTCGAGCATCCGCAGAAACGCCCCGCCCTTCTGATAAGTGATGCTGTCGAACGCATCATTGGCCTGGCTCTCGCTGCGAATCGGAGTCTGAATGGGATGCGTGGTGCTGCGGGCGTCGCCGCTCATGACCGCCGTCTTCTCAGCGGCAGCCGCGAGCCACATCTGCCAGTCCGGATTGAAATGGTCGGTGGCCTTGTTTTCCATCCAGGTGGCAAAACCTTCGTTTAGCCAAAGATTGTCCCACCATGCCATCGTCACCAGGTCGCCAAACCATTGATGCGCCATCTCGTGCGCCACCGTCACGAAGATGCCTTGCTTCGTTTCCTGCGAACTCGCCTTGGAATCGAACAACAGGAAGCTCTCGTTGTAGGTAATGGCGCCCCAATTCTCCATCGCGCCATCGAAACTGCCTGGAATCGCGATTTGATCGAGCTTCGGCAGCGGGTATTTGATGCCGAAATAGTCGTTATAATACGCGAGCAACTTTTTGGTCGCTTCCAGCGCATAACGGCCCTGGTTTCGCTTTCCCTCGGTGGTGATGATGCGGATTTGCACGCCTTCGGACTCGCCCTTCAATTCCTCAAGTTCCCCCGAGACGAACGCCACGAGGTAACTGGCCATGGCGGGCGTGCGGGCGAATTTGACCTCTTTCACGCCGCCGCTCAGATGATTCTCGCGTTCGACCGGCATGTTGGAAATCGCCCGATGCTTCTCCGGCACCACCACCGTCAAATCGAACGTCGCGCGAAACACCGGCTCATCCCAACACGGGAACATCCGTCGCGCATCCGTCGGCTCCATCTGCGTGCCCAGCATCACCTTCCCTCCCGAAGGCGCGACGTACCGGACATAAAACAGACCTTGCTCCTGCTCGCCGATCTGCCCGTTGAACTCCAGCGCCAGCCGATAACTGCCGGGAGCCAATTCCATGGGCAGATTCAATTCCAGGGTTTGGTTCGTTGCATTTATCACCGGATTGAGCGGAATCTCCCGGTCGGAAATAAGCGTTGCCCTGGTGACTTCCAACTCCAGCGCGTTGAGAATGATCTCCCGGGTCGGCTTAAGCACCTCCAGATCGACCATCACCGATCCCTGGGTAACGAACTTGTCGAGGTCGGGCCGGATCCGAATCTCGTAATGCCGCGGCACAACCGTCTTCGGCAGCTTGCCGGGCGTGGATTCCAGGGAAAAAGGCCCTTCCGCCGCCGCGTTGAGGGCGGCGGCCAGCAGAAACAAAAAGGCAAGCGCTCGGAGCCACTGGCATAACAGGTTTGTTTCACTTTGTTTCACTTTGTCTTGCCTTGTTTTACCTTGTTACCTGTTCTGGCAACGCGACGCGTCCACTGCCCTGAATTTCCCCCGTAAGTGGAAATACGCGGAAATAAGCGAAAACTTGCCGCCTGTTTTCATCACAAATCGAGCGCAATCCATCCAAATGCCCAAAGGGCCACCCGTCAAAGCCCCGCGACCGGGATTGCTCTTCGACCACTGCGCATTAGCTGCGGCATTTTGCATCCCGCATCCTCGCCCATGGTCTTGAAATCGTCAACAGTTTTGTTTAGAACTATAAAGCCAATACCCGCGTTCCATTCCCCGATTTTGAACCTTGGGCTTTGGACTCCTCTTGCCTCTATCGCCTCGATTTTTCTTTGCCCGAAACCGCTCCCGGCGGCATGCTGGAGCCATGCCCAAACACATTCTTTCGCCAACTCGCATCCAGGCCGCCGGGAACAAACCCAAGCTCATCGACGAATTCATCGGCCGCGTGAATTCAGGTGACGAAAAGCTGAGTGTGGCCCACATGCACAGCCCGGGCGGCTGGGTCGAACCCGGCCAGACGCCGGACTTTGACGAATACACCCTGGTTTTAGCCGGAACCCTGCGCGTCGCCTCCAAATCCGGCATCATCGACGTCCTCGCCGGCCAAGCCGTGATCACCCGCGCCGGCGAGTGGGTTCAATACAGCACCCCGCACCGCGACGGCGCCGATTACATCGCCATCTGCCTGCCCGCCTTCTCGCCCACGACCGTGCACCGCGACGAGCAGGGTTGAAGCCGGTGACATCAAGACTCGTACACCCGCGTCAAACAATGCGATCGTGCAAGCCTCTCCCAGCCTGCGAATCAAAACCCAACACCAACTGCTGGTGCACCGTTTCCCCCAACCCGCTCACCCCAACCCCCAACAGCCGCAAAGGCCGCGAAACGAGCCGTTCGCGAGCCAGCAAGTGACAGGCGAGCCGGTAAATATCGCCCGCTTCCGTGACCGGCTCCTCCACGCTGAATTGGCGCGTCAGCGTGGTAAAATCCCCGTAGCGAATTTTCACCTGGACGGTTAGCGCGCCAATTCGTTTGCGCTTGAGCTTGGCGGAAATCTCCTCCGCCTGCTCCCGCAAGCTCGCGCGCAGGACCTTGCGATCATCTGTGTCATGCGCAAACGTGGTTTCGCTGCTGATGCTCTTGCTTTCCTCACCCACGTCCAACGGCCGGTCGTCCTCCCCGAAGGCAAACCGCTTCAGCGCCGGCCCAAACGACCCCACTAGCGCCCGCAGGTCGCCCGGATAATCCTGCAAATCTCCAATGCTCTCGATGCCCGCGCGATTTAGGATTTGCTCCGTGACCTTGCCGACTCCATGGATGGACCGAATCGAAAGTGGTCGCAGAAAATTTGCCTTGTCCCGCTCGGGAATGAGCATGAGCCCGTCCGGCTTTTTATAATCGCTCGCCAGCTTGGCCAGCAACTTGTTGGCAGCGATGCCAATGCTCGTCGTAAGCCGCCGCTCCGCCTGGATTCTTTCCTTCAACGCCGACGCCAGGGGCAGGCCACGCGCGAGACTGGCGTCTGCATCCGCATCCTGGCAGGCAGCGGACACATCGAGATAAGCTTCATCAATCGAGACCTGCTCCACCATGCCCCCGGTTCCCGCCACGATTCGCATAATCTCCCCCGACTCCTCGCGGTACCGCTCCATGCGCGGCCAGATAAAAACTCCGTCCGGGCAAAGCCGTTTCGCCACCGAACTCGGCATTGCGGACCGCACCCCAAACTTTCGCGCCTCATAACTCGCCGCCGCCACGACGCCCCGCTGCGTGGGTGGCGCGCCCACAATGAGCGGCTTCCCCTTGAGCGCCGGATTATCCCGCTGCTCGACGGATGCGTAAAAAGCATCCATATCCAGATGGAAAATGACTCGAAACACGCAACTCGCGTCGGGCCAACCCGCCCGCTGCAGACATTGAATTAAACTCCAGGCGCCGCGAAATTGCCAACTCTGAGCGACCGTTGCGCCCGGCACTCGAACTTGACCGGAGCGCAGCCCGCGTTTATAAACAAAGGGCGAGCAGGAGAAGGCCAGTTTAGCTCAGTGGTAGAGCAACGGTTTTGTAAACCGTCGGTCGCCGGTTCGAGCCCGGCAACTGGCTCCATGCTGTTTAGGTCGGTCCCTGGCTGTCAAGAGGAGCCGAAGCGTGGATTGGCCTGAGCAGATCATAAAGGATGACGACCGCCAGGACACTCAGCGGCGCCACCAGCGCCAACCATCCCCACAGTTGTTTGCCGAACCCGCCGCAGAGGGCGCCCAGAACGAAGGCCACCCAGATGCCGCCATAAAGCAGCATCGTTCGCAGCCGCTTTGGATGTTTGGAAGTGCTTTTGCTGTCAGCATGGCCTCCCTTTAGCCGGTCGAAGCCGCGGAATGCCAGAACGGCGGCATCTTCCGTAAAGTGGGTCAACATGCCCGTCACATAAGCGGTGTGCACCGAACGGCCCCAGACGTGTCTCAAGGCGGAACTCTGCACCCCCATGGCCATGGCCAAAAGTGCGGTGAGCAGATAAGTCTTCCAGACCGGGATTTCGTGAACCGCCCCGGCATGGGACACTCGGCTGCCATAGACCATGAACGCCAGCAGGAGCCCGGCTTCAATCAGCAAGGTAAGCGAAAGCCGGGCGTGGTAGCCTTTGCGAGCGAGAGCAATTCCGAGGATCGCGCCCATGAAAATACCCAGCATAAAGAGAGGAATCGGAAAAGCGCGGCGCGCGGCCTCCGCCCATTGATGCTGGGCCAGATAGGCGACCATGGCCACGCTATTGCCGCTCATGTGCGAGGTGAACACGCGGATCAAAGTGAGGTATCCGGTGACATCCACAAATCCGGCCACCCAGGCCAGCACCACGGCCACCCAGGCTCTTGCGGAGCGGGCTCCGGCGGGGCGGGCGGTCAATAAGCCGGTTTTGTCCATGCGGGTTTCTCCTTTCCTGGCTTTTCAAGATAAGTCACGGGGCCGGACTCGCAATATTCCGTTTCCGCAACCGTGCTGATCGTTGGAGTCCTTGAGAAGGGGCTCCCGGCTGAGTGAGGTGCGTTCAAAATTCCACGACTGGCTGCCCGATGCTGGACTACCTCCATAACTGGCGGAACTGAAAACGCAACTGCGCCGAAAAAGACCGAATCGATCAGGTCAACTCCCCACATGAACCGGTTTGTCGCTGGATCAATATTAGCAAAAGCAGCCTTTGGCATCGGTCCCGTAATCGAGCGGCAAATGAGTTTATGAGCAACCCAACACTGAAACCGCTGAATGACGGTTCAGCATCGCTTTCGCCATTTTCCAGCCAATGCGTGCGACATCCAGCAATCATGGGGAGGAGGCTGACAGCGTTACCATGAAAGCTGGGACCATGTTCTCACTCATGATCGGGACCGGCGTGGGAGTCGGCCTGGCGCTGGCAAAGCGGCGCGACTACCTACAGTTCAAAGGCCGGTGCGTCGTGATTACCGGTGGCTCGCGGGGATTGGGCCTGGTCCTGGCACGTCAACTCGCCCGCGAGGGCGCCCGCCTGGCGCTGCTCGCGCGTGATGCGGCGGAACTGGAGAGGGCAGCCGGCCAATTGAGCTCTTTCGGGACAGAGGTGATGACCGTGGCTTGTGATGTCAGGAAACAGATCGAGGTACAGGACGCCATGCAGCAAGTTCTGGCTCGGTTTGGGAACGTGGACGTGCTGATTAACAATGCCGGCATCATCCAGGTGGGCCCGTTGGAGCACATGACCGTGAAGGATTTCGAAAACGCCCTGGCCGTTCACGTGCTGGGGCCGCTCCACTGTGTTCTGGCCGTTCTCCCGCAAATGCGCCGCGCCGGCGGGGGGCGGATTGTCAACATCGCGTCCGTGGGCGGAAAGATTGCCGTGCCGCACCTTCTTCCCTACTGCGCCAGCAAGTTCGCGCTGGTCGGCCTGTCCGATGGCCTTCGAGCAGAGTTGCGGCGTCATAAAATCCTGGTAACGACCGTTTGTCCGGGTTTGATGCGAACCGGTTCGCCGCCCAATGCTCTGTTCAAGGGCCGGCACCATCGCGAATATGCCTGGTTTGCGATTGCCGATTCGCTGCCCTTGCTCTCCATGAGCGCGGAGCGCGCCGCTGAAAGAATTCTAAATGCTTGCCGGCGTGGGGCCGCCCGTCTCGTGCTCGGCGCCCACACCAAAGGGGCCGTGCTGTTCAACGAACTTTTTCCCGGTGCAATGACTCGCCTGCTTTCCATCACCAACCGGGTGCTTCCCGGGCCGGCAGCAACGTCTGGTCCTGAAACTTACACCGGTTCTGAAAGCCAGTCCTTCCTGGCGCCTTCCTGGCTTACGCGGCTGAGCGAGGAGGCAGCCGGCAGGAATAACGAGGCCGCTGCCAGCTCATCCGCTGCGGCGGCCTCGTAACCGCCAAGCGAATGCAATCCCGGTCACGCATGTGAGTTGCTGCCCGGCTTGCTGAAGCCGTTCGGGCCTGTTCAAAGCTTTCCACGAGACTAAAGAACTGCAGCCTCATCCGCCTTTGTATTCTGTGGTTCGCTCTGCTGTTGGAATTCGCGCCCTTCTCCCCTCACGGCAGTTGGGTGGCCGGCGCAAGCCGCACTCAATTCCGCCGCGAGCTTTTGGACTTGCGGCATTTCCATGATGGTTTCGTGTGCGCCGGGGATGACCTTCACCGTCACGCCTCCGGAAGCCAGTTGGCCCCAGCCATAGGTTGGGTCGAATGAGCAATACATCAAGTGGACAGGACTGCGAAAGAGAGTGACGTGCCCGGGATAAACTCCCGCGTGATAATTCATGAGCGCGCGAACGTGCGTTTGCCAAAGGTTGCGCTCCGGTTCGGAATGTTGTGAAAGATCGAGCAACTCATCGGCGTCCAGCATCGGCGGAGTTGAAGGAGCCGGCGAAAACCGTTCCTTCAGCCGCCTGGCGATCACTTTGAATTTCCATCGAAGAAAGGCGCGCCGCTTTTCTGGAGCGGCCCGCAGGGAACAGGCCGCCCGCACACAAAGATTTTTTGTGAATTTGAAAAAGGTGGCCGGGGTCCAACGAAAACTTGTGTAGCTGGAATTCGGCGGGCTGGAATTGATGAGCGCGAGCAGGGCAATTTTTTCTCCCTGAGCGTGAAGGCGGCAGGCCATTTCGTAAGCCACGACTCCGCCAAAACAATAACCGCCCAGATAATAGGGACCGTGTGGTTGGAACGCCCGAAGCTGGGCAATATATTGCTCAGCCGCGCCTTCGATGGTGCTGAATTCCTCCTCTCCATCAAGGCCGCGTGACTTAATCGCAAAAACGGGCTGGTCCGGGCCGAGAAAGCGCGCGAGATTGCCGTAGCCCCAGAACATTCCACCCCCCACCCCGTGAATAAACACCAGCGGTGGATTGGAGCCATGCGGCTGGATCGGCACGATCAGCGAATTTGAATTGACTCCGGGACCATCGCGCAGGATGGCAGCCAGTTGTTCAATCGTTGGATGTTGAAACAATTGGGACACCGAAATCTTTGCATTGAACTGCTCTTCAATGCGAGCCAGCAGGCGCATCGCCAGCAAGGAGTGCCCGCCCAGCCCAAAGAAATTGTCGCGTACGCCGATCAGGCGCTTCTTCAAGCTCTCCTCCCATAACTGGCACAACTGCCGCTCAACATTATCTTTGGGATCACCTGAATTGGCGCCGGTGCGAACCTCGGTTTCTGGAATGGGCAGGGCCTTGCGGTCAACTTTGCCATTTGGCGACAGCGGCAGTCCGGGCAGAACAACAAACGCGGAGGGCACCATGTATTCCGGCAGCCGTTGTCGAAGGAACTCCTGCCATTCTGAGGTGGCGGGTGCCAAGGATCGTTCCGGAACCACATAAGCCGTCAATCGTTTCTGGCCGTCAGTATCTGCGCGTGCGGTTACGGCGCACTCGCGTGCTTCGGGGTGTTGAAGAATGGCCGATTCAATTTCCCCCAGTTCGACCCGGTAGCCACGGATTTTCACCTGCGTGTCGATGCGTCCCAGAAACTCAATGTTGCCGTCCGAAAGATAGCGGGCCAGGTCGCCAGTTTTATATAAATACGTGCCGGATCGAAAAGGGTTGGGAATAAACCTTTCAGCCGTGAGGCCGGGTTGCTTGAGATAGCCCTTCGCCAAACCGTCGCCGCCCGCGTAAAGTTCGCCCGGAATTCCAATGGGAACCGGCTGCATCTGGTCATCCAGCAGATAACACTCCGTGTTTGAAATCGGCCGCCCCACCGGCACGGCGCGCTGGCCATCAAAATCGCGCGGCACTTCATAACAAGTGGTAAAGGTGGCGTTTTCGCTGGGACCGTAACCATTGATGAGCCGTCCAGCGCGCAAATAAGCCAGCGCCTTCCTGACATGCGGCGGCGAAATCACATCCCCACCCGCAAGCACCTGCCGCAAATCGCACAAGCATTCAGGCTTTGCTTCCACCAACTGGCTGAACAGGCCGCTCGTGAGCCAAAGGGTGGTCACCCCATTTGTTTGGATTGCCTCGGCCAGTTCCGAGAACGATGGAGCGTGAGGCGGAAGCACGACGAGCCGCGCGCCGTTGAGCAAAGCGCCCCAGATTTCGAACAGCGAAGCGTCGAAAGGAACCGGCGCCAATTGCAGAAACACTTCGCTGGGAGAGAAGCTGGCGTAATTGGCATTCCTGACCAACCGCACAATCCCGCGATGCGGCAGGCAGACACCTTTGGGCCGGCCGGTCGAACCGGACGTGAAACTGACATAGGCCAGGCTCTCGGCGGACACCGGGCACGGAAAGTCGTCCGCTTTCTGGCAGGCCAGCGCTGTGCAATCCGTGTCCAAACAAAAGATGAGCGGCGGCACACTTCCGTTGCGGCTGGTGGAACGAAGCAGTACCTGCTTCAAGCTGCTTTGAGTCAGCAGTATTCTGGCTTCCAAATCTTCCAGCATCCCCGCCAGTCGTTCCGGAGGTGACGATGGATCCAGGGGCGCGTATGCTCCGCCTGCCTTCAGAATCGCGAGCAGACCAATAATCATCTCCAACGAGCGGTTCACGAAAATCCCCACGATCATCCCGGGTTTCACGCCTGTTTCCTGCAGATCGCGGGCAAGTCGATTCGCGCAGGCGTTAAGTTCGCCATAGGTCAATCGGCTTTCCTTAAAAATGACGGCGGTCGCGGCCGGACTTATCCGGGCCTGCTCTTCGAACAACTCGTGCACGCACCGGTCCCGCGGAAAATCAGTTCGTGTGTCATTCCACTCGACCAGGAGGCGATGCCGCTCCGAATCGGTAAGCAGCGGAATTTGGCGAACCGGATGGTCCGGGTTGGCTGCAATGCCCGCGAGCAGGACTTCAAAGTGGCTGAGCCATCGAGCGATGGTGTCCCGGTCAAACAGGTCTGATTTGTATTCGATTTCGGCCAGCAGACCAGGGGCTGTGTCGGTCACGGTCAACATCAGGTCGAACTTTGCCGTCCCGGTGCCGATTTCGTGGAATGCGGCCTTTAATCCGGGGAGGGTCATGCCGGCCTTGGATGCCGCCTGGTACACGAACATCGTCTGGATCAGCGGTTCATGGCTGCTTGCGCGTTGTGGCCGCAATTCTTCGACCAGCTTTTCAAAAGGCAGTTCCTGGTGCGCGTGGGCCTTCAATATCGTCGCGCGCGCGCGCTTGAGCAGTTCGCGGAACGATGGGTTCCCCTCCAGCCGGCTCCGCAGTGCGAGGGTGTTGATGAAGAACCCGATCAGTGGTTCGGTTTCCACATGATGGCGGCCCGCGACGGGAATGCCGACCAGGATATCATCCTGCCGGGTGAAACGATGCAGGAGGACTGTGAATGCAGCCAACAAAAGCACAAACGGCGTAACGCCTTCGCACCGGCTGAGCTTTTGCAGTTGATCCGCCAGGCCGGGATCGAGTTGCCGCCCCTCCCGCCCTCCGCGCGAAGACGGCCTTGCCGGTCGGGGATGAGTGGTGGGCAATTCAAGGAGATCCGGAGCACCCGCCAAATGCTGCTTCCAGTATTCAAGATGTGTCTGCAGGCTCTTGTCCAGTTCCTGGCGCTGCCAGAGCACATAATCGGCATATTGAATCGGAAGATCGGGAAGCACCACCGGTTCGCCGGCGAGTGACGATTCATAAAACCGGCTGATTTCATCAAAGAATACTCCGAACGATGCCGCATCGGACGCAATGTGATGCATGTTCAGGAACAACACATGTTTATCCGCCGCCAGCCTGTAGAGCGTGGCTCTCAACAGGAGATCGCCGGAAAGGTTGAACGGCTGCCGGGCTTCTGCTTCCAGGCGTTGTTGCAGTTCAGTCTGGCGTTTCTCAATAGGCAGGCCGCTCAAGTCGATCTCCGGCATGGAGAACCGAGGCACGGCAAAAACCTCCTGGTGCGGTTCGCCGCGCTCGCTAAAAAACCGTGTTCGCAGAATTTGATGGCGCTCCACGACTTTGCCGATGGCTTCCCGCAACGCGGAGGGATGCAGCGTTCCATCCAACCGCACCGCCATCGTCATGTTGTAGAGCGGAGAGCCCGGGTGCAGTTGGTCCAAAAACCAAAGCCGCTGTTGCGCAAACGAGAGCGGAACGGAGCCGTCCTGGCAATGTCGGGCAATCGTCGGTTCAATTGCGTCCGCCGCCTGCAACGCCTGGCCGAGGCGCTGTAACAAAAGTTGCTCCCTGGCTGCGGAGCCCGCTGATGCCGAGGGAGGGGAAATTTCTTTAAGACTCATGCGCTCTGGTTGCTGGGCCTATGTCGTCGCCAGCGGACGGTTTTCGTTTGCGGGAAGGCCGCGCGCCGGCTGGGAAAACTTCTCGTCAATTATCCGGGCCAGTTCGTCGATGGTCGGGGCCTCGAAGAGATGCCGCAGGGTCAGTTCCACGCGGAACGTTTTGCGGACGCGCGTAATGACCTGGATTAGCAGAACCGAGTGGCCACCCAGGTCAAAAAAGTTGTCTTCACGCCCGACTTCCTGCAGTCCGATGACTTCGCGCCAGATTGCCGCCAGCTTTTTTTCCGTCTCGCTTAATGCCGTTCCGACCGCAGTCCTGGTTTGGGCGGGCGCGGATGCCGCGTTCGCCACTGTATTGGTCTCGTTTTGATTCAGGCTCGCCTCCGGACTCAACATTTCGATATGGCCCAGAGGTGAGTAGCGGGCTCGCAAGCCGGTTCGATAAAGCTGGATGGCAGGGTCGGAGCGATAAGGGTCAGGCGAAGGAGTATATTGGCTTGGATCGAAAAAAGCGTCCTTGGGCCCACTGACAAACAACTCGCCGATGACACCGATGGGAGCCGGTTCCAGATAAGCATCCAGCACATAGAATCGGTGATCAGTATTGTTTGCACCGGTTCCGCGAGGCAGGCCACCAAACAACGTGCTCCCCGGTTGCAATCGCGCCCACTCGACCAGCAATTGGAGCCGCTCGGCAGGGGTCAACAACGAGTATTTGCCGATGGGTTGGTCTGGATTGGCAACAATATTGGCCAGGAGGGTTTCGTAATGTTTGAGCCAGCGTTGCACGGTTTCGGGATTGAACAACTCGGCGCTGTAATGACAGTGCAACTCCAATTCGCCTTCGCATTCCGTCAGGCTGACGCTCAAGTCGAAGCGGCTGAAGCAATGGGGATTCGGGATGATTTTGGTTTCCAGCCCCTCCAGTTTCACCGCTTCACGCATCCAGGCCAGGTTGAACATGACCGAGACCAACGGCAGCCGACCAGGGTCGCGCGGAAGGTCGAGCTTTTGCAGCAGGCTGCCCAGCGTGAAATTCTGGTGTTCGTGGGCATCCAACAGAAGCGCGCGCACGCGGGTGAAGTAATCCGCGAGGGAGGGATTGCCTTCCAAACTCAGCCGCAACGGCAGGAAATTCACGCAATGACCCACGAGGCGTTCTCCGCCTTCCCCTGCCCGGTTGGTCATGGGAAGCCCCACAACGACCTCCAAACAGCCCGTCAACCGGTGAAGCAACAGATAGTAACCGGCCAGGAGCACCGTAACGAGTGTGGAGCGTTGTCGCGCGCTGAAGCGCTTGAGTTCATGGCCGAGTGCCCGGTTCAACAGCATTGACGCGCTCCCGCCGGCAAAACTTCGTTTCATGGGCCTGGGCCGGTCCGTGGGAAGCTCCAGGTTTGGGACGGGGCGGGAGTATTGTTCCAGCCAAAACGATTCGGCCGCGGAACGCGCGGGGCTTTGCATGGCCGCTTGCTCTTTCGCCGCGAATTCGCTGAAGGATTGAGGAATCTCGGTGGAACCCGGCTCGTCTTTTGCGTCGGCGGAATAGCCTTCCCCCAACTCATGGAGCAGCACGCCAAATGAGCCGCCATCACAAATCAGATGGTGCAGTGTCAAAATCAGGACGTGCTCTTCCGGCCCCAGTCGCACCAGGCGCAGACGGAACAAGGGGCCTTGAACCAGGTTAAAAGGCTCTTTCACCATCTCTGCAAGCTCGGCGTCAAGCTGCTCCTTCCGGTACGAAACCGGAAGCTGGGACAGGTCGATATTGGGCACCTCTATCGGCAAGGTGGCGTGAATATGCTGGATCTCGCTTTCAGACGAAAACGTTGTTCGCAGCGCTTCGTGCCGGTCAACCAGCCAGCGGAGTGTCCGCGTCAACCGCGGCAGGTCGAGCGGTCCTCGGAGATGCATCGTGTCAGACTGGTTGAAGCTGCAGGACAAGGCGTCAGCCATTTGAACGGCATACCAGATTTCACGCTGGGCTTCTGTCAGTGGCAGGGACTTGATGATTTCACTGGAAGCAGCGACGTCCGGCATGTTGATGCTCACCACATCGGAGGCGCTCACGCGAACTGAATCCGCTGGTTCGAACTCTGACGAGTTCGTTTTGCCCGCGTCGAACGATATCCGCGGCGCAGGATGCGCGGCTCCGTTTCTGGTGGGCTCCGGTTTCGCATCAAGTGATTCGCGGAATTCGGACACAACTCCATTCTGTGGCGGTTCCTGAGATTGATCCCGTATGTACGGAGTTGCTGTCTGCTTCCGTTCGCCATTGCTGGAGCTTGTGTTTGGAGAAACCCCCATCGAACTTTGAACGATCCCGTCGCCGGCAACTGCCGATTGAAGCGAACGAGCCGGCAGCCGGACACTCCGGCGTTGTTCGTGGGCGTAGAACCCGTTCCAATCAACCGATACGCCCATCGTCCAGAGCTGGCCGAGTGTATGCAGCAGCGCAGCGGAGTCAGTGGGCTGGATTGTCAGTTCATCCCTGAACGGCAAAGCCAGCAGGTTGCGGTTGGACAACGGTTGCTGTTCCAATAGGGCGCTCAATGTTTGACTGAATCCTATCTCAAGAAAAATTCTCCCTGGTTTCCGGAGCAGCGTTTGGAGACCTGTGGAGAACAGAACCGGGCGGCCAAGCTGATCGTGCCAATACTTCGGATCGGTTGCCTGCTGGGGAGTGATCCAGTCACCCGTCAGGCTTGAGATGTATGGAATTCGCGGCGCGCGTAGTTTGAGCTTTTGTACAAGGTCCAGGAATGGCTTTGCGCTCGATTCATCGGGCGCTGAATGCATCGCGGCGCAACCGTCGAGCATCCAGCCGGCGACTCCTTTTTCCGACAGCCGGTTCTCGAGTTGATGAAGGCAGTCAGCCGGACCCGACAAGGTGCAAAGATGGGGTGAATCCACCGATGCCAGTGCGATATTTCCGTCGAGGAGCATTTTTGCTTCGGCTTCGGCAAGCTGCGCGAGCAAGAGACTTCTGAAAGGCGGCTGGTCGCAAAGGCTTCCCCGGCAAACCATCAAGTGGAGAGCGTCCTTTACCGAGATCACGCCAGCGAGGCAGGCGGCCACATATTCACCGGGGCCATGGCCGATCATAGCCTCGGGCTTGATTCCCCAACTCATCCACAATTTCGCAAGGGCGTATTCAAGCACGAAGAGCGCCGGTTGCACGAGGTCGCGCGAAGGAGGCGCCTCGGATGAGCAAAGGACCGCGCGCAAATCAACTTTGAGCGATGGTTGGAGCAGTCCAGCACAAAGATCAACCTGCTCCCGGAAGGCCGGCTCCTGTTCATAAAGTTCGCGTCCGGCATGAGAACGCAAGCCCGGCTGACTTGGAAACGCGAAAATCAGGGACGGAGCTGCTTCAGGAAGCCTGCGGCTGGCAACCCGGTCAGGAGTCAAAGTATGCAGAGCTTCCAGCGCTTCACGATGATTGCGGCAGATGAGGGTGCGGCGGCAAGCAAACGCCTGGCGACGCGTTTGGAGCGTATAAGCGACGTCGCCCGGAGATTCTTCTGGATGTTGGGCAAGGTGCGCGGCCAGGTCAGCAGTCGCATTTTCCAAGGCGGTTTCATTTTGGGCAGAAAGCAAAAGCAATTGGACCGGGCGCGATGGACTGGACGGAGGCAACCCTGTGGCCTCCTCCAATATCAAACAGGCATTCGTGCCTCCGGCCCCGAATGAGCCAATTTTCACCCTCGACGGTTGCCGGCCTGCGAATTGATCGGGCTCTCCCCGATGTTGCTTGCGGTGCAGGGTGAGTGCACCGGCGATCAGGTTCTCGATGCCGCCACCGTCCGCCTGCTCGAAAAAGGGCGATTCAGGGCTGATCCCGGCCAAGGCCTCGGCAAGGGCGATGCACTCCGCCTCACAATTTTTGTCGTGCCCCGCCTCGTTCGTATCCAGGGCGCCATCGTGGTTGATTGCGAACCCTTTGATTACCGCGTAAATTTGGTCGCGGTCCGCAATGGCGTCTGCCAGTCGTTTTAACGCCAGGACCCCCGCACTCTCAATGGCCGTCTCGTTTCGTGAGGAGAAAGAAATACCGCCGGTGAGGGCGAGGTCGCATTGGTAAGCAAGCAAATGCTGGCAGGCCACGATGGCGGCGGCGAGCGATGCCGCGCCGGATTGGATGCCCAGGCTCGGGCCGCGCAGGTTAAGTTTCGAGGAAACCAGCAAGGACAGGCTGTCCGTGCCGCTCGCGGTCCGGAACGATTCGCCTGCAAACGCGGCGGCCGTGAATACTCCTGCTAATTCCTCTTCGCGTTCTCCAACGTGTCCAGCCTCCTCCAAAACTTGCCGGGCGCATTCCAGAAAAAAATCATGGTGCGGCGAGCCTATTGGCGCACCCTCAGGCATGACGCCCGCGCCGAAGTGGTCCCCGAGCGGGTCGTTGTTCCTGAAAGGAAACTGCCCTGCCACTCCAACGACGGCGACGCCCTCGATTGATCGCTCTGAGTTATTCATAACCGAATCGTTTGTCCTTGTCGGTGGCATCACCTTGCAATGGATGAAACACCCTCAAGATTGAACCCACCTTGTTTTATGCTAGCCTTCCGACTTTCTGACGCAGGAGAGGAGGAAACCTCCTCTTTCCACCGCCGCGCCCCCATTCAACGCGTCAAAAGACCCTATTCCGGCAACTCAGCCAATTGTTCAATGGTTGGTGCTTTGAACAGGGTCGCCACTGACAGCCTCCTGCCGGACTGCCTTTCCCACTTTGCAAGCATCCTCACCACCAGTTGCGAAGTGCCTCCCAGTTCAAAAAAATTATCCCTGATTCCCACGCGATCGATCTGGAGCACCTGCCGCCATAATTCGCAGAGCTGCCGTTGCCGTTCGGTTTCAGGTGGCGTGTATGCCGCGGCAGCCGGGGTGCTTTGTGCGGCCCTTCGTGCTTCGACCAGTTTCAGAATCTGCTCCGGGTCGCGCGCGTTCCGGGCTATCCAGACGTAACGCGCATTCCCGGAAGCGGCCGATTCGCGTCCACGCTCCAATGGCTCGGGAGGCGGCAACTTATTTGTCGGGCTGACCGGCTCCGGCATGACGGCATTCGACGGGTCGAAGCTGATGCTGGCGGCAACTTCCACCGGGAACTGAAAGGCAGAGGCGCCGTTCCTGTCCTGCCGGAAGGCGGCTCCAATGCTGTTTAGAAAATTCCACGCCGGCTGGTTCCTGGGCGTGGGATGAAATGGAATTTCGACTGCGCGCGCCCCAAGCTGCCGGGCAATCTGACCCAGATGAGCCAGCATACGATGCTCCACTCCCTTGCCCAAAGCGCGGCAACTTAATAAAAAGATGTCCACGGCGAGGAGGCCGTTAATGGAGTTAAAAATCATGACGCCGGTCAGGCCGTAATCTCCAAACCGGTCGCTGATGGTCGCCCCAAGAATGTGGCACTTTTTCTGGCGGGCAAGTTCCGCGATCTCAGTTTCCGAATAATGTTTGGGGGCGCAATTAAACTGGTTGGTTCGTTGGGTCAACTGGGAAACCCGCGCCAGTTGTTCGGTTCTGACGGGGCCAATGTGAACCTGGAGATCCAGGCCCGCGAGAAATTCCGCCAGGCTTGGGGCAGCGGCGCGGAATTGTTCACGCTGCCGGTTCTCGTGATACATGGCGTTGCGCCGATGATCTTCCCGGGTTGCCTTCCAACGATCAAAGGCCCAGATGTGTTGTAGAAATTGCGTCCACTCCGCCGGATCGCCCGGCAAGGGAATGGCCAGCACCTCCGGGCAATTTGCCTCGACTTCCGCGCATTCCAGCGGGTTGTCGTCCACGAGGATGAAGCTGTCGAGCCCAAGGTTCAGTTCCCCGGCAAGCGCGCGAAGATTCTCGGATTTGGGCTGCCAGTTGAGACGTGTGCCGGCGAAATGTCCGGGCTGGAGCCGCATTTCCGTCCGGCAACGAAAGACTTCGGCCACATCGGCATCATGGTTTTTGCTGCAAAGGCAAAGGAGGGTTCCCGCGTCGTACTGGTGGCGCATGAAGTCTTGCAAAGCGAGCCGGGGCGCATCAAATCGGATTCCAGCCGGGCCATCTTCCCCGCAAATGCCGTCCCATAAGGTCTGGTCGCAATCCAGGGCAACGACTTTTTTTGCCGGCTGCTCAAGGGCGTAAAATTTTCGTGCGATGAGAGTTCCCAGAGCTGCGTAGAAGACGGGCGTATAGGGAACGTGGCCAAGTTGGTTGGCCTGCGGATCATCATAATCGATAGCCGGGTAAAGATTGAACAAGTCTTGGGGAAGCGTAAGTTGGATGGAACTGTCCGGGTTGGACAGTTTGACATTCCAGAGGTCTTCCAGTCGCTTTAGCAACTCCGCCAAAGGCAGATCGGCCAGCGCCGCTTTTGAAGGCGGACAAATGCAAACCAGCCAGGGAACAGTGCCGTGCCTGGTTGCAGACTTTAGCGCGGTCAGCAAATCGCGCGCGTTTCGCTGGAGAATCGCTCCGGATGGAGCCGTATTGCGATTGGCTGACGGCACGAGATCTTCGAAACGTAACAGGACCACATTGAGTCCGTGGGTGTTGGTTGAAAGCAGACTCGATGGATCCAGTAGCTCTTGAAAGGCCTGGTTGTAAGGAGCAAAACGGACACTCCAAGGCGTTGCCAATTCCTGCATCCAAAACTGAAGCGTTTCTTCGACGGGCTCCGCCGTAAAGGTGGCAGCCAAGGCCAGGGTCGGCGTGGCCGCAGCCTGGAACTCCGGCGACGGCACTCCCGGGCTGAAATTCGGGCGCGGTTCCTCAACAGATTGAGCAGACTGGGCCATAACGTGATACTGGGCCGCTTTCCTCATTCTTTTTTTCCATGGCCAATGCGTGCCGCTGGCGTTCAGCGCGCAGCCGCGTTTTCCGGGGCAGGAAGCGAGCGGGATGTTCTTCCCGCAAATGTTTTGCCAAAGCGCCGAGAGTCGGAAACTCGAAGAATCGCAGCAGTGGAAAGTGAATGCCAAGGCGCTCGCAAATGCGGGCGTGGGCCTCGGCAGCAAGATGGGAATCACCGCCAAGATCAAAGAAATTGTCTTCCAGCCCGATTTGCTCGACATAGAGCAGATCTTCCCACACGTCGGCCATCGCCTGTTCCGGAGCCGATTGGATTGGCTGGTGAACGGGCCCAGGCGTGGAACCTGCGGCTTGAGGCACAGGCAGCGCTTTCGAGTTTATCTTGCCGTTAAGTGTGAGCGGCAGGGATTCCAAGCTCATGAAAATGGAAGGCACCATGTAATCGGGCAGCTTGTTTTTTAGAAAGCGGCGCAATTCCTGCGGTTGAGGCTGCGCGCCTGGTTTGGGCACGAGGTAACCGACGAGGCGTTTGTCGTCGGGACCGGCTTCCCACACCGAGACGGTGCTTTCCTTTACGTCCGCATGCCGGCACAGCGCGGCGGCAATCTCTCCCAACTCAATGCGGAAGCCGCGCAATTTGACCTGGTGATCCAATCGTCCAAGGAATTGAATGGTTCCATCCGGTTTGTAGCGCGCCAGGTCGCCGGTGCGATAGAGGCGCGCCTCTGGCCCGTGGCTGAAATGATCCGGAACGAACCGTTCGGCGGTAAGTTCCGGGCGGTTCAGATAACCGCGCACAACACCGTCGCCACCGATGACCAGTTCACCGGGAACCCCGACGGACACCGGTTGAAGATGACGATCCAGGATATAAATGCGTGTATTGGCAATAGGGCGGCCGATCAGGATGGAGCCGGAATTACGAGTTACAGGATGGACGGTGGACCAGATGGTGGTTTCAGTGGGACCATACATGTTGAACAGTTCCCCGCTGCCCTCCAATTGCTTCACCAGCGCGGGAGGCAGAGGTTCGCCGCCCACAAAGAATTTTCGTATATGGCGGAGGGCCTGTTTGGTCCTGGGGTCTTGAACCATCATGGACGCGAGCGAGGGTGTGCATTGAATATGCGTCACCGCGTGCCGGGAAATCTGGTCGGAGATGCTGTGACTCTGGCTGGTTGGCGGTGGCCTTAGCTTTTGCGCCGCCTGGCTGCGACCCGCGCCGGCTTCATCCGCGTGAAGAATCACCTTGAACCCGCGAGTGAGTGTCCAAAAAAGTTCGAGCACCGAAATATCAAAGCAAATGCTGGTGAGCGCAAGCCAGACCCCGGGCTCGCTGCCAATGGCCCGGTCCATGCCGGTGAAAAAATTAACAACGTTGCGGTGACGCACCATGACTCCTTTGGGCTTGCCAGTTGAGCCAGACGTGTAAATGACATACGCCAGATTGTCCGGACCCACGGAAGCTGTTGAAACTTTATTCCCGGCCCGGTCGTGGTGAGTGACATGCCCGTCGTTGCCGTTTGGGGCGGGATTGGCGGAAAGCGCATCGATGCAAATGATTTTTGCCGCGGTTGAAGGCAGGGTTTCGCGCAACCTGGATTGCGTGAGCAAGACCGGAACCTGTGCATCTTCGAGCATGAACGCCAGGCGTTCGGCTGGATAACTCGGATCCAAAGGCACATAAGCGCCGCCGGCCTTGTGAACGGCATAAAGCCCCACCACCATTTCGAGGCAGCGGTTCAGGCAGATTCCCACCCGCACATCGGGGCCGACTCCCGACCGGCGCAACTCGCCCGCAAGCTGATCGGCCTGTTCATTCAACTGCCGATAGGTCAACTGGCGGTCTTCATACACCAAGGCGACAGCCTCGGGTGTGCGACCGGCTTGTTGTTCAAAAAGTTGATGGATGCACGCTGATTGGGGATATTCAACCGACGTCCGGTTCCAGTCCACCAGGATTTGATGCCGCTCGGCTTTGGTCAGCAACGGCAGTTGACCGATGGGCCTTTCAGGGTTCGCAATAACGCCAGCCAGCAAAGTTTGAAAGTTGCCGATCAGCCTAAGAATGGTCGCCGGTTCGAACAGGTCGGGATTAAAATCCACCACGCCGGCAACTCCGTGCAACTGCTTGCTGAAGGTGAAAATCAAATCGCATAACGCGGCAGCGGCGCGCAACCTTACGGGACGTATGCTGAGGCCGGGCAGATTCGCCGGCGACACCGGATGGTCATCGAAGTAACAGGCCGCCTGGAAAAGTGGAGAGCGGCCAAGGTCTCGTTCCAGCGGCATCAATTGGAGCAGGCTTTCAAAGGGAAGTTCCTGGTTGTCCCGCGCTTCGGTTTCGGTTCGATGCACCTCTGCCAACAGAGCCTGGAAGGTGGTTTCTCCGGTGATGCTGGTGCGGAGTGGAAGAGAGTTCATCAAGGGGCCAATCATACTTTCCGTTTCCGGGCGGGTGCGACCCGGGACCAGCAGACCAAGCAGGATGTCTTCCTGGTTGGTGGTGCGGTGCAGCAAAGCCTGCAACGCGGTCAGCAGAACGGTGGACAGAGGGGTGCCCTGGCATTGGGCCAGCGCTTGCAAGGCAGGATAAATATCCGGGCGGAGGACAAAATGCTCAGAGGCTTGATGGTACGTTTGGATGGAGGGACGCGCATGGTCCGTTGGCAAGTCGAGGCCCGGAAGCTTGCCCTGGAGCTTTTGCCTCCAGTAAGTGAGCTGGTCCTCAAACGCGCCATTCTCCAAAGCCCCACGCTGCCAAAACGCAAATTCAGGATAGCTCACCGGCAAATCAGGCGGAGAATCAAGCTGCCCCTCAATGCAAGCTCGATACAAATTAATGAATTCGCGGTAAAGGAGGCCAAGCGACACCGGGTCGGCGGCGAGCCGATGGGCGACAAGAATCAGCAAGTGATCATCCGGGGCGAACTTCAAAAGCTTGGCCCGCAAAAGGGGTCCCTGGTCCAGAGTGAATGGGTGTCGCACCTCGGCTTCCATGATTTGACGCGCCTGGACCTGGCATTGATCGGCGGGCAGGTGGCCAAGGTGCTCGGTCGTGACAGGCAAAGGCTGGACCGGAACGATGACGGAAACAGGTCTGCCCAGCCTGTTGTGGATGTTTGTCCTCAACGCTTCGTGCCGGCGGACGATTTCGGTCAAACTCTGAGACAAAGCCTTCGGGACAAGGAGTCCGCGAAGCCGGAGTGCAATGGCCACGTTGCTGGTCAGTTGTCCGGGATGCAATTGCTCCAGGAACCAGAGGCGCTCCTGAGCGGGCGAGAGCGCCGGTGTGGTCGTTTGCGTTGTTGTCGGGGGCAGTTGTTCATCCAAGCCGGAAGCGGTGGTCATAATTACCTTGAAATAATTTACCAGGCGAGTTTCGAGTGGCTTCCGCGGGCATGAGCAGCGAGCGTGACACGCTTGCAAAGTGGAGCGCTAATAAGAGGAAACGAACCTCAGATAAAATAATCCACCCGCCCTGAGTCAAAAATCGGCGAAGCCGCATAGGCCAAAACCATTTTCTTAACAGCTTCCATCAGAACTACCTCCCGAGTTCTTCAGACTCGTTTAGGCGGACGCGGGTTGCACGCGGGGAAACAACCGTATTTTTTAGGGAGAGACACCCAGAGGAGCCGGAACAATGGCCTTGGCCACTGTTTTAATGTAAGCAATCTCGGCGTCGAGTTCGGCAGCCCCGAAGGACTGGTAGAGCGCAAGCGCAGGATGGTTGGCTTCGGAAACGGTCCAGACCAGGTTGCGAACCCCGCCCTGGGCGAGCGCGCGGGTGACCTGGGAGAAGAGCCGCTTTCCGACGCCGCGACCTCGATGCTGCGGATCGATGAACAGTTGTTCCAGGAAGAGGGTCCGGGCTCTTGGCCAGGAATGGCAGAGAGCGGCGCCAATGATCGTGTTCGCATGCGCGGAACATGCCAGCCACGAATGGCGGGTATTGCACCAAGGCGAGTTGACGACCTGGGAGAGATAGGCCCGACAGGACGCCGGGGTGCGGTAGTGCTCGTAAAACCGGCCATCCACGGTTTCAGCATAGGCCTGGCAAAGCACCTCGCCAAGTTTTGCGAGCCGGGTCGGGATCAAGTGAAACTCACTTAGAGAGACGAGATGAATATCGTCGAACTCGGAGGCATCTAAGGCCGGCTGGGAAAGCGAGAGGAGCTTGCGTTCAATCCGCTCAAAGCCGCGCTGGAGCAGCACCTGATGGATCCGGGCCTGAGGTGGTGTCCAAAGCTCAAAATGGATGACTTGATTGGCGCAGTTTCTCGCGAGAAAAGCATCGAAGAGCAATTGGATGGATTCGAATGAAGCGACGGGCGATTCCGCGTAGAAATCGACGCTTGAAAGACTGAATGGCATTTCCCGATCCAGCCGCCAAAGCAGGGCGGCGATGGGTTCATCGTCCTGGAAACAAACCAGGCCGTCTTTCGCCAGCAGGTCCGCGGGCATGTGCGGGGCAACAAATGCCTGTTTGCACGGCGGCAGTGAAGCCCGATAAAGCTCGTACAAATGAGGCAGCGCTTTCGGGCATTCGCGGGAGAAAGAGAGCCGGCAGGAGTGCATATGTGAGTCGTGGTTATGTCGATTTGTTTTCTCCCGTCGCAAGGGCATCCAGGTCCTGCTGCAACGTTCGCTCGATTATCAGCGCAAGCTCCGCGATGGTAGGCGCTTCAAAGAGAGCTTCGAACGGGAGGGTAATCTTCAAGGCGGCTTGAACGCGGGCGAGCGCCTGCATCCCGAGCAGGGAATGGCCGCCAAGTTCGAAAAAATTCTCATGCCGGCCGATCTGAGGCACGCGCAGGATTTGGGTCCAGATCCGGCCCACCACTTTTTCGATGGTGGCGATCAGGCTGCTGATTTCCTCTTCTTTTTCCGCTTGTGCTGGACTGCCGTTGGCGAGGGTTCCACCGAGGGCGTTTTTGAGGCGCGGCTCCGGAGCGGGCAAAGGTTGTGGTTGAAAAGGAATCGCCGCAATCAACTCAGACAATCGCTGTTCGGGGTTTGCGGCGAGGGCTTCGAGGATGGCTTGGTAATGCACCGCCAGTTGAGAAATCCGCCCGCCGGAAAACAGGTCGGTGTTGTATTCGATCCGGCCGTGGAAATTTTGTCCAGCCTCCCACCATTCCATGAAAAGATCGAACTTCGCGGTGGCTGTGTCGATGTAAATGGGTTGGGAATCCAGGCCCGGCAGGCGCACGTGAATGGGGCCACGCTGAAAGGTAAAGAGCACCTGGATGAGCGGGTTGCGTTCCAGGCTGCGCTCCAGACGCAACTCCTCCAAAACACGTTCAAAGGGCACTTCCTGATGGGTCGCCGCGGACAGCACGGTGTCCTTTACCCGGGCCAGAAATTCGCGAAATGCCGGATTGCCGGCTGTGCTGGTGCGCAGAACGAGCAAATTGACCAGGCAGCCAATCAGGCGTTCGAGTTCCTCACGATTGCGATTGATGACGGGCGTGCCGACCAGCACCTCGTTCTGTCGGGAACAACCATGAATCAAGACCTTGAACGCGGCGAGGAGCAACATGAACGGGGTGGCGTGTTCGCGGCGGCAGAGGGCCTTGAGGGCGGCAACCAGGCCGGCTGGCAGTTCCAGGCGATGAGTCGCGCCGTGGAAAGTGATTCGAGCCGGAGGAGGGCGGTCAGGAACAATCTGAAGCGAAGGTTTTACGCCGGCCAGTTGGGCGCGCCAAAAGTCCAACTGGTCCCGCCAGAGATTTTCGCAATCCGGGCTGCGCTCCCACGCGGCGTAATCGCCAAACTGCAAGGACAACGGTTCAAGTGCCGGGCGTTCGCCCGCGGTAAAGGCCGCATACAGGGTGGCCAGTTCCCAGGAGAAAACGCCCAGGGACCAGCCGTCCATGGCTATGTGATGGATGACCAGCATCAGAATGTGGTGCGCTTCATGAATTCGGAAAAGCGTCGCGCGCAATAGCGGAGGCTGGCTGAGGTCAAAAGGACGATGGGCTTCCTGATTGAGCAGGGCTTGGGGAAAAGAGCCGTCTCCAGCCGGAGGATGCGAGCGCAGATCGATCAGGCAAATTTTGAAGGCCACGGGCGACCCCACCGATTGCCGTAATCGGCCATCCACGAGTTTGAAGCTGGACCGCAGCACATGGTGACGTTTGAGAATTTCCCCGAGACTGCATTCCAAAGCTGCGACGTTCAAAGGGCCGTGCAAGTGAGAAATAGCGGACAGATTGTAGGCCGCAGAATCAGGAGACATCTGTTGCACAAACCAAAGGCGCTCCTGTGAATAGGAGGCGGGAAAGCCGGGCGGCTCGGTTCCGCCCAGGTCAGGAACCTCGGGCCGGCACATTTCCAATTCGTTCATTTTGTGGCGAGAGCGGCACCGGAATCTGGCTGGCCACCGCGCTCCTGTGGAATTCTCCACCTTTTTTTGAACAGTTTCCACGTGGTTAAGTAATCCGTTGATTTCACAGTGAAGACCCTATTTCGAGCGGGAAGGGGCGCAACCATGGTGAGGCATGCGAGTATTCAATTCGTTCAATCCCCCGGCGCGTCTCCTCCTGGGGCCCGGACCAAGCGGGGTGGCGCCTTCCGTTTTACGCGCCATGTCCCAACCTCTGGTCGGGCACTTGGATCCGGCTTTTGTTCAGATAATGGAGGAGACCAAGGTGATGCTGCGGCAGGTATTCATGACCAAAAATGAAATGACTTTTCCAGTAAGCGGCACCGGAAGCGCCGGGATGGAGTTTTGCCTGGCCAACCTGATTGAGCCGGGGGATGAGGTGGTGGTCGGCATGAACGGTGTGTTCGGCTCCCGGCTTAAGGATGTGGCCGAGCGTTGTGGGGCCAGAGTGGTGGCGGTGGAGGCGCCTTGGGGCCGGATCATCGAAGCGGATCAGATCGCAAAGGCATTGCGGGGGAGGCGGGCGAAGCTGGTCGCCGTGGTGCATGCCGAAACCTCCACCGGAGTCCTGACCCCGGTGGACGAAATATCACGCCTGGCACACGAGAACGGCGCGCTTTTCGTGCTGGATGCGGTGACATCGCTTGGAGGTTGTCCGGTCAAAGTGGACGAATGGGAGGTGGACGCCGTGTATAGCGGGACGCAAAAATGTCTCAATTGTCCGCCAGGGCTCGCGCCGGTCTCGCTGAGCCCGCGCGCGCTCGAGGCCGCCGGAAAGCGCAAAACCAAGGTCCAAAGCTGGTATCTCGACGTGAACCTGCTCGCTTCTTATTGGGGGCAGGAGCGGGTTTATCATCACACTGCTCCGATCACGATGAATTATGCGTTGCACGAAGGATTGCGGTTGATCCTGGAAGAAGGCCTGGAAGTGCGCTGGCGGCGACACGAGCAAAATCATCTGGCGCTTAAAGCGGGGCTGGCGGAACTGGGCTTGGAAATCACCTCGCAGGCGGGCCATCAACTCTGGCCTTTGAACGCGGTGGGTGTGCCGGATTCCGTGGATGAAGCTTTTGTGCGCAAGAGGCTGCTGCGAGACTTTGGCATGGAGATCGGCGCCGGTTTGGGGCCCTTGAAGGGGAAGATCTGGCGCATTGGCCTTATGGGAGAGAACTGCACAGAGGAAAATGTGGACGCAATCTTAAAGGGCTTGAAGCTTGCGATTAAGAACGGGCATTAGTTCGCATTGCGCAGGCAGACAGGCAAACATGGCAATGGACGCGAGGCTGGAATTCATCGTGTCGCGAGGGCTTCTGTTTCCAAACATGGGCAGTTTGTGTGAGTCGGTCCCGGCATCAGAGTTCGGGCGACTCATCACGGTTGCGCGCAGCCCTCGACTGCTTGTCTCTTGCCTTCGGGTTCCGTCTTTTTTACTTCAATTTCGCCAGCGCATCCTTCACCGCGCTGAAGTTCGGCAGGTCTTTGGGCGTCGGGGTCCGCTCGCTGTATTGGATCACGCCGTTCTTGTCGATTACAAACGCCGCGCGAGCGGCCGTATCGCCCACGCCGGCCAGCATCGGGAACACGACGTCGTATTGCCTGGTCACTTCCTTATTCAAATCGCTCGCCAGTGTGACGCCGATCTTTTCCTTCTGAGCCCAGGCCTCCTGCGCGAAGGGGGTGTCCACGCTGATCGCGATCACGTCCGCCCCAAGCCCGGAATACTGCGAAATGCCGGAGGTGATGTCGCACATCTCCGTCGTGCAAACACTGGTGAATGCCGCCGGAAAAAACAGCAGGACTGTATTTTTTTTGCCGAAATTGTTGCTCAGCTTCACATCCACCAGGCCGGAAGCCTGTTTGGATTTGAGGGTGAAATCAGGTGCTTTGGTGCCAACCGCTAGTGCCATAATATTAATTTGGTTAAAGTTTAATCAGATTTAGCGTGTGCGTTTATAGTTGCCGTTCCGCCGGCTGTCAAACTGCGATTCTCGGCATTCTGCAACCCGGCCGCTTCTGGCTTTGACATCAAAGCTCTTTCAGAACCTCCTCCGCGTGTTCGTCCGGTTTGACCTTTGGCCAGATTTTCCTGATTCGCCCGTCAGGTCCGATCAAAAATGTCACGCGATGCGTCCCCAGATACTTCCGTCCCATGAAAGTTTTCTCGCCCCAAACTCCATAAGCTTCAACGATCTTTTTGTTCTCATCCGCCAACAGCGTGAACGGAAGTTTGAACTTCTCGACGAACTTGTCATGCAGTTTCACGGCATCCGTGCTTACCCCAAGCACCACGGCGCCCTTCTTCTTGAAATCAGCGAAGTGGTCCCGGAATGCGCAGGCTTCCTTGGTGCAACCCGGGGTGTCGTCCTTGGGATAAAAATATAGAATGACATTTTTTCCTTTGTAGTCCGCCAGCGAGATTTTGCCGCCGCCATTCGTTAGGACGGTAAATCCCGGTGCCATATCCCCTTCCTTCAAAGCCAGTTCCAAATCTTTGCTCATAATTGCGACGCAGCCTGCCGCAAAAGCGTCGCGTTTTCAAATCCAAAGAAAAATTGCAAGTAACGTTTCAGCAAGGCGCGGAGCACAGAGCTCCAACGTATCATCACGCAGAGCCGGGGACCCAAACCAGTTTCTTCATTGTCCCGGCGTGGCCGAACTTCGCGGACTCGCGCTCAACTGCCTCATTCCATCCCAGATGTACAACAAACCCGACACTCCGGTGCACACTGCGGCTCCGACCGTCCAATACGGCAGCCATCCCGGACTCCATTTCAACAGTATCCAGATCACCGTTACCATTTGGAGCACGGTGGCGACCTTGCCGATGATCCGCGGGCGCACCGTTACCTTGCCGCAGACCATGTGAATCACTCCCAAGCCGATCAATAACAACACATCCCGGCTGATGATGGTGGCGGTCAGCCAGAGCGGAATCACCTTCAGATAGGTCTGGTTTCGGAAGCTCAGCAGCACGATGCCCGACACGAGCAGCAGTTTGTCAGCCAGCGGATCCAGGATTGCTCCCAGCTCGCTTTTCTGATTGTAACGGCGCGCGATGTACCCATCCACTCCGTCCAAAATCGATGCGACCGCAAAGGACACCACCCCCAGAAATCGATGCAATTCATCTCCACTGCGGAAGTAGTAGAGAGTTTGAACGATAAAAAACGGGATGAGCAAGATCCGAAGGATCGTGATCTTGTTCGCCGTCGTCATGCCGGCCGCCAGTGTCCCGGTTCGTGCCGGGCTTTGTCAAATCTTCTTCGAAGCAAAGCAAAGCGCCCACCCCGACGCATCAGGATAAAACCATCCATTTGGCGGGACGAATTGCCCACATAATGACAACAATTTCATTTGCGGCGACGCACGGTATTGTAATAGGTACTTCGGTTCAAATGCCGCACCTTACTTTATGCAACGCCTCCTGAAAGGTCCCGTTTTCGCCGCCGTCGTTATTGCCATTGCCGGTGGAGGCGGGTTCTGGTGGTGGCGCGTGCGCGGCGAGACGCAAGTCTCGTTTCGCACCGCCGCAGTCAAACGCGGCGATCTTGCCGCTACCATCAGTGCCACCGGCACCATCGAACCGGTTGAAGTCGTGGACGTCGGCGCGCAGGTCGCAGGGTTGATCAGCTCGTTCGGAAAAGATGTAAACGGGAAGACCATCGATTACGGCTCGATGGTGGAAGAAGGCGGCATCCTCGCGCAAATTGACGATTCGGTCTATGCCGCCGACCTTTCCGTGGCCCGGGCGCAGGTTGAACAGGATAAAGCGGGCGAACTCAGCGCGGCCGCCAATCTCGAACAAATGAAGGCCAAACTCGCCCAGACCGAGGCCGAATGGAAACGCGCGCAGGAACTGAACCGTTCAGGGCTGCTTGCGCTTTCATTGTTCGATTCCAACCGGGCGGATTACGAAGTCGCAAAAGCCAACGCCTCTGTCGCGGAAGCCGCCATTGCCCAAGCCAAAGCCAGCACCGTTCAAGCTCAGGCCATGCTCGAAAAGGCCCAGCGGAACCTGGCCTTCTGCACGATCAAGTCCCCGGTTAAAGGCGTCATCATCGACCGCCGCGTCAACGTCGGCCAAACTGTCGTAGCCAGCCTCAACACACCCAGCTTGTTCCTGATCGCCGAGGACCTTACCAAAATGCAGATTTGGGTGGCCGTCAACGAAGCAGACGTTGGCCGGATTATTCCTGGCGGACCGGTGACGTTCACCTGTGACGCGTTCCCAGGCCGGGAATTTCAAGGCACTGTCGGTAAAGTTCGCCTAAACGCCACGATGACACAAAACGTGGTGATGTACACGGTGGAGGTAAACACGGAAAATCCCGACAACATCTTGCTGCCTTATTTGACCGCCAATGTTCACTTCATCGTGAAGAAGGAAGCGAATACCCTGCTCGTACCCAATGCCGCTTTGCGGTGGTCCCCGTCCTCTCCGATGCAGGTAGCTCCCGACGCCCGGTCAGAGAAGCCAAAAGCCGAACTCGCACAGAACGATCCTCCCGGCGAAGCCAAGCTGTCAAAGAAAGACAAGACCCCCAAAGACCGGCGCGGCACCATTTGGTTGAAGGATGGCGAATTTGTCAGGCCAATGGAGGTGAAACTCGGCGCTTCGGATGGCTCGAATACCGCGGTGATCGCCGATGCCTTGCAAGAGGGGCAGGAAGTGATCGTCGGTGAAACCGTTGCCACGGCCCAAGCCAGCACCAAAAATCCATTCATTCCGCAAATGCCGCGCCGCTAAGCACCGTGCCAGGACAAACTCAGATTTTGCATCTCGTGAATCAGACCTTTAACCCAAACGCGCTCCAGGCGCTGCCAGCGCAATGAGCCAGGAACTCATCAAGCTGGAAAACGTCTGCAAGGCCTACCAGCGCGGCGAGTTGGACATTCCCGTACTCCAGGGCGTGTCGTTGCAAATCAATCGCGGCGAGTTGGTCGCGCTCGTAGGCGCCAGCGGCTCGGGCAAAAGCACGCTGATGAACATTCTGGGCTGTCTCGATCATCCCACCTCGGGCAAATACTGGCTGGACGGACAGGAGATTTCCTCCATGTCAGCGGACGAACGCGCGGTGGTGCGAAATTCCAAAATCGGCTTTGTCTTCCAGAATTTCAACCTGCTCGCCAGAACCAGCGCCTTGGAAAACGTCCTGATGCCGCTGAATTATGCCGCCGCGCATTTGTCGGAAGCCGAATGCCACCGCCGGGCCGAGGAAATTCTGCGGCTCGTCGGCCTGGGCGAACGGCTCGACCATCAGCCTTCCCAACTCTCCGGCGGGCAACAACAACGTGTGGCCATTGCGCGCTCGCTAATCAATCGTCCGCCAGTGCTTTTTGCGGACGAACCGACCGGGAATCTCGACTCGCGCACAACTGAGGAGGTCCTCAGAATGCTTCAAAAACTGAATGAAGAGGAAGGGCTTACCATCATCCTCGTCACGCATGACAACAACGTTGCCCGCCACGCCAAACGCATCATCCGAATCGTGGATGGCGTAATCGTCGAAGAGGGACCGCCCGAAAATCCAGCCAATGCGAACCGGTCCGAATTCGCCGGACGCGCGCCGCGCCGGATGGAGGAAGCTACGGATGGACGAAGTGTGTCCCTGCGAACTGTTTATCGAATTTTGCGAACTGCCCTTCACGCCTTGCGCCGGAACGTCATGCGTTCGGTGTTGACCTGTCTGGGCATTATCATCGGCATTGCCGCGGTGATTGCCATGATGGAGATTGGGCGGGGATCGTCGCATTCCATTGAGCAAACCATTGCCAGCCTGGGAGCTAATGTCATTCAAGTGGATCCCAGTTCGACGTGGGTCGGCGGGGTGAGTTCCGGTGGTGGCGGGCGGGTGACCTTGACGGCGGCGGATGCGGATGCGATTCGCCAGGAGTGCAGCGGAGTGGCGTATGTCGCTCCCAGCGTGGATAGCGGAGGACAAGCCGTGTATGGCAGCCATAACTGGCGGCCAAATAATCTACTGGGGACCACACCGGATTTCCTCACCGTTCGCCGTTGGGAACTTGCCGAAGGCGAGCCGTTCACCTTTGAAGACGTGCACAGCATGGCCGCGGTTTGCCTTATTGGCCAAACCATCGTGCGACAGTTGTTCCCCGATGAATCGCCGCTCGGAAAAGAAATCCGCATCAAGAATGTTGCCATGAAGGTGGTCGGCGTGCTCGCGCAAAAGGGAGCCAACATGATGGGCCGCGACCAGGACGATTTGATCATCGCGCCGTGGACCACGATTAAATTCCGAGTTTCTGGTGTCCGCTCGGCCACTCAGTCAAGTGCCGCCTCCAGTTCCTCCAGCCAGGTCAATACCTTGAACCAGCTCTATCCCAACCAGCAGGTGCAGCTCTATCCACAACTGTCCGCGGTTCAGGCAGTGGACATGCCTCAGATGACGCGGTTTGCGGATCTTGACGATGTGTTCATCTCCGCCGCGTCCGCGCAGGACATTCCGGAAGTGATGCGGCAGATCACCAGTTTGCTGCGCGAACGTCACCACATTCGGCCTGGACTGCCCGACGATTTCCGAATTCGCGACCTGACTGAGCTTTCCAAGGCGCTCGCTTCGACAAGCATGGTGATGACTAATTTGCTGCTGGTCGTGGCGCTGATTTCCCTGGTGGTCGGCGGCGTTGGCATCATGAATATCATGCTGGTTTCGGTGACGGAGCGGACGCGGGAGATCGGCATCCGAATGGCTGTCGGCGCAAGAGCGCGCGACATTCTTCGCCAGTTCCTGGTTGAAGCGGTCGTGCTCTGCCTTGCCGGCGGCATCGCGGGAATTTTGTTCGGCCGCGGCGCCTCAATGGCCGTGACCGCCTTGCTGCATTGGCCGACATTGCCCTCCTTGCCAGCGATCATCGCCGCCGTTGCCGTGTCAGTTACCGTGGGCATTGTCTTCGGATATTATCCCGCCTGGAAAGCGTCGCGCCTCGACCCGATCGAAGCGCTTCGATACGAATGATCAATTTTGCGTCGCGGACGCAGCGCGAGCTCCAGCTTTTCCCTCATTTAGCTTTCATTGTGGGCGCTCAAGGTTATATTGAGTGCGCATTGGCGCTTGATGCCGCTGAGCGGGATCGTTGCGCCAGTGCCAACTGTTTACAAACCTATGGAAGCGCCTTCATTGCCCACTGTTCTACTTCGGCCCGGAGAAGCCGACCGCATCGTCGCCGGACATCCCTGGATTTACCAGGGTTCCGTGCTCCGCCTCACTCAACCGGCCACCGACGGACAACTGGTGCAGGTAAAAGATCATCGCCAGCGATTCCTCGGCGTCGGTTTCTACAACTCGAAAAGCAAGATTCACGTCCGCATGCTCGCGCCCGAGCGCGTTGCCGTGGACGAGGCATTTTTCGAGGAGCGCATCCGCACCGCGCTGGCTGTGCGGCAAAAGCACCTGCCTGGGGCGTCGTCGTTCCGCGTGGTCAATGCCGAAAGCGACTTTCTGAGCGGCCTGATCGTTGACAAATACGAGGACGTCCTCGTCGTCCAAACTTCCGCGCTTGGGATGGACCAGCGCAAGCCGATGATCGTGGCGGCGTTGCAACGCATCTTTTCGCCGCGGTGCATCCTGGAACGCAACGACACGGCCTTTCGAAAGTTCGAGGGCCTGGCGGACGCGAATGGCATTCTCATGGGCACGCTGGAAAAATCCGGCCCGGGAGTTGCCGGCGCTCCCCGGGCTGCGTCGGAAGGGGTTGACGTGCGATTGAATGGCTTGCGTTTCGAGGTCGATATTCCTGGCGGACACAAGACCGGTTTGTATCTGGATCAGCAAGTGAACTATCAACGGGTCGCGGAACTGGCGAAAGGAGCGCAAGTATTGGATTGTTTCAGCTTCCTCGGCGGGTTCGGCCTGCATGCGGCGCGCGCGGGCGCGGCGCACGTCCATCTCCTGGATCAAAGCGCCGATGCCATCGCCGCGTCCAATCGCAACGCCGTGGCAAACGGCCTCGCAGCCCAGTGCTCTTTTGAAACGGTGAACGTCTTTGATTGGCTCAAAGCGCAAACCGTCGTGCCTCCGCATGAGAAAGTGGTGCCGCGGTTTGATTTAATTGTGCTTGATCCGCCTTCCTTCACGCGCAGCCGTTCGGCGATACCCGATGCCCTGCGCGGTTACAAGGAAATCCATTTGCGCGCACTTAAGCTGCTGAAACCCGGCGGCACTCTGGCGACCTTCTGCTGCTCGCATCATGTCGATGCCGTCATGTTCCAAGGGGTGATTCTGGACGCCGCTTACGATTCCCGCCGCCTTCTCCGCCGCACTGCCACCTACAGTCAATCGCCGGATCATCCGATCATCCCGGCCATCCCCGAGACCGAATATCTAAAAGGCTTTGCGCTTGAGGCGGTGAGATAAAGCAAGCTTCAAGCGGCAATCTCCAAGCGCCAGAAAAACTCCAGTTTCAAACACCAATGCTTCGCAGTGTCCAAACTGACAGTATAAGGAACAACCCACGAGTACCGTTAAGATTCCCGGACATTGGAGCTTGAGGTTTGCTGCTTTTCTGGTGTTTGGAGCTTGGCATTTGGGATTTGTTGCGGCGCTGGGGTCTGCCCGTGCGTCTGTTTCAACAACTCCCTTTGCCAGTTCATCAATCCCGCCTCGTGACGCTCCCAATCGTCCGCCAAATCCAGCATCATCGACCGGCTCGCGATCAGCGTTGGATCGATGCCCAATTTCCCGGCAATCGTGTCACGGCGCTGTTGCAACTCGAGCATCCGGCGTTTGTGCGCATCAGTGATTCGACGTCCTTTGGGGCGCAGAAAATCCGGTTGCTCACGGGGCGGCACGGCCAGTCCTTTCTTGATCGCGCCCAGCAGGGTTTCACGGCGGCGATCGGAAATGCGGCGGGGCAGCAATGGTTCAATCGCGCGATCCGTGACGGCCACGCCGGCCAGCTCGACCAGCGTTTCGTGCGCGAGAATGAAATAAGGCGGGCGGTTCGCCGCCAGCGCTTCGGTTTCGCGCCAGCGCCACACTTCGCGCAAAACGGCCAGTGCGGGCCGGCTGAGCTTATGGCTGCCCTTGATGCGCCAAACCTGGTCCGGGTCCGGTTGCCGGTTTTGCGAGCAATCGACGATGAGCCGCGCGCAGGACTCGTGGTGCCAGCTTAATCGGCCCTTCGCCTCCAACTCGGCCCGCAACCGATCCGCCAGCGGCTTGAGATGGCGGGTGTCATTGCGCGCATAAATTTCCATCCGCTCCGTCAACGGCCGCCGCGCCCAGTCGGCCTTTTGTGCCCCCTTATCCAGCTTCACGCCAAGATATTGAGTGACCAGGTTGGTCAAACCAAACTGCAAATCCCCCAGCAATCGGCTTGCGAGCATGGTGTCAAAAATGGCCCGCGGGACGAAATCATGATGCTTCCGCAGCAGCCGCAAGTCGTAATCCGCGCCGTGCATGATCAATTCGTGGCCGCCGAAGGTATCCAACAAGGGATTGAGATTGATGCCGGCCAGCGGATCAATCAACTCATCCCCAGCCGGCGTGCTTACTTGCAGCAAGCAAACCTTCTCGGGGTAGGCATGAAGACTGTCTGCTTCCGTATCGAGGGCAATCCAAGGGGCGACCCGCAGTCGGGTCAGAAACTCACCCAGTTTCGACTCACTATCAATCACTTACAGCAACTTAGCGCCAAAATGGGAATCAGGAAACTACTTTGTTTGGTTTGTTTTGCTCTTCACTCCGTTCACATGGCGCCATGGTTCGATTCAAGCGGCTGCTTCAGGCTCAAGCAGGGTGCAAAGGAGTTGGGCATAACTGTCGAAGTCCGTGGTTTTGCCGGCGCATAAATGAGTGCCTGGCAACTGGCTGCCCAAGCCTGGATCGAGCAAGCCGCTGAAAACCACGATTGGAGTGGCCGCATATTCGGGACGCTGTCGCACCCAGTCAATCAGTTCAAAACCGCTCATGCCCGGCAAGCGCAGGTCGGTGCAGATCAAGGTAGGGGCCGGATTCAGAACGCGGTCCTCGAAAGGAGCCCAGCCTTGAAGATAAGCCATCGCCTCGCCAGCGTCAGGCACCCGGAACAACTTCGCGGTAAACGCAGCCTTTCTAAGGGCGAGTTGGATGAGCAGAAAATCGTTCTCATCGTCCTCAATCAGAAGGACAATCGCAGGTTTGGTTTTGGCGCACATACCGCCTTTAAATCTTCCATTCACGCCGAAGCTTGAATCGACCAGGAGCCGGGAAAGGCTCGTATTAACTCCGCAATCTGTTGCGGTGTGCAGGGTTTCAACAGGAAAGAGCGAGCGCCCAATTCATACGCGCGCTTGGCCATTTTCAAATCCGTGGAACCCGTGAGGACAACTATGACCAAATTCTTCACTTGCGGCTGGGTCTGGCACCACTCCAGGACCTCGTAGCCGCTCAGGCGCGGAAGCTTGAGATCGAGCAGCAATATGTCTGGCAGCGGATGGTCCTGGCGGTCCGCAAACCGCCCCACGCCCTTGAGATAATCGATCGTTTCTTCGCCATTGCCAGTGATTATCACTCGATTGACGACGCCGGCTTTATGCAACACGTGTTCGAGAAGTGTGACATCGTCCTCTGAATCGTCGGCAATCATTATCGATTTTGCTGCGCTCGCCATGCTGCTCGCATACAATGAGTTGCAAAGATTATCAAAGTATACGCGCTCGGGGGGGGGGCACATGGGGTATTCACCCCAGTAACAAGTTTATTATGCTTCGCGCGTGCTGGGGGGTTTTGGGCAATCATCTGACCCAGTAATGCCCGATGACGTGAAATTGAAGCGAGCGTCTTCTTCCTGGGTTCTCTGGCCGATATTGTAAATGACCAGCGGGACGCCTTTCGAGCTGGCGCGGTCGGAAACGATCCCGATGTGTGTAACACCGCTGCCGAGGTCCCAGGTCACGATGTTCCCAGCGATAAATCATTCGCCTTTTTCACAGCGGGCAGTCCCCTGCCCTCCGTCGGCGCGCACGGAATGACGCACTCTGGCAAAATAGTCCCTTAACTCAAAATCTCCCGAATGGGCCCGTCGCCGTCTTCCACCAGGCGCATCGTGCGACCGATGACGCGGATTTGCATTCGGTTGTAATCGAGTCCGAGCTGGCGAAGGATCGTGGCGTGCAGGTCGCTGTAATAGTGCGGATGCTCGATGGCCTTGTAGCCGACTTCGTCGGTGGCGCCGTGGACGGTCCCGCCCTTCACGCCGCCGCCTGCGAGCCAGACGGTGTAGCCCTTGGGATTATGATCGCGGCCCGTCGTGTTTTGAGACCAGGGGGTCCGGCCAAACTCGCTGCTCCAGACCACCAGCGTTTGGTCGAGCATGCCGCGCTGTTTCAAGTCACGAATCAGACCGGCAATCGGCTTGTCCGTCGCCCGGCACAGCGGGGCGTGGCTCTCGATGTTGTCGTGCGCGTCCCAACGGCCATTGCCGCCGCCGGCGTGGCAAATTTGGATGAACCGGACGTCCTGCTCCGCCAGGCGCCGCGCCAGGAGCAGTTGCCGGCCAAAGTCGTCCGTTTCCTTTTCGCCGATGCCGTACAGGTCCAGGACATGCTGCGGTTCATCCGAGAAATCGACGACTTGCGGAGCGGCGAGCTGCATTCGCGCGGCCAATTCGTAGGCGCGAGCCCGCGCGGCAATGTCCGAGTTAATTGCATACGTGTCGCGAAACTCCCGATTCAGTTCATCGAGCGCTTGCATTTGCCGTTCCCGCTCGGAGGCGCTGCATCCTTTCGGCGGCAACAAGTTCGGAATGGGCGTCTCGCCCGCATTGAAGGGCGTTGCGGCCACCGTCGCCCCGAGATAACCGCCGGTCAATTGCACCGGCGAGGAAGGCCGGCCGATGTTCACGAATGCGGGCAGATTCCGATTCGCAGTGCCCAGCGCGTAAGAAATCCAGCTCCCGAACGTGGGATGATCGAATTGCCGTCCGCGGTGTCCGGTGCAAGTTTCAATTACCGCCGGAAAATGATTGCTCTCGTTGCACCACATCGAGCGAACGACCGCGATGTCGTCGATCACACTGCCGACGTGCGGAAACCAATCGGATACAGGGATGCCGGATTCACCGTAACGCGTGAAGGTGCGGTGACACGGAATCACGGGCCGTTTCATCTCCGCGAGGTTGTCGCCGAATCCCACGGCATCCATGATTTTGCCGGCCCATTTGTTGTCTTTGGGATCGAACGTGTCGATATGGCTGACGCCCCCGCACATGAAGAGGAAGATCACCGATTTGGCCTTGGGCGGAAAATGCGGTCCGAGAATGGCGTTCTCAATTTCCCCGGCCTCCGCCCAAAGCGCTCCCATGGCGAGCCCGAGAAATCCGCCTCCGGCTTGATGGAGAAATCTCCGCCGGGAAATCCGCCCGCAAGGATATAAATCGCGGTTGTTCATGGCGAACTACTGGGAATAAGGAGAGCAACGGGGCGAAGATTCGCCCTCTCGAAACGGATTGTTTCTGTAATTTTCCACCTAACGCACATACACAAACTCATCGAGGTTAAAAAGCAGCCAGGCGAAGTTTTTCAGCCGGGCCGGATCATTTTCGAGGTACGCCAGGGCGTGCTCCCGCTCCGAGGATGATGGAGGGCGGCTGATCGCGAATTGATAGGCGAGATCGACAGCGGCTTTAAGATCGCCGCCGGATTCTTTCCGGAGCCGTTCAGCAAATTGCGCCGATGCCTTGTCAACTTCTTCGCCGTTCATCAGGAACAACGCCTGGGGCGCAGTGACGGTTTGGGTCCGGAGCGGGCATGGGACGCGCCCGTCATCCACATCAAACGCCTGGAGAAAACTGGGCATGGCGTCCCGGTTCGAGGAAAACCCGCGCGTCATGTAAGCGGCCCGCCGGCTGGGATGCGCGTCAACGGCGAGTTCGTCCGGCTCTTCCTTATCCGCGCGCTTTTCTCCGCGCGAACGGATATCGAAGGAGGGGCCGCCCACCGCAAGGTCCAAACTGCCAGCGGCGGTAAAGATTGAATCCCAGATCGGCTCGGCTTCGAGCCGTTGAAGACGGAAGCACCAGAGGAAAGTATCATCGGGATCGATTTTGGCGTTGCCCGCGGCCATCTCGCTGCTTGCCGTTGAAGCCAGCTTGTAAGTGTCCGACGTCACCATCAGCCGGTGCATTTCTTTCATGCTGAAGTGGCGGCTTGCGAATTCGGCCGCGAGCCAGTCGAGCAAGCGGGGATTCGAAGGCGTGCCGCCCAACAGGCCGAAATCGCTCGGTATTTTTTGCAGGCCCTGGCCGAAATGCCATTGCCAAAGGCGATTCACTGCGACGCGCGCGAACAGCGGATTCTCCGGCGCGGTCAGCCAATCGGAGAACGCCTCAACCCGGCCTTCGTGAAAATCGGGCTTGGACGGCGCAAACGGCCAGCCGGGTTCGACCTCGTGGTTCTTCTCGGGCCGCTCCGGATTGCCGCTGGTCAGGATGTAGGACTTTTCCAGTTCCCGCGCGTGATCCACCTCCACGGTCCAAAACGCAGCCAGCCCGCCTCCCCGCCGACGCCCGCCCGCCTTGGGCTCGATTTGCTTTCGCATTTCGATGTACTTTTTCTTTTCGTCCTCGGGCATGACTTCTTCGATTTTCTCGGGGTCGATGCGCAGAATCGGATAGTAATCGTCGGCGATTTTCTGCTCCCGGGCGGTGCGCTGCTTCTCCGGCTTGCGAATGACCGCTTGCACGTCCGGCGGCAGCATCGCGACGCGATCTTCGTAAAGTTTTTTCTTGTAGGGCGCGATCAACTCATTCATCGGGCCTTCGATGGCGGCGCGCTTCCTGTCCGCTTCCTCCTGTGCCTTGCCTTGAGCGAACAATTCACCCGCCGTAGCCAGCGTGACCTTTCGCAAGACCAGCGGATCGAAAAGCGCCTTCATCGCGTAGAAATCGCGCTGTGAGATCGGATCGTACATGTGGTCGTGGCACTTGGCGCAACCGACGGTCATGCCCATGAACGCGGTGGAGACGGTTTCGACCGCGCTGATGGCGAGTTCCTGGTCGTCTTTGACGTTGCTTGGGCTGCCGCCGCGCGCCAGAAAGCCCAGCGCGAAAAGGTCCTCGGGGCGCGGTTCAGCGGGCACGCGATAACCGGTGGCGGTGATCTGGGTCCGCGCGTCCGTGCGGTAGCCGGTTAATTGCGCGCGAACGAATTGATCGTACGGCATGTCTTCGTTCAACGCCTTGATCACCCAATCGCGCCACAGATAGATACCCGGCGCGGCCAGCATCCGGTCGTCCACGTCGGCATAGCGCAAGACATCCAGCCAGTGCCGCGCATAACGGACGGCGTGTTGCTCGCTGTTCAGCAACCGATCCACGACCTTCTCGTAGGCGTCTGGTGAAGTGTCCTGCAAAAATGCCTCCTGCTCCGCAGGCGTGGGTGGCAATCCGGTGAGATCCAAACACACGCGCCGCAGCAAGGTGCGCTTGTCCGCCGGTTGGGCTGGGAGGAGCGACTTCGCACGGTACTGAGTGGCGATGAACGCATCGATGGGGTTTGTAGATTGCGTCACCCCTGCCGGAACCTCGGGACGAACGACCGGCTTTAGGACCCAAAGGGTTTTCAGATCCTTGTTTGTCGAGACCGGGAAGGCGGGAGATGAAAAGGAAACGAGGAGGAACAGGAAGGCGCAGAAGGTCAGCCATGGGAGCCGAATCGGGTGCGCGAGCAAACACGGGGAGAGGCGGTTTGAGCCGCCTCTTTCGGGATTCGCGTTCGTAACCATCATGCAAGCTATAGCATAATTGGGGGCAAGCTCCAAGCGCCAACCGTCAAGCTCCAAAGAAGCTCCAAACCTCAAATAAACCAAGCAGAGCGCTCCGGGGCATGGAGTCCCGCCTTCACGCGGCAAAACGCGTGCATACACGATGGTAGCGCGTGCAGTCCTCTGCGCGCCGTGGCTCGCATGCCAATCGGCGGCGCGCACGGAGTGACGCGCCCTACCTGTTTGCGATTTGGATCTTGGAGCTTTTCTGAAGCTTGGTGCTTGACGTTTGGAGCTTGCAGCGCGTCACTCCGCCGCCGCCACTACCATTTCCAACACCCTTCTCACGCCATCATCGGTACCGATGGGGCCGTCGCTGAATTGGCTGCGGGCGGCGGGTTTCCATTGGTCGCGCGAGCCGTCGTATTTGTAGTTCTGCGGCTGGCCGTTGAAGGCGGGATCGTACTGGCGATCGCTGCCCGCCATTTTGTAAATGACGAGATCAAGCGAAGGGACGACGCAAATTCCGAATCCGCCGCCGCCGGATTTAAAGAAGGCATCGCGCGGCGCGCCGGCCACGTGTCCGTCCGCGTTGACTTCGAACATCAGGCTGAACGGCGCGTGCTTTTGGAAGGGTGACGGCTTGCCGCAGGCTTCGACGTAGGCGGCGGGGGCCAGTTGTTGTTTGCCCCATTTGCCGTGGTGCAGCAGCATGTAACAAAAGCGCAGCGCGTCCGTGGAGCGGATGGCGCAATCCCCTCCTCCGGGTGTGTGCGGACCGTGGTGCGCGTAGCCCCATTGTCCCCAGCCCATGGGCTTGGCCAGGCGTTCGTCCACGTAAGCTTCCAGTTCCTTGCCCACCACATGGCGCAGGACGATGGAGGCAACGTGCGGGGAGGCCGAAGCATAGGAGTAGCCTTCGCCGGGGTTCGTCCACAACGGCGTGCGCAGCGCGTCCATGTCCTGCCCCAACCCGGCGCTCTTGACTGGCTCCAACGGCACGGAAGGTTCAAAGTTCACAAAGCCCGGATTGCTGCCTTCGCCGTGCAAACCAGCGGCCATGGTCAGCAACTGGCCCAGGGTAATGCCGGCCTTGCGCGGGTCATCCAACGGGAACGCCTCCGGCAGGTATTTTTCGGTGAAGACTTTTTGGTCGAGCCCGTCAGGAAATAGATCGTGCTTCTCGGCGAGCATGATGCCGCAGGCGATGCTCACAAGCGCCTTGCCGCACGAAGCCATCGCGGGAATGGCCTCACGGTTGCCGCGGCCATAGTATTTCTCGTACGCCAGCCAGCCGTGCCGCGCTACCAGCAAGCCGCCGTGCTGGCTGGAGCGCGAGGCGTATTTGAAGGCGCGGTCGAGCTTCTGCACATTCAGGCCCGCCACGCGCAGGACCTGCGCCGGGTCATCGCACGTCCGCCAGCCGCCCGCGGCGTCTGGCGGCGGGAAGTAGTCTTCGTCAGCCGCGGCGACTGGTCGCGAAAACGTCAGTGAGGAGGCGAGCAAAATGAAAGCAATGTTGCGTGTCATTGGAGTCATTCGCAGCAGCTTGACATTGGCGACTGGAAAATCCAATTCAAAAGAAGCCGCCGCGTGGTTTTACCGAAGATCACTTCCAAAGCTTTTTAGGTCAGCGGGAAATCAACCCAACCGTCAGACAGCCGCACAAACCAGCCTTATGCGAGGCAAGGCAGAACATGCCTGATCGAATCATTAATCTTCGCAAATAGGTGCTCATGCCTGATTTATCCTTGTAGTGCCTTCGGCTTTGCGTTTGAATGGCCAATCAGGGGTGCGGCGGTGGTTCGGAGGATCTTGGCATGACTCCTGCGCCCGAATCAAACCGGCCGAATGCGCTAATATGGTACAAACGAACCAAATAATTCTCCTGGAAGTCACTCCTGATCAAGTCGGCCGGTTTGTCGGGCAGACCATCGCTTTGCTGCTGTTGGTTTTCGCAGCCGTAAAATGCTTTTCGATCGCGCGGCGGCCAAATGCCAACGCAAAGTGCGCCCTATCGCTCGGAATACTGTTATCGGCCTGGCTGGTCACCGGTTTGGTCAGCATGGCGGCATCACGGTCCGTGGCGTCTCGCATCGTCACGGGGTTTGCCGGGCTCATTGCTCTGGGCGCAATCGCAGGCGCCGTGGTGCTGGCGATTATCGGCTTGCTGGAGTATGCAAACGATAAAGAGAAATATACCCAGGGAAGAGCGCAAGCGATATGGACGCTCGGCCTGGCTTTTCTCTTTCTCTGTCTGACGACATTTTTCATATACCGGGGATTTCAGAAAATCGGGCTCGACCGCCAGGCGATCAAGACGGATCAACCGGTGTCGGGCAAATGGCTCACCTTTGACGATTTAAATTTCAAAATCCCGATGCCGGAGAAACCCTGGGTGCAACTGGATGCTAAACGACTCAACAAGAGCGCCACGGTCGCTTTTGGACAGGCACGGCCACAGGTTTTCCTGGCGATTGTCGGTGAGCAGGTCGGAATGGGTCCCACCGCGACGACGGAAAGCCTGATTGAGGTCGCCAAGATGCATCTGCGCAGCGGAGCGGATTCCGTGAAGTTTTTGAAGGAAAGTCCGCTGCGCCGCCAGGGGTTGGACGGGGTGGAGATTGAAAGCGAGGCCCGAGTTCAAGCCTATCATATTTTTTACCGCCATTGGTTGTGCGTCACCAATGGCTACGCTTATCAAATCACGGCTTGGGGTTCTTTTGAGGATGCGGACGCGGTGCGCGCCAGAACCGAGCGATTATTTTCCTCATTCACCTTGATCGATTCTCAACGGCAAGCAAGCAGAGCCACGAAGGTGGTCGATGATTTTCATTCCCAGCTTTTCGGCTACACCGTGAAGTTGGGAGGTTTGGGATGGCGGCCATCCCCGTTGATTGCCAAGAACCTGCCGGCGGCCGAGTTTACCGGCTGGGATGAAAACAAGAAGGTGGCCTTGTTTGTCATCCCCGTCTGTTTGTTGGACCAGAATCCGCCATTAGAAGCGCTGACACAAGCAATGGCAGAGCTTGCAGGAATAGCGTATCCCGGAACGGAGATCATGGATGAAAAGCCGATCAACGAAGGCGATCTGTCGGGTGTCGAATTTGGTTACGAACGGGCGGACTTGGGAGGAAAGTTTGTCTATCGCATCAAGATATTGCGGCGGCGGCAGTGGGCTTATTTGCTCGGGTCATATTACCAAGTGAAGCAGCAGGACGACCGGAAGATACTGGAGGATGCGCTGGCGCGAGTGGAGTTTGTTCCCAATACCTTTCCCATCCAGGACCCCGTCGCGGAGTTCAACGAGCGGGACAAGAACCGGCATGGGCTGGTATTCAATCAGCTCGGGTTGTTCCATTACAAAGCGCGCCAATTTGAGAAGAGCGCCGCCTATTTTCAAACTGCGTTTGAGTTCGAGCGGAACTCACCCGTCTTCCTGGCAAATGCCGCCAACGCCTATCTAAACATCGGCAAGCGGCAGGAAGCGCTGGAATACCTGGAGCGCAATCCGTCGCTGCTGGCCACGAACAATTCCGTGCGGGCCACACAGGCCTATTTGCAGATGCAGCTTGGACAAACGGACAAGGCGTTGACCAACTTCCGCGCGTTATTCACGGAGGGTTACCGGAACGACGATTATTTTGTCGATTACATCACCCTCCTGAGCCAGACCCGACAACAAGACGTTGCGCTCGCCGCGGTGGAAGATCATCTGAAGGATCACGACTCGGCTGCGGTTCGTCTGCTCGAAGCGCGTTTGTACCTGCAGAAGAAGAATTTCAACAAAGCGATTGAACTGCTCAAGACGCAGACACACAAATACCCGTATAATGCAGAATTGGCGCTGTCACTGGCGGACGCATATTGCCAGGCGGGCCTTTATTCTGAAGCGGTGGCGGCTTGCCAGCAGCTCATCGACACGCAAAGCGACTCGGCCAGCGTCTATTACGTGAAAGGCCGAGGCGAGTTCGGATTAAAACGGTACCGGGAAGCCAAAGCATCGTTTGAGGTGGCGCTGAAACGAGCTCCGGCGAGCACCGATGTCAAGAGCTACCTTGACCTGGTTTCCGGAATGCTCGGCGAGGGAAACAACAGCGGCATAAAAGACCCGATCGCACCAGTGCCAATCCCGGAAAAGCTGCTGGACATTACGCCTGCTGAGGCCCCGGCATCCTATACAAAGGATTACGGAGCGCGATACCTGAAGGATATCACTGTAATTTCCTTCACCAGAAAAAAGGAATTCAAGCGGAGTGAATATCTTGTGATCAAAGTGCTTGATCCGAGCGGCATCGCAGCATTCAGCACGATACAATTTGGATTCGATCCGTTGGGCGAAGGCATTTTTGTCAACGACCTGAAAGTGAAAGATGAGGAAGGCAAGGTGGTGTCAACCGGCAACGTGGCCGATTACTATGTCGTGGATGCGGCGGCGGCGACACAGGCCAGCCAGAAAAAGGTACTGAACATTCCCATCAGTGGCTTGAAACCCGGTTACTTGATTGAATTGACCGTAACGCGCCAGGACCTGGCTCCGCCGGAGGAATTTCCCTTTACCGCGCACGCCTGCATCACGGCTTTTCCCATTCTCCAGGATATTCTGGTAATCAGAGGCGAAACGAACACGCTCAAATACACCGGCGCAGGAGCCGGCAACGGCTTCAAATGCGAGAGCGGCCTCTATTGGGTGCGGGAGCGGCCGGAAGTTTACAAGTGGGAACCCATGGAGCAGTCCCCGATGGATTTTATGTCGACGCTATATGTGGGAGACGGCGCCGCGACGTGGGAGGGTGAGGTCAAAAAGTATCTCGAAAAACTTGGGGATTATTTGCAACTGGATGCCGCAGGGCGGGAGCTGGCCAGCCGCCTCGCCAAAGATTCCACCAATGAGTCCGACAAGGTTATTTCTTTGGCGCGTTATGTGCAGACCAATTACATCTACAAGGCGCTGGAATTTGGCCGACGGGCCCGGATCCCACATCGGACAGCCGAGATCGTCCGGAATCAGTACGGGGATTGCAAAGATCATTCCCTGCTGTTGCAACAATTACTGGAGGCAGCCGGCATTCAAGCCCGGCTCGCACTAGTTGGGACGCGTGGGAAGGTGCAGAAGGATCTGCCCTCGCTGGACCAGTTTGACCACATGGTGGTTTATCTGCCCGGATTTCGTAGCGGCTCCTTTATCGACTGCACAGACAAGGGATCGGATCTCGCACAAACGGTACCGCTCGGTTTGGCCGGGAAGGAAGCGCTTATTCTAGACGCGGCCAACCCGCAGTTTGTGAGAATCCCGGACTACCCTGACGGAAGCAGCAGGATCAATTCACGCCGCGAGCTAAGGATCACGAATGACACCGATATGGTGGTGCACGAGACGCTGAACCTCAGCGGCTGCAACGGCAGTGCATTACGGTCCTACTTCAAGGGACTCCAGCCGGCATCACGGCGCTATTTCGCTGACCTTCAGGTAAACCGGCAGTCTGGCGAGATAACCAGCTTCAAATTGCAGAACCTGGAGGACACGCAGGCCCCGCTGGTCCTTGAGTTGGACTATGTGTTGAAGCGGCAGTTTCGTCTGGCGGGAAATCAGTTGGTGGGGAAATTGCCGGACGTGTGGGAGCAGTCATATGCCGCGGCGGAACCAGTGGAGGATCGGGCAACGCCGTTTGAACTAACCTTTCCGGTAGAGGTGGAGACCACAGTAAACCTGGCGACCCCAGCGGGCTATCAGGAACCCGGGCTGGAGAGTTTTCACCAGGATCTCCGCATGGCCTTCGCCACCAGCCACAGCGAGGCCCAAAAAGAAGGACGGGGCCTGAAGATCGATTATCGCCTTCAGCGCCGAGCCGGGACATTCGCCGCGGCGCAATACGGACCGTACCGGGAAAACATGGTGAAAGCCCTGGAGCCTTTGGAACAGACGGTGACGTTCACAAAGAAGCCTTAGCTCCGTGTTCCGCGAGCGCGGATGAACGCGCATTTAAAAGGATTACTGAGCGGGAACTCCAAAGGCTCTGGCTGCCGACTCCACGCTCGCCCTTCGTTCGGCTTGCTCGCGCTCCACGGCTTCCCGGGCGATTCTCTCGGTGTTGTTCGCCGCTTCCTCCGCCGCGTTTAACAGTTGCCTGATGTCGTCGGCAACCTGGGAATCGATGTTCATCGAAGTCGGAATGACGTTGTGCACCACCAAACATCCCGCGTCGGCGGAGAAGGCCAACCCGGCGAGAGCCTGTCGTTGCTGAACGGTCCTGAAGTGGTTCAACACTTCCGCCGTCAGTGGGGGCTCAGTGCGCAGCACCAATTTTTTCGCGTCAGAATTACTCGCGCAAACGGATGTTATTTTCATGAGTCTAAGTTGTGCGGCGACGCGAAGTTGTCAAAGGGAATTTGATCGCGGGTGTGTCTAAAAAATTGACAGCGGCGAGCGGACATTCTCGCATCCAATAGGAATGCCCATTGATGGAAGTCTTTGCTGCTCTTTTGGTATTGCGTCCACCGAGGATATTAGTTCTCAAAACGCCCATGGAAAGCACCGTGAGGTTTTGGAGTTTCAGGCGGTCACGACCGCCGGAGGCGTCGCGTGTTGCGGCGGTTGATACGCGCCGGGAACGGTGCGGAAGGCGATGCTGAGGCGGTTCCAACCGTTGATGGCAACCACCGCCAGGGTCAGGTTGGCCAGTTCCTCCTCGCTGAATTGAGTGCGGGCCTGCTCGTACACTTCGTCGGGGACGTGTCCTTGAGTGACGAGCGTAACCGCCTCGGCCCACGCGAGGGCGGCGCGTTCACGGTCGCTGTAAAACGGCGCCTCACGCCAGGCGTCGAGGAGATAAAGGCGTTGCTCGGTTTCGCCGACAGCCCGCAAGTCCTTGGAGTGCATGTCAATGCAGTACGCGCAGCCGTTGATTTGCGAGACGCGAAGCTTCAAGAGGTGAAGCAGGTTCACCGGCAACCCGCAACCGCGCAGATAGGTTTCCAAACCGAACATCGCTTTCATCGCACCGGGCGGAACTTTGGTGTGATCTATTCTTGGATGCATAGGATGACCTTTCATTACAAATCTAGCACAGGGGGTGGTCGTGGCAAGGCTCAAAACGTCATGGCTTAATTTTACTGTGTTTTACTTTTACAGTTCGCCAGCGTTATGTCATAAATAGGCCGGACGCGCTTCGGGCTTCAGTGCATGTATTTGATCACGGCCTCGGTGCGGGAACGGACGTGGAGTTTTTCGTAGATGTGCTTGAGGTGGCTGCGGACGGTGTCGTAGCTGATGGAAAGCTTTTCGGCGATTTCCTTGGTGACGTAGCCCTGGGTGAGCAGGCCGAGAATTTCCTCCTCGCGGCGGCTGAGTTGCTGGACTTCGGAAGTGCGGGCGGGTTCGGTTTTGCGGAAGGATTGCACGACTTTGCGGGCGACCTCGCTGGACATGGGCGCGCCGCCGTCCTTGATATCGGTGAGGGCTTCGAGGATTTCCACGGGCGTGGTGCGCTTGAGGAGATAACCGCTGGCACCGGCTTCGAGGGCCTGGAAAATCTGGTCGTTGTCCTCATAGACCGTGAAGATCATGATCTGCGTTTCCGGCAGGAGGCGCTTGAGGCGGGCGGTGCATTCGATGCCGGAGAAGTCGGGCAACTCGATGTCCATGATGACGATGTCCGGGGTGTGCTTGGGGATCAGGTGCAGGGCTTTTTGGGCGGTGTCGCAGGCGCACACGCAATTGAAGCCGCGTGCACTGGCGAGCAGCTGGGCAAGGGTGCCGCGTATTCTCGCGTTGTCTTCGACTATGGCAATCCGGATGGACATGGCAACTGGCTTGCGGATTATAGATATTACGGATGCGCGAAATACTCAATCACCCAACTGAGTGATGCGCGCGGGCGGGCGGTCCTCTGGTCTGCCGCTCGTTGGCACGCGCAACGTGGCGCGCTCGGAGTGACGCGCGCTGCCAAAATGATGCCGATGGTCATGATGGGTGATTCTGGTTTACGCTTAACGCTGTGCGTGTTCTGGCGAGAGCGGAGCGGACGGCTGAGGCCAAGCAGCGATTGGCGTGGAATTCTGTCGGCCGGCGAATGCGGGCGACGCGAGAGGAATGCTGACACCAAGGGTGGTCCCCTGCCCTGGCTGGCTGCGAAGTTCGAACGTCCCTCCGAACTCCTCGACCCGGGCGCGCATGTTCCGCAGGCCGTTGCGGTCGGAGTGCTCGAGCTCAGCCAGGGAGAAGCCGCAGCCATTATCCTCGAGCAGCATATGAAAGACGCCATTCCTGACCGCCAAACGGAGCCAGACTTCCGTGGCCGCGGAATGTTTGACGACGTTGTTCATGGCTTCCTTGGTGACGAGGAAAAGATCGTGGCGCACCTCGGGCGTCAACGGACAGGCCGGGATGTCTTCACCCACATCGAGCCGGCAGCGAATGGGAGTGAGGCGGAAGAATTCCTGGGAGAACTGGCAGAGATAGGTGACAAGTTTGTCCAGCGAATCGTTCTTGGGATTCACGCTCCAAACGATGGCGTCGAGTTCGTGGGCGAGCGTCCGTACCTGGGTGGCGAGTTGGGCGGCTTGACGCTTGAGTTCCTCGGGCGGGACATCCTGGCCGCGAGTCAAATCGGCTTGCAAGCCGATTTGCGTGAGGCTCGCGCCGAGATCGTCGTGAAGATCCCGAGCGATGCGGGCGCGCTCCTTTTCGAGGGCGCGCTGGTGTTCGAGCCGTTCGAGGCGCAACTTCAGCCGGCGATGCGACCAGACGCGCACGCTTGATACGACTGCGCCCGTGAACACAAGGCCCGCGGCGCCCCGGAACCACCAGCTTTGCCACCAGGCGGGCAGGACCGTGAAGGCGAGCGTCGCGCCGGTGTCATTCCAAATGCCGTCGCCGTTGCAGGCCGTCACGCGCAAGCGGTAGTCGCCGGGCAACAAGCCGCCGTACGAGGCCACGCGCTGGCTGGTTTCGATCCAATCGGAATCGACGTTTTCAAGCTGATGACGGATGCGGACCTTCTCGGGCGCGGAATAGCTGAGCACGGAGAATCGGAATTCAAGTTTTTTTCGGATGGGCGGAACCTTGATCGGATCAGCCATGGAAAACGGTTGATCGTTGACCACGAATTCATCGATGAACACGGGTGGAGGCTGGAGATTGGATTTCAGCGCGGCGGATTCAAGCGCGAGGACCCCTTGTTGCGTTGCGAACCACAGGCGGCCACCATCGGCTTTCCAGGCCATGGGCTGGCAGGTGCCGAGGCAATAAACACCGGAAAGCCCTTCGCTACGGCCGAAGGTCACAAAGTTCACATGCCGCGCCGCTCCATCCGCGAAGGCAAGCAGGTCGCGCTTGGCGGCATGGAAGAGGCCCCGCCGCGAGCCAAACCACAGCCGTCCGGCATCGTCTTCCAGAATCCCGGCCACGAGATCGTCAGTCAGACCGTCGGCGGGAGTAATGCGAGTGAACCGGTCATTGCGCCGCACCACCAACCCGCCGCCGAGGGTGCCAATCCAAACCACCTCGTTGTGATCGGCGTAAAGCGCGCGAATCGGGACCTCGGGCAAGCCATCCTCCGGGCCGAATTTCGTGAATTTGCCATTGGCCAGCCGGAAGAGCTGGCCGCCTTCGGTTCCCACCCAAATTGTGCCGGACGAATCTTCGGCAATGGCGCGAACACTTCGACCCGTGAAGCCCGCTTCGGGAGAGAACGCATGGAATTCGCCCTCGTGGAAATAGCCGAGAGTTTGCGGTTCCGCGCCGACCCAAACATCGCCATTGCGGCTTTTGAACAGGACGTGGACGCCGGAAATATTGCTGCCCATGTAGGTGACCTGCTCGGGCGTGTCGCGTTGAAAGCGCGCGATGCCGGAGCCGGTGCCGACCCAGATATAGCCGGCGTCATCCGCGCAAACGGCGTTGGCGGCCAGTTTTATTTTGCCACCTTGGAGGCGGACGAGGTGGATGCGGCCATTGCCGAGCCGCGCGACGCCGCCACTGCGGTTGGCGAACCAAACGTCGCCACGATCATCCACACAGAGCGCGTCCGTGACGTCCTCCAGCAAACCGGAACGAGTATTGTAGATGGTGAACACCTTTTCGCACAAACGATTGAGGCCGCCGCCGGTCATGCCCACCCAGAGGCTGCCTTCGCGGTCCTCAATGATGGAACTGATGCCGTTGTGCGAAGTGGCAACGCGGGTGAATTCACCGTTCGCGAAGCGATACAAGCCATGCGCGCTGGTGCCGATCCACAAATTACCCTGGCTGTCCTCGAACATGTCCCGAACCACGCCGCCGAGCGAACTCCAGGGGACGTTGGTGCTGAGCGTGGAGATTTGGCCGTGGTCCATTTTTTGCAACTCATCCCCGCTCCAAATCCAGATGCCGCCGGAACGACTGGACGCGACGAATTCCGGCGTGCCGGTCTTTTGGGCGAAGCGTTCCAGTTTACCATCGTGGTAACAACCCAGAAAATCGCCGCTGGCCACCCAGACAACACCCTGCTGGTCGGCGGCGAAAGAAACCCGCGAGCCGGTGCGATTGAGGCCCTCGGCGCGGCCAAATTGAACAGCGTGGCCATTCTGCCAGCGCAGGACGCTGGCATCGGACAGGCCGGCCCAAATCGCGCCGCCGGGTTCGACGAACAGCGTTTCAAGCGGTTTGCCGGCGACGTCGGCGCTCATGGGGTGCAAGCTGAAAACGCCATTGTGAAAACGAACAACACCGCCTATGGCGGGCAACATGAGCAGGGTCGAATCGTCCTCCTGGACGAGGGAGCGGATGTTGCGCGCGGCCACGCCCGCCACGAGCGGCGAAGTGAACGATTTGAACTCCACTCCATCAAAACGCACCAGTCCCGCAATCGTTGCCAGCCAGATGTAACCATCGCGATCCTGAAGAACGTGACTGACCGAGCTGTCGGGAAGGCCGTCCTCGACCTGCCAGGGCTGCACATAGTAACTGGCTGGCCCTGGGCGCTTGCCCGCCTCGCAGTAGCCGGAACTGATGCAGCAAAGGACGAAACCACATGCCAGGGTGGAAACGCCTGCAACGGTCAATCGAAGTGGCATGTGAAGCTACGTGTAGCAAATTTGTGGAATCATGTAAAGACGCGGGCGGAGGTGGAGATCACTTAATCACCGGGCCAACGACGGAACTCCCGGCGCTGATTTCAAACCGCGAAACTCCGTGGACATGGTGAAGACCTCAAAGGACGCCCACGATCGCCCGGGCTGCCCTTTGGGACGCACCGGGACCGCCCAAAGTAGCAATGATTTTGGCGAGCTTGACTCGGACATGCTGGCGGCGCGGTTCATCGCGCAAGAGTTCCAAGGCCGCGCGGGAAAGGTTCGCGGGCGTGGCGTCGTTTTGGATAAACTCAGGAAAGATTGCCTCGTTGGCGAGCAGATTAGGCATGGTCAGCCATTTTACTTTGATCAGCCGCCGGCCGATTTGATACGTGATCCAGGATGTTTTGTAGAGAGTGACGGTCGGTATGCCAAACAAGGCACATTCCATGGTCACCGTGCCGGTGGAAGCAATGGCGATGGTGGCGGTCCGCAGGGTCTCGGCCAAACCACCGACCTTGATGGTCACGCCAGCCGGCGAAAGACCTCGGGCGGTGTGGGCCAAATCTTCTGTCGGGAGGACGATGGTGGCCACAATCGCGGGCAGCGTGGACTGAATAATCTTGAGCGCTTCGAGCATCACCGGGAGGTGTCGCTCCAATTCAGCCTGGCGGCTGCCCGGCAGCAACACAACCGAAGGCGAGCCGCCGACACTGGTTGTTCCTGCCAACTCCGCACTCGGATACCGGTCCAACATCGGATGCCCGACGAATTCGACGCGAAGTTTCGGCACGCGGGCGGCGTACCAATCCTTCTCGAAAGGGAAGATGCTCAACAACAAATCAAAATCCTCCGCCGTTTGCCAGGCCCGGCCTTCGCGAGAGGCCCAAACTTGCGGCGAGACATACTTGATCAGCCTGGGCTGCCAATCAAAAAATGCCCCCTGGCGGGCGCGCACAAATTGTTTGATGGCACAGGCTAAACGGTGGTTGAACTCCGAATAATCCACGAAGATGATCGCGTGAGGTTCGTGATCAGTCGCAATCTGAAGAAGTTGCTTCGACAAAGATCGCAACCGGAAAAGATGTTTCAGCCCCGGCAACCCCACCACGGCGTGCGAAGTCATGTCGAATGCCAATTCCACCCCGGCCTCGGCCATTCGCGGGCCGCCCGCCCCGAAAAATCGCGGCGCCAAATCAGCCTGCAGCGGCTGCAAATCATTCGAGTAAGTGGGGCGTTCCTGGAGACGCGCTCGCAGTTCCCTGACGAGTTCAGCCGCCAGCATGTCCCCGCTGGTTTCGCCCGCAATAACCATGATGCGTTTTGGTGTCATGAGCTTTAAACGCGGGGACGACCCTGCGCGTCGCGCTGGCCGCGGTTCTCCTTGAAGAAGGCGGCGGCAGCGAGTGGCGCCAGGGCCAGCGCGACACCGCAAAGCAGGTTGGTAACCGTTCCGCCAAAGCGAATTGGTCCCGGCAGAACGGACTTCACCCAGGGATCAGCCGGCTTCTCGCGATTAGCGATGGCCACCGGTATGGGAAACCCGTCCAACCGTTTGTTCGCTACGGTGTATTCAAGAAAAAATGCGAACCACACACCCAGCCCGAGGCCGGCGCACGCGAGCAGAATAAAAGCCCGCCACCATCTACCCCCAAATTGGCCGCGTCGTAACCAACGAAAGATCGCGAGAATCGACCAGGCGGCGAGCGCAGCAAGCGGCAGGATGATAAGCAGGCCCATTCGAATTAATTTGGCAAACGCCAAGCTGCAAATGCCAAGCTCCAGAAAAACGCCAAGCTGCAGGCACCAAACAACACGGTACAATTGCTTTTTCGGAGCTTGGAGCCTGGGGTCTGGCGTTTCTCTGGTGCCTGGTGCCTGGTGCCTGGTGCTTTCTTCATCTTCCGGCTTGAATTTGCCGCGTAATCTCAAACGCCAGATCAAGCGCCTGCTTGGCGGACGCACCGCTCACTACCGGGGTCTGCCGCGCCTGCACGCAATCGACGAAACTCTGCAACTCCAGTTTCAAAGGCTCGCCTTTTTCAATCGGCACCGGCTCGCGCACAATTCGCTTGCCGCCGAATTCGCTGACGATGGTGGAGCCCTTGGCCGCCAGCAGCTTCTTAAATAACGAAGATTCCTCCTCGCCGTCGCGCGCGATCCGGTAAATATAGCCCTCCTGCGCCCGGTAATCCAGCGACACGTAACTGGTGCTCGGACCGCCGCTGAACACGCGGATTTTTCGCATCCGTTCCGGGCTGATGCGGCTGACGGTCAGGTTCGCAACGCAACCGTTTTCAAAGCGCAGCCGCGCGTTGGCAATGTCTTCGGACTTGCTCAGCACAGGAATACCGACGGCATCGACACTCTGGACGGGCGATTTCACGAAGGCGAGCACCACGTCGAGATCGTGGATCATCAGATCGAGCACCACGCCAACGTCCGTGCTCCGGGCGGGATAAGGGGAAAGCCGGTGAGTTTCGATGAACCGCGGGTCCGTAGCCACGGTCTGAAGGTAGTGGAATACCGGGTTAAAACGTTCCACGTGCCCAACTTGCAAAACGCAGTTTTTCTCCTTGGCCAAACGCACCAACTCGGCTGCCTGCGCGGCATCATCAGTCATCGGTTTTTCGACAAGGACGTGTTTGCCCTGTTGAAGCAGCGTCCGCGCCAATTCAAAATGAGTCGTGGTGGGAGTAACCAGGCTCAACGCATCGCTGGAGGCAACCGCTTCGCTGACGGAACTGAACACGCGGACTCCGTGGCGCGCCGCCACCTTGTGCGCCGTTTCGGCCGAGGCATCGAACACACCGGTCAAAGCCACGCCGCCAGCCCTGGCGAGTTCGCTGTAAATGCGCACGTGTTCCTTGCCGAGCGAACCCGTGCCGATGACAGCCACTTTGACAGACTGAGACATGGGCAATTTATAGAGGCGGGAGGGAATGGACTAAAGGGGAAAGTGAAGCGCCGAGTTTTGACTTTCAAGTTTGAACGCTAAACTCTACATCTCGTGGCGTGATTTGGACCTCTGTCATCGTTGCTGCGGTTGCGTACCTGTTAGGATCGATTCCCATGGGCTATCTGATGGGCCGCGCGAAGGGAATCGATGTGCGAACCGTTGGCAGTGGAAACATCGGCGCGACCAACGCTTTTCGCACTTTGGGAAAAGGTCCCGGAATCCTGGTGCTTGTGGTTGATGGGCTGAAAGGATGGGGAGCTGTCGAACTGAGCGGCTGGATTGCGACCTGGTTGCATCCAGGGATTAAACCGGATGCTGAGGTGGTGGAGTATCTGCGGATTGTGGCGGCGTTGTGTGCCATTCTGGGCCACAATTACACCTGCTGGCTCAAGTTCAAGGGCGGCAAAGGAATCGCGACCTCCGCCGGCGTGCTGGCGGCGCTGGTTCCGCTGGCGCTGGTCGCCAGCCTGGGCGCGTGGATTGTGGTATGCCTGTGGACGCGTTATGTTTCCGCCGCTTCCATCGCCGCGGCGGCCGTCCTTCCTTTTGCCACCTGGTTCACCGGCTATAGTTATCGATTGACCATCATTACCGCCATCATGGCGGTGCTCGCCATTTACAAACACAAGGGGAATATTCAACGACTCATGCAAGGCACTGAGAGCAAGATCGGCGCAAAGAAAAACCCGCCCATGAAAGGAGAGGAAGCATGAATGTCACCGTGCTCGGCGCCGGAGCCTGGGGCACTGCGCTGGCAAAGCTGCTCATTCAGGGCAGCCATACTGTCACGCTCTGGGGACATGATCGGGGCCGACTGGAAAAGTTGCAGCGGACCAGACGCAACGAAGCTTACCTCCCGGGCGTCGAATTGCCGCCCACCTTGCAGACCGAAAGTGATTTGCCGCGAGCGATTCAGAACGCGGATTTCGTAGTTACCGCCGTTCCCTCAAAAGCGTTTCGCGAAGTGACGTCGCAGATGTCGGCTTATGGCGGCGTGGTCATCAGCGTGACCAAGGGCATCGAGCATGCCACCGGGCTGACCATGTGTGGCATCCTGGCCGAGACCACGCCGCGCGCGAGAACAGCCGTCTTATCCGGCCCGACGTTTGCCCTGGAAGTGGCGCGCGGGATTCCCACGGCGATTGTCGCCGCGAGTAATGACTCTTCAACGGCTACCGCGGTTCAGGAACTTTTTCATCGACCGAGTTTTCGAGTCTACACCACTGCGGATTTGCGCGGGGTGGAGTTGGGCGGCGCGTTGAAAAACGTCATCGCCATCGCGGCGGGTGTGTGCGATGGGCTCGGGTTTGGGGACAATTCCAAAGCGGCGCTCATCACGCGCGCGATGGCCGAAGTGCGGCGTCTGGGCGTGGCCTGCGGCGCGCAAGCGGAAACCTTCACAGGTTTAAGCGGCTTGGGAGATTTGACGGTGACCTGCTTTTCGAAACTGAGCCGCAACCGCGGTTTTGGCGAACGCCTGGGACGCGGCGAAAAACTATCCGATGTTTTTGCCAGCCTCTCTTCGGTGGCGGAAGGGTATCCCACCTCGCGCTCCGCCTACGAACTGGCGCGCAAGCACCAGATCAGCACCCCGGTGATCAATGAGGTTTACCGAATGCTTTACGAAGGCAAGGACGTGGCTCGAGGCGTGCGGGATTTGATGTCGCGCGACAGCAAGGCCGAAGATTAATTGCCGTCGATCCTATGCCAGCGCTTTCCGGATCAGCTTGAGTAGATCCGCGTAGGTCTCAAGCGCCGGAAACTGCGGAAATTGCTTTTGGATTGCGACGGGAGCGTGGAAAAGAAAACCTGCGTGCGCTTCGCCAAGCATGGCGGTGTCGTTAAAGGAATCACCGGCGGCAATGACGTGGTAGTTGAGGTTTTTGAGGGCGGCGACGGATTTTTGTTTTTGATTGGGCTGGCGCAGGCGGTAATTGACGATGCGGTCATTTTGCACTTCCAGCTTGTGGCAAAAGAGCGTCGGCCAGTCGAGTTGCCTCATCAACGGTTTGGCAAATTCCTCGAAGGTGTCAGAAAGGATGATGACCTGGGTAAGAGCCCGCAGTTCGTCGAGGAACTCTTTGCCGCCTTCGAGCGGGCGCAGGGTTCCAATCACCTCCTGAATATCGGAAAGCCCAAGGCCATGCTGGTCGAGGATGTTGAGCCGTCCCTTCATCAGCTTGTCGTAATCCGGCTCGTCGCGTGTGGTGCGGCGCAGTTCCTTGATGCCGGTTTTTTCCGAGACGGCGATCCAGATTTCCGGAACCAGAACGCCTTCCAAATCCAACGTAACAATCGATTGTTTCACGAAGAAAGCTTTCCAAAATGCGGGGGATGTGTCCAGCGTGGGAGCAAGCAGCGGTTTGGCAGGGCGCGTCACTCCGTGCGCGCCGTCCCGGATTGCCGGACGCGCGGCGGGCAGAGAACCGCCCGCCTTGCCACGGCAGACAATCATCATTTCGCGGCGTTCGCGCCTTTCACCTTCATTCGGATGCTATAAAGGCTTTTGCTGGCGGTGATGAATAGCGTTTGTTTGTCCTTGCCGCCGAAGCAGATGTTGGCCGACCAGCTTTCGGGCACGTCGATGTGTCCAGCGGGTTTTCCTGTGCGATCAAATACCGAAACCCCTTTGCCAGTGAGATAAACGTTCCCTTCGCTGTCCAGTGTCATCCCGTCCGAGCCCAGTTTGCAATGGAGCCGCTTGTTCGTCAGCGAACCGTCCGGCTGGACGTCGTAGGCGTAGGTCTTGTGCGCGTCAATGTCGGAAACGTAGAGCGTCTTGCCGTCTGGCGTGCCGATGATGCCATTTGGCCTGACAAAATCCGTGATGACACGCTTGAAAGTCTTGCGATCCGCGCTGAGGAAATAAACATGTTCGCCGTCTTGCGGACGATCATTATAATCCCACCACGGGCGCTTGTAGAAAGGATCGGTAAGATAAAGCCCGCCATCGGGCCGCGCCCAAACGTCATTCGGACCGTTCAACGGTTTTCCCGCAAACTCTTTGGCGAGGACAACATGCTTGCCGTCGGGCGTGATCGACCAGAGCTCGGTCTTTTCGTCCGCGCAGGCGAGCAGATTGCCGTTGTGATCGAAATACATTCCATTGGCGCGTCCCGCCGGCTGCAGGAACGTGGAAAGCTTGCCGTCCACGGTCCACTTCATGATGCGGTTGTTCGGTTGGTCGGTGAAAAAGATATTGCCGTTGGCGTCGCAGGTGGGTCCTTCGGTGAATTCGAACTCACCGGCGAGCTTTTCCAGCTTCGCGCCTGGCGCAACCGTGTCTGGAAGCGGATCGGCAGTTTGGCCGAACGCGGGCAGGATGGTTCCGGTGAGTGTGAACATTAAGACCAGTTGCAGGGCTTTCATGGCGGAATTGATAAGAGAAGTCGGCGGCTGGTGCAAGGCGCAATAGCGCGCCCGCGACCTCGCCCAGGCGGAGTGCGCCCGTCCTCGGGTGCACTCCGGGAAAGCAGTCGTCATTGCTTTGATACAGACAGACGCTGGCGCTCGCACAAACGCCAGCCGGTGTGAGTTCAAACGCGGGCTTGGACGAAAGCCATTGCTTAAGGTTAAAATCAGGACCGTGAGCAAGAATGCGAATTCGAACAAAGCCGTGGCAGTCTCTGAAGGGATGCAGCGACGGAACGCATTCATTTGGCTCAGCCTGGCCCTGGTCACCTGCGGGCTGTACTTGCCGGCGCTCTGGAATGATTTCGTAAACTACGACGACCCAGCTTACGTTACCAGCAACGCGCACGTTCAATCGGGATTGAGTTGGCAGAACGCGCATTGGGCGTTCCTGACCGGAGAGGCGAGCAATTGGCATCCGCTGACCTGGATTTCGCACATGGCGGATTGCCAGATCTACGGGCTGCGGGCGGGCGGGCATCACCTGACAAATGTTCTGCTCCATGTCGCGAACACACTGTTGCTGTTCGCGCTGCTGCGCCAGATGACTGGCGCAACCTGGCGAAGCGCGGCGGCAGCAGCTTTGTTCGCATGGCATCCGTTGCGGGTGGAATCGGTGGCTTGGGTGGCGGAGCGGAAGGACGTGCTCAGCGCCTTCTTTTGGTTGCTGACCATGATTGCGTACGTTCGCTACGCAAACGAGTCCAAGGTCCAAGGTCCAAGGTCCAAAGTCTTTTATACGCTCTCGCTGGCTTGCTTTGCGCTCGGCCTCATGGCCAAGCCGATGTTGGTCACGCTGCCTTTTGTCCTTTTGCTGGTGGACTATTGGCCTCTCGGGCGGATTTCCAATTTCAGATTTGAAATCTCAAATCGCCGCGCAAGTGGATGGTTGCTGCTGGAAAAGGTGCCGTTCTTCCTCCTGGCTGTGGTTTCGAGTGCCGTAACCTTCTTCGTGCAGAAGCGAGGCGGAGCAGTGTCGTCGCTGAACGTGCTGACAATTGGGCAGCGATTGGCCAATGCGCTCGTCTCCTACTTTCGCTACGTCGGCAAGTTGTTGTGGCCGGTTAATCTTTCGGTGCTCTACCCGCATCCGCGCTCGTGGCCGGTGTGGTTGATCATTGCTGCGGGCGTGTTTCTGGCTGGAGTCAGCGTCGCGGTAATTTTAGCGGCACGACGCAAACCGTACCTGGCCGTTGGATGGTTCTGGTTCGTCGGTTGCCTCGTTCCCGTCATTGGGTTGGTTCAGGTGGGAGTGCAATCGATGGCGGACCGTTATTCGTACGTGCCAGGGATTGGGCTGTTGATCATGATTTGCTGGGGGGTGCCGGAGTTGTCGCGGTCGCCGGGGTCGCAACGGATCGTTTCGGCTGGTTGCGTAACCGCCCTTGTGCTTTGCATGTTGGCGACCTTCTTCCAAATACAATACTGGAAAAACAGCCTGACGCTGTTCGGGCATGCGGTTGAGGTGACGAGCAACAATTATCTGGCCTACAACAATCTCGGTTTCTTCCTCGACCACGACGGGAAAATGGACGAGGCGATGACGAATTACCAGAAGTCCATTGCGATCAATCCAAATTACGAAGAAGCGCAGAACAACATGGGCTACGTGCTGGCGGAAAAAGGGAGACATGCCGAAGCCGTGAATTACTATCTCGCGGCGCTTCGCATCCAGCCTGGCCTCGCGGAAGCGCACAACAATTTGGGCAATGCGCTGGCGGAGCTTGGCAAATCCGACGAAGCGCTTGCCGAATACCAGCGCACCCTGGAACTCAAGCCCGATCACGCGGATGCGCACAATAACATCGGAATCGCCCTGGCGATGCGCGGCAGGTTCGACGAAGCGGTGCTGCATTTGAAGGAAGCGATTCGCCTGCGTCCATCCTACGCGAGCGCGCATAGCAACCTGGGCAATGCGTTCGCCGTCCAGCACAAACTCGACGAAGCGGCCCGGGAATACCAGATCGCCCTCGCACTCAAACCGGACGACGCGCAAGCGCACAACAATCTCGGCAACGTGCTGTCGGAGCAAGGGCGCTTGGACGACGCGGCCAAACAATACACACGCGCGCTGGAGTTGAAAGCAGACAATCCCGAGGCAAACTACAACCTGGGAATGGTTCTTCTGCAACAAGGCAAACGGGACGAAGCCTTGAAACATTTTCAGGAAGCATTGCGCCTGCGTCCGAGTTATGCCGAGGCCCAACGGCAGATTGCCGCGCTGTCCAAATAAACACGGCCAGCCTTGCCCCAGGCAACCACAGGTGGAAATTATGCCCTGGCCACTTTGCCATTCTCCATCCTGGTGACCAGGGAATACACGTCCCGTTGCAGACACCAGGCCACATCTTCGCGCAATTCCGGCATGCCCAGGAGTCGCCGCCCGTTACGCGATAATTTTACCGCGCTCGATAGATCATCCTGATGCCGCTCGTAGATCTGCCGTGCCACAGCCGCCGAATCAGCCACCAGACGATCTGAATCCGGCCAGAGCGCGGATGCCAAAGCGCCTGCTCCCAGAACGTCTTCGTACGCCGGTTCCTCGCCTGTGCCACTGCAAACCAGAAGCACCTGCTTTGCCGGGTGCGCTTGCAGAAAATCGGCGGTGGCCTTCAAATTCAGGAATGATGCGGCCAGCACCGTCCGGGCGTGAGCACACGCGCGCAAAGCGCGGGACCCGTTCGTAGTGGATAGAACGATGCGCTTGCCGCCAACAACGGCGGGCGTGAATTCCCTTGGCGAGTTGCCCAAATCGAAATCAATGCTGCCGGTAAGATTCGCCCGGATGCGCAAGCCATCGCGTTCGCCTGCGAGGAGCACATTGGGTGTCTGTGCGTGAATCGCCAGCGCTTCCGTAATTTCGGCAACCGGGATGACTTCGGTTGCGCCTTGCGCCAACGCGGTGACGATTGTGCTGGTTGCCCGAAATACATCGAATACTACGCACGTAGTATTGCCAAGATGCCGCAGGCGAAGCGTGGCAAACTCCGCCGGCGTGAACAGTACTTCGATTGCCGAGTCGTCAGTTTGCATAGCTAAACGGTTCAGTTGGTCGATTTCCGCTGGAGCGGCGGGGATGCGCATTTTTTCGCTTCAATTGAGCAGGGATTGGCGTCGCGGAGGGAACGTGTTTGCGCATGTAATGAAACAGATACTGCTGCGCATAACCGGCATGGCTGCCGAAGTAGGTTTCGGTGAACTTTTGCAGGCGTTTGGGTGTGGGCCGCCGCCGTGGAAAGTAAAGTTCACGCAGAGCTTTCATCACCCAAACGTCCACCGGAAACGCCGCTTGAAAACCGTACGCAAAGAGCAGCACACAATCGGCGATTTTTCGTCCAACTCCAGGCAAACCGATCAAAGCTTCCCGCGCTTCCGCGACGCCCAACCCGCGCAACCGTTCGAGATCAATTCGGCCTTCCGCGACCATCCGGGCGGTGGCGAGCAGATACGGGGCGCGGAAGCCCATCTTGCAATCGCGCAGTTCCTTTTCAGTAATTGCCGCGAGCCGGGCGGCGGAGGGAAAAGCATGCGCGGGCGGCTCTCCAGTGGGAATGGCGACCAACTCCCCATAACGTTCGCAAAGCAACGCGATGATTTGCTGGATTTGAACGATCTGCTTCGTGGACGATAGAATGAACGAAGCCAGGCATTCCCAGGGATCCTGCCGCAAGAGCCGCAACCCCCGGCACACCGCCACGGCCGAACGCATCGGCGCATCATCGGGAAAACTCGCCAGCACGGACGGCAAATCGAGTTGCAGTTGCAAATAATGAGTCAGCCAATTCCAATCGGTGATTGGTTCGGCGGTTTCAGCCAGGACACCGTCGTCCTCGCAGCGCAGCCGAACCCAGCGCCCAGCAATTACTCCGATCCAGGCGTCCCCTTGCGCCCGCCAGCGAAATGCCTGGCCGGAGGACAAGGTTGCCGCCAGATCATAATGCTGCGTGGAGAATTTGTTAATGAATGGGCTCATGCTGGGTCAACGCAAGCCGCGGCATTCCGCAAGCTGAATCCGCCGTATGGGCCGCCCGCGGTATTGCACCATCACGGCGCCCAAGTCCTTAACCGATTCGAATTCCTGCGCGAGCCCCTCGGGAATGGGCGGAGCTTCGAGGCTTCTGGGCGGGTCGGGATAGAAGTCCAGTTCCTGCACGTAGATCGCATTCTGTCCCTTGCGATCCTGGTAACCCGGCCAAAAGCAAAATTGATTTTCAGGCACTTTGACCGTTTGAAAATAAGCGAGCGGATGGTCCGGAACGCCCGCCTTCGCCTCCGGCAGGTAGAACGTAATCTCGCTGGTGATGCCATAATGGCTACCGATGATGAACACTGGCTTGCCTTCCGCGAGCAGCTTCTGCCGTGCCGATTCCACGACTGCCACCGTGTCCGGCCAGGCCTTGACCCGGCGCAACGGATCGAGTTTGGCGGGCAGGGGCCGCCCGGCGATCCTGGCGATCAAATTAGTGTCGTGCATGAGCAGAACGCAAACGCCGCAAATGCTGAACCCCGGGACCAACCAGTATTTGATCGCCCGGCGGCCGGCTTCCCATCGGCGATCCCAGTAAACCGCCGCCAGGCAAAAGAGCGGAAGAATCCCCGGAGCGATCCAGTTCGGCAGCACCCGTGAACGAAACGTCAACAGGAAGAAAGTCACAAACAAGGGCGCGCTCATGCTGAAAAGGTAAACCAGGAGCGGATCTTTGTCCCTGGCCCGCCAGAACGCCACGGCGGCCCAAACGGCCGGCAGGATGAGGAACGGGTTCAAGAGCAGGGTTTCGAGCGCCACGAAATCGGTTGTGTAGCGGCTGAAACCGAACCAGAGATTGGCTGGAGTGGGCAGCCATGATTTGTCGAGCCCGCCATCTTCGGCCACATGCTGGACCGTGATCCAATGGTGCTGGTGGTTCCAAATCAACACCGGCAGCATGCAAACGGCATTGATCAACAGCGCCAGGTATGGCCCCGGCCTTCGGAGGTGTTTGCGGGCCGGCGGCCATAGCGCAAAGAACACCGCCCAACACAACAACTGAAACAAGGCCGTGTACTTGCTCAAGAATCCCAGCCCCATCCAAACCCCGACCCACAGCCAATCGCTGGTTGGAGCATTGGAATCGGCCTGCACCACGCGCCAACCCGCGATCAACGCCAAAAACCAGAACATCACCGACAGCGGGTCGATGGTCAGCAACGTTGCGCCAATGGCGAACAGCGGCACCGTGAGCAGAGCCGCGCAGAGCCAAAACGCGGCGCGAGGGCTGACCGCCCGGGCCATGAATCGCAAAGTAAGAATGCTGACCACCGCGGTGATGACCGGCGAAAAAAATCGAATCCCGAAAGGATTGTCTCCCCACAAGGATGTGCTCAGGAATTGCGTGTAGGCGATCATCGGCGGTTTGCTGTAGTAAGACAGCGCAAGGTGCTTTGACCAAATCCACTGGTAGGCCTCGTCCTGTTGCAAATCAATCTTCCCGCTCGCGAGGTAAATAAGCTTGGCGATGAGATGAAGGCCGATCAACGCATATCCCATCGCAATCCATTGCGTGTCGCGCGTGCGCTGAAGGTCGGCTGTGGACGCTGCGGCCTCTCCGGTTGCAGCGGCCGGAACCGGTGTTGGGTTCATCAACGAAGGAAGTTTTTGCCACCAAAGCGGAAACCATCGCCGGCCGGCCCATTGCCAGATTGCGTCCAGGGTCCAAACCCCGCCCGCGGCATACCCTGCCCCGAGGACCGCGCCCGCCAGAACGTCGCTCGGATAATGGACGCCGTTGTAGATGCGCGAAAAGCCGACCAGCATGGCCAGCGGCAGCATGAACCATACGCTTCGTCGATAGTAAATAAACGTGACCACGGCGGCCGCGAACCAGTTGGCAGCGTGCGACGACGGCATGCTCCCGCTCGGAGTGCGCCCGATGGCGTCGGGGACATGCACACCGGCAAGCGCCAAGAACGGCCGCGGCCGGTGTAACAGTTGTTTGATGGTATTGCAGACGAGCGTATCGCCAAGGCCGACCGCGAGCAAAAGCATCAGAATACAAAGCCGCCCGCGCGCGCCGCCCCAGATGGCCAGGCTGACGCAAATCAACACGAAAACTGGCACGAAAAAACGGTTGCCGCTGCAAAACGGCATGAGCACGTCAAGCAAGGCGCTGCTCAAGGCCGGGTTGACCCAGTGAAACAGCGTGACGTCAAGCGATTGCAACCAATGCATCAAGACAGAGTCTAGCGCAGGCTCAAAGGTTGCAAATTAAATTCAAACCGGCCCGCTGGATCGCTCAGTAGGTAATAATCGATCGCACCGGGTAGTCTTTCAACTTGTCGCGGCCACTGAGAAAGCTCAATTCGATGAGGAAGGAAATCTCGAGGATTTGCGCGCCGACTTTTTTCAGCAGCGCGGCGGCGGCGGCGGCCGTCCCGCCCGTCGCCAGCAAATCATCGATCAACAGCACGCGGCTGCCGGGTTTCACCGCGTCAATATGGATGGCGATGGCATTCGCGCCGTATTCCAGGTCGTAGTTTTGTTCGTGGGTTTGGTACGGCAGCTTGCCCTTTTTGCGCACCGGCACAAACCCCGCCTGCAAACGCAAGGCCGCGCCGGCCGCAAAGATGAAGCCGCGGGCATCGATGCCCACCACCGCATCCACCGTGCCGGGTTTGAACTTGCCAATCAGCAGGTCGATGCTGCCGGCAAACAACTGCGGATCGGCCAGCACCGGGGTGATGTCCTTGAATTGAATGCCGGGTTTGGGGAAGTCAGGTATATTGCGGATGGCGCGTTCGATGTCCGCGGCCACAGGTCGGGATGAGCTCATGAGTGGTATGGTGGGGTTGAGTGGTTAGGATTTTTTGCTTTCGAATCGTTCGATCATTTTGCGGAGTTTCTTCAACGCGATGTTTTGTATCTGCCGGACGCGTTCGCGCGTCACGCCAAATTTTTCGCCGACTTCCTCCAAAGTCCTTTGGCTCCCGCCGTCCAGCCCGAAGCGGGCGCGCAGAATCGTCGCTTCGCGCGGATCCAGCGTCTTCACCATTTCCTGGAGCATGCCGGTAACCGTCTTTTCCTCGAGTTGCTCGTAGGGCGTGTCGGCATTCTCATCCTGGACGACCTCGGCAAAATTATTGGAGTCCTCATCGCCAATGGGCGCGTCCAGCGACGCGGGCCGGATGGCGGCCGTGCGCATCTGGCTGACGCGCACGGCGGAAATGCCCAACTCTTCGGCCAGTTCTTCATCCGTGGGCTCGCGCCCGAGGATCTCCTGGAGCTTCAAGGCGGTGCGGCGCATCTTGGAGATTTTGTCCACCAAATGCACCGGCAGACGAATGGTCTTGGACTGGTTTGCGAGCGCGCGTTTGATCGATTGTTTGATCCACCAGGAACCATAGGTGGAAAGCTTGCCGCCCTTGGCGGGGTCAAATCGCTCCACGGCTTTCATCAACCCGATGTTGCCCTCGCTAATGAGGTCAAGCAGCGGGAGGCCGATGCCTTCGTAATCGCGCGCGATCTTCACCACCAGCCGCAAGTTGGCCTTGATCATCTGCTCGCGGGCTTTTTTATCGCCCTTTTTGATGCGGGCGGCGAGTTCAATTTCCTGCTGCGGAGTCAGGAGTTGCACCTGCCCAATTTCGCGCAAGTAAAGTTTGATCGCCGTGTCGCCGTCGTAGGCGGAACGCTCGCGCTCGACGGTTGGCGCCAGCACGTCTGCCGCGGGCGTCGCGTCCACTGCGGGCGTGGCCTCCACCTCCACCGGCTCATGATTCGGTTCGGGCGCCGGTGTGGGCATCAAAACCGTGCGGGGACTTTCATGGGGCGTGCGTTTGGAAGAAAACGGCTGGAATCGCAACTTCTTCCGCTTCCCCATTGTCCGGCTTTTCGTTTTCACGGCCATAACAGCAAGATAAAAATCACGGAACAATCCGGTGTTCGCAAGCAAATTAACCATTCGCACTAGCCCAGCCGTGTTCTGGAGCGCAACTCCAAGTCAACGCCTGCAATGTTGGATGTGATGTATAATCGCGTGGACAGCCGTCTTGAAATGGGTACTTGTGCCCATTCACCTGCCTTGGAAACCTCAGGACCGCGGGCTTCGCCGCAGCTTGCCGCTTTTGCCTTTGATTATTCAGCGCCGGTCGTCGCGGGCAATCATTATCAATTGCAGCAACTGCAGAACGGCGGTGACCATGGCCGCCACATAAGTCATGGCGGCGGCGCTAAGCACCTTGCGGACGGGTTCGCTTTCGGCAGGGCCGATCAAGCCCAAACGATCAAGCTGGACTTTCGCCCGGCGGCTGGCGTCCAATTCGACCGGAAGCGTCACAATCTGGAAAAGGGTAAGGACCGAGAAGACTCCGATTGCGATGTTGATGAACGTGGGACCAAGCGCGCGAAAGAAGAACCCCAACATCATCAGCCCCATCCAGGCCATGCTGGCAAACTGCGTCGCCGGAACAAGCCACATGCGCAGATTGAACATCGCGTACCCGGCTTGCTGTTGCAGGGCGTGCCCGGATTCGTGCGCCGCCACGCCGACCGCCGAGATGGAATTACCGTGATAATTCTCCGAAGACAGGAACAGCGCCTTTTTCATCGGATCGAAATGATCGGTAAGCTGCCCGGGAATCTCTTCAACGGGAATATTGCTCAGGCCGGATCGATCCAGGATTTCCCGCGCCGCCTGGGCGCCGGTGACACCGGATTGCGTGCCCACTTCGAGGTAGCGATTGTACGTCGAACTCAGCTTGATTTGCGCATAGATACCGAGGATCAACCCCGGAATTGCAAACCACCAGTAAGGCCCAAAAATCAAACCCAACATCATATCAGTTTCTTTCGTTTACCGTCGCTGAAAATATACACCATGGCCGCTTGCTTCCAAGCCCGGCTCAAATGTGAAGCGCGGGTCGTGCCAATAACACAACCCACTCGCAGGCAACTGCTTCCGCGATCTTGCATTCAAGATATTCACGTGATTTGCGCCAATCTGTCGCGTACCAGGAGAAAAGACTGAGACATTTTGGCGCATCTGTAGAGAAAAACCGCCCCGATTAATCGCCTCGTCCCTCGATTGGCCCTCTCGGTTTCCTGATTCCGCACTCAAAGGCGGTGCCAAAATGGGCCCCAACCCGCCAGGAAGCCGCTATTTTCTCCTAACTCACAAAGCATCAGGTGTTTACGCGTATTTTTTAGCTCTGGCCATGGGTTCCCGCCCAAAAAAAGAGGTTTAATTTGGTTTAATTTACTTTAATTGACCTTAATTTCCGCGACCCGTTTACACCTCCAGAACGGCTGGAAAGAGCCGCCGCAAGTGTGCCAAAATGACTCAGTCACCACGGGCTTGTTTTGATTGTCAAAGAACCATCCCCCGCTTTCAACAAAGCGCGGGCAAAATCACCGACGCCAAGCTCCCGGCACTCGCTTGGGTCATTGGACATTCCGGCGCTTCGCACCGGCCCTCCCATCCTGCGCTGACACCGGTAATAGAGCCTTTGCCGCCCCTGTTTGCAACTGGATTCTGAACATTTCTGTAATACCCCAGTCCTGGATGGAAATGGCCTGGGCCGGAGAGCGTCCGTCCCCGCGCGCCGCCAGCCACGAACGGCGCGAAGGACCCGACTTAACTGGAACTCTTGAACCTTGCTCACGGCCGCGCCCGAAGACCGGCGCACCCGGTTGGCGCTGAAGCATTGCCACCCAACGCGTTTCCACCCTTGCCCGCAAAGCCATCCTGCGCCAAGCTTTCCTTTTTGCATGTTAACGATTTCCGATGTCAGCAAAGTCTTTGGTGGACGCACCTTGTTCGAGGGCGTCACGCTCCAGGTGAATCGCGGCGACCGCGTCGGGCTGGTCGGGCCCAACGGCGCGGGAAAATCCACGCTCTTTGCCCTGATCCTGGAAAAGGAATCGCCCGACACCGGCACCATTGTTTTCCAGCGCGGCATTACCACCGGTTTTCTGCCGCAGGAAAGCGCCCCGGCGGGTGAGGAAACCGTGCTGGAATTGGCCACCGCCATCACCCCCGAAGTCGTGAAGTTGCAACGCCTGCTCAAAGCCTGGGAAGCGGATCATCCAACGGAACTCGATCACCACGATCATCACGATAACCTCCACGCCCGCTTCGACGAACTGGGCGGCTACCAACTCGAAGCCAAAGCCAAGAAGATCCTGGCCGGGCTGGGATTTCGCGAGAAGGATTTCAACCGCCCGGCGCGCGAGATGAGCGGCGGCTGGGTGATGCGCGCCCATCTGGGGCGTTTGCTCGTGCAGGAACCCGATTTGCTGATGCTCGACGAGCCGACGAACCATCTCGACCTTGAGGCGTTGCTCTGGTTCCAGGATTACCTCAAGCAATACCCCGGCGCGATCCTGATGATCTCCCATGATCGCGAGTTTCTGAACCAGCTTGTCGGCAGCATCGTGGAAATCCGCCAATCCCAACTCATCCGATATCGCGGGAATTACGAGGACTACCTCACCCAGCGGGCCGCGCACGAGGAACAGTTGGCGGCCGCCTACAAGAACCAGCAGCGCGAAATCGCGCACTTGATGGAATTCGTGGACCGTTTCCGCGCCAAGAACACGAAGGCCGCCCAGGCCCAGAGCAAGCTCAAGCAGATCGAGCGGATGGAAAAAATCGAGGCGCCCGTCAATGACGAGAAGAAGATCAACTTCAGTTTCCCCCAACCGCAGCGCAGTGGCTTGAAGGTGATCACGCTCAAGGGCGTTCGTCACGCCTACGGCGAAAATGTGGTCTATCGCAGCCTTGATTTTCAAGCGGAACGCGGCCAGCGCACCGTGCTTGTCGGCCCCAATGGCGCGGGGAAATCCACGCTGCTCAAGCTGCTCGCGGGCGTCCTGCCGGTGCAGGGCGGCGAGCGCGAGCTCGGCCACAAAGCCAAGGCCGGGTACTATTCCCAATATCGCGTCGAAATGCTGCAAGCCGGGCGGAGCGTCCTTGAAGAAGCGTTGGAAACGCCCCAACGCGTCACCGAACAATTTGTCCGCACGGTGCTGGGTTGCTTTCTGTTCCGCGGTGACGACGTTTTCAAACGCGTGAGCGTGCTGAGCGGCGGCGAGAAAAGCCGGCTTGCGCTGGTGAAATTGTTGCTGGATCCGCCCAACCTTTTGCTCATGGACGAGCCCACCACGCACCTCGACATCCCCAGCATCGACGCCCTCGTGGGCGCGCTCAAGCAATTCGCCGGCACTCTCATCTTTATCAGCCACGACGTCTATTTCATCCGGGCGCTGGCAAACCATGTGGTGCACGTCAATGCCGGCCAACTCACCCATTACGCGGGCGATTACCAGTATTACCTGGACAAAACCGCCGCGACCTCCGAGCGCGCCGCCCTGACGGCGGGCGCAAAAGCCGAAGCGCCCCGTCCGGAACCGGCCGAACGGGCGAGCGTAAAATCCAAGGAGCAAAAGCGTTTGGAAGCCGAGCAACGCCAGGCGTTGTCCCGGGCGCGAAAGGAACAGCAACAGCTTGTAAAGTCCCTCGAAACGGAAATCGCCGGGCTCGAACTGAAGCAAAAGGAACTGGCCGCCGAACTCGAAAAACCTGACACCTACCAGCAACCTGGCCGCGCCATGGAAATTAACCGCGAACTCATTTACGCCCAGGATCGCCTGGCTGAAATCACGCCCGAATGGGAAGCCGCCGCCCGGAAGCTGGAAGATTTGGAAGCCGCGCGTCCAGCGTGATAAAAACGCCGATGCACATTCAAAAGCGTGGCGGCCGACGCAAGGAGGCTCTGACTGATTTCTGGAAGAGTTAAAGCCTCCTTGCGTCGGCTGCTACCAGTTGGGTGGATCTGAATTCACCCTTTGCAGGAACAATTCTTCCCATCGTCACTCAAACGTCACCGAAAAAACCGTTGCCTCGGATGTTCCCTATCGCCACAGTTTCGTCACATTTTATGAGAAAGCACATGTTCGTCCTGGCTGGCTGCCTCTTCCTGTTCACCTGTGTTGCTTGTGTGGCCGAGGCCGCGGGCAAAGCCCATCATGTCATCGTCGTAGTATGGGACGGCATGCGTCCGGACTTCATCACGCCCGAACTGACGCCAAACGCCTGGCGCATGGCCAGTGGGGGTGTAACATTCGCCAATCATCACCCGGTGTATTTGAGCGCCACGGAAGTCAACGGCACCGCGATTGCCACCGGCTGCTATCCCGAGCACAGCACCATCATCGCCAACAAGGAATATCGCCCGCAGATCGATCCGAAGACGATTCTCCACATGGAAGGTCTGGAATGGGCCCGCAAAGGCGATGAAGTCAGTGGCGGCCATTATATCGCCGCGCCGACCACGGCCGAGATTTTGCAACACGCGGGATTGCGTACCGTGGTGGCCGGGGCGAAGGGCATCGGGTTGTTGCATGACCGTGCCGCCCGTCCGGTTGGCGCGCAAAACATCACTCTGTTCGCCGGCAACAGTTTGCCGGAGGACGTCGCGCAGGAACTCACCAACCGCCAGGGCGCATTTCCGGCGGAGCACGCCACCCCCACGCGCAACGATTGGACGACTCAGGCCTTGATTGAGCGGCTCTGGCGCGGCGATGTGCCCGCTTTCACGCTGCTTTGGATGAACGAACCCGATTCCGCACAACACAAATTCGGATTGGGATCACCGGAAGCTCTGACAGCGCTCAAGAACGCGGATGATAACCTCGGGCGAGTCTTGGCGGCGCTCCAGGCGAAAGACATCTTGCAGGACACCGACATCCTGCTGGTTTCCGACCATGGGTTTTCCACTATTTCGCGGCGAGTGGACTTGGCGGAATCATTGCGGAAAGCCGGGTTCGGCGTGGTGGCCATTCTGGGTCCGAAACCCGGCAAGGGCCGCATCGTTGTGGTCAGCAATGGCGGCGGATGCCTGTTTTATGTGGGCGACCACGACGCTGAAACAACCCGCCGCCTGGTGGAGTTTCTGCAACGCCAGGATTACTCGGGTGTAGTCTTCACCCGCGAGCCGATGGAAGGCACTTTCACGCTGTCCCAGGGCAAGCTTGATTCACCGGACGCGCCGGACATTGTCCTGTCCATGGCTTGGAGTCCTGACAAGAACACGAACGGAGTTCCGGGCATGGTCGCTTCCGGCGTTTACGATTACGGCGAACTGGGCATGCACGTCAGTCTCTCGCATTATGACATGCACAACACGCTGCTCGCCGCCGGTCCGGATTTTCGCAAAGGCATCGTGGATCATCTGCCCACCGGCAACACCGATGTCGCGCCGACTGTGCTCTGGATTCTCGGAGTCAAACCGCCCAAGCCCATGGACGGCCGCGTTCTCAGCGAGGCTCTCGATATGAAAGCTCCCAAGCTCAAGTCCTACGAACCGCAACGTTTGGAAGCCTCGCGGAAACTGGATGGAAAAGTTTGGCGTCAGTATCTCATGTTCACCGAAGTCAACGGCGTGAAGTATTTCGATGAGGGCAATGGACGGATTGAATGAATGCCTCGCCACCCGGCCAAGGTAGGGCGCGCACTCCTGTGCGCGCCGCCCGTGTGCCCAGGGCGCACTTATTGATTACGCTGTGTAGGGAACAAGGCCAACGCTGCCGGTCGTCTGAATGCGGCTCCGCCTGGGGACGGGCGCACTCCGGGGAAAAGCGCCCCATGCCGCAGAAAAACTTCAGGGCTTTCTTGCCTCTTCGCGATTGGTCGAACCGTTCACGACTCCGCCCGCTTTCCAGAACGCGACTAATTCCTGCCACCACTCGGGCGATTGCTCAGGAAGATCGTTGTGGTAGGCTCCGTCGATTTCCCAGAGTTTTTTCGGCCCATTGTAATCGTCATAGAGATGCCGCCCAAACCGCTTGGGAATCACTTCATCCTGGCCTGCCAGCACCACCGCCACGGGTCCGTGATACGCGCGAAGATACTGCGCCGAAGGAAATTTATCCTGCAACAGCCAGCGCACCGGAAAAATCGGCATGTGATTTTGGGCCACCTCGGTCAGGTTGTGATAGGGCGCCATCAGCAGCAGCGCGGCAACCGATTTGGGATGCGTTCCCGCCAAATACGACGCCACGCCCGTGCCCAGCGATTCACCGATCAGATAAATCGGACCGTCCTTCTCAATGAGCGCCATGGCCTCGTCCGCGGCGGCAAGCAAACTTTTCTCGCTCGGTGCTCCCGGCCTTGCCCCGTATCCCGGATATTCCAGGATATACACGTCGCACGGCATGACCCGTTTCACCCCTTCCGCATAATCCACACGATCGATCGCCGAACCGGCGTTGCCGTGCACGATCAGAACGCGGTTACGCGGGCCATTGGTCTGAACCAGTTGCTTCCAGCCGATAAAATCACCAGCCGAATTTTGCCAGGGTTGAAATCCGAAGTTCTGCGCCAATTTCGTCAAGGTTTCCAGCGGCGCTTTTGCCGGATGATACAACATGCTGCGCTGCGCCAGAAACACCAGCAGCATCAGCCCGAAATAGACCGCCGCCAGAATTGTCAGCACACGCATGATTCTACGGCTCCATTTGGATTGCGGCATTTTGACCATGGCGGCCCGTGCAAACACTCAAGACCGCCCAGCTCCGTTCCAGGGCTTTGGACCTTGGATCTGGCCCCTCCGGGCTACAAGCGCTCGGCGATATATTTCTCCAGCTTGAGTGCGTCCGCCGCAAAAGTGCGGATGCCTTCGGCGGTTTTTTCCGTCGCCATCGCGTCCTCGTTCAGCAGCCAGCGGAACTTCTTCTCGTTGATTTCCATTCGCGGGATGTCGATCGACTTCGCCATTTCCGGACTGAGCTTGCGCGGAACCGGCGCCGTGCTCTGCTTCAATTCAGCGAGCAAATTCGGACTGATGGTCAATGCGTCGCAACCGGCCAATTCCAAAATTTCACCTGCGTTCCGGAAGCTGGCGCCCATGACTTCCGTGGCGTGGCCGTACTTCTTGTAATACGCGTAAATCTCCCGCACCGATTTCACGCCGGGATCTTCCGCCGGCGCAAAATCCTTGCCCGTCTTGGCCTTGTACCAATCCAGGATGCGCCCAACGAACGGCGAGATCAATTTCGCCCCGACTTCCGCGCAAGCCACTGCTTGCACCAGCGAGAACAGCAGCGTCATGTTGCAGTTGATCCCTTCCTTCTGCAACACCTGCGCCGCGCGCGTGCCTTCCCAGGTCGTCGCGATCTTGACCAAAATCCTCTCGCGCCCGATGCCCCGCTGCTCGTAAAGCGAAATAAACCGCCGCCCTTTGGCCACCAACCCGTCCACATCGAACGACAGGTTCGCATCCGTCTCCGTGGAAACCCGCCCCGGCACGATCTTCAAAATCTCCGTGCCGAAATCCACCAGCAAATCGTCCATGATGAGGCTCAGGAGGGCCTTGCCGCTCGCGTTCGCCTTGCAATTATCCGCGATCGCCTTCTCGACAATGCTCTTGTAGGCGGGCATCTGGGCCGCCTTGAGGATCAGTGACGGATTGGTCGTGGCGTCCTGTGGCGCAAACTCCTTCAAGGTTCCGAAATCGCCCGTGTCGGCAACGACTTTCGTGAACTGCTTGAGTTGGTCCAATTGGCTGAGCTTGGCAGCGGCCCCGGTTTTTTCAGTTTCGGCAATAGCGCTCATAAAGTAATAAATAGCGTAATCGTTTCTTCCAAAATCAAGATGTCTCAATCCCGGCGAAAAGCAACGCCGGAATTGTGGTGAATGGGGCGCGAGTGTTATGCCCCGGTCTAACAACGCGTTTCTGGCCAGTCAAACCTGCCCGCGCTTCCGCCTCAGAACTACACCTTGACCCACCCTTTCTTCGCATTGCTCCGCATAATAGCCTCGCACACTGCCACTTCCTGGTGCCCATCCTCAGCCGTCGCGTGCAAGCGCTCGCCTTTGCCGCCGCTGACAATGCGTCCATACACCGAGCGAAAGTGCATCTTGAAGGTATCCGGAAAACCTTCGACGTGTCCTGCCGGGTAATCCACGTAACCCGCCGGCCCATCGCCAAATGCCGGCGTTCCCCGCACGGCGACTTCGTTCGCGCCATCGCGATTGCCGAACCGCAGCGTCTCCGGTTCCTCCGAGCACCACGCCGCCGACTTCTTCGAGCCATACACTTCCAGCCGAATGCAATTCTTCCGCCCCGCCGCCACCTGCGACACCGCCAGGTTGCCGAACGTCCCGTTGTCGAACCGCAGCAACAGGCTCGCGAAATCCTCCGTCTCCACCTTGTAGGTCGCGTACTTCATCGACGCATCCGCCTTCGCGTACGTCTGCACCTCGCCCAGCGGGCGCTTGCGCGTTTTGTGGAACGTATCAAGTTCCGCGAACACGGACTTGATCTTCGCGCCAAGAATGAACGACGCCGTGTCCATCCAGTGCGTCCCGATGTCCGCCACCGCGCGGAGTTTGCCGCCTTCCTGGGGCAGCAGACGCCAGTTGTAATCGGTCTCCTTGAACAGCCAGTCTTGGAAATACGTTCCGTTCACGTGAATGATCTGGCCCAGGTCGCCGCGCGCCACCATTTTCCGCAACGCCAGCACCGCCGGATAAAACCGCACGTTATAATTCACCGCGAACACCGTCCCGCTCGACTTCGCCAGCTTGACGATCTGCGCCGTCTCCCGCGTGTCCATCGCCAGCGGCTTCTCGCAAATGCAATGCTTGCCCGCCTTCAACGCGGCGACGGACATCTCGCTGTGAAAACGGTTCGGCGCGGCGATATGCACCACGTCCACGTCCGGCGACTGCAGCATCGTCTTATAGTCAGTGAACGTTTGCGGGATGCCATGCTTGGCGGCCATCGATTGCACGATGCTCGGCACGTCGCAGAGCGCCACCACCTGCACGCCCAGCCGGCGAAGGGCTTCGATGTGTACGGGGCCGATGAAGCCGGTGCCGATCACGCCGGCCCGGAGTTGATTGATCTGTTCGGATGGATTCATAGTTGTATTGCGTCAATGTGGGGAAACCGGTCCAAAGTCTCACCCGGGTTGGCCGATGCTGTGCGTCATTAATTCGCGCCAACCGCTTCTTAAGGGTCGCTGGCAGCGTATCAAACCACCCTGCCCCAATGCAAGCCGGGAAAACACAGGTGGTGTCCTCGTCCCCACTTCATGCTTCTCTTGAGCCCATTCGGGTGGATTTAGCGCCTCGCCTTCCGACTTTGGACCTTGGACCCCGGGCTCCCCCCTGTCCTTATTTCCATTGCGCACAACGGAGTCCCGAATATGTTAGGGCCGTGTTTTGGTTTTGGTTCCATTTGGTGCTCAACTTCTCCATGCTCGCCATGGATGCGGCATGGTTTGTGGCCGTCCGACGGCTCACCAAACGCCGGCTCTGGCGCGTCCTCTCCGGCGTTTTTCTGGCCGCGCAAATGGCCGCCCTGCTCTCGCTCATGTGCGAACTGGACTGGACCCCCTACACGCCCAAAGCCGTCCTCACCGGAGTCATCCTGTGGCACTTTTTCGGGTTTGGCTTTAGCTTGAGCATCATCCTGCTGCTTGTGAGCGTGCGTGCTTGCAAATGGCTCGTTCGATCATTGGCCCGGATATTTCAAGCCTATGGGTGGCACGGGCGACCCGCCCGTCCCCGTCGGACCACCGGCCCGGCGGAAGATCACAGGCAACTCACTGCGGACGATCCACGCTCCGTCATCCGACCGCCGCTCCCTGGGCTGCCCATTGTCGCGCCCACCCGCCCCAACTCCCTCACCCGCCGCGAATTCCTCGGCGCTTGCGCCGCGCTCGCTCCGCCTTTGTTCACCATCGGTTCCACTTCCGTGGCGCTGGCGCAACTCAACAACCTTCGCGTGCGTCGCTTCACTCTTTCTATTCCGACACTGCCCCGGGCGCTTGACGGCATGACCATCGCGCACGTGAGCGATATCCATGTGGGCCGGGTGACGAGCAGCCGGGTCTTGCGCGAAATGGTCAACCTCACCAACTCCCTCCGCCCCGATCTCGTCCTCATGACCGGCGACCTCATCAACTACGAACTCGCCGATCTCTCCGAAGGACTCGCCCTCGCCAAGGCCATGGAAGGTCGTTCCGGCCTCTGGATGATCGAAGGCAACCATGATTTGCTCGACGACGCCGGAGAATTCCAGCGGCGCGTCAAGGCCGCCGGCGTGCCTTTTTTGTTGGACGACTCGGCCACGGCCACCGTTCGCGGCCATCCCGTTCAACTCTTCGGCCTGAGTTGGTTCATCGGCAATCCCCATGAACGCGACCGCGTCACCACCCTTCAGTTGCGCCAACTGCTGAAGCAACGCCAACCCGACGCTTTCCCCATTTTGCTCGCGCACCATCCCCACGCCTTCGACGCCGCCGCAGACGCCGACCTGCCCCTGACCCTCGCCGGCCACACCCACGGCGGGCAATTGATGCTCGACAGCCATCACGGCGTAGGTCCCGCTTTCTTCCGCTACTGGTCCGGCCTTTACCAGCGCAACCGCAGCCAAATGATCGTCTCTAACGGCGTCGGCAACTGGTTCCCCATCCGCATCAACGCCCCCGCGGAGATCGTCCACCTCACGCTGCGTTGCGCGGAAAGCCAGGGGTAATTCCCTGTTCCGTTGGACCTGCTCACGGACCCTGAACGGTTCGATTATACACGCGTCATTAATGAATGCGCCTGGGGCCCGCGGCGGCGCGCACAGGAGTGCGCGCCCTATCGGCACAAGGTGGTAGGGCGGGCAGTCCTCTGCACGCCGCCCCCCGAAACGATTTAGGGCGTTCCGAGTAGGTATGGTTGATGTTCAATAAGTTACAAAACAGTTCATGGAAAGCATGGGCGGCCCGGCGGAAGATTGCATTTACCATCAAAACGACTCCCTTTGACCATGGCTTTGTCCCGGAGGGACACCCGATAATAGCCCAGCGATTTATCGCTGGGTGACGGGTATAAAGCTCAAAGCCCCGGAGGGGCGAAAGAGGATCTCCAAGGTCATATCAGGTAACTTACACTCAGTACTGAGCCTGAAGTTGCACATAAAATGCGGGCGATTCAACAATTCCAGCGGCTTTGAGTCTCTCCTTGGTTTTCTCAATGATTTCGGAGAAGTGCGCCTCGTTGATACTTTGCTCGTGGATGCCTTCCACTCCAAAACGTCCAATCTCATGCCCAATCAGCATGAAGTAGTCAGCGCCATCTGTGAGACAGCCCCAAGCCACGTGTAGCTTATGGTCGAACGCCAGATTGTAAATCGGATGGCTATCATCCTCCAACTGGCGGATCTGGTCCTCGTCGTCCGGAACAATCGTCCGCCTTACACCATAATAAAAGTAAACTGAATCGGCCCCCATGTTGCGCGTGTTATCAAGCGGAACGACAAACTGTTCGCAATTTATTGCTGTGACGCGCCATCATTAAGCCCTCGCATACCACGTCACATCCCCGGAATCCCTCGAAACACCCCGCTCTCATCGACTAAATTCGCGAACTCCTCAAAACCCATGTTTCCGATGGAAAGATTGTTGTCGATCGAGGGCGCCTGTGCGGCCACGGCGCGGAATTCGCGGCCACGTTCTTCCCCCAAATCAACCACCAGCAGCGGATAATCCGGCCCCGCCATCGCAGCCTTATCGGCGACCACCATGAACACGTGCGGATAATCTTCCGGCAGCGCTCCCATCAACTGCTCCACCGTCGCTCCGCCATACTCGCGCTCATCCAGAAGCTCCATGTTGAAAAGGAACGGCTCTTCCGGCTCGCTCACCACCGCCTTGAGTTTCTCCCAGGCCCGTTGATCTGAGAAATCCGTCCGGATTATCAGCGCATTTTCTGTTAGTGGAATTTTGTTCATGGCACGATTGTGAAGTAATTCATCGGCAGGTGTGTCTCATCAATCAATCAGTGATATATCTGTCAAAATGCCCATCCGGGCTAAAGGTCAATGTGACAAAGCGCCAGCCATTCGGACGGTAATACGTCCATTCGAAGCATTCAGATCCGTGCGCATCCGTAAATTTTTCAATGTTCTGCGGGGTGCCAAGCAGATGTTGGACAGCATTTGTATCCAACTGTGAGGTGAGCCTGTCCAGCCTCCTCTGTGAAACTGGCGGCTGGCTAAGATTCCAAACTGGATAAAACATCCGAATTGCACCAATAGCTATGCAGATGCCAAGAATGGCACCAACGACCCGAAGCCCGTGGCTCATCTTCATGCCTGGCCGATTCATGTAGTTCAAAGTGCTGCTCGCACCAAAACAACACAAGTGAAAAATGGCCGGACCGGCGACGCTTCGGTTAAGTTCCAAAATCACAGCGCCAACGGCGCGGCTTCATACCAGCCTGGGCCAGCGGCCCAGGTACCGTTCGCGCACGCGCCAAGGGCTGTATGCCCGGCCTATAGCGCATTTCCCGAACGCCCTCGACTATTGCATACCACGCAACCTTGTGCCGATGAATCGCGCCTTTGGCGCTCAGGTCTGTTGTGCCCGCGACCTGGACCGATGGCCCAGACTGGTATGAATTGGGCCTTTGGCCCGTTATCCGTGTCCCTCCGGTTCATCCGTGGTCAAACATCCTTTCTGATAAACCTTCGGATCATGGATGGTCATAAACCACTCCGGATGCGCCACCGGCTTGAACCCAAACTGCGCATACAGCCCATGGGCATCCTGCGTCGCCAACAGAATCCGCCGCAATCCCTGCAACTCCGGATGCTTCAGGATCGCATTCACCAGCAGTTTCGAAACACCGCGCCCGCGATGCTCCGGCACCACGAACACATCCGCCAGATAAGCGAACGTTGCATAATCCGTGATCACCCTCGCAAACCCCACCTGCCGCGCCTCTTGAAACGCGCCAAAACACAGCGAATTTTCGATGCACTTTTTCACGACCTTTTGCGGAATGTCCTTCGCCCAATACGACGAGCGTAGGAAATCATGGATGAGCGCAACGTCCAATCGGCTGCGCTCGGTGGAAATTTCATACTGCATTTTAGCCATGGCAAATCGTCTTTAGGCCACCGAAGTCGATGATATTGCAAAACCGGTGGCCGACAACTGAATCGCATGCTGCGCTCTCTCACGCGCCGTACCGCTTCAGTATTTCAATGGTCTCCGACGAGCCGGACTTGAGCGCGTATGCCAACGGCGTGTTCTCGTCGCCGCCGACCGCTTTGTTCACCAGCGCGCCGGCTTCGATCAAACGACGGCATAGTGCGGCGTGCCCTCCCTTGGCTGCGCCGGCCAATGCCTTCGTCAAATCTTCGGCACTCAGATTCTCACCCAACAAGCGAAACACCGCGGCTTCATCGCCCAACAACGCCGCGCCTTCGAATTTCAGGTGCAGCCTTGCCCGGAGAACTTCGTCGATGCCCGCGTCTCCGGTCGGATAACACAACGCATTCCATGGACTCCCGGCGTCAAGGAGTAATTGAAAAACGCGCGCGAACTCGCCTTCCGGATGCCGTTTCTCAACCAGGCAATCATGCATCGCGTACCCCAGAGGCGTCGATTGGTAACCCGGATCGACGATGTCAACCGGGTGCCCGCGCTGCAGCAGTAGTTCCACGAGATCCGCTGCCCCAGCCCACGCCGCGTTGTGAAGCGGCGTGTAGCCGTGGCTCGTTTCCGGGTGCGTTAAGGGGAAACCGAGGTCGAGCATCAGTTTCACGGCATCATAGTTCAGGTTGGTCTCCCAGCAATATCGCGCCAGCAGTTCCAAATCCACGCTGGAGAGAGACGCAACCAAACCGGGGTTCCGGGCGGCTATCGCTTCTGCTTCGCCGCGGTGGGCCAGAACGCAGGACACCAGAAAGCGTGTCGTCGTATCGCTGTTCTCGAACAGGTATTCGAACAGCGCCCGGTGTCCCTTCAGCAGCGCGACCTGATGCGGGTAGCTGTTGAACGCCAGCGTCCATTGATAAATGGTCCCGCCGCGACGTTTGTAACCGATTGGCGGGAACTCCGGCCCTTTGCCGATGCGATGAGCAAGACAGCCTCGGTCCGCAGCGATGAGTTTTTCCGCCAGCGCGCGGTCGCCCAGCGCCGCGGCGAGGAAGATGTCGGGAGTGGCCCCGTGCTCCAGTAACAATCGCGACACTTCGGGAGCGTCACCAATCAGCCATTGCGCAGGCGTCGATTCGTGGTCTTCGTCGCGGGCGTCCACTCGGGCGCCGCGCGCCAGAAGCAGGCCAGCCGTGGCAGAATCGCGCGAGAAATGCAGCGGCGTGCAACCATCGCCGCCTTTCGCGTCGATTAAAGACAGATCAGCGTCCAGCATTTCCACCAACCGGTCCACCAGCCCAAGGCCAGCGGCAGCATGTACGGTGAGGCTGGCGCCACTGCCCACCAGAAATTCTGCGACGGCGGGTTCGACTTTGCGCGTGCCAAAACCGCTGGCCCACCACTTGCCGACGGCTTCCACTTCCGCGCCAAGTGACAGCAGGCGCTCCGCCATCGCGACACTGTGCGCGGCGGTGACTGGAGGGCGGGCATTGGCGGGATTCAGAAGTTTCGGGTGCTCGCGAACTACCGCCTCGACAGAGGATATATCATCCGATTCAAGGGCCCGGTAAAGCAGGTTGTGTGGATCGTCAGGCATGGAAAGTCTTCTTGTTTTCCGCGCGGGCTAGGGGTGCAATCGCTTGCCTTCTTTCATCATCTCCAAAATCAGCTTCATTCGCCTGTCGCGGGTCTCCGGTTTCTTGGCCGTTTGCAAGCGATAGACAATTGCATACACATTGCCCCGATTCAACGACTCGAAAAACGCTTTCGCCTTCTTATTCTTATCCAACTCCTTCAGAAAGTCCTCCGGCGGTTGGGCATCCCGCGGCGAACTATAAGCTGCTTCCCATCGCCCATCCGCCTTGGCCGCCTCGATCGCTTTTAATCCGGACGGAGCCACCAACCCGGCCTTGATGAGGCGTTCGGCATGCTGGGTATTAATCTTTGACCACCCGCTCTTGGGACGTCTCGGGGTAAATCTCTGGAGAAAGGACAATTCATCACCGGGTCTTCTCAGGCCGTCAATCCACCCGAAGCAAAGCGCCTGGTCCAGCGCCTCGGCATAGGTCACGGATTTCTCGTTCGAACCCTTTTTGAAAATCCGCAGCCAGATTCCGTCGGACGTGGCATGGTTTTTCTCAAGCCACTTTCGGAAATCCGCGGACGATTTGAAATGCAGGGTTTGCAAGCAGCCCTATAGCGCGAGTGTTTCTTTTGGTATGGAGTCCGGCCATTAGGCGGAAAGAGCGCACGCAGACAGGATGTTTTCCTAAACTTTAAAATGCTTTCGATGTTGCGACAGCCCCATCGACATGAAGCCGGGGCTCAATGCCTGCGTGCCGCGGCTCACACCAACATTGCCCGCAGCTCAATACACCTTCCGCAAATTCGACGGCAAAATGTTCAGTTCGCTGCGGTACTTGGCCACTGTTCGCCGCGCGATGACGATGCCCTTTTCCTGGAGCATTTTGACGATTTCCTGGTCGGACAGCGGTTTGGTGGGGTCTTCCTTGCGGAACATGTCGGCGATCATGTCTTTTACACTGGTATTTGACATGCCTTCACCGGTCGCAGTTTGTATGCCAGCCGTGAAGAAATACTTCATTTCAAAGATGCCCTGCGGCGTTTGCATGTACTTGCCGGAAACCGCCCGGCTGACCGTCGTTTCATGCACGCCCACCACTTCCGCCACCTGCACCATGGTCAACGGCTTCAGGAACGCGACGCCTTTTTCCATGAACTCGCGCTGCCGCTTCACAATCTCCTGGCCGATGCTCAAAATCGTCTGCTGCCGCTGGTGCAAACTCTTGATCAGGAACTTCCCGGCGCGGATCTTCTCACGAATGTAATTGAGCACCTCGGCGGAATTGCCCGATTGCGCCATCAAGTCCTTGTAGGTATTGCTGATGCGCAGGTGGGGGATCTGCTCGTTGTTGGTTGTGACCGCGAAATCATCGCCAACCCTCTGCACGAAGACCTCGGGCAGGATGTATTGGTTGTTGTCCGCCACGAAAGCCCGGCCCGGGCGCGGCTCCAACCGGCTGATCCGGCCGATGGCGTCCTGGACCTCGTCCACGCTCAGGTCCAATCCGCGGGCAATTTCCGGGATGCGCCGTTTGCCCAGCGCTTCCATGTAATCCTTGATAATGCGGTATTCGATGGATTCCTGCTCACCGGCGCGTTCCAGTTGCCGCAACAGGCATTCCTGCAGGTCACGCGCACCCACGCCAGGCGGATCGAAAGACTGGATTACCTGGAGGACCGCCTGGATTTTTTCCGCCGGGATGTTCGTCGAAAAGGCCAGTTCGTCGATGTTCGCCTTGAGATAGCCGTGGTCGTCGATGTTGCCGATCAACATCTCGGCGATGGGCCGCTGTTCCTCCGCGAGGGCGGACTCGCGCACTTGTTCGAGCAAAATCTCCTGCAATGAAGTCGGCGCGACCAGCGAATCGAACATGAACTGGCGCTTTTCCTCCTCCTCGGCGGATTGCCGCATGGGGATGTTGGTCTGGGCGAAATGGTCGCGCCATTCCTGGTCAAGCTGGGCCAACCGCTCGAATTCCGCCAGAAAATCGTCCGCCGGCTCGCCGTTGGGCTTTTCCGTGGCGGGGTCGAAGGTCACATCCGCCGGGGGTTCGGCAGGGTCCGGAGCTTCCGTGGGTTCGTCGTCCTCCCCCTTGGACCGCTCGGACTGTTCCTGGTCCGCCTCCGGTGCCGCAGCTTCCTCCAACACCGGGTTTTGTTGCATTTCCTGTTCCACCAGCGCCTTGAGTTCCAAAGTCGGCGCTTGCAGCAACGCCAGGGATTGCTGCATCTGAGGCGACAGCACCAACGATTGCGTCAGGCGCTGCGCTAATTGTAAGCCTTGAGCCATGCCCCCTAATCTTAGATGATGGATTAAATAGCTCAAGCAAAGAATTGGTCTGATTTTTGCTCACAACCCGGGCATATCCAGATGTTCCTCCAAGCCCGCTGGCTTGGCCAAGGCCCTCCGATCCCTTAAAAGCGAACCCGATGAAATAATGCCCCAATGACCAAAGAATGCTTAAAATTCAATATTCAAGGCCGAAAGCTTTCGGGTTGAGGTTTGGCCACGGAATATTGATTGGTCATTGAGTTCCCGGGTTTTTTCCTATTGCCCCACTGTGAATCCGCCCCTACGGTAAACGCGTGCCGGTCCAGTTAACCATCCTCGGCAGCGGCTCCAGCGGGAACTGCGCTTACCTCGAAACCAATGAGGCGCGCCTCCTCATCGATGCCGGGTTCAGTCTGCGCCAAATCCGCCAGCGCCTCGCCACCATTGGCCGCGCTCCGGAAGGGCTTTCCGGCGTCCTGGTCACCCACGAACACTCCGACCACATCAGCGGCCTTGCCACGCTTTGCTCGAAGCTGAACGTGCCGATCTATTGCAACCGGGATACGAAGGAACAAATCGAATGGCAACTCGAAACCCGGTTTGATTGCCGCATCTTTGCCACCGGCGCGAGCTTTGAAGTCGGGGACGTCATCGTCGATACCTTCAGCATCCCGCATGACGCCTCTGATCCGGTGGGTTTTCTCTTGAGGACGCCCCAGGGCCAGATTGGATTTTTGACGGATCTCGGCCACGCTACCAAGCTGGCTTTGCAACGCGTCCGCACCGCCAACGTCCTGGTCCTGGAAAGCAATCACGACCTGAAAATGCTCCAGGAATCCAGCCGCCCTTGGAGCCTCAAACAGCGCATCGCCGGACGACACGGCCACTTATCGAATGCCGACGCCGCCGACGCCGCCCAGGAAATCATGTCCGCCGAATTGCGCCACCTCTACCTCGGCCACCTGAGCCGCGAATGCAACCTGCCCCAACTCGCGCGCGATGTGATGTGCCAGCGCCTCCAAAAAATCGGCGCCCACCACGTCACCGTGGAATTGACCGCTCAGGATGTCCCCTGCCCTACGCTGCCGCTCGCCGGATTGCAACCGCAACCAACGTTGTTTTAGCAATTAGAAAAGCAGAGGAAATTCCCGCCCCGCGTTGAGTCACGGCTCACTCCCGGTAATTGGAGTTTTCCCACTGGTGTTTTTCTGGAACTTGGCGTTTGGAATTTGGTGTTTTATTCCGCCTTCCGATAACTCGCCACCACCCAATCACTCAGCACCTTGTCCGGCGCGTCCACCGCATCCACGTTGATGACAAATTCCTCGCGGCCGGTGTTTTGTGAAATGAGTTTCAAGCCGAACTGATAATCCTTGAAACGGCTCGCGCAGAAATCGCGGATGGATTGCCCGTGTTCCAGCGCCTGGGTCACCAGCAAATCCGCCGCCGGGTCCGTGAACTGGATGCGCATGCCGTGATTCTCCTGGAAGCGTTGCGCAAATTCATGGACGATTTGCCGCGCCACCTTTCGTTCCTCCTGCTGATGTTCCACCAGCAGCTTTTTCAACTCGGCGGGCGGATTGTCCACCAACTCGCGCGTCACCACAAACCGTTTCACCTGGGTGGAAGGCAGTTCGAACTTGAGGTCGCGGAACACCCGCTCGCAAATGGTCATCAGCCCGCGCGCGCCGGTCTGTTCTTCGCCGGCCAGTTCCGCGATGCGCCGCAAACCATCGTCCTGAAACAGCACCTCGATCCCGTACGCCGCGAACGATTGCTCATACTGCCGGATGATGCTGCCTTCCGAAGTCTTCAAGATCGCGAACAGATCGTCCACCGACAGCGGCTGGCAAACAACGCGCACCGGCAACCGCCCGATGAACTCCGGTTCGAACCCGAAATCAATGAAATCCTTCGTCTCCGCCTGCAACAAAGCCTGCTTTTGCCCGGCATCCGCATCGCGGGAAGCGAATCCGATGGTCGCTTCGTGCAAGCGGCGTTGCACCAGCTTCTCAAGGCCGTCAAAAGCGCCGCTCACAATGAACAGAATGTGCCGCGTGTTGATCGTTCCCGCGCCCTTTTTCCCGCGTTGGGTCAAATCCATCATCGCCTGGATTTGGCCGGCGATGTCCTGCGGCGAACGCGCCGGCACTTCCGTCTCTTCCATCAGCTTCAACAGATTCGTCTGCACCCCGCGCCCGCTCACGTCGCGTCCACTGGCGTTGCTGGCCGCGGCAATCTTGTCGATTTCGTCAATGTAGATGATCCCATACTGCGCCCGCGCCACGTCTCCATCCGCCCGCCGGTACAATTCCCGCACCAAATCCTCCACGTCGCCGCCGACATAGCCCGTCTCAGAAAACTTGGTGGCATCTCCCTTCACAAACGGCACCCCGATCAACTCGGCGATGCTGCGAATCAGATAGGTCTTTCCCACACCGGTCGGCCCAATCAGGATGATGTTCTGCTTGGCATAATTCGGCGTTTCCTTTCCTTCGAACGCCAGGCGCACCTGATGATAATGATCGCATAGGGCGACGCTCAGCACCTTCTTCGCCTCGTCCTGCTGAATCACGAACCGGTCGAGGTAAGCTTTCACATCGCGCGGTTTGTAATCGAACTTGAATTCCGGTTTGGAATCCGCTTCGGGCGACTCCGCCGATACGCCGAAATCCGGTTTGGCTGAGGCGCCAGGGCCCGCATTCGAGTTCTGCAAATGCTGCCGCATGAATTCCGCGAGCTGCCGCTGGAACTCCTCCGGCGTGGGTGGGCCGTTCAAATGTGTTTTAGTCATAAATCGCAAGTATGTTTGTAACGTTGCATCTTCCTCCGGCGGCAACGCCGCAGGCGTCAGAAATCAACATAGCGCAAGGTTCCCGAAAGTCGAGCGGGCCGGAAAGGAGACAACCCGTAGCGCGTGTGACTAAAAATGGGAGGTGCGAGAGCGCAGCGCGAGACAGGCGGTCGCCTGTGCTTTCCATGAACTGTTTTGTAGTTCATTGAAGATCAACTATACCTATTCGGAACGCCCTGAATCGTTTCGGGGGACGGCGTGCACAGGACTGCCCGCCCTACCGACACGGTGGTAGGGCGGGCACTCCTGTGCGCGCCGCCGCGAGCCTCAGGCGCATTCATTAATGACGCGTGTATCATAGAACCGTTCATGGTCCGTGAGCAGATCCAACCGAACAGGGAACCACCCAAGCCTGATTTTCCGACCCGCTGGACTAATTTCTGCACCCTCGTCTCACCCATTTTTAATCACACCCAAAGCTGAATATATCGTAATAAAACTGTTGACAATCCCACGTCCGCGCGGTAAGGATGACTGGTGTGGCGGAAGTACGAAATACCTTCTGCATTTATGAAGAGAGAACAAGGAGAGCGAGCGCCAGGGGTAAACCCTCACTCCTGGGTGGAAATTGCCTGTACCGGAGTGCGCCTGTTCCCGGGCGCACTCCGCTTGGGACCGCATCCGCCATCGGCGCCTTGCGAATTTCCGATGGGAACGGGTGCCAGGGACCGATTCAACCAAATTAAACCAAAATTAAACCAAATTCGGGTTAGTCCGGCTTGGTCCGGGTTAGTCCGGCCTCGAAAAATAAAATATGCCGCGCCGAGACGAATTGCCTGGCCCGCCGGTTGACCAAATGAACAAATAATCCCCATTGCGCGTCATTTCTGAGGATTCTATTCTAAATCCACCGAATCGTGCGCCCGGACCTGAGAACAAAATTGGCAATTCTACTGCGCCAGTACGGGCAGTTTTTTTGCGCGGCGCTTTCCATCAGCCTGGCGGCGGCAAACGCGCGCGCAGCCGAGGATGCCGGCAGCCTTGAATTCTTTGAAACAAAAATTCGGCCGGTCCTTGCTGATAAGTGCTATCAATGCCACAGCCAGACCAGTGAGAAGGTCAAAGGCGGTTTGTTGCTCGATACCCGCGACAGCTTGCTCAAGGGCGGTGACACCGGCCCGGCGATCCAACCCGGCCATCCGGATGAAAGCCTCTTGATCAAAGCCATCCGTTACACGGACGACAGCTTGCAGATGCCGCCGAAGGGCAAGAAGCTTTCGCCCGAACAAATCGCCGATCTTGAAGCCTGGGTAAAGATGGGCGCTCCCGATCCGCGCACCAGCCAGGCTGGGGGCATGACGAGAGCGGAAAGCATTCGGGAAAAGGCCCGCGCTCACTGGGCATTTCAACCGGTCCGGCAACCGGCCATTCCTGCCGTTCGGAACAAGCGATGGACGCAAACGCCGGTGGATAGTTTCATCCTGGCGCGCCTGGAGGCCAAAGGGCTGACGCCATCCCCGCAAGCGGACAAACGGACGCTCATCCGGCGCGCCTATTTCGACCTGATTGGGTTGCCGCCAAAGCCGGAGGACGTCAGTGCTTTTCTGGCCGACAAATCCCCGGATGCTTTCGCGCACGTCGTCGATCAGCTCCTGGCGTCCCCGCAATACGGCGAGCGTTGGGGCCGGCATTGGCTCGATGTGGCGCGTTATGCGGACACCAAAGGATATGTTTTCGAAGAGGACCGGCATTATCCATATTCATACACCTACCGCGACTATGTCATCCGCGCCTTTAACGAGGATCTGCCGTACGATCAATTCGTCGAGCAACAGATCGCCGCGGACCTCATGCCGCTCGGCGAGGACAAGCGACCATTGGCCGCGCTCGGCTACCTGACCCTCGGCCGCAGGTTCGTGAATAACATCCACGACATCATCGACGACCGAATCGACGTCGTCTCGCGCGGAATGATGGGCCTGACCGTCGCCTGCGCCCGCTGCCACGACCACAAGTACGATCCCATCCCCACGAAGGATTACTATTCCCTGTATGGCGTCTTCGCCAGCTCGATGGAACCTGAAGAAGAACCGCTGCTCGGAACCAAGCCGGAGGCCAAGGCCCTCGCGGAGTATGAAGCGGAGCACGCGAAGCGCGTGGAGGAACGCCGCGCTTTCCGGGCAAAGAAAGAGGAGGAAACCGCCGAGGAATTGCGCCAAAGGGCGGGCGATTATTTATTGGCGGCCTGCGAAGCGCAGAAACTCAAAGACGATTCCAAGATCGATCCCTTCGCGCGCAAACAGAAACTTGATTCGGGCGTCGTCCGCCGGTGGATGTCCAGTTTGGATGGCTGGAGCAAGAATTCGAATTCGATTTTCGTTCCCTGGTTTGCTTTCGCAGCCCTGCCCGAAACCAACTTTGCCGCCAGCGCCAGCGCCCGGGAACTGGCGCTCAAGTTCCGCGACAAAAAAGATGGCCCCCTCCGGGTCAACTCATTGGTCGCCACAGTTTTCACCAACGATCCTCCGGTTGACTTGAAGGAACTCGCCGCACGATACGGCAAACTTTTCGGCGAAATCGACAAGCGTTGGCAGAGCCTGCTCGCCGCCACCAATTCCCCGGCGCCTTCAACGCTCCCCGAGTCCGATGCCGAAGCCATTCGGCAGGTGCTTTACGCCAGCGATTCACCCGCCAACCCGCCGCGCCACGAATTCGATCGTTTGTTCGACGTGCCCACGAGCCAGAAGTTGCGCGAATTAAAACGCAAGATTGATGAGCTCGACGCGACTCACCCCGGGGCGCCGCCCCGCGCCACGGCGCTGGTGGACAAGCCCCAGCCAAATAATGCCCACGTGTTCGTTCGCGGCAGCCCCGATAATCACGGCCCTGAAGTTCCGCGGCAGTTTCTCGAAATTCTCGCCGGCCCCGGCCGCAAGCCCTTTCAGAAAGGCAGTGGCCGCCTCGAACTGGCGCAAGACATCGCCAGCCGCGACAATCCGCTGACCGCGCGCGTGCTCGTCAACCGCGTTTGGCTTCATCATTTTGGCGCGCCGCTCGTGAACACGCCCAGCGATTTCGGCCTGCGCTCCGATCCGCCCACGCATCCGGAACTGCTCGATTATTTGGCGGCGCGTTTCATGGACGAAGGCTGGTCGATCAAGAAGCTGCATCGCTGGATGCTGCTTTCGAGCGCGTGGCAGCAAGGCAGCGCCGACAATGCCGCCGGCGCGCGGATCGATCCGGGCAACCAGTTGCTCTGGCGCATGAACCGGCAGCGGCTCGAATTCGAACCCATGCGCGACACGCTGCTCGCCGTCGCCGGTAAACTGGATTTAACCGAAGGCGGCCATGCCGTCGATATCATCGCCGAGCCGTTCTCCACGCGCCGCAGTGTTTATGGTTACATCGATCGCCAGAACCTGCCTGCGTTGTTTCGCGCTTTTGATTTGGCGAGCCCCGACAACACCAGCCCGCGCCGCTTTTACACGACGGTCCCGCAACAAGCCTTGTTCCTCATGAACAGCCCGTTTGTCATCGAGCAGGCGCGCAACCTCATCGACCGGCCGGAATTCAAGGCGGCTCCCAGCGATGAGCAACGGCTCCGTTTGCTTTACCAACTCGCCTTCCAACGCGAGCCCACGCCCGAGGAAATGAACCTCGCGCGCGAATTTACTCATGCCGCCCCGCCCCCGGCTGCACTGGGCGCCGCCACTAATTGGGTTTTCGGCTATGGCTCATTCGACGAAAAAGCGAACCGCGTAAAATCCTTTCACAAGCTACCGTATTTCAATGCCGCGGGAAACGACTTTCAGGGCGGACCAGAATTGCCGGATCCGAAACTGGGTTGGGTCATCGTCAATAGCGCTGGCGGACATCCGGGCAACGATCAAAAGCATGCCGCCATCCGCCGCTGGATTGCGCCGCGAGACGGAACCATTTCCATCACCGGCACCCTCGCCCACCCCGCGCCCGAGGGCGATGGAGTGCGCGGTCGCATCGTTTCAAGCCAACTGGGCGAATTGCATCAATGGCTGGTTCACAACAGCAAGGAAGAAACCGTCATCGATCGCGTGCAAGTCAAGCGAGGGGATCAAATCGACTTCGTCACCGACTGCCGCGAGAACGAGGGCTACGATTCCTTCAGTTGGTCGCCGGTGATCCGATTTCTCGCCGACGGCACGACCGTCCCCGGCGAGCGGATGGAATGGAACGCCTCGAATGATTTCGCGGATTCGGCCCGGGCGATGCGCCCATCCCTCGACGCTTGGCAGCGCTACGCACAGGTACTGCTGCTCACCAATGAGCTTGTGTTTGTTGATTAGCGCGGAAATTTGTCAATGCCACCTACGGACGACATTCTTCAGGAAACCCCGGGAGTTCCGGACTGGGTGCCATCGAAAGAAGTCAATATAACAGCCCGCGATAGACTTCGTAAATGTTCACCCGGCCGCCGTAGAAATAATCGTTGGCGGGGAATTCAAACGCGCGGGTATCGCGGTGATAGATCAAAGAGACCGGCTTGGCAGGATTGTTTGGGTCGTACACCGTGAATTTGATTTCGGCGGCGGTCTCATCAACCCCGAAGAGCAGGATCGCGTGATTGATGGCAAGCCCGGGGAAACAGATGACGTGGACGACCGGCGGGCGGTTGGCGCGGATCTCTCCGGCGAGCCGGTTGGCCATCTTCTCCTGGTGATGGCGGCTGAACGGCATGATGATTCGCCAATGGCCGCGCTGAAAATAACTCTGCCAGGCGCTGCCGCACTCGGCTTTGAGAAGTTTTTCCTGCGCCTGGCTGAACGCGCGCAAATCAGCGTAGCCGGGAATAATTATTTTCTTATCCTCGGGGAGTTCGGTGCTGGCGCGGCTGGCCAAAACGCGATGAATCAGGCGTCGGTAGGTGGTGCTGTCAGCAACGGGTTGGGCCGGATCAAACCGCGCGTGCTCGAAGAACTGCTTGGCGGAGCGGGCCACAACAAAGCAATGATGGGTGTAGTCAGGCTTGGGTTCCCGGGGATTGCTGACCCATTTACCGTGCGCGTCGTAATGATATTCCCAGACCAGGTCGTTGGCGAAAGCAAAGGTGTCGTGCTGGAAATCGAATGGCCGGCGATTAGAAGCCGCGGTTTCATGGGACGAGGCGCAGCCGCACAATAAAAAAATGAGGAACCCGAATGAGGCTGAAAAGAACCACGGTGAAAGAAAGTCAGGCAACGGGATGGAGGAAGCGCAGAGTTCCGGCTCGGCATTCGATTTTGGATTCGCCATGCAATTCGTTTGCGCTAAAGTAACCGGGTATCACAGAAGTGACAACGCTTTACGAACGCTGGCGTCAAATCGCACACGAACATCGCGACGAGATTGCCATTTATGATCCCGCTCACGGTGACCGCTGCACGTTCGCCCAACTGGCGGCCAGGGCAGAGGCAGGGACGCCGACGGGACGGTTTGCTTTTCCCCAGGGACGGGACTTCGTCCTGACGCTTCTGCGCGCGTGGCGGTGTGGACAAGTTGCCTGTCCGATGGAACCGGGTCAGACTCCGCCCCAATTTGAACGGCTGCCTTCCGGTTGCGCGCACCTTAAAATCACTTCCGCCACCACTTCCGCCGCCCGCGTCGTCGCGTTCACCGGCGACCAACTGGCCGCGGACGCGGAGAACATCGTCCAGACAATGGGACTCCGCCCGGAGTGGCCGAACCTGGGAGTAATTTCATTCGCGCATTCGTACGGTTTCTCCAACTTGATTCTGCCGTTGTTGCTGCATGGGATTCCGCTCGTGCTGGTGGACGCTCCGCTGCCGGAAGCCGTCCGTCTGGCGGCCGCGGCTTTCGAAGCAGTGACGCTGGCGGCAGTGCCGGCGCTTTGGCGCACTTGGCATGAGGCACGCGCGATCCCCCACAACGTGCGCCTGGCGATCTCTGCCGGTGCTCCTTTGTCCCTGGCGCTGGAAGAACCCGTCTTCGCGGCGCACGGCCTTAAATTGCACAACTTTTACGGGTCCAGCGAATGCGGCGGCATTGCGTACGATTCTTCAGCAACACCCCGCACCGATGCAGCCTGCGCCGGCAGGCCGATGCGCAACGTCAAATTGTCGATCGGGCCGGACGGTTGCCTGCAAGTGCGCAGCCGGGCGGTCGGACAAACCTATTGGCCGAGACCGACGCCCAACCTTGCCGGCGGTTGCTTTCACACCAGCGATGTGGCGGATCTGATCGACGGCTCGGTCTACCTGCGTGGACGCGCGGGAGATTTAATTCACGTGGCCGGACGCAAAATTGCGCCGGAAACCATCGAGCGCGTATTGTCGTTGCATCCCGGAGTCCGTGAATGCCTGGTTTTTGGGTCGCCGAGCACGGACAAGGAACGAACGGAAATCATCGTCGCCTACATCGCCACCCGATCAACGGTCAGCAGCGAATCGCTGAAACATTTTTTGTTGGAAAAGCTCCCCGCCTGGCAGGTCCCCCGCGAATGGTTGTTCGTGAATTCTCTGGAAGCGAATGGACGGGGGAAAATTTCCCGCGCGGAGTGGAGAAAAAAATACCTGGCGGAGCGACAAGAAACGTTTGGAAAACAAGCTCCAAGCTCCAAGCTCCAAGCTCCAGAAAAACACCAATAGCCAAACACCAAGTGATTTCCATCTTCATCTTGAGGCTTGGAGCTTTTCTGGTGTTTCCGCGCCTTTAACCCGGGCGGAAGGTCCGTTTGGCTCACTCGGCGGCGGTCGTTCCACTCAGCGTTAGTTCCGCGCGAAGGACGGGAAGGGTCGCAACGGTTGCCGAGGCGCGAGCCTGGATGAGATTGCCAAGGCGCCCGGCAATGACCGCCTCAAGCCGGATGACCTCGCCAGGTCTGGCCGTTCCCATAATCTTCACTGAGCGCAAGGCCGTCAGTTTGAGTCCGGGCATGGGCGGAATTTGTGGATCGCTTTGGGCAATCACGCCGGCGAGTTGGGCGGCGGCTTCCACCAGCAACACACCCGGAAAGAGCGGTTCGCCGGGGAAATGACCGCGCAAAAAAGGTTCGTCACCGCGCACCGTGTATTCACCGATGGCCGAGAGGCCGGGTTCCAGGCTGACCAACCGGTCCAGGAACCGGAATTCCGGCCCATGCGGAAGCGAAGCCAGAGCGAGGGCTGCAATGTCGTGAATGGTCATGAATGGATCACTTGCCCTTAAACGGTTCGGTCATCTTCCAATCCAGCCCGATCTCCGGGTTGAACACCGATTCTTCAATCCTCGGATTCAATATCGCATTGGTGAAGACATTTTGCATCGTCGAACCGTCGGCAAACTGAAGTTCGGTGGAACGAAGCGAGAAGTTGGCGGCATCGAACCCGATCTTGATTTGCGGCATGATGCGGCGGGCGGCTTCGGCTTTGGGTTGGAGCGTGATTTCGTGCAGGCCGTTAGTGGTGGATTGCGACAAGATCCGGAAGCGCGATTCGACCTGTTCCCGGCTGCGGGGGAAGCCGGCGTCGAGCAGTGCCAGGGTGTCTTTCCAGTCCTTGGCTTTGTCACTGTCGAGCGCGTAGCGTTCGCCGTACTTCAACTTCGGATACAGGACCAGCATCTGCGTCGCCTGACGCACGGCGATGGTATGGGAAGGCTTGGTGATCTCCCAACGGAACCGGTTCGGCGCGGCAAACCAAACGTGCCCTGTCGCCGTGAGCGGTTGGGTTAATGACTTCAGGGTGCGCGTCTGCACGAAATCCGCTTCCCAGGTCTGGATATTCGTTTGCGCATTGAGCCAGCCGGTGAGGAGGGCGTCGTCCGTGGATTGGGCGGAAGCGCACGGAGAAAAAAGTCCCGCCGATGCACAAAGGCAAAAGAGCAACGCCAAGGCTTGAATTCCCACCGCCGGCCGTATAAATGACTTGAGCGGTTTTTTAAGCAGAAAAGCGAGCCCAGATAAATGCTGCGATGCGGACCAAATCATTCTCCTGCAAACTAAACCGGAAGAGTCTGTGCCCGCAATGCTGAAAAGCCCGAATACGTGCAGCGAAGTGTCAGGCCTTTTTTCCGTTCAAATGGCTGGAGCTTGTGCTTCGCGACTCCGCCTCCACGCGGGTCTTCATATCGGAGTATGCAACACTGACCAACCTTGAGAGAGCCGCGGCATCGCAATTACGTCCGGGACCAAGCTTCACATGGCGCATAAACTTGCCGCTACCTTCCAAAATACCTTTCGGGTCGGTAATCTCAGCGCCTCGAAAGAATCCGACATTCACGTGAGCCTTAAAGGCATTGACGTATCCAAATGCCGCGTCAGCGACGCATGCCGTCGGATGACCATCGTGCAAGCACTCTCGTACGTCGTCCCCACACTGACGCATGGCCTCAAACCAATACTTCGCAATTTCGCCCAATTCGCCCGTGTGCTGTCGCAGCCATATATCAATTGAAGGATCTCGCCTGGCCGAATTGGGAAGTCGAAAGAGTTGACTCATATTCGCACTTGGGCTTGGCCTAATAAGCTGAGCCACGCGGCCCGACAGCGTCAAACAATCCATCGCTCATTGGCAAATAATAACGCGTTCTCCGCGTTGGCTCCAGCGCCTTGTTGGTATTAACGATCAGAAAGATCTCTTTCTCACAATTCTGTCCGGCCATGATTCTGTCTCTGTCTCACACCGAACGCTTCCATTATCTGTGGTCGGGCCAGATCGGCACGAAATGGTACCACTGGTCCAGATGCTTGCGAATCGGTTCCTCGAAGGCGCGAATGACTTCCTGGGTCAGTTGCTGGCGGGCTTCGCGCTTGCGCAGCGTGGCACGGTCGTAAGCGATTGGCGGCAGGATGTGGGCGGCATAACCGCCGCCCTCGTAAGGGAGATAAACCGGCAGCAAGATGCAGCCGGACGCGCGCGCCAGTTCCGCGGCGGCAATCGAGGCGGTAAACGGACGCCCAAACAACTCGACCGTAACCGTGCTCCTGGCCGGCGGGCGATCCACCAGCAGCGCAACCGTCGCGCCGGCTTCCAGGCGGCGGATGACTTCGACGAAAGCGAACGGATCTTCGCCGATGACCAGCGTGTCAATGTCCCACCGCGCGCGCGCCGCCTGGCGAAGCTCAGTGAAACCCTGACCCGGCTCGGCCAGCGTGATCACTTGCAGACTGAACCCACGCCGCGTCAGCAGCGGACCGCCGAATTCCCAATTCCCCAAATGCGGAGTCACCAACAGGATGCCGCGCTTTTCTGTCCGCGCGGCGAGAAAATGTTCCCAGCCAGTCAGTTCACCGAAACGATCTTCAATGGGCAAACCACTTTCGTAGCGCCAAAGGTCGGCGAGCTTGATGGCAAAATTTTCAATGAGCTCGCGGCTCTTCTTTTCGGCCGCGCTCCGGTCCCCGTTCACCGCCGGCAGGAGATTTTGAATCACGATTTCACGTCGATGCGGCGCGAGCCTCCAATAAGCGCGGCCCAGGCCGCGGCAGATGCGGGCGCAGGTTTTGGGAGTCAAACCGCGCGCCAAACCTTGTCCCAAACGCCACAAGCCGGAGCGATAGAGCGTTGAAGGCGCGGTGATGCCCGCGCTATGCGGTTGGTCACCCGGCCGCGCGGAATGCCGGGCCAAGCGCCTGGCGCCGGCGCGCCACCAAAGCGGCAGCAGATAAACCGAGATGAGCATGTTGCCGGCAATACCGATGGCGCAAACTTGTCCGAGACTCGCCATGCCGGCGTTGGTGGATAAAGCCAGTGACCCGAATCCAGCAATGGCAGTACCGCCGCACAGCAACAGGGCGCGGCCCACGGCTCGATGCGCCGCCGCCATGTCGCCGCCCTGCCGGCGCAACGCCAGTTGCATAAAGATGCTGTAATCGACGCCCGAACCGAGCATGAGCGGCAGCGCCATCAAGTTAAGCAAGTTCCAAGACCAGCCGGACAGCCTCATTACCGCCAGGAGGCACAGCCCGCTCAGCCCGAGCACTGCCAGACTCAGCAGGATTTCCAACGGCCGTCGAAACGCCAGCCGCAAAGACAGCAGCACCAGCAACACCATGGGCAAAACAACCTTCCAAAGATTTTGTTGCACTCGCTGAAAAATGGCGGACCCGAGCAATTCCCATCCGGACAGGATAAAATCGTGGCTGGCCAGTTCGTTGGACAGGCTGGCGAAGGTCGTGATGGTGACCGGGAAATTAGTGGTTGGAAAAATGTAACCCACAGCGATGAATTCGCCCGGCGGATGGGCGGCGACCTTTCCCAGTACCCAGCGGCTCATTTCGTTCGTGGGCCAAAAAACACCGGGTTGCGACAGGGCGCTTTGCCAGGTGTCGAGCATGGCATCGGTCATCACGAGCGAGTTGCTGCTGAAGCCATGCGCTTGGGCGGCGGCGCGGAGAGTTTCGCGTTGCGCAACCAAAAGGCCCGCCGTTCCGCGATTGGCGGCCTGATAATCCGGTCGCGGCCACAAAGGTGTCGGCAGCGTATAACTGCTGATCAGCTGGTTGCTGACGGCTTGCTCCAGCAGCGGCTGAGCCGCTTCGAGGCGTTGGGCAACCTCGGATTCAGTGCCCGCGCGGGTGATCAGCCAGAGGGGCTCGCGATTTTGAGCCAGGCGGGCTTTGATTTCATCAAGACCTGCGTAAGCTGGACTGTTCCGCGGACGGAGCGCATTCGCTGAATGGTCCATCTGCGGTCGTCCAAGGAAGGCGAGCACCCCGACCGATGCGATAAGGAGCAATGCGGTCCAGGCAAATACCCAATTCACCTTCAACGCAGATGGGTTCGATCCCTGCGAGGATGCCGGGGAGTCTGAGGAAATGTCCGGCTTCGCTTCACCCCTGCCGGGCTGAACATACGTACCCGCGGAGATTTGTTCCCGACGCTTCCGGATGCGATCGCGAAAGAGCGGCGGCAGAAACGCGAAGAGCATCACCAGCGCCGACAACATCACTCCCAGCGCAACCAGCGAGCCCAACTGCGCCAGACCGGGCAAACCACCGAAATGAAGAACAAGAAACGCGCTGATCGTGGTCACCGCCGCCCAAAAAATACTGGGGCCAATGGCGCGCCGGATTTCGGGAATGATGGCGTTGGGCGACGCCAGTGCTTCCTGGTAATGCACGACGCCATAGTCCACCGCCAGCCCGAGCAGAATGGCGGCGAAGCCCAGGCTGACGACATTGATCGATCCGAACAGCAAACCGCCAAACGCCAGCGTGCAAGTGAGAATCACCGCCAGCAAAAACAGCAGCCAGAGCATCGGCACCAGGCGCCGGTGAAAAAACCAGAACAAGAGCGCGATGATGCCCGAAGTGATCGCGATCGATCCTGTCATGTCGTGCTCCATGCCGCTGGAGATCTCTGCTTCGAACGCGGGACTTCCGGTGTAGCCAATGGCGGCATCCGCGGGAATTGCGCCTTGTTGACGCGCTCGGGCAATGACGGCTTTCACTTCCTTGAGCCATTGGATGCACTCGCGATAATTGGCAATTTCTGATTTCGCGCGAACGAAGAGAATGCGAAACGTCCCGTCCGGTGAGGCGAAAAGATTCTGCCCTTCGCCAAAGGACGCGCCGGCGCTGGTGACGCTCTCCGGAAGGCTCGTCAGGCCGTACGGGTCATAGCCCCGGCGGGCGATGTCCATCGGCGAGAGCGAGGCCGCGAGTTGCTCGCGGGCCAGGTCCAGCGTCGTGTCGATGTTCGTGCCCGTCAGGCGATTGGTGAGTTCCGCGAACACCGCCGGCGGCTGGTTCAGCCACAGATACCCCATCAACTCGACCGCCTGGGCCGGGCGTTCCATCCACGCCGGCTCCCAGAGGACGGATGAAACCAGGTTCGTTTCGGCCCGCAACGTCAGCGCGAGTGAATGGGCGGCGTTTTCCGCGGACGCGGCTTCCGGCGCGCTGACAGTAACAATCAATTCGCGCGAATCGGTGAAATGTTGCTTGTAGAGTTTCAACCCCTGGACGACCGGCAGATCGTCGGGCAAAAGATTCAAGACCTCTACATCAAAGCGCAAGCGGATCATGCCGGCGATGACGAGCAGTGCCATCACCAGGATGACCCAGAACCAGGATTTACGGATCATGGAGACAAATAGCCCTCGAGAGATTCACCCGTGCGCGGGTTGTAAAGATGCCAGCGGTCGTTGTCCAAAGTTTCCCAGTGCCAGGGCTTCGCCGGCGGGAGACCGGCGAGGCATCGCGGCAGTTGCAGCCAGACTACACGTGCGGGAGGTTTGCCGCGGCCGCTGTAGGTTCGATCATCCGGCACACTGTGAATTTGCCAGGAGTTGCTCGTGGTTTGCGCAACCATAAACGGAAGCGGCGACTTGGTAAATTGCACAAAGCTCGAATGATCGGCGCGCGTGGCCACCACGAGTTCGCCCGCCAGCTCGGGAGCATCCGTCCTGGCGCGCCAGAGCACCTGGCCTTGGCGCACCGTCCAGCCGGGACCGGAAAGATTCACCGGCGGCAATGGCTGCGGCGTCCGGCAGGCAGTGAGGAACAGCAGCGCAAATAACAGGCTCCAGCGTCCAATTTCCGGAGCGCAGAACTCCTGCCCACGTCCACGCAGAACAGGAGCTCTGCGCTCCGTCCCGAGGGAGCTGCCAGGGTTTTTCGAACCCATTGAGAGCCAATGTGCTGAAATATTTTTGAACATCTTCATTCCAAACTGTCAAAAAAAAGCCGGTCTCTCCCGGCACTGTACGAGACAACTGCGAGAATGACAATGACTTGTGAAAAATCAGTTTACTTTTTTTGGCGGAACCGGTATTTCCACCAGTCACCTTGGCTTCTTTTAATCGAAGAGTAAAATGATTACGGTTCAGAATTTAGCAAAAACGTTCGGCACGAAGCGGGCGGTCGATGGAATTTCATTCTCCGTCGAGCGCGGCGAAGTGCTGGGTTTTCTCGGTCCGAACGGCGCGGGAAAATCCACGACCATGCGCATGATCACCGGCTTCATTCCGCCTTCGGGCGGGACGGTGAGCGTGGGCGGTTTTGACATGGAGGAAAATCCAATCCCGGCCAAACGCTTGATCGGCTACCTGCCCGAAAATGCGCCTGCGTACACGGACATGACGGTCCATGGCTTCCTGAGCTTTGCGGCGGAAATCCGCGGCTTGCGGGGCGAGGCAAAACAAAAGGCGGTCAATCGCGTAGTCGAGATGTGTTTTCTGGAAGCCGTGCTGCATCAGAGCGTCGATACTCTCTCCAAGGGTTACCGCCACCGCACCTGCTTTGCGCAATCGATCATCCATGACCCGGACGTCCTGATCCTGGATGAACCGACGGACGGCCTGGACCCAAACCAAAAACACGAGGTCCGCACGCTGATTCGAAAAATGGGCGAGAAAAAGGCCATTATCTTTTCAACTCACATCCTGGAAGAAGTCGATGCCGTCTGCTCGCGCGCGATCATCATCGACCGCGGCAAAATTGTCGCCAATGGGACACCCCAACAGTTGCGGCAAAAATCGGATTGGGCGGGCGCGGTCACTTTGCGCGTGAATGGAATCAACGGTTCGGCCTTGAACCAAAAACTCTCGCAGCTTTCCACGGTAAAAAAAGTGGTCGTCTTGAAAGAAGAGGCCACGAGCGTTACGGCGCGGATCTTCCCGAAAACGGGCGGGCCCAATGCCGCTCCCAGCGGAGCGCTCGCGCAAAGCATCGCCGACGCGGCACAAGGCTGGAGGATTGAAGAATTGCATACTGAAGAAGGAAGATTGGACGACGTGTTCCGAAACATCACCATGCCCGACACGGTAAAGGAGGAAACGAAATGAACGCCTGGGCCAACATCCGGACGATCGCCAAACGCGAGTTGTCCGCCTACTTCGCCTCGCCGGTGGCATACGTGGTGATCGTGATCTTTTTGCTGCTGACGGGTTTCTTCACTTTCATGCTGGGCGGCTTCTTCGAGCGGGGCGAAGCCTCCCTTGTTTCATTCTTCCTCTGGCATCCCTGGCTTTACTTGTTTCTAGTGCCGGCTGTGGGCATGCGGCTCTGGTCGGAAGAGCGACGTCAAGGGACCATGGAATTGCTGCTCACCATGCCAATCACACCCTGGCAGGCGATTGTGGGAAAATTTTTGGCCTCCTGGCTGTTTCTCGCCATTGCGCTGGCTTTGACGTTTCCGATTGCCTGCACTGTGAATTATCTGGGCAGTCCGGACAACGGTGTGATATTTGGCAGTTACGTCGGGAGTTTGCTCCTGGCTGGAAGTTATTTGGCGGTGAGCAGCATGACGTCGGCGATGACGCGCAACCAGGTGATCAGCTTTATCATCTCGGTGGTGATCTGTTTCCTGCTGATTCTCGTGGGTTACCCGCCGGTCACCACGTTCCTGTATCATACGCTGGGCTTCGGGCAGTGGTTCGTGGAAACCGTGGCTTCCTTCAGCGTGATGACCCACTTCGAGGGCTTTCAGAAGGGAATTCTGGATTCGCGTGACCTAATTTTCTTTTTGTCGATCATGGTCTTCGCCCTCTTCACAACCGGGGTCATCATTCGCGGACATCGGGCGGGTTAAACTTTAAAGTGCGATGAAGAAGAATTCATACGAAACATTTGTCTATTCGGTGGCCGGCGTGGCCATCCTGGTGATCATCCTGATTGCGTTTAACGCGCTTACCGGGACGTTCAAGCAGCGCGTGGACCTGACGAAGGAAAAGGCGTACACTCTTTCGGCCGGCACCCGCGCCATTTTGAACAAGCTGGATTCCAAGGTGAAAGTCCGCTTTTATTACTCCAGCAGCGCGGAAATTCCGGGCGAGTTCATCGGTCTCAAAACCTACGCCCAGCACGTGAAGGATTTGCTCGACGAGTACAAACAAGCGGCCAAAGGCAAAATCATCCTGGAACAATATGATCCCAAGCCGGACTCCGACGCGGAGGATTCCGCGCGACTGGACGGGGTCGAAGGGCAGATGCTGCCGTCCGGCGAAAAGTTTTATCTCGGGCTGTCGGTCAGCCAGTTGGATTCGAAGGAAGCGATTCCGTTTTTCGCGCCGGATCGCGAGCGTCTGCTCGAATACGATTTGTCCCGCGCCATTGCCAGCGTGGCCAATCCCGAGAAACCGGTCGTCGGCGTCATGAGCCCGCTCCCGGTATTCGGTTCGCCAATGAATCCAATGATGGCGAGGATGGGCCAGGGCGGCGGCCAGGAACCCTGGTCGATTATCGGCGAATTGAAGCAGCAATACGACGTCAAGCAGGTCGAAATGACGGCGGACAAAATCGATGACGCGATCAAGGTGCTGATCGTGATTCATCCCAAGGAGATTACTGAAACGGCGCAGTACGCCCTTGACCAGTTTATCATGCGCGGCGGCAAGCTCATTGCCTTTCTCGATGCCACTAGCATCGTGGACAGCCGCAACGAAAACCCGATGATGGGCCAGATGCCCGGCGCCGGTTCGACGCTCGACAAATTGCTTAAGGCCTGGGGCATCCAGTTCGAGAACACCAAGGTCGCGGCGGACTTGAATTACAAGATGCGCTTGATGGGCCGCAACAATCAGCCGACGGACGCGCCGGCGTTTCTTTCCATCTCCGGCGACGGCATTAACAAGGACGACATTGCGACGAGCGAAATCAAGGACGTTTGGATTCCCTTTGGCGGCGTGTTCACCGGCACGCCAGTATCCGGCTTGAAGGAAACCGTGTTGCTCAAGACCACCAAAGATTCGCAATTAGTGGATGGCATGATGGCGAGCATGGGCGGCGAGAGCGTCATGAATGATTTCAAGCCTTCCGGCACCGAGTACGCGCTGGCGGTGCGGCTGACGGGCAAGTTTAAAACGGCCTTCCCCGACGGCAAGCCCAAGGACGACAAAAAGGATGAAAAGAAACCGGCGGACGACCAGAAGCCCGGCGACAGCCTCAAGGAGACCAAAGCGGACAATACCGTGGTGCTCTTCGGCGATGCCGACATGCTCTATGATCAGTTCACCATCCGGAAGCAGAATTTCCTGGGGATGATGATGCAGGAGCCGATGAACGGAAACCTCACCCTGGCGCAAAACCTGGTTGAGCAGCTTGGCGGCGACAGCAACCTCATCAGCGTGCGCAGCCGCGCGACGGTGAGCCATCCTTTCACGCGCATCCAGAAGATGGAAGCCAGGGCCGACGAAGCCTTCCAAAGCAAGATCAAGGAATTCGAGGAAAGCAAGCGCGAGACGCAGGAGAAGATCAACGAACTGCAGCGCGCCAAGGACCCGAACCAGCAACGGTTCGTCCTCTCGCCCGACCAACAAAAGGAACTGGAGAATTTGAAGAAGAAAGCGGCGGAGACGAACATGAAGTTGAAAGAGGAAAAGAAAAATTTGGCCAGGGAGAAGGAGTCTTTGCAGAACACGCTCAAATGGACCAACATCCTCGGCATGCCTGCGGTGGTCGCCATCACGGGTCTCTGCCTGGCTGGATTTAAACGGAAACGCACGTCGGCAAAATGAATCGGAAACAATTCGCAATCTTGGTCGTTCTTTTGGTGGTGCTCGGAGGAGCGGGTTTGCTCCTTCTTAAGAAACAAAACCAGGAATCCGGCGCGGGCGAGCAAGGCGCCGGCCAGAAGATTCTCGGGGACAAGTTCCCCATCAACGATGTCGCCCAAATTACCATCAAGGGCGGCACCAATACTTTGAATTTGGTGAAAAAGGACGATGCGTGGCGCGTCCGCGAGCGGGATGATTACGCGGCCAACTTTACACAGATTAGCGAAACCCTCATCAAGCTGGCCGACCTCAAGGCAGCCCAGGTTGAGCAAGTAGGCCCTTCTCAATTGGGCCGCCTGGAACTGACGCCGCCCGGATCAGAGGCGAATTCCGGCACGCTGCTTGACTTGAAGGACAAGGATGGCAAGTCCCTTAAATCACTCACGCTGGGCAAGAAACACGTCCGCAAACCTCAATCGGCCACCCCCTCGCCTTATGGCGACGATGGTTTTCCCGATGGCCGTTACGTCATGGTCTCGGGCAATAGCCAGGACGCTCTGTTGATCAGTGATCCCCTGAACAACCTGGACCCGAAACCGTCCGAATGGTTGAAGAAAGACTTTTTCCACGTCGAGCGGCCGAAAGCCGTCGCGGTGACCTTTCCGGTCGCAACCAATTCGTGGAAAATTGTGCGCGATACGGAATCGGGTGATTGGAAATTCGCGGATGCCAAGCCTGACGAAAAGCTCGACAGCACCAAAGCTTCAGGCGTCTCAAACCCATTCTCCTCTCCCTCGTTCAATGACGTCCTCTCCTTGAGCGCCAAGCCCGAGGACAACGGCCTCGACAAGCCGACGCTGGTTACCATCGATACCTTTGATGACTTCACCTACACCGTGAAGGTCGGCAAAAAGTCCGGGGATGATTATCCCGTCAATGTGGCTGTAGCTGCGAACTTCCCCAAAGAGCGCATTCCCGCGAAGGACGAAAAGCCGGAAGACAAAGACAAGGCTGACAAGGCCTGGAAGGAGCGCCAGAAACAGCTCGAAACGAAGCTCAAGGACGCCCAGGCCTTCGAGAAATGGACTTACCTGGTCCCCAGCTACAACGTCGATCCCCTCCTGAAAGAGCACAAAGATTTGCTCGAAGAGAAAAAGAAGGAAGAGCCAAAACCGGCGGACAAAGCGGACGCTTCGACTCCCACCGATAAGAAGGACGAAGTGAAGGCGGACGCGACGGCTGAGGTGAAACCGAATTAAAGGCTCCGGGGGAGTTCCAAATTTCATGCCGGAACTGGGTGGGACGCGCATTCCTCTGCGCGCCGCAAACGCCTGAAACCATCTTTTTCTATGCGACGGCGCGCAAGGGACTGCGCGCCCTACCTCGCACCGTCCTGCCGATTCGAATCACTCCTGGATAAAGTAGCTTAGATTTTCCAGTTCGATGGCGAGGTTGACATTGTTGACCATGACTTCCTCGGGCACGTGCAGAACGATGGGCGCAAAATTGAGAATGCCCGTAATGCCGCAGGCGATGAGGGTATTGGCCACTTCTTGAGCGGCGGCAGCAGCCACGGTCAAAATCGCCATCTTGACTCCCCGCGCGCGAATGATCTCGGCCAGCCGGTCCATGCCGAGGATTGGCTGGGTGATTTTTTTGTCGCGCGGACGCTTGGGGTCGATGTCGAAGGCGGCAACAATCTCAAATCCCTCCTTCTGAAATCCGCGATAAGAGAGAAGCGCAAGGCCGAGATTGCCGACACCAACCAGGACGACCGGCTGGAGGCCCTTGGTGCCCAGTTCGCTGGAGATCATCTGGGACAGTTGCTCGACGTCATAGCCGAGGCCGCGCGTGCCGAACTGGCCGAAATACGTCAGGTCCTTGCGAAGCTGGGTTGATTTTACCCCCGCCACCTTGGCCAGCGCTTCGCTGGACACAGTGCGAATGCCGTTGTCTTTCAAGCGGGCGAGGCATCGCAAATAAATCGAGAGACGATAAATCGTTTTGCGCGGAATCTCGGGCTGGTCTGGTTTTTTCAAGCTGCGAAACAAATAGTTCAAACTCACACTCGCCGCAAGAAAGGAAGTTTCGGAATTCAGTCCGCTGATGTCTGATCCAGCGTCGGATGGGCAAGCTTTTGCCCGGCGCATCGCTCCGGATTCGTGCCATTGGCCTGCAGATTAAAACTGTAATCGTTCCCTAAAGCAAAGCAGGCCGGCGCCAGGGAATGAAACGCTGGAATGCCGGGCTGATCGCTTCACCGAGGAGGGTCGAGAGCTTCTCCGGATGACTACGGAGGCGCTCGTCCGGTGCAGTACGGTAAAAAATTGGGTTAAACCGGGTCAAACATCAAAATTGCGCTTTTATGGCCAATTTTACTTGATTTTGGAAGGGTTTTGCGATATAGGCTGCGATGCTTTTTGGCAACCGAGAAGAGAGTGTCTTCAGACAAATGAGCCGCTTACGGATATTGACGCGGCGATGGCTGAACCACCCAGCGGATGTGCGGGGTTGCAAAAGCTTGTTCAGAATATGACCCTTAAAACGATTCCGGGACATCGCGTCCGCCTCCTCACTTCACGCCAATGGCTGATAGCGCTGTTCCTTTTTGCCAGTTCACTCTTCGCCCTCCGGGCCCCTGCCGCTGGTTGCTTTCCGCCGCCCGCCGGCCTGGTTGGCTGGTGGCCCGGTGACGGCGCTCCCAACGATATTGTTGGAAACAACAATGCCGCTCTCGCAGGTGGTGCTACGGACAATGCCGTCGGCTTGGTCGGGCAAGCCTTCAGTTTCGACGGGAACAGCGGCTTTGCGCAAATCCCCGACTCATCGGTTCTACATCCAGCGAACCTTACAATTGAAGCCTGGGTGATGTTCAACTCGCTGGACTCGACCGCCTCGGGCGGATCCCCGGCGGGTTACCAGTACATCGTGTTCAAACAGAACACGCGCTCCAGCGGTTTTGAAGGGTTTGCCCTGAGCAAGACGCGGTTGAGCAACGGGGACGCATTCAGGTTCCTGGTCACGTCTGCGGGCGGGATAACGGTGGGAATCAACTCGATCACCCGGATAAGCACCGGGGTTTGGTACCATGTGGCCGGGGTGCGCGGTCCCAATTCCATCCAACTTTATGTCAACGGCCAGCCTGAAGCGCAGGCAACGGTGACCTTCCCCCAGGATTACGGCACGCTGCCGCTTTACTTCGGCACCACCGGGCAGTCTTATTGGGACCACAAGTTTAGCGGCGAACTGGATGAGGTGTCTTTGTATAATCGCGCCCTTTCCTCGAATGAAGTCGCCGCCATCTTTGCGGCCGGGTCGAGTGGAAAGTGCAAAACCGCCAGCCCGCCGACCATCGCAACCCCGCCCTTGAGCCAGACGGTTCTGGCCGGCACGAACGTGGGTTTCAGCGTCAGCGCCGGTGGGACCCTTCCCCTGACCTACCAATGGTTGCGTAATGGAGCAAGTCTCACGGACGGCGGCAACGTGTCCGGAAGCAGTTCATCCGCCCTCGCCCTTGCGAACGTCCAGACCAACGATTCAGCCAATTATCAGGTGGTGGTGACGAATATCGCCGGCTCCATCACCAGCGCCGTGGCGGTATTGACTGTGAATCCGAATCTCATCCCGCCGGTTATCAGTGTCCAACCGATCAGCCAAACAATTGCCGCCGGCACGAGCGCGTTCTTCACCGTCTCAGCTTCGGGCACCAGCCCGCTGGGTTATCAATGGCAGTTTAACGGGGCCAATCTTGGCGATGGTGGACAATTCCTTGGAAGCGCCAGCCCAATGCTGACGATTACCAACGCGCTCACAAACAATTCCGGAGGCTATTCGGTGATCGTGACGAATGCGGCCGGATCAGTTACGAGCGCGGTAGCAACGCTGTCGGTTATTTCCCCGAATGGCTGCGTACCGCCACCGGCGGGCTTGATCGGCTGGTGGACGGGCGATGGCACGGCCAACGACAGCGCCGGTTCGGACAACGGCGCGCTGCAAGGCGGCGCGACTGATACCGCCAACGGTTTGGTTGGCCAGGCGTTCACTTTTAATGGCGCGAGCAGTTTTGTGCAGATCCCCGACTCGGCGGTTCTGCATCCGGCGAATCTTACGATTGAAGCCTGGGTGCGATTTAACTCCCTTGACTCGACCGGTTCGGGTGGTTCACCGGCAGGCGACCAGTACATTGTGTTCAAGCAAAACTCGCAATCGAGCAACTTTGAAGGGTTTGACCTCAGCAAGACGCGGTTGACCGGCGGCGATGGTTTTCGATTCCTGGTTTCTTCCCCAAGCGGCGCATCGGTGGAATTGGATTCTGTCACGCGAGTGAGCACGGGGGTTTGGTACCATGTCGCCGGCGTGCGCGGCGCCAATTTCACTCAGCTTTATGTCAACGTCCAGCTTGAAGCGCAAGCCACGGTCAACTTTCCGCAAGACTACGGCACGCTGCCGCTTTTCTTCGGCAGTTCCGGCCAGGCATATTGGGAGCACAAGCTCAACGGAAACCTCGACGAGGTTTCATTGTATAACCGGGCGCTGGCGGCGAACGAAATCGCCGCCATCCATACGGCTGGAGCAGCGGGCAAATGCAAATCCATCAGCGGACTCACCATCATCGGCCAGCCTCAAAACCAGACCGTGGCGGTGGGGAGCAACATTCTGCTCACGGTGACCGCCTCGGGCGCGGGTCCGCTGAGTTACCAATGGCAGTTCGGCAGCGCCGCTGTCGCGGGCGGGACCAACCCGGGTTTAACCGTGACCAACGCGCAATCGACCAATGCCGGCAATTATTCCGTGATTGTCGCCAACGCGGGCGGTTCGGTAACCAGCGCGGTGGCCATCGTAACGGTGCTGACGCCTCCAGCAATCTCCGTCCCGCCGCTGAGCACAACGAACCTGGCCGGGTCCACCGCCAATTTCAGCGCCACGGCTACCGGCAGCGCTCCGTTGACTTATCAATGGCAGTTTAACGGAGTGAATATCGCAAACGGCGGGAGAATTTCGGGCGCCACAAACACGGCGTTGGCCATTTCCGGCCTGCTTGCCACGGATGCCGGCGGTTACCGGCTGCTGGTGAGCAATCCCGTGGGCTCGGCCACCAGCGCGGTGGCGACACTGACCATCACCGGCCCGCCGGTGATCACCTTGCAACCCGCCAGTCAGACTGCGGTCCCCGGAACAAATGTATCGTTCGCGGTGGCTGCGACCGGAACCGCGCCGCTTGGCTATCGCTGGCAATTCAATGGAACGAGCCTGACCGACGGCGGGCAGTTCAGCGGCACAGGCAGCCCAATTTTGTCGGTGGGCAATGTTCAGTCAGGTAATGTCGGAGGTTTTTCGGTTGTGGTTAGCAATGTTGCTGGGTCCGTGACGAGCGCCGTCGCAAACCTGTCTCTGAACGCGGCAAACTGCCTGACCCCGCCAGCCAACTTGATCGGCTGGTGGACGGGCGATGGCACGGCCGCTGATATTGTCGGTGGAAACAACGGCTCGCTGCAAGGGGGCGCAACCGTCAACGCCGTCGGTGAAATCGGCCAGGCCTTCGGCTTCGATGGCGTGAGTAGCTTCGTGCAGATTCCAGACGCCGCGATCTTCCATCCAGCGACTCTTACGATCGAGGCCTGGGTGATGTTCAACTCGCTCGATTCGACCGGTTCCGGTGGATCGCCAGCCGGTGATCAATACATTGTCTTCAAGCAAAATTCGCAATCGGGCAACTTCGAAGGATTCGATCTGAGCAAGACGCGATTGAACGGCGGAGATGGCTTCCGATTTTTGGTAAGTTCGGCGGATGGGCAGTCAGTCGAAGTGGATTCGGTCACCCGGGTGAGCACCAGCGTTTGGTATCATGTCGCGGGGGTGCGGGGAGCCAACGCTTTGCAACTCTATGTCAACGGCCAGCTTGAGGCGCAGGCGACAGTTGGTTTTCCCCAGGACTATGGGACGTTGCCGCTCTTCTTTGGCACTTCCGGCCAGGCGTATTGGGACCACAAATTGAGCGGCAGCCTGGATGAGGTTTCACTCTACAACCGTGATCTTTCGGCCGGTGAAATCGCCGCCATTTATGCGGCGGGTTCTGGTGGAAAATGCCGGGGTGTGGGCATTCCAACCGCTCCGACGATCACTACCCAGCCGGTCAGCCGGGTTGTGACGGTCGGCAATCCGGTTGGTTTCACTGTAGTCGCCTCGGGTGCCGGGACACTGAACTACCAGTGGTACAAGGACGGCTTCAAGCTGTTCAACGGCACCAATATTTCGGGCGCGACCACACCCAACCTGGCTCTGGCCCACGCCCAACTGAACGATGTGGGCAATTACCAGGTCACGGTCGCCAATTCGGCTGGTTCCACGCTCAGCGCAGTGGCTTCGCTGACAACCGGCACGCCGCCACCAAACGACGCTTTCGCCTCCGCGCAGGCAATCAGCGGCAGTTCCGGCTCGATCTCGGGCAACAACTTCAACGCCACCAAGCAACCGGGCGAACCAAACCATGCGGGAAACGCGGGCGGCGCTTCAGTCTGGTACAATTGGACTGCGCCCTCAACCAGTCCGGTAACCTTTGACACGGCACTGAGCGCATTCGATACGCTCCTGGCCGTTTATACGGGGACTTCAGTCAGCGGCCTCACACTGGTGGCTGCAAATGACAACATCAGCACCAACAACATTCACAGCCGGTTGACGTTCACGCCGGTGGCTGGGACCATTTACCACATTGCAGTTGACGGGGCCAACGACCAAAATGGAAGTTTGACGCTCCGTTGGGTGCAGGCCTCAGTCCCGTTGCCTGATCTAAGCATCGTTGCCTCGGCGGTGAATCCACAGATTGTCACCAATACGTTCGCCACCAATAGCTGCGCGGTGCAGGAGGGACTCGTCCAGGCGGGGACAAGAACGTTGATCCGTTTTGACACGCAGACGGAAAATTCCGGCACGGCTGATCTCTACTTCGGCAATCCAGCGAACAACCCGCTGTTCGTTTGGGCGCCGTGCCACGCGCATTATCATTTCCAGAATTACATGGCTTACCGCCTGCGTAACGCAAATGGGAAAATCGCCGCCATCGGATTGAAGGTCGGCTTCTGTATTCTGGACGTGTTCCGCTGGGATCCGAATTCCGCATCGACCGCGCTGTACACCTGCTCCAACCAGGGAATTCAGCAAGGCTGGGGCGACCTGTATGATTCGACCCTGGATGGGCAGTGGATTGACATCACCGGCCTGCCTCCCGGCAATTATACGATCGAACTGGAGGCCAATCCACAGGGCATCATCCAGGAATCGAACTACGGAAATAATCTCACGACCGTGCCCATCGCCATCGGCAATCCGAACGCCGCGCCGCTCAACAATAATTTCGCGAACGCCCAAACATTGTTGGGTGGCTTCGCCAGCGTGCCCGGCAACAACGTCAACGCCACCAAGGAGGCCGGCGAGCCCAATCACGCGGGCAACGCGGGCGGACATTCCGTCTGGTATCAATGGACGGCCCTGAGCACGAAATCGGTTACCATCGATACCATCGGCAGCAGTTTCAACACGTTGCTCGCCGTTTATACGGGAACCAGCGTGGGGGCGCTGACATTAGTGGCAAGCAACGACGACCTTGGGCCCGGGACGTTCCAGAGCCGCGTTAATTTTTCCGCAACCGCCGGGACGGTCTACCGCATCGCGGTGGACGGGGCCAATGGCGCCACCGGCAATCTCATCCTCACGCTCAATCAGACCATCGGGAACGACAACTTCGCCTTTTGCGAGTTCGTTGGCGGCGTCAGCGGCGTGGTCTATGGCAGCAACGCGGGCGCAACCAGGGAATCCGGCGAACCGAACCACGCGGGCAATGCGGGTGGCGCGTCGATCTGGTATTGCTGGACTGCGCCGATCAGCGGCCAGGTCACCTTCGATACGACTGGCAGCACGTTCGATACCCTGCTTGCGGTTTACACCGGCAGCTCGGTGAACGCCCTGACCTCCATCGTCAGCAACGACAACATCGACTCAGCGAATAGCAATTTGCAGAGTCGCGTCACCTTCAACGCCACCGGCCTGACGATGTACCATATCGCCATCGATGGCGCCAACGGGGCCACGGGCGACACGGTCATGAATTGGAACCTGATCGCGGGCGGAGGCGGCGCGCTGGCGCTCGCCTCGCATCCCTCGTCTCCCGGGGTGGGCACGGTGGTTCAACCCGGCGGACCGGTATTGGCGTCAAAGTTTTTATCGGAAGGCGAATGCCAACTGACTATCGCCGGCCAACCCCAGGCCATGTACCGCATTGAAACTTCATGCGACCTCGTGCATTGGAAACCGGGCGTGACGACAGTCGCCGACGCTTCAGGCCTGGCTTGGTTCACCGATAAAACCACGATGCACGCAACCCAGCAGTCCTCCGGTGCTGAACAATTCTGCGGCGCGGGGCAGGTCCTCGGGGTCAATACTTCACCGGGCAGTACCAAGTTCTATCGCGTGGTGGTGGTCGGAGCGCAGTAAAACAGAGCGTCGCGGGACTCCATACTTGAGTGCAGTGCGTACTTTGGACTTTGCGCGGCTGCTTGCCTTTCCACCTCTAATCCGCTCCAATGGCGCGGCACAATTCTGACGCGTCATGCGACACCAATGAAAATAACGGACGTCCAAGGCATCTTGATGTCGCATCCTTTCCCGGAGCCGTTGCGGCTGCCATTTTGGGGCGGAGAACGCACCATCCTCAAACGCGATGCGATGCTCATTCGCGTCACCACTGACGCCGGATTGATTGGTTACGCTCCTGGCCCGGCCCATGAACGCGCGGCGCTGGAAATCAGAGAGGTGATTCGTCCGTTTCTGCTCGGGCGAGATCCGCGGAAATGGGCGAGCCTCATGTTCAAGGGTAATCTGGAAATGACCAAGACCTATCACGCGGTGGAAATCGCGCTGATTGATCTGGCCGCCAAATCCGAGGGTTGCGCGGTGTCTGAATTGATTGGCGGGCGCCGGCGCGACCGCATCAAACTCTATGGCAGCGCCGGGATGTATATGTCCCCGGACCGATTTGCGGAAGAAGCCGCGGCCATTGCCCGGCTTGGCTTCACCGCTTACAAAATGCGCCCCGCGCTTGGCCCTGAACTGGATCTCGAAACCGTTCGGCGCATGCGGGAGGCGGTGGGACCGGACGTCGGTTTGATGATCGACGCGCATTCGTGGTGGCGCATGGGTGATCGAAGTTACTCACGAAACATGGTGACCGATCTCGCGCGCGCAATGGCAGCGTATCAACCCACGTGGCTCGAAGAACCGCTGCCGCCGGACGACCATGCGGGCTACCGGCAACTCCGCGCAGATCGCACCGTGCCGATTGCAACGGGCGAACACGAGCCTGATGAAGCGGGATTTCAAGACCTCATTGAAACGGGTGCCGCGGATTTTGTGCAGATGGACACTTGCTGCCAGGGCGGGTTCGCCATGGGACGACGAATTTTCGCGGCCATTGAGCGCAAAGGTTTGCGCTTCGCATTCCACAGTTGGGGCACAACCCTGGAAGTGCTGGCAGCCGCGCACCTGGGTATCTGCTGGCCGGCCGAAGTGGTCGAATGGCTCGAATATCCTTGCTACAGCAACTCCGGCCGGCCGGGCATGTATCCGTTTCCGCTCGCGGACGAAATTCTCCGCGAACCGCTCCGCATTGAAGGCGGCGATTTGATCGTCCCGAACACGCCGGGCTGGGGCGTGGACATCGACGAGCGGGTAATTGAGAAGTACCCGTTCATTCCTGGCCCGTGGTCTTTCTTCCGAATCGATTCGCCCGCAGAAACCGTGGCCGTGACCGGCGATCACAGCGTCAAGTGGGTCGAAACCGATTCGACTCGATAGGACGAACTGTCACCTTGTCATGAACTGCGGGTTCCCTGCCCCGCCCGTCCGAGGCCCAGGAAAAAAATAATCATCACACAGGCCATCATGGACAGGCAGAGAAAGTAAATGCCGCCCGCGAATGAACCGGTGTGCTTCTCAACGCTGCCGAGCACGCTCGGTCCAAGATACCCCCCGAGGTTCCCCACCGAGTTGATCAGCCCGATGCTGCCTGCTGCGGCTGTTTCAGTGAGGAACAAGCTCGGCAACGACCAGAAAGCCGGCTGGTAAGCCTTGATGCCAGCCGCCGTTGCCATGAAGCAGACGATGGTAAGCGCCAGATGACCGCGCGTCAGCGGCGAAAGTCCAAGGGCGATCATGCCAAGAAACATCGGGACAGCCGCGTGAAGCCGCCGCTCCCGCGTGCGGTCGGAATTCCAGCCGACAAACAACTGGCTCATCAACGCCAGCGAAGGCGGCAGGATTACCAGCCAGGTAATGGCATCGAGCTTGAGCGAATACCATTTTTCCAAAATGCTCGGGAGCCAAAATTCGACGCCGTAATTGGCGGTGGTGCTGCAAAAATACGCGGCGGTAAGCAGCAAGACCTTGGGATGGCTGAATGCTTCGAGCAGCGTCATTCTGCGCCTGCCGGCGCGCTTCGCCCTTTCATTCGCCAACTCCTGCTCCAAGGCGTCGCGTTCCTCTGCTGTGAGCCACCTGGCGTCCCGCGGACGATCCGTGAGCGCGAGCAACACGATAATCCCCAACACGATCGCGGGAATGCCCCAGCAAATGTAAACCCACTGCCATCCCTGGAATCCGAGCACGGCGGGATGATGCACCGTAACACCGCCACTCGTCTGATCGGTCCCGATCTTCAACAATGCGTTGGAGATTTTGGGACTGGCAATTTGTGCGATGGGGGTGCCGATCAAAAACCAGGAGAGGGCCCGTGTCCGGTCGCGCGACGGGAACCAATGGGTCAAATACACGATCACGCCCGGAAAGAAGCCCGCCTCCGCCAGCCCCAGCAGAAACCGGGCAAGATAGAATTGGATCGGCGTCTTCACTGCGGCAGTGAGAGCCGCCACGATTCCCCAGGTGACCAGGATGCGGCAAATCCATTTGCGCGCACTCCAACGCTCCACCAGCAACGAGCCTGGAATCTCCAGCAGGAAATAGCCCCAAAAGAAAAAGCCCATGCCGAGGCCAATGACCGCGCTGTCAAAGCCCGGAAGAGCCTTGGTCATCGTCAATTTGGCAATCGCCACGTTGGTCCGGTCTACATAGGCGATTACGTAACAAAGGAAGAGCAGCGGCAACAACCGCCAGTAGGCCTTGCGGCGAGCGCGATCCAGAGCCCCCGTGTTCGTGGGCTTCTCGCTAACGATTTGATCTGGTGCTGGCAAAACGTCTCGTCGCTGTGGTGGACTGACTCAATCCTGTCCTTGAAGTTGTGAGGCGGTCAATTCTTGAAATCAATCGAACCAGCGCCAAAGGTCCAATCAGCGCAACACCTGACAGCGCTTGATACTCCTCCACAGGTTTGTTATCCACTCCATCACTTATGCGCATCGCCGATTTTCGGATCCATTCCATTGCTATTGCCGATCCGCCCCTGCGGAGTTCCTACGGCCTGCATGCGCCGTATGCTTTGCGGACGATTGTCGAATTGGAAAGCGACGATGGTGTCATCGGCATCACGGAAACTTACGGAGGCGAGGCGCAAGTGCAGCAACTGGAGGCGTTGCGTCATCAGCTCATCGGTGCCAGTCCTTATCGTTTGACAGGCTTTCTGTCGCCCATGGTGGAGGGACAAGGCAAAGGCGACGCCCGTTCGCAAACCTACCTTGTCCCCGGCGAGAACCCGCTCGATGCCACGACGCGCACTTACGCGGCGATCGAAGTGGCCTGCCTCGATCTCATCGGCAAAACAGTGGGACAGCCGGTATGCGATTTAATTGGAGGACGGGTGCGGGATGAAGTGCCCTTCTCGGCGTATCCATTTTACAAGCACACGGGCGGCGGCGGCGAGGGCGCTGATACGCGCGAAGACGAATATGGCGAGGCGTTGAAACCCGAGGCTTTGGTGCGGCAGGTTCAGCAAATGGTTGCCAAATATGGTTTCCGCTCCATCAAGTTCAAAGGCGGAGTGCTGGAGCCGGACATTGAAATTGAGACCATCAAACAACTTTACCGCGCACTGGGTCCGGAAGTGCCTTTGCGAATCGACCCGAATTCCGCCTGGACAGTTGAAACATCCGTGCGCGTGGGGCGCGAACTGGCCGAGGAACTCGGACGCGGCGGCTATCTCGAAGATCCCACCGCCGGCTTGGAGAACATGGCCGCAGTCCGCGCGCGTCTTGTTGCCGAGGGCATCCATACGCCGCTGGCCAGCAATGTGGCGGTCACGTCCTTCGCGGATATTCCACGCTCCGTCCAGATCGACGCCGTGCAGATCATTCTTTGCGACCACCACTACTGGGGTGGCATGCGGCAGGTGCAGCAACTCGCCCGATTAGCTAAAACCTTTGGCCTTGGATTGTCCATGCACTCGAACTCCCATCTGGGTGTGTCCCTGATGGGCATGGCCCACGTCGCCGCAGCCACGCCGCATTTGACTTACGCATGCGATACGCATTATCCGTGGCAGTCAGCCCAGGACGAAGTTGTGCTTGGTGGACGCGTGCCGATTGTAAACGGCTGCGTGCGCATTCCCAACCAGCCCGGCCTGGGCGTGGAATTGGATTACGACCAACTCGCGCGCGGACGGGAACGCTATGCCAAGTGTCCCTATCGCAAGCGCGATGACGAACAGGAGATGCGCAAACACGTTGACCCAAGTTGGAAGCGCCTGCTGCCGCGCTGGTAGCGCCCGAGCCAAAAGCGCGCTTGAATCAGAGCTCGTTTTCTGAAATCACTAATGCATGCAACCGAACGAACTTCGCGCCCGCCTGCAAGGCGTTATTTCATTTCCTGTCACGCCATTTAAGGCGGATCTTTCGCTCGACCTCGACGGGTTGAAAAAGAATCTGCGCTCCTTGCTGCAACATCCGATTTGCGCGGTCGTGGCTGCCGCAGGCACCGGCGAACTGTATTCACTGTCACCGTCCGAGCATCTGGCAGTCGTCAAAGCTACCGTGGCCGAGGTCAATGGTCGTGTTCCGGTGATTGCGGGCACCGGATTCAATCCGCCCATCGCCGCGGAATTGGCGCGGCAGGCGGCAGCAGCGGGGGCCAGCGGCATTCTTGCTTTTCCACCGTATTATCCGAGCCCGGATGACGATGGGCTCATCGCCTATTATTGCGGCATCGCTGAAGCAACTTCTTTGGGAATGCTGATCTACAGCCGTGACTGGTTCAATCCTGGACCCGCACTCGTGGAACGGCTGGCGCAAATTCCAAATCTGATCGCCTGGAAAGACGGCCAGGCCGATTTACGCCGTTATCAGATGATTCGCCAGCGCATTGGCAACCGGCTGCATTGGATCGGCGGCGCTGGCGACGACATGGTTCCCGGGTACTATTCGATTGGCATCCGGACTTACACCTCGAGCATTGCCAACGTCGCGCCGAGGCTTTCGCTGAAATTGCATGAGGTGGCGGCTGCCGGAAACGCGAAGGAGTTGACCGCATTAATGGATGAACTGGTCATTCCACTGTATGCCCTCCGCGCCCAGCGCAAGGGCTACGAAGTCTCCGCCATGAAAGCGATGATGGACATGATCGGGCTGGTGGGCGGCCCGGTGCGCCCGCCGCTGGTGGATTTGCGGCCGAACGAAATCGATGCGCTCCACGCCACAGTGGAGCGATGGCGTGCGTGGCTGTAGCCGCAACTCCGCTACCGCAGAGCCGAGGCGTATAATTCATGTGGGTTCAAATCCCGGCGTGCGGGAGCGCTTCCATCTGCGTGCAGTGGCATGCCGCGATTGTGCCGGCAAGGTGCGCCCAGAAACCGAGAAATCAAGGATTAAGCTGACTTTGAGGAATGATCTGCTTGGCCTGACTGGGACTGGACCATGATAATTGCGCCACGGAGCCGCCAAGATATTGGAAGTATTGCATCACGATGCTGTAGGGCTGCCCGGCCGTCAGCGTGATCGTGCCACTATCCTCCTTCGAACCGTGGACGTTCCAATCGTTGACCAATTGCTGGCCGTTGACCCATAGGCGCGTGCCGTCGTCGCTTTGCGTGTAGAAGGTGTACGTTTCCGAAAACAAAGGCGTGACGGTCCCGCTCCATTGCACCGAATAACAATTCCGCCCCATGCTGGCCGCCGGCGGGCTGGTCCAGGTGAAGTTCACCGTTGAATCGATCCGCGATATGACGTGCGAATCAAAGTTGGTGCCATTGTAGTAGTCCGCAAACAGCCCGGTCGTCGGACTGGTCAACGCGCTCCCCGGAATGATCTGCATGGCCTGGCTCGCGCTCGACCAGGACAACTGCGCCACCGCATTTCCCTGATGCTGGAAATATTGCATGTTGATGCTATACGGCTGGCCGGCAGTGAGAACGATCATCCCGCTGTCCTGCTTCGAACCGTGGACATTCCAATCGTTGACCAATTGCTGGCCGTTGACCCACAAACGCACCCCGTCGTCGCTTTGGGTGTAAAACGTGTAGGTTTCCGAGTACAGCGGCGTGACTGTTCCAGTCCAGTTTACCGAGTAGTCGGTCAACGGCACGTTCGGCCCGGGCGAAGTGGTGCTCCAATTGTAATTGATGCCCGGGTCCAGGCGCGTCATCACGAGAGTATTGAAGTTCGTGCCGGTGTAATATTGCCCGAGCAGAGCCTCGGCGGTCCACGTAATCCCGTTCGAACTTGATTGGGTCAGGTTGCCGTTGGCGAAATCCTGCCGCGTGCCGGCGCCGCTCGTGTATTCGTTGTTCAAGGGCACGCCAAACCAACCGATGCCGCCGCTCGAAAGATAGTAATTCCAGAGGCCGTTCAAATTGTTCACCTCGAATTCCCCGGCCGAGCTGTCGAACACCGTCAGATTCGAGTGCGATCCGCCGCCGAAATCCTGCACATTGGCGCTGTTGATTCCGTTGCCGGACCAGGAATGGACGTACGCGCTGCCGCCGTTGTCGAAGGCGTCACCGATGGCCGCCTGGCCGCCGGCGCTGTTGAAGTAATTCAAAATGTTGTTGTCCGTCGTCCCGTTCGAAAACTGCCCCTCATACAAGGCCTTGGTTTTGAAGTTGCCGTAAGCTGTTTTTTGGTTCGAACTGACATCCAACAATCCAAAATAGAGGTTCGCCGCGGCGTTGTCCTGGAACGAAAACCAGTTGGCATTGGCCACGTAAGCGCCGCTCGCGCCCACGTTCATGGTGTTGAACGCAGTGGTCAGGTTCGCTGCCTGCACGCTCTGGCTCACGTTCACGGTGCTCCAGCCGAACTCGGTCAGCCAGGTTTTCTTGCGCGTGCCGCTGCCTTCGTACTTGGTGTAGGCTCCGCGCACCAGATTCAGATATTCCAGCACGTTGGCGCTGGTGGTCGTGACGTTGTAGTCGATGTAAAGATGCTGGCCGATGCCATCCACAGGAAAGCCGCCATACAGATTCGTGACCGAGGAAGCGAACGAACCCACTGTGATACCGGCGCTGTAAACGGCCGACAGCCAGTTCGAACCGGAATTCCCGCCCGGATCACTGGCGCCATTGTCGCTGGTGCCGAAAATGCCGCCGGTGATCAACTGCACGTCGCCAATTTGCCGATTGATATGAACCTCGATCCAGCACTTGTTCATCATCCAACTATAGACGGACGGATAAACATACGTGGCGCCGCTGTAGGTGCTGCCCGAATGCGTGGTCCAAGTGCTGGGCTCGTTCCAAATCTCGAAGACTTTGATCCGATCATGGAAATGCTGGACAATCACGCCCACGGCGTTGGACGCAAAACTATCCACGTACGGATTGTCTCCGTTCCCGCTGGTGTTCTCATGGTTGTTGGCGTTCCAGGTGGCCTGATTGCCATTCCACCCCTCGCTGTTGATCAGCCCGAAGACTTGCAAACCCGCCGCCCGCGCGTTGTTCACCACAGTGTCATAATAGCCCAACATTGTACTGTTCCAATTCGTCTGGCCGGGGACGAATCGAAAGCCCAGGCGTATCCAACCCGTTTTCGCGGCCGTGAGTTGCGCGGCCCGGGCGGAAGTCAGGATCGGAGTGCCATTATTGTTAATCGCCCAGCCGTCCTGGGTGCCATTGGGTCCGCCCGCCTTCATCGAGAGGGCGAACGCGGCGGTTGCCATGATCATCGCGCCGCCAAGGAGGCGCGCCGGGGTCGAGGAATATTTTCTCATAACGTTGCGCAGCATGCAGTAGTTGAGTGTTATCGGCTTTTTTCGCGGGCTTCAGGGATGGAGCGTGGCAGGAAGCGAGCAACCCGTAAACCGTATGTTTATATGTGGGGCATTCCCCTTATAGACTTCAGTTGTAGTTTAATACTTGCCTCCTGGCGCCGGCTGCAATGGATGAACTGAACCAGTTGGAAACGATGTGCTAATTCAACACCGACCCCTACACACTCCGCGGCAGCCAACGTGAGGAGGTTCTAATCCCCTTTCAAAAATATTGGAGCCTCCTCACGTCGGCTGCTACGATTCCACGCTGCCGGAAAACGCGTTTTTTCGTTTTAGCATTGACCATTGCCGCAAGGTGTGTTGCTCCGCGCTTAGAACGTTTGTTGGATAGCCGTGGTCAAAAGGAGATGCTAAATCAGCAACTAAAGCGAAGCAACCTTGCTGGAATGGCTGGTTTGTGTCGCGACATACTAATAGTTATTATGAAAAACCAAATCATGCGAATTCGGCGTCCCCTGTCCGGTGTCGCGGCGATCTTGCCAGCCCTGCTGCTGGCGCTGACATTTGCCCACTCGGCCACAGCCGCCAGTGCAACGTGGCTCCCAACGCCGTTCAATAATAACTGGCTTGCCGCGGCCACAACCAACAACTGGAGCACAGGCGCCGGCACCTTTCCTGGCTCGCAATCGGGCACGAGCAGCGCGGACATCGCGACGTTCAACACCAACAGCACCGTAACGACGATCAATTGTGCCAGTGCCTTTGTCATCGGCGGGATCACCTTCGACACGGCAAACGCCTCGGCCTACACCATCAATACCAGCGGCGGCACCTGGCGTGTGAGTTTGAATGGCAACGCCAATGGCGCGGTCATCAAGACCACCAGCACGGTCGTCAATCGCCAGACCGTTACCGGCACACTCCGCCTGGCGACCAGTGGGACTCTGACTCTCACCAGCGATTCCGCCACTCCTTCGGCCACGTTAAACATCACCAGCGGCGCGAGTGTCAACAATTCCGGCAACAATGGCACCCTCGTTCTCAACGGCGCGAACACCGGCAACAACATCATTGGCGCATTCACCGAGCAAACTCCGGCAACGATCTGGGGCAGCCTGATCAAGTCCGGCACGGGCACCTGGCTTCTCACCGGAAACAGCACTTATCACAGCAACACGTTTGTCCTCGGCGGCACACTGGGCTTGATTGGCTCCGCGAACCTGCCCAACAGCACGGTCATCGTCGTCAGCAACGCCACTTTGAGCGTGTCCAATTCTCTGACTTCGACAAATCTTCTCGTAACCAATGCCGCCACGGTGCTCCTTACCAATACTTTTTTCCGCTCGCCGATCGCCATTAGCACCCTTTCGACCTCCAATTCGACCTTCCGCCTGGGCGTTAACGGCTCGACACCTTTCACCAATATCGTGGTCACCTCAGCCTTGAATGCCGGTCCCGGCACCGCCCTGGCAATCGACCAGGTGGTGAATGTGGTGGTGGCGACCACGTTCTCCTTGATCAGCTATGCGGGCGCAGATCCTGATCCCGGGAGTTTCATCGTGACCGTGCCCAGTGGCTACACTGCCGGGCCTGTGACTGTGGATACGGGCAACAAGCTTGTCACCGTAACCATCACCCCGCCGGCCTCGGCAAGTTCTCTCGTCTGGGTTGGAGCAACCAATTCCGTGCCGGTGAGCAACTGGGACACCACCACGAAAGATTGGGTGGATGCGGCCACCCTGAACTTCGCACAGGCTTACGCGAATCCGGATTCCGTGTCATTCGACGACACAGCCCACAGCAGCACCGTCACTTTGCTCACCACCGTCACGCCCTTTGGTGTAACGGTCAACAACAGCACCTTGAACTACTTGTTCAACGGCAGCGGCAAGATCAGCGGCGTGTTTGGGCTGATCAAACAGGGCGGCGCCAATCTGACGCTCGCTGAATCCGGCGGAGACGATTTTACCGGCGGCCTCACGGTTGGCGCCGGGACGCTCATTTTGGACGACACCAATTGCGCCATTTCCGGGGGAGTGACGATTTCGGGCGGTGCGGTGTTGCAAATCGGCCAAAATGATGCCAACGGGGCCTTGCCAAGTGGCAGCCTGACGGACGATGGCACGCTGATTTTCAGCCGATCGAATAATGTTACCCTATCCACCTCGATTTCCGGCAACGGCGGGCTGACTCAAAACGGGAACAGCACTCTCACTTTGAACAATACGAATGGCTATTTCGGCAACACGTTTATCGCCAAAGGCAAACTGGCCCTCACTGGAGCAGGGTCGATTTCAAACAGCTCTTCGTTAATCATCAGCAATGCGGCCTTTGATGTGTCGAGCCTCCCAACCACCACGGTGCTCAATGACCTCAACATTGCCAACGCCACGATCAATGTGGGTCCGACCAACGCGCTGCCCTCGCTAAAAGCAACCAGCTTCGAGGTGGATGGCGTCATTGGCACCAGCAACATCATCAATGTCCTGGCGCTGCCGGTCATCGCCAGTTATCCGGCCACGATTCCCATCATTAAATCCTCCGGCATCAATCTGTCCGGCGGCAACTTCAACTTTGCCTTGGGCAGCCTGCCCGCCGCCTCTCCGGCCTATGCGGGGAGTCTTTCGGAGAGCGCGGACAACACCTCCGTTCTGCTCACCCTCACGAATGGCCCGGTTGGCATCCGCCCCTCGGTCACTTGGGCTGGAGTCATCAACGTTAGCACGAACACGAACTGGTCCGCCCGGGTGAATTGGCAGTTGCCCGGCGCTCCAACGGCCATTGACAGCGTCTTCTTTGACGGCACCACCACGGTGGCAGACAACCTGACCATCAATAACGTCGTGGATACCACCACCACGGTCTCAAACCTGACCTACAATCAAACGGCGAACAATCAATGGCACAACACGTTTATCCCCACGGGCAATGTTCTCGCGGTCACCGGCACGACGGGCATCGGCGCCGCGCCGGGTTCGACAACTTTGGTCACGATCTCCGGTCCCGGCGAGTTGGATGCGAATGGCCCATTCAGCTTGAACGGACCGGGTGGAACCAGCGACAGCCATATCACTTTGGACATGTCCGGCCTGGGCACTTTCAAGAACATTGCTCCCACTGCCACCATGGCTCTGGGCACCGCCCAGCAGAACTTCGTAACGCTTAGCCTGGCTTCGACCAATTTTATCAACGTAGCCACTCTCAATCTCGAGGCGACCGGCGGAGCCAATGGCCGTACCGGCACTTTGAATCTGGGGGCGGGCACGAACACAATCTACGCCGGCAATATCAACATTTCCACGGGTAAAGGTGCAACCACAAAAATTCAGTTCGGCACAAATGCTCCCGCTGGCACGGTTACGATCGGGGGCACCGGCGGCGGGTCAGCCCGGGCAGCGATGCTTTTGGGGAATGCCACCAGTGGCTCCGCCGTGTGCAATGGCCAGTTGCTGCTGGCGGGACACCTGGCCAACGTCCTGGCGGGCACGGTGACGTTGGGTGGCGTGGGTGGCAGCACCAACAGCGGTAGTATCGGCATGATCACGTTGGACAATGGCACATTCGACGCCACTTCCATTTTAATGGGCAGTTCAACGAGCGCCCACGGTTCCTCCGGAACCTTCACCCTTGGCGGCGACCCCGGCCACACGGCCATTCTGAACGTGAGTTCCGCGGGTGGCGGCAGCCTCGTGCTCGGCAACGCAAGCATTTCCAACGGAATAGCTGCCGGGACGCTCACCATTCTGTCCAACGGCATCGCCAACATTAATTGCAGCATCACCAAGAACGGCACACTCGGAGCCAACAACACCGCAACCATCTCCATCACTGACGGCACTCTGAATCAGATGTCCGGCACCATCGGCACGCCTGCGTTGCCGATTGACGCGTTGAATCTATCCGACAACGGCAGCATGGATACCGTATTGGAACTAAACGTCACGGTGGGCGTGACCAATATTGTGGCGACCGCGGTCAACGCCACTGGCACAAACACCCTCAAGATCAACTCTCTGGCCGGGCTCACGGGGACCACCCAAATTCCCTTGATCAGCTATACGGGCGCGGATCCGTTCGTCAACTTTGCTCTCGGCAGTGTTCCGGCCGGATACACTGGCGCAACGCTGATGGACAATACCGCCGCTCAAACCATCGATCTCCAGATCACCCCGCCAGCGCCCCTGGTTTGGCGGGGTGCGGTGGGTTCCAGTCTCAACAGCACCTGGGACACAAACACGCACAACTGGTTCAGCGCTTCAGCTTACGCCGATCCGGATTTCGTGCAGTTTGACGACACCGCCAGTAATAACGTGGTCACGCTGGCGGCGACGGTTGCTCCCGGTGGCATCGTCGTGAACGACAGCGCGCTCAATTACACTTTCAACGGGCCCGGCAAAATCAGCGGGACAACCGCGCTGCTCAAACAAGGCGCCGGCACTTTGACTCTGGACAACAGCGGGTCCAACGATTTCACCGGCGGCGTCAACATCGCCGGCGGCGCGTTGCAGATCGGCAACAACGATACCGGCGGCGTCTTGCCGGCGGGGAACATTGTCGCCGATGGAACCCTGGCCTTCTCACGCGCCGACAACCTGACGGTGCCCAATCTCATTTCGGGCGCTGGCGGGGTGTCCCAGATCAATACCAACGTGGTGACGCTCTCGGGCACCAACAGCTACAGTGGAGCGACCTTCATCAGCAGCGGCACACTTAAGATCAACAACACGAATGCGTTGGGTTCCTGGTCTGGCGCTGCGGTGACCATCACGAATGGCGGCACCCTGGACATTGGCGGCTTCAGCGCGGCCTTCGCCCAGGCAAATGCGGATTTCGGCGCCAAACAATTCAAGATTGCCGGCGCGGGCGTGGGCGGTAACGGCGCGATCATTAACAGCGGCACCAATCAACAGTTGGGCGCGTTCCAAACCATCACCCTCACCGACAATGCGTCCATCGGCGGCCGAACTCGCTGGGACATGCGCAACGGCACTCCCGCGCTCGATCTGCAAGGTTTCAAACTGACTAAAACCGGCTCGAACCAAATCAGCATGGTGGCCGTGTCCGTTACCTCGGGTGATATCGACATCAACCAGGGCACGCTGTCATTTGAAGCCAATTCCACCATCAACGGCACGGGTACGCTTACCGTGAACAATGGCGGCAGCTTGGGCCATTTCCGCCTGGCTGGCGGCGCACTCACGCTCCCGCTCGTGCTCAACGGCGGAGCGATCACCAATCTGGCAACCACGGGAGCCGGTTCGATCAATGATGCCCCCATCACGCTCAAGGCCAATTCCGTCCTGGGTGGCAGCACTTCGGCCACGAACGCCATTACCTTGAACGGCGTCATTGGCCAAACGGGAGGGGCGTTCGGCCTGACCAAGGTGGGGGCGGGCGGCTTCATTCTTACGTCCGCGAATACTTACAGCGGCGCAACGCTGGTTAATGCCGGCACGTTGACCTTGACCGGCAACGGCTCCATCGGCAACAGCGGCACGATCAGCTTGAATTCAGGGGCGTCATTGGACGTAAGCGGACGCTCCGATGGCACGCTCACGTTAAACGCCAATCAGACCTTGAGCGGTTCCGGAACGGTAACCGGCGTCGTGACGACTGTCGCCGGCTCCACCGTCGCACCCGGCTCATCCGCCACCACCGGCGCGCTGACCGCGACCGGAAACATTACGCTCGGCGGCACCAACATCATGAAGCTCAACGCAGCTGCGGCCACGAATGACGTGTTGGCAACCGGCGGAATTCTCACCTACGGCGGGACGCTCTATCTGACCAACCTGTCGGGAACGTTGACCTCAAACAGCACGTTCAAGCTGTTCAGCGCGAGCCCGGGGAATTACAGCGGGGCGTTCAGCGCGATTGTTCCGGCTTCACCCGGTGGAGGCGTGGGATGGAACACCAACACCCTCGCCACCGACGGGGTGTTGCGCTTCATCGCCACGGTCAATACCAATCCGACCAACATCACTGTCGCAGCCAGCGGCAACAGCCTGACGCTCTCCTGGCCGGCGGATCACACCGGCTGGCGATTGCAGGCAAAGACCAACTCGCTGGCGGGCGGTGTCTGGGCGGACGTGCCCGGATCCACCAGCGTAAATTCAATCACGGTGCCGATTGCTCCGGGCAACGTTTCCGTCTTCTACCGGATGGTCTATCCGTAACGACATCGTTCATACCGGAAATTGAGCAGGGCGCGCAGTCCTCTGCGCGCCCTGAGGCGAGCCGTTCGCCCTCAGCCGCGCTATCTCGATGGCAGCCTGATCCGCGTTGCGGCGTCTTTAATCCTCTGCACCCGGACTTCGAAATCCATCTGAGTTAAACGGCGTTGCGCGGCGAAGGCTTGCGCGGTTTGCGGGTACTCATGGATCAGCTCCTCCAGTGTCGCGCGGGCGGCTTCCTGGTCCTGAAGGTATCTAAGTTGCCAGGAAGCAATCAACGCCAGCCAGGCCACCCGCTTCTGGTCGGGCTGGTTCTGCATGCCCAGGAGCAATCGAAGTTGCTCGATGCCCGTGGCGGCTTTGCCCGTCTGTTCGGCGAACAACTGCGCCAACTGCTCGCGGGCGGCCACATCGTCCGGGTTTTGGCGGAGTTTCTGCACGCAGCCGTTGACGCGGGTGGCAGCCTCTGTCGGGTCCAGCGCCGGGACTGCGGAGGCGACGGATTCGTCCAATTCCTCATTCAGCGCCGGCAGGCGAAACGTCCGGCCTTTTTCCTTTTGTTCGACCAGCTCTTCACGCGACGCGGGCAATTGGTTCATCCGCAATTGGGCCATATGCGCGAGATGTGAGCCCGGCAGCAACGTGACGATCGCTTCCAACGCGCGCCGCGCGGCCGCGGGATCATCCGCCAGCCTCAGGTGCCAGTCGGCCAGGCGATGGAACGCGACGCCGATTTGGGACGGGGTGGTCTTGGGTTCGGTGGCGAGTTCCCGCACGGTGCGCTCGGCCTCGGCCAGGTCGTGGAAATGATTGGCGTAAAGCTCGGCCAGCATCAACCAGCCGTCGAAATCATTCTCGCACCGTTCCAGTTCCTGAATGACTTCCGACTCCGCCTCGGCGTATTTGCCGAACTTTATCTTGGCGATGGCCTTGGCATAGCTGGCCTGGACCGGCACCTCTTCCTCCTGCACTTGGGAACCGAAATGGACCAGCGGCAGCAGGCACAACAGCGCAACGTACCCGGCAGATTCCCACCCCAGGAAGCGGATGAGTCCCGCCGTCAGCGGAAAAGCCAAAAGACACCAGCCGACGATTCCCACGATGACCTCACGGCTCCGCGTCGTTGTCCGCGAGTACGCTGCACTGATAAACCACAGAAAATTTACGGTGGTCCAGTACGATACAATGATTGCCACCGCGGGCGCGGTCAGGGCCTCCATGCGCGACAGCCAGCCTGAGACTTTTCCCGCGGCCACTGGCGCCACCAGAGGGGGGATGATCGGAGAACTGCCCGCGTTGCAAATAATCCAGGCCAGAATCGGCAGGCCCAATCCCTTGATCGCCCAGTTCTTGAACCATTTTTTGATTCCGGGCTTTTCCGCTTTCGGCGAGAGCCGGTCCCAATAGTGGAAGGAAACATACACCAGGCAGGCGAGAATCAGGATGGCACCCAACAAGCTCATGGCAATCGTTTCAGCTTCGGTCCGGCTGTGTCAGCCCTCCAGCCGGCGGAAATACCCAGTCGCCGTTTTGGTCCAGGCCGTTTCCACGTCGGTTCCTGCTACCATACTCAATCCGGCCGGGGCAGGCAAGGGCGCGTCTCATGTACACAGTTGCCCCGGCCGGAGGAATTGTATATGGTGATAGGAATTGATGTTATATTAGGGACAAGGAACGATGAATGATACAGCAACAGAAATGAAAGAAGCAGCAGGGAATGCAATGAACGATGGCAAACTCGACAACGAAGCGCTCGTCCCGGAGGCGTTGACTTCCGCGCAACTTGAGGACCTAAAAGCGCGGGCGGCAAAAGCGGACGAGAATTGGGACCGGTTGCTCCGGGCCACGGCTGACCTGGATAATTTTAAAAAGCGCGCCGCGCGGGATCGCGAGGAAGCGGTGCGTTACGCCAACGAATCGTTGATCAAAAAGCTGGTGCCCGTGCTGGACAATTTCGATGCGGCCATGGCAGCGGCGGCGCAGAACCAGTCGCCGGACGCGGTGCAATCGCTGCAGACGGGCGTCGCGATGATTCATCAACAGCTTCGGAAGGCATTGCAGGAAGCGGGGCTGGAGGAAGTGGACGCGGCGGGGAAAACGTTCGACCCGAACTGGCACGAGGCGGTTTCGCAGCAGGAATCGGCCGACGTGCCCGAGGGGCAAGTATTGCAACAGCTTCGCAAGGGTTACAAAATGCGTGACCGGCTGGTCCGGCCCGCGACGGTGGTGGTAGCCAAGAAGGCTGGCGCCTGATCCCATGGCCAAGCGCGATTATTACGAGGTTCTCGGTGTGGAGCGGGAGGCCGACGTGGAGGAAATTAAAAAATCCTACCGCAAGCTGGCTGTGAAGTTCCATCCGGACAAAAATCCGGGCGACAAGACCGCGGAGGAAAAGTTCAAGGAACTGGGCGAGGCTTACGAGGCCTTGAGCGACCCGCAGAAACGCGCCGCCTATGACCGTTATGGACATGCGGCGTTCGACCCCCGCATGCGCAGCGGTGGCGGCGGGCGAAGTGGCGGCTTTCATGATCCGGCGGACATTTTTCGCGAGGTGTTTGGCGGCAGCAGCATTTTTGAGGATTTGTTTGGCGGCGGCGGCCGTTCCGACCCGACGCAGCCGCAGCGGGGCGCCGATTTGCGCTACGACATGGAGATCACGTTCGAGGAAGCCGCGAACGGTTGCGAAAAGGAAATCACGGTCACCAAGAACGACCGGTGCGATGTCTGCCACGGTTCGGGAGCGGAGCCGGGCTCGAAGAGCCGGACGTGCCCGACTTGCGGCGGACGGGGCCAGGTCATCAGTTCGCGGGGAATTTTCAGCATTGCGCAGACCTGCCCGCGTTGCGAAGGCGCGGGGCGCGTCCTGGAGAAACCGTGCAAGACCTGTCACGGCAGCGGCCGGCGCGAAGTGACGTCCAAGATCAAGCTGCGCATCCCGGCGGGCGTGGATACCGGGTCGCGGCTGCGCTCCAGCGGCAACGGCGAAGCGGGCCTGCGGGGCGGGCCGCAGGGCGATTTGTATGTGGTGCTACACGTCAAGCCGCACGAGATTTTCCAGCGGGACGGCGACGATTTGATTTGCGATGTGCCGGTCAGTTTCGTGCAAGCGGCGCTGGGAGCCGAAATTGAAGTGCCGACGTTGAGCGGGAAGACAAGTATCAAGATGCCGGCCGGCACGCAGCCGGGCACGACGTTCCGGCTCAAGGGCAAGGGCATTAAAAACGTGCAAGGCTTCGGGGCCGGCGATTTGCATGTGCGCGTGCATGTGGAGGTTCCCACGCATTTAAACGCGGCGCAAAAGGCGAAGCTCCAGGAATTCGCCGAATCGTGCGATGAAACCGTCAACCCGATCACACAAAGCTTCTTCGAGAAGGCGAAGAACTTGTTTAGCTGATGCACCGTTTTTATTTGCCGCCGGGGGAGTGCCAGGGCGATATGCTGTCGTTGAGCGAACGGGACGCGCACCACGCGGCCCATGTGCTGCGTTTGCGTGACGGTGAGCGGGTGGTGGTGCTGGACGGCGCGGGCCAGGAGTTGTTATGCGAAGCGCACAAGAAGGGTCACGATCATTTCATCCTGGCCGTGAAACAGCGCAGTTCCGTTCCTCCCCTGCCCTGCCAGATCACGCTGTTGCAGGCCATTCCCAAGGGCAAGATCATCGAAAATATAATCCAGAAGGCCACGGAACTTGGCGCTCATTGTATTGTGCCATTGCTTTCAGACCGGGTAACGACGCAACTCGATGACGAGAGCGCGGCGGCCAAAGCTGAACGCTGGCAACTCACGGCAATTGAAGCCATCAAGCAATGCGGCTCCGCGTGGCTGCCGAAGATTGAAGCTCCCGTTACACCGAAGGAGTATCTGGCGCGCGGCGAAAAATTTGAACTGCCATTGGTCGGCTCGCTTCAAAGCGACCGTCGCCATCCGCGCGAATATGTGAAGTCCTTCCAGGACGAAAAAGGCCGCTTGCCGAAGACTGTTTGCGTCTGGATCGGGCCGGAGGGCGATTTTACCCCGGCCGAGATGAACGCCATCAAAGGTTCCGGCGCATTGCCGATCACACTGGGACGGCTCGTTTTACGGAGTGAGACGGCGGCGATTTATTCGCTGTCAGTGCTTAATTACGAGCTGAGCGGGGCGTAACCAGCAGATTGGACCCCAAATCACGGAGAGAAATGGCCACAAAGAAGCACAAAAGGCACAAAAGTGAAGGGAATACCTGACAGAGCAAATTCCCTTGTATGACCATTACCCTCACCGTCTGTTCTTGGTTGCTAGTCGTGCTGGGTACCGTCACGACTGCCTGGTTGTACCCGCACCCGCTGGCGTTCCTGCCGTACGTTTTGTTTCCCTTCGCCATCATTTCCGCACGTCGAGTAGGGACACGGGCCGTTGTTCTGCTTCTCGTGCTGGGCTCTGTGTGTGTCGGCTTTTGGTTCTTCTGGGATGCCGCATTTGTCCGTCTTTCCACGCTAAATTTAATCCCGTTTGAGATTGCCGTAGTGGAATCCCTGGTTGCAGGGACGACGTGGCTCGCAGTGTATCGCATCGAACGAGTCACGCGCGTGCGCGCCACCGCCTAACTCCGTGCAGGTGCCGACTCGCCGCGTCTGGTGTCATGCAAACCAAAATAGGAAAGACAACACTGAGCCTTGTCACCGGTGACATTGCCGATCAGGACACGGACGCGGTCGTGACCGCCGCGCATTGGCGTCTCAACAAGGGGAATGGCACAGACGGCACCATCCATACGAAAGGCGGCCCGAAGATTTACGAAGAATGCCGACTCATTGGCGGCTGTCCCATTGGCGATGCAGTCATCACCACCGGTGGCGACCTGAAGGCCCGCCATGTTATTCATGCAGTCGGGCCGGTCTGGCGAGGCGGCGACGAGCATGAACCGGAGTTGCTGGCGAGCGCGTATCGGCGCACTTTGGACGTTGCAGCCGAGCATGGTTTGCGAAGCGTTTCGTTTCCATCCATCTCCACGGGAGCGTTCGTTTATCCAATTCGACTGGCTGCCCCGATTGCGCTCAAGACGATCATCGAATTCCTGGAGCGTAAGCAGCACAACCTCGATGAGGTTCGCATGGTCCTCTACACTCGCGAGGACGACAAGGCTTACACCATCTTCGCGCAAGCTCTTGAGCAAATTCTTTCAAAGAGAGCCGCAGGCGGAACCGCCTGACGCCAGCCAACCGTGCTGGCATCGCAAGCATGTCATCCAAACAAAGTAGAATTTTCAACAGAGTTCTCGCCTCTATTTCGCGGTTCTGCAGGGTCGAAACGCAATGGTATCTTGCACGAAATTTGCATTGCACATTGCCCGATGTGGTTGCCTCGGAATTGCGCCTGGTAAACGTGTACGAAAAATGGTCGCGCTGCCAAGGATCGGGGCGTTGCGATTGCGCCAGCCCATTGGCTGGACACGTCTGGAGCGAGCCGGGCGGGCGGTTTCTTATCTGCTTGGCTGCGAATAATTTAGGACAGGCCCTCGATACAGGATCTTCAGGATTGCCGACGGCTTGCCGCCATTTGGAGCACTATTCCGGAACGGGTTGACCCCACAGGTGGGGTAGCGCGCGTCTGCGGCACCCAACTTGCTACCTGGGCTGGCAACATGTTTTGCCAATGTCGAGTCGTGTCGAAAGCAGTTTCAGGCTGGAGCCGCAAATCTGCTCGAAATCCCGGCTTGGCCACGGATCAAGGCAGTTACCGCAGCCACTATGCACAAAAAACTTCTTTCACTCCTGGCGCTGACTTTTGCCGCCGCAACCTCGCTCTCAGCCGCCACCTGGTACGTTGACAGTACCGCCACCGGCGCGAGAAACGGCACCTCCTGGGCCAATGCCTGGACCAGCCTGTCCGCAGTGACCGGCGTCAGCGCCGGCGACACCGTTTACATCAGCGGCGGGCCTTCCGGCTCCTCGCAATCGTACTCCACCGGAACCTGGTCGCCGGCAGGCGGAGCGTCCGGCAACCCCATCACCTACAAGATCGGCCAGGATTCCGCGCACAATGGCACGGCGATATTCAACACCAGCGGCACGTTTTTTAATCCTTCCAAAAACCTGGCCATCGTCGGTGATGCCGGCGATGGGAAAATGCACTTCGCGGCCACCGGCGTCAACTTGATCACCTGGTCAACTTCCGGCAGCCTTTCCAATGTCCGTCTGGCGTACATCAACTTTGGGTCGATAACCGCCAACGGCAACAATCCGGAAGACGTTATATTTGCGACCTCGGTCAGCGGGTTCGAATTCGACCACAACTATGTCAACATGGTCAGCACGACGGTCAACTCGTTCGCATACATGGTTACCGTCGATCCAACCTGGGATGGAACGAGGATTCACAACAACGAGATCCATGTCCCGGGAAATTACTCGATCGGCCCGGACATCTTCGAACTCGGCGGCAGTTCCGGTTACAGCATTTACAGCAATTACCTGGCGCAAACTTTCCAATCGGGAAGCTATGGGGGCCAGCATCAGGACGGCTGGCAGGACACTGGCGGGTCGAGCTACATCAAGATTTACAACAATTATTGCGTCAACCTGGGCAATTCATGCTTTTTCGCCGATGGCTACTATGCGGGTTTCAACCATCTCTGGATTTACAATAACGTGGGCGTCATGACGATGCCGGTGATCAACGGATGGTACCCCGAGGGCATCACCGTGCGACCGGATGGCAGCTCGAGCACCAAGACCTTCAACGATGTTCAGATCATGAACAACCTCTTCTCGGACATGGGCGCGGAGCCGGCCGTTTCGGTGGCCGCCAACTTTTACGGGTCTGGATATTCAGCGTCGTTCACGGGATGCGGCGTTTACAACAATATCAGCATCAATTCATGGGGCATTGACGTGGATGCAGGAATCAACGCGTCGGGCAACGTGTCGCTCAAGCTTTCGTCCAACAACGGCGATTTTGTCAGGTATGTGCCAAACACCCCGGGAAATGACTTCCACCTCACCGCGGCTGCGGGCGCCCTGATCTTAAAGGGAGCCAACGAATCCGCTTACTTCAACACGGACATAGACGGCAATGGACGTCCGGGCTCAGGTGCCTGGGACATCGGACCATACCAGTACGGCGGCGTCGCCAGCCCGTATCTGTCGGTTTCGCCCGTCACCGATAATGCCGTCGATGTGGTGCCGAGCCAGCCTGGCATCCATGTCTATGAGGGCACCACGGTGCAATTTTCAGACACAGTAACCTACACGGGCACCAACGCTGTCAATTGGCAGTGGTCCTACAGCGTAAACGGCGGGTCGCAAGTGAACTATGCGAGCGGCACCGGAACGACCATTCCCAGCGCCAGCTATACTTTTCCCGCCGGGAGCGCGGGCAACACTTACACCTGGCAGCTTTCCGCCACGGCTGGCGCCAGTTCCGGAAGCGCCAGCGCGTCGATCGTCGTCGTATCCCAGACCACCAGCACCAACTCCAATTATCAGCCGCCGGTGGTTTCGGCCATCACCCAGAACGCCACGGATGTGGCCCCGAACCTGCCGGGAATTCACGTTTATGAAGGCACCATCGTCACTTATTCAGCCACGGCCTCTTCTCCCGTTGGGAAACCGCTGACCTGGCAATGGACGTATTCCCTCAATGGCGGCTCGCCGGTGATCTTTCAGAGCGGTTCGGGGACTGTCCTGCCGATCAGCTTCACCTACGGTACGGGAACGGCTGGCACCTATGCGTGGTCGTTGCAAGTCAGCGACGGCCAGACCAATGTGGCCTCGCCGCAGTTGAGCACGGTGGTCCTTCAACCGCCCACGGCCGGCCAGGGACTTGCATTCTCGGCGACCAACGGGACAATCACCGCCCCATTCACAGCCGGCAATGGTTACATTTCCCAAGCGGTGCAGACGACCGCCGTTGCCAGCGCGGGCAAGGCTACTTATAATTTTACGATCACCAACGCGGGCTCTTATGTGGTCCAGGTATTGGTGAATGCGCCGAACGATGCGGCCAACTCCTTATACGTGAACATGGACGCGCTGCCGACGGATCCCACCATGATCTGGGACATCCCGACCACGACCGGCTTCCAACTACGGTTGGCGGGCTGGCGCGGCCTGGGCACCGACACGAGCGATCAGTTTACGCCGGAGGTATTCAATCTCGGCACCGGCTCGCATCAGCTTGTCATTTGTGGCCGGGAAGCGAACGTTCAATTGCAGAGCATTGCGATTCTGAAAGTACCGGCCGCGCCGCAAGGCTTGAGCGTGGTGGCGGGGCCGTAGGGCGAAGCCATAAGCTTGCGAAAAGTTCCTGGCAGTCACAGCCCCAGCGTCAATCCGCTGGGGCTGAACTCTTTAAACGGTCCTGGTGCAGACTGTTGGAATGATTCCGACGCTTTGATATGAGTTTCTTCCGAAGCGGATGAAAACCCGCCAATTTCTGGCGGAATGGCGGCGGAATAGGTCCAAGGAGAGGACCGGCACGGAGTGCCGGAAACACCAAGCGCCAAAGATGAAATCCGAAAGGCCAAAACCAGGTGAAACAAGGTAAAACAAACCAAAACAAAGTAGAACAAAGTGGAATACGCCCGGAAGAGGCTCATTTACCAGAAGGATGTGCCTAACGGGATTGGATGAGAACGCGGAAAGAGCGGCCGAGGTGGGCGGGATGGGTGAGGGTTTGAAATTGGCGGGCGTGTTTGGCGGTCCATTCACCGAAGGCGGACCGGTCCTGCTCGATCCGTCGGAGGATGGCAATCAGGAATTGAGCCTGGGCTTGGAAGGTTTCGGTGCTGAGGCCCTGGGCTTCGCCGGCGTTTTGAATGGCGGTGAAGTTGACGTGGGCGGTAAGGTCCTGTTCGCCGGGACGGGCGAGGAGGTTGGAACTGACCTGGTGACGGTGGTAGGCGCGCAGGGTGCCATGGTGGCGTTCGGGCAACAGGAACTCGTCTGCTGTCAGGCCATAGTCGATGGTGAGCAACTTGCCGGAACGCAGCGCGGCGGCGGCCTGCTGCCACCACTCGATGGCGGCGAGATTGACTTCGGTCGTGAATTCGTTGGGGAGAATGGCGAGGAGTTCGGGGGGCAAATTCGAGAGACCGCCTTTGAGCAGTGTGGCGGGTTCGACGGGCATTCGGATCCAGATGAAAGGTTCGTTATTGGGCCCCCTCACCCCAGCCCCCCCTTCGGAAGAGGAGACGGAAATGGGTGCGTTGGTGGCTTCATCGCTGATGATATTAGTGGACGCCCGGCCGCCTAAAGGCGGGACTCCATGCCCGGGTTCGGTGGCAACTTGTTGGACAGCCACGCCCCATTCGAACCATTCTTTTTTGTTCGCGTCCCAACCGAGTCGATGCGTGGGCATGGCATCGAGGAGTTCGTTGGAGAAGATAATGCCGTTGACGCCGGAGGGCGGAAGGGCGCTCCAAGCCGGGAACCAGCGGACGGAAGCGGCCAGTTCACCGAGGGTTTGTTGTTGGGTGCGGATTCTTGACTCAGAGGGTTCGATGATCCAGTATTCCAAATGGTTTCGCAGAGCCGGACGGTGTGCCTGGAGCCAGGCGAGGATGTCGCAGGCAAGCCGGGCGTCGTGGGCGCCGGCTTCAACGAGTTGAACCGGGCGTTCAGGAGTTCCCAGCCATTCGGCGAATTGAAAGGCGAGCAATTGACCAAAGAGACTGCCCACGCTGACACTGGTAAAAAAATCACCGGAACGCCCAGTCGTTGCACCCGGACGCGTGTAGTATCCAATATTGGGACAATACAAGGCCAATTCCATGAAGCGGGCGAAGGTTATTGCGCCCTCGGAATTGGCTTCTTCGGCCATGATGGCGCGGAGATTCTTCATTGTGAGCGGGTTTGGCCCGTACTGAGGCAGGCTGGGCACAAGTCCTGCTAAACTATTCCCTGACGTATGGCGAAAATCGATGCTTTCTTCAACCTAATGTTCGAGCAAAAAGCCTCGGACCTGCATTTGTCCTCCGGCAACCCCCCCATGCTTCGCATCAATGGCGAATTGCACCGGGTGGATTATCCCCCGCTGGAAAGCGACAGCCTCAAGGTAATGCTGTACGAGATCGCCCCGGAATACAAAATCAAGGTGTTCGAGGAAACGGGCGACGTCGATTTCGGCTACGAGATTCCGAACATTTCCCGGTTTCGCGCGAACTTCTTCAACCAAAAGAACGGCATCGGCGCAGTTTTTCGCCAAATCCCCAGCCGCGTGCTCTCGTTCGAGGATTTTGAAAAGTTCGATGCTCCCCTGCCCGCCGTCCTGAAAAAGCTCTCCATGCTGCACAAAGGCCTGGTGGTCGTGACCGGGCCAACCGGCTCCGGCAAATCCACCACACTCGCTGCCATGGTGGATTATGCGAACAAGAATCGCCGCGACCATATCATCACCGTCGAGGATCCGATTGAGTTCGTCCACGAGAGCAAGAATTGCCTCGTGAATCATCGCGAGGTGGGCGTGCATACGAAGTCGTTCGCCTCGGCGTTGCGCGGGGCCTTGCGCGAGGACCCGGACATCATCCTGGTGGGCGAGTTGCGCGATTTGGAAACCATCGAGCTGGCGATCACCGCGGCGAGCACCGGTCACCTGGTGTTCGGCACGCTGCACACGCAGAGCGCGGGCAAGACGGTGGATCGTATCATCGACGTGTTCCCGGCGGAGCAACAAAACAAAATCCGCGCGACACTTTCCGAAGCGTTGAAAGGCGTGGTGGCGCAGAATCTTTTCAAACGGATTGACAAGAAGGGCCGCGTGGCCGCGCTGGAAATTCTCGTTTTCACGACCGCCATCGCCAACCTTGTTCGCGAAGGCAAGACACACCAGATTCCGGGCATGATTCAGGTGGGCAAGAAGCACGGCAACCAGCCGCTCGACGACGCCATCATGGAACATTTGCGGATGAAACGCATCTCTCCGGAGGAGGCATACGACAAATGCCTCGACAAAAAGAAATTCCGCGTGTTCATGCCCAACCCGCCGGACGAAGACGAAGTTTAGTTTAATCCCAAACTATGCGCCGGCCCGAACTGGACAATATCCTCACTACGATGCTGGACGCCGCTCCGGAGGTGTCCGATCTGATTTTCACCGCGGACAAACCGCTCCAGGTGGAAACGGCTGGCGAACTCATCCCAGTCACCTGCGATCCCCCCATTGACCGGCTGACTCCCTTCCAGACCGAGCAGGTGGCGCTCAATCTGGTGGGCGAAAACCAGTGGCACATCAAGGATCTCCTCCGCACCGGTTCATGTGATGCCGCCTATACGGTGATGGACAAGGCGCGCTTGCGTATCAACATTTTCTCCCAGCGCGGCAACTATTCCATCGTGCTGCGGAAGCTGAACACGAGGGTTCCCACGCTGGATGACCTGAAGCTGCCTGAAATCGTTCACCAGATTCCACGCGAAAAGACCGGCTTGGTGCTGGTCACCGGCGCGACCGGCTCCGGCAAATCCACGACGCTGGCGGCGGTGTTGAACCAGTTCAACCGAACCAAGGCGATCCATATCATCACCCTGGAAGATCCCGTCGAGTTTGTGCATCAGCACGACAAGGCGACGTTCAACCAGCGGGAATTGGGCACGGATTTCGACAACTTTGCCACCGGTCTCCGCGCCGCTTTGCGCCAGGCGCCCAAAGTGATTTTGGTGGGGGAAATGCGCGACCGGGAAACAGTCAAGATCGCGCTCAGCGCGGCGGAAACCGGCCATCTGGTGCTGAGCACGCTGCACACGGTGGACGCGGGCCAGACCATCAATCGTATCCTGGGCATGTTCGAGACCGAGGAGCAGGAACAAATCCGGCTCCGGCTGGCGGATACGTTGCGCTGGGTGGTCAGCCAGCGATTGGTGCCGAAGATCGGCGGCGGACGCTGGGCGATGCTGGAAATCATGGGCTCGAACCTGCGCACGAAAGAAACCATTGTGCAAGGCGAGAGCGAAGGCAAAAGCTTTTACGAAATCATCGAGTCGAGCCAGTCGTTTGGCTGGCGAACCTTCGATTACTCCGCCCTGGAAGCCTATGATCAGGGCCTTATCACCGAGGAGACAGCCTTGCTTTACTGCTCGAAGCGCGGACCAATCACGCGCGGCATCGATAACCTGAAGAAAGCCCGCGGCGAAACAACCACGCAAATCAGTTCCCTGCGGATGAAGGAGATTCTGCCGCCCAAGGGCGCGATGCCCGCACTTCCCACCACGCTCAAACTCAAATAACCCATGGCCGACGAATTCGATTTTATCAGCGCCACAGACAAGCCGGCGTTGCTGGCTTTTTCCACTCCGGAATGGCTGGAGACAGCCAAGGGCGCTTTGCAGGAACTGGGTTACAAGGTCCATACGGCGGCAACACACAGCGACTTTCTTATCCGCTTCAGCCAGTTTCGCTACCAGGTTGTAATCGTGGAGGAACTTTTCGCGGCGAACTCGATCGAAGAAAACGCCACGCTTCAGACTTTGCAAACAATGCCGATGGCACGCCGCCGGCACGCCGCCATCATCCTGTTTGGCGCCTCCTTCCAAACTTTTACGCCGATGCAGGCTTTCCAGCAGAGCGTCAACGCCGTCATCAATCCTTCCGAAGTCTTTCTGCTCCGGCAATTGATCGAGAAGGCGGTGGCCGATACCAACTTCTTCCTGCACAGTTATCGTGAAGCGCAATCGACGCTCTACGCCGAAAATCGTTGAGGCTCGATCTTTACGCTGAGCGCAAGGTTGGTTTTCCCAAAAAAAATTAGACAAGGAACTTCTGCGCCTGCGCCGCGTTGAACTCGCGGCCGTGCGATCCGGGAAGCTCACCCGCAAACCAAGATCATCGCCGCCAGCGGCCTTGCGAGCCGGCCCGGCACCAACGAACGGGCACAGGAACTCAGGGCCTTGCAGGTTGAAATTTTTCTCGAAAAACCTTATACGGCCGAACGGCTGCTCACGGCCTTGCGGGAGCTGCTCGATCGATAGTTCCAGGAAACGTGCAACGTCCCTGTTGCCCTGCCTCGGGCAACTGTTCATATTGATATTCGACATGGCGAGGCATCGGTTGGATCAAGCGCTGGTTGAGCGCGGGTTGTGCGAGAGTCGCGAAAAAGCGCGCCGCGCCGTCATGGCCGGCCATGTCACCATCAATGGGCAGCCCGCCCGCAAGCCGAGCGACCTGGTGCAGCCTGTGGATCAACTCGCCCTGGTTGCTTCCGAAAAATATGTCAGCCGGGGCGGTTTGAAACTCGAACATGCTCTGCAACATTTCCAGCTTGAGGTCAACGGCGCGGTGGCCATTGACTTGGGCGCTTCCACCGGCGGGTTCACGGACTGCCTTTTGCAACATGGCGCCGCGCAGGTTTATGCCGTCGATACCGGACGCGGCCAGCTCGCCTGGAAGCTGCGGCAGGATCCACGCGTGGTTGTTATGGAAAAGGTCAACGCCCGTCACCTGACGCCCGCCAGCTTCCCGGCCCCATTCGCGCCGGTTGATTTGGTGGTCATTGATTGCTCGTTTATTTCCCTGACCAGGATTCTTCCTGTTGCGGTTGCATTACTCCGCCCATCCGGTAAGATTGCCGCATTGATCAAGCCGCAATTTGAAGCAGGCAAGGCCGAGGCGGACAAGGGCCGGGGTGTCATCACCGATCCTGCGATTCATGCCCGCGTGCTGCGGGAGCTGGCGGAATTCGCCGCCGGCCAGCCGGGCATGGCCTGGCGCGGGGTCACGGAATCACCACTGCTCGGTCCGGCTGGCAACAAAGAATTTTTTGCGCTGATTGAAAAGATTGGCCCAAGCCATTAAACGCGTCGGACTCGTTGGAAACGCGGAGAAGATTTCCTGTGCCAGCCTTATTGCCAAGGCCGCCAAACTGATTGCGCGCAGCGGCCGGCGCGTCTGCTGTGACGCCGTTACCGCGAGGATGTGCGGGTTGACATCGGACGTTTATCCGGACACCGCGGCCTTGACGCGCGAAGTGAATTTGCTCCTGGTTTTCGGCGGGGATGGCACCATGCTGCGCGCGGCCAGCGAAACCGCCGGTTCTCGCACGCCCATCCTCGGCATCAACATCGGCGGGCTGGGTTTCCTCACCGCGGTTTCGTCGCACGAGATGCCGCGCGCGTTGCAACAGATTTGGAGCGGTGAATTCACCTTGGAATCGCGCGCCTTGATCGAAGCTTCCGGATCCTGCCGCGGCCAGCCCATCTCCAAATGCGCCTTGAATGACTTTGTGGTCAGCCGCGCCATCGTCTCACGATTGATTACTCTGGAAGTCAGCGTCGATGGCGAGTTGCTCACCCGCTATCGGTGTGACGGTTTGCTGGTCAGTTCACCGACTGGTTCGACGGCCTACTCGCTTTCCGCCGGGGGCGCGGTCGTCTATCCCACCGCCGAGGTGTTCGCCATTACCCCGATCTGTCCGCACACGCTCTCGAATCGTTCCGTCATTGTCAGCCTGGACTCGGAGATTCTGGTTCGCGTCGTCAATCCCAAGCCTGAAACCATCCTGAGCGCCGACGGGCAGGGCGTGAGCGAACTCGCCGCTGGTGATTCCATCACCATTCGGCGGAGCCGGAATTCGGTGCGCTTGATGCATCTTGCTGGCAGTTCGTTTTTCGATACGCTTCGGCGAAAACTCAACTGGAGCGGAGCCCATGTCTGACGCCGGTCGATCTCGAAGTTATCACGCATGATTCGCCTGAAAGACATCGCCCAGCAAGCCGGCGTCTCGGTCATGACCGTGTCAAAGGTGATGCGGGACGCGCCGGATATTTCCGCCGCCACCAAGGCGCGGGTCAAACTGCTTGCCCAGCAAATGGGCTATGTGCCCGATTCGAGCGCCCAAAGCTTGCGCACGCGCACCACGCGCTTTCTGGGCGTCATCATTTCCTCCATCACGAACCCGATTTTTTCTCGCGTGTTGCTGGCCCTTGAGGAGCGCGCGCACGAACTCGGTTATGAAATCATTCTCGCCCACTCCCTGAATACCGAGAACCGCGAAGAGGCCTGCATCCAACGCCTCCTGGCCCGGCGCGTCGATGGCTTGTTTATCTCGCCAGTGTACCGCATGCGTCCCGAAGCTGCGATTTACCAGAAACTGCAGGCCCGGGGCACGCCGGTCGTGATTCTCGGCCATAACGCCCCGTTCTGCCGCCAGTTCGTAAGTGTCGAAACTGATGACCTCCTGGCCGGCTACGCGGCTACGCAGCATCTGTTGCGACTAGGCCACAAGCGCGTCGCTTTTTTCTGCGGGCCTAATGCCGCGCCCTGGTCCCAGGAACGCTTGGAAGGCTATCGGCGTGCCTTGCGTGAGGCTAATCTCGAGGTGGACGACCGCCTGGTTTTTCAGGCCGGCAATACGATTGAAGACGGCGCCAAAGCCGCCCTCCAGTTCATAAACGAAGCGCCGCAGGCCACCGCCATTCAAGCCGTAACGGATTTGGTGGCCATTGGTTGCGCCAATACGTTTCTAAGCCAGGGAATCAAAATACCTGGCGATATTTCCATCATGGGATTTGGGAACATACTGACGAGCGAATACTTCCGCATTCCACTGACCACCGTGCGCCAGCCCAAATTCCGCCTCGGTTCCGCCGCCATGGACACGATGCTGAAATTGCTCCGGGGCGAACGCGCCGAAAACAAGCGTTTGAAAGCGGAGATCATCGTCCGCGAAAGCACCGCTCCCCCGCCGTCAGCGCCTGGGCCGGCTTGAAACCTATCTTCGCAAGTGGGGCAGTCCCCTGCCCGCCGTCGGCCCAGTCCCTCCGCTTTAAGGTGGCATTTGAATTGCTAACGAATATCGCATGATGAAACGGATATTACACGTATTTCTCGCGGTCGCCGTTCTTGCCGGCGCAGGTTGGGCCTACCGCTCCTGGCATGTGCTTCAGGTCGCGGCGAAAACCAACCAGTTCAACGAGGATGTGGACAACCTCTTCTACGCGCTTCAACAATATAAGGAGCGCATTGGCGGTTATCCCGTTGGAAACAACGCCGAAGTCGCCCAATCACTCCTCGGCAAAAACCCCAAGAACTTGATCATTCTCGTGGGCCGCAAAAAAGACCTCAATTCCAAGGGCGAAATCGTCGATCCCTGGGGCACGCCGCTCCGGATCTATTTCTCCGGCGAAGGCGTCCTGGTCCGTTCGGCGGGCCCGAACAAGCGGTTTGATGACAGCACTGTCCTGAATTCGGACGATTACTATCGTTCCAATTAGGCAGCCCGCGGCTTCAGCCACGCCGCGATAAACATTCCGTTTCCGCCCATTTCCTGCGGCCACAACCAGACCTGGTTTGTGGCCGCTGTTTTTTTATTCGCCAGCCATTCGATCGGCAGTGGCAACAGCTCCGGAAATTTCTTCGCCACCGCCTCCGCCAGCTCCACCGTCTCCCGGCGCGTCATGGTGCAAACTGAGTAAATCAGCCTGCCGCCGGGCTTCAATGCGACCACGGCGTGCCCCGTCAATCGTTGCTGCACGTCCGCCAGTTCTGTTACATCCTCCGGTTGCGTGGTCCAGCGCGCATGCGGATTGCGCTGCCAGGTGCCCAAACCGCTGCAAGGCGCATCGATCAATATTCCGTTAAACTTTGTCTTAGTCGGCAGCTTCCCGCCGCCATCCCAAAGAATGCTCCGATAATTGAACACTCGCGCGCGCGCCGCGCGCCGCTTCAACCGCTGCAATCGCCACGCCGCCCGGTCGCTCGCCCAGACCAATCCTCGATTATTCATCAGGTCGCACAGGTGGAGCATTTTGCCACCCTCGCCCGCGCACGCGTCCCACCAGGTTTCGCCCGCTTGCGGAGCACACGCCAGCCCGACCATTTGCGAACTCAGGTCCTGCAATTCGAACTCGCCCGCGTGAAATTCCGGCGTGCGAAACAAATCCTCCTGCCCGGAGTAACTCAACGCGTCCGGCGAAAATCCGCTGGAAGAGGTTTCAGGCAGCTTCGCCGCCAATCCCCCGCCCTGCCCTGGCCGCGCCCGCAGCCACAGCACCGGCTCCTTCTGCAAACTCCTCAGCCATTCTGCCGAAACCTCCATTTGATCGAAAACCCAGTCCGGGACCGCGCGCCGCAACTCCTCGTCACTCAGGCACTGCGAACCGCTTTGAAACGCGTCGTCCATTTCGAGTGCCCGGCGCATCTCCCGCGCGACCTCGCCTTTCCGGTCCAGCCATCCATACCACCGGTAATACGCAAACACCGCGCGGCTGATGACCCGGCCATCTCCCCGCGAAATCCCGCCGCGCTCCCGCAACTCCGCGCGCAGGACCGCATCCGCGGGCTTTCCGGGAGCGGCGCGCGCCACCACACTCGCCGCGATTCCAATGAGTCGGTCCGATTTCATGGGAGCGCAGAGCTCCAGCTCTGCGTGTTCACGTCCTTTCGCATTTGCATGTTCACGCGGAGCCGGATCCCTGCGCCCCGCCCTTCCGCCACTCCGCAACCAGCGCATTGATGGCCGCGACTAGCTTGCGAAAATTCTCGACCGTCGCCGCCGGCAATTGGGCCGGCTTCTTCTTCGCCAGGTCTTCCATGATTTTCCTGGCCACGCGGTTTCGGTTAAACTGTGGAATACCCAATCCTTTGAATGCCGTCTCCATTCGTTCCACCACCGACCGTTCCGGCGCTTGCGCCAGCGCCAGGTTCCGCCCGGCCAGTTCTTTCTGGTAGGCCAGCCGGGTGTGCGTCAGGTAATAGACCTCTTCAAAAACGTCTTCGATCACCCGGTTTCCGGTGGCGCCCAATATCTGGCCCACCCGCAGCACCTGCTCGTCTCCCCGGACCCAATGCTGAACCAGCTTGCGCAGGACATCCTCGCCCGCGGCGTCCGAATCGAGCAGGACGGCCACGTTCAACCGTTGCGCGTACAGCATCGTGCCAATATACGCGACCTTGTTCGCGCCTCCGGCCGGTGTAATGACCAATTGATCGTCAATGCCAGCCTCGCCCGAGTCCTTCAACATGGTCGAAAAAGTGCTCAGGAGCCAGTAATCACTTACATCCTTCACCACAAGATTGAACTGCCCCTCGAACAGAGATTGGCTCCAGCCCAACCCCAGCGCCGCCTGCAAGGTAAAACGCGCCTCCGTGTCCGCCGTCGCCCACTCTTCGTGAATCCTGGTCCCGGCGTCTCCTTTTTCTTCGCATACGTAAACATTGTCCAGCCGGTTGAAATCGATCATGAACGGCAGGTGCGTCGTGTAGATTATCGGATTCTTTGCCGCGTAATCCTGAAACCGGTTCAGCAAATCCCGCTGCGCCGTCGCGTGCAAATGCAGCCCCGGCTCGTCCAGCAACAACACCGCATTCTCGAAACGTCCCTGCGTTTCATACATAAACGCCATGTCAAACGAGAAGAACCATTGAAACCCTTTCGATCGTTCCTCCAACGGCACCATGCTTGTCTGCCCCAGGTCCCGCACGAACGTAATAAAATGCTGCCCGTCCGCCTGGAAAATCACCTCATATTTCTTTTGCGACCACCGGTTCGCAATCAACTTCGTCAATCGCTGGCTGGCGTCGTTCATGTCCAGGATGCGCTGCTGCCGGTTTCCTTCCTTGCCCTTGCGCACTTCTTCCGCGAGATCGAGGCCCGCCATTTCCAGGATCAACATCACCGTCTCGTCTTCGCCCGTCGAACGATTGTGTTCCTTGCGCGCCAGCACCTCGTCCAGTTGCGCCGACCCGCTGAAAATCCGGTAATCATCCATGTAAACGAACACCGGCAACCGCTTGCGAATAAACTCCGCCGTCTTCTCGTTCGCCTGCACGGAACTCGGAGCCAGTTCATACGCACAGCCGCCACCGTAGTTCCGTCGAATTTCCACTTCGGCGACCGCCGACGCGCCGGGCTGAATCGCCGCAACCGCCTGCGTTTCCTCCGGAGTCAATTTGAACCGCACCGACGCCACCACTTTCTCCGGTGATTTCTCCTTGCGCCTGCCCGCCGGGAATTCGTGGTCAATGTCATAGCCCACATCATGAAATGGATTGAACTTCCACAGTCCTTTCAAGAATGACGTCTTCCCTGACTCATTCTTTCCGACAATCACCGCCAAGTCCTCAATCCGAACCCAGCCGGAATCCTGGATGCACCGGTAGTTCTGGATTCGGACGGCGCTTGGCTTCATCTCATTATTGGAGCGCGGAGCTCCAGTTCGGCCCGTTCATGTCCGCGGGCAGTCTGAGTGAATTCAAAAAATCGTAGCCGTCGACGTGTTGGGGGCTTGCGTTTGCCATGAGATGCAGGCTTCACGCCTGCGCCACCAACTGCCGCAGCACGAACGGCAAAATGCCGCCATGCTGATAGTAATCGATTTCAATCGGCGTATCGATCCGGCAGCGCACCGGTACGTTTTCCACCTGCCCGTTCGCGCGCGTGATGCGCAAGGTCAGGTCCTGTTGCGGTTTTAGTCCCGGCCCCAGGCCGAGGACATCGTAAGTCTCCGTTCCGTCCAGCTTCAACGTCTGCGCCGTGGTGCCTTCCTTGAATTGCAACGGCAGCACGCCCATGCCCACCAGGTTCGAGCGATGGATGCGCTCGAAACTCTGCGCCACCACCACCTTGACGCCCAGCAGGTTCGTTCCCTTCGCCGCCCAGTCGCGCGAACTGCCCGTCCCATATTCCTGGCCCGCCAGCACAATCAGCGGGGTCTTTTTCTCCGCGTGCTTCATCGCCGCGTCGAAAATGCTCATCACTTCGCCGGTTGCCTGCAACTTGGTCACGCCGCCCTCCACGCCCGGCACCATCAAATTTTTGATCCGCACGTTCGCAAACGTCCCGCGCGTCATCACGCGATCATTGCCGCGCCGCGAACCGTAGCTGTTGAAGTCCGCGTAATCGACTCCGTTCTCGATCAAATATTTTCCCGCCGGCGACGTTTTCTTGATGCTGCCCGCCGGCGAAATATGGTCGGTCGTCACGCTGTCGCCGAAGATGCCGAGCGGGCGCGCGCCCCTGATCTCGTGAATTTCACCCGGCTGCAAACCAAACTGTGTGAAGAACGGCGGCTCCTGAATGTAGGTGCTTTTGCGATCCCACTCGTACACATTGCCGACGCTCGCCGGAATTTCGTTCCATTTGGGATTCTGTTTGGCGAAATCCCGGTAAAGCTGCTGGAACACCTCTGGCTTCAATGCCGCCTGCAACTGATCCCGCACTTCCCGCAAGGTCGGCCAAAGATCCTTCAAATAAACCGGCTGGCCGTCCCGCGCCTTGCCCAGCGGCTCGGTGCTCAGATCAATGTCGACCCGGCCCGCCAGCGCAAACGCCACCACCAGCGGCGGCGACATCAAAAAGTTCGCCTTGATGTTTTGATGCACCCGCGCCTCAAAATTGCGATTGCCCGACAATACCGACGCCGCCACCAAATCGTTCTTCACAACCGCTTCCTCGATGTGCGCCGCAAGCGGCCCGGAGTTCCCGATGCACGTTGTGCAGCCGTAACCCACCAGGTTGAACCCGAGTTGGTCCAGATACTTTTGTAGCCCCGTCCGATTGAGGTAATCCGTCACCACCCGCGAACCCGGCGCGAGCGAAGCTTTCACCAACGGATTGACTTGCAGGCCCTTCTCGACCGCTTTCTTCGCCAGCAAACCGGCCGCGAGCATCACGCTCGGATTCGACGTGTTCGTGCAACTCGTGATCGCCGCGATCAACACGCTGCCATGCCGGATTTCGCCTTCAGCCGACCACGCGCCGCCGGCCACCGGGTCGGGTGTGGGCCGGTTATTGGCCATCTCCAGTTCCGTCTGCGGATTGATCTCTCGAGCCGCGGCGGTGGCACTGGACACGGGTTCCTGACTGCCGCCGCCCGGTGCCGCGCCATCGCCGCTGGTCACGCTGAACTTCCTCGCCAATTCCTGCGCCGATTTTCCAAATCCGTTTTCGGTGAGTGGCCGCGAGAACGACGCCACAAACTCATTCTTCAGCTTCGGCAATTCGATTCGGTCTTGCGGACGTTTCGGCCCCGCCACGCTCGGTTGCACCGAACCCAGGTCCAATTCGAGGTCGGTCGAATAGGCGATGTCTCCCTTCCTGGGAATACCGAACAATCCCTGCGCCCGGTAATAATTCTCATAAAGCTTGCAGTGCTCTTCGCTGCGGCCCGTCGCGCGCAAATAATTGACGCACTCAGCATCGATCGGAAAGAAACCCATGGTCGCGCCATATTCCGGCGCCATGTTCGCAATGGTCGCGCGATCCACCACCGGCAACGCCGCCGCGCCCGGCCCGTAAAACTCGACGAATTTTCCCACTACCTTCGCCTTGCGCAGCATCTGGGTGATCGTCAACGCCAGGTCGGTCGCCGTCACGCCTTCCCGCAGCGCGCCGGTCAAATGCACGCCTACCACGTCCGGCGTGAGGAAATACACCGGCTGCCCCAGCATGCCCGCTTCGGCTTCGATGCCGCCCACGCCCCAGCCCACGATGCCCAGACCGTTGATCATGGTCGTGTGCGAATCCGTTCCCACCAGCGTGTCCGGATAATAAACGCCGTCGCGGGTCGAAAGCACCCCTTTGGCGAGATATTCCAGGTTCACCTGATGCACGATCCCGATGCCCGGCGGCACCACCTTGAATGTGTCGAACGCCTGCATGCCCCACTTCAGGAACTGGTAACGTTCGCGGTTGCGCTGGAACTCGATTTCCAGGTTTCGTTGCATCGCGTCCGCGCTCCCCGCAAAATCCACCTGCACCGAGTGGTCCACCACCAGGTCCACCGGCACCAGCGGCTCGATCAATTTCGGATTCTTTCCCATCCGCGCCACCGCCGAGCGCATCGCCGCCAGGTCCACCAGCAGCGGCACGCCGGTGAAATCCTGCAATACGATCCGGGCCACAATAAACGGGATTTCCTCGGTCCGCTCCGCCTTGGGCTGCCATTGGGCCAATTCGCGGACATTCTTCTCCGCCACCTTCTTGCCGTCACAATTGCGCAGCACGGCTTCGAGCACAATCCGGATGGACACCGGCAGCCGTGAAACCACGCCCGCCCCCGCCTTTTCCAGCGCCGGCAGCGAATAAAACGATCCCTGCCTGCCGTTTCCCAAGTCGAACTTCTGCAATGTATTGAACAAATTGTTTGTCGCACTCATAAATTCCGCGCCCTCATCAAAAACCCTTCAAGTTAATGGTCGGTCACAAAGAAAAATGCGGTTTCGCCGCCCTGGTGTCAAGCGAGGCAAACACGGGGTTGGACCTGCGACATGGAGCCGGACTGCCCGGATTGACCCGGCGCAACCCGGATTGGTCCCACTTCTGGAAAAATTTTGGTTTAATTTAGCTTAATTTACTTTAATTCGCCTTAATTTCGGCCCCTCGCGGCTTGGAACCTATCTCGGCAGGGCACGGGAGGGAAGCGCCATTCGTGCCCATTTTTTAGGAAAGGCAGTGAGCCGGCTCGCGAATGGCTTCAACGAAGCCACGCAGCTTGTCCATTGCAGGTTCTGGGTGAAGGCGGATCGGGGACCGCTTTCAGCGGCGAACCGATCGTTCGGATACTTGATTTGGTTCTTCTCCGGCTTGGATTTGTTGTTTCCGGTCTGAGATCTGAGCGCAGATATGTTGCGCTCGTATTTTGCCCCGGACCTTCGAGCGTGTCAATACTTTTATTCACATTTGTTCAGCCTCGGGACGAATCGCCCGCGCCACACATCCCGGCCAGCGCATTTCCGCTGGAATGGGTGGCATGATGTCCCTGCCTTCCCGACAAGAACAATTTTGCGATGCGACCGGCAAAAACCGTGGCTTGTCTGGAAGTCGCCGTTACTGCTAGCTTCGCCGCATGAAACGCTGGAATCAGAAGCGGGATGGTTTGATGCTCTATGGCCTTGCCGGCATCGTTGCGATGCTATTGACCCCGACCCTGACCTTTGGCGTCACGCCCGGCCAGACCGATACTTTTCAGGATGGCACCACGGACTTCTGGACGGATGGCAATCTCGGCGACAACGTGGCCGTCATCGCTGATGGCGGCCCGGCCGGTATCAGTGACGCCTTCCTCCAGGTTTCCTCCGGCGCCTTTGGCGGCAGTGAACGATTGATCACCTTCAACGACACTCAATGGATAGGAGATTTTGCGGCCGCTGGAGTGACTGCGGTGGAAATGGATTTGAAGAATTTCGGATCGAATGACCTGCCCGTGCGCATCGCCATCCGGAGTGCGGCAGGCAACTCGGCCACACCTGGATATTCGAGCACCACGCCGTTCAGCCTGTCGGCGGACGGGGCCTGGCATCATGCCGTTTTCCTGCTAAACGACTCCAGCATGACCCCGATCAACGTCCCTCCTCCGTTCGCGGCCATGGTAACCAATGTGATGGATTTCCGCCTGCTTTGTTCGGCCAACCCGGCCACCATGGGCGACAGGATGGACGCCCAGATCGGCGTTGATAACATCAAGGCGATTGCGCCGGTGCAGATTCTTTCGCCCCAATTGTCCAACGGAATTTTCAGTTTCGCTTTCACGAGCACCTCCAACGCAAGCTACACCGTGTATGCGAACACCAATCTGGCCACGGCGACCTGGGTCGTCCGCACGAACCTTCTCGGCAATGGCTCGAACCAGCTAATGCGAGTGCTGATCAACAACAGCGTCCCGCAGCAGTTTTTCCGCGTCAGCCAGCCGTGAGGCGTCCGGCTCCAACAACTAGGAGGACTGCATTTTCCTCACCCGGTTCCAACGGCTGTCGCTGAAATTGTAAATGCCGGCCAGCGGAAATAGGCGCGCCCGCTTGAAACTGTCCAGATAATCCAGCAGCGAAGTGCAGGCTTCCTCCCAGGTATTGTGATCGGAAATGATTCCGCGCATTTCGCAATAAAGAATGAACGGTTTGCACCGCGGCGGATGATTTCGGCCCAGGCGCAGTTGTTCCACCAGGTAAACCGGTGAGTGCTCGTAAATGCCCAGCAATTGCGTGTAATCGGACGGCTCAAGCAAATCCGCCAGCGCGTGGAGCCCCCAGCGTCCGAGTATCTCCGGCAGCTTGGGATCGCAGTCCAACGCTTCGCATAATATTTTCAGATCCGCCTCCTGCTTCAATATGGCCACGAAGTTTCGCTTGCTGTCCGCCGCCTCGATCAGATTCTTGATCCAGTCGCCATTCCGCCCATCTACAATCTGCAAATTTCTATAGCCTTGCATAAACTAAATTCAACAACGAGCGCCCTCCCGTCTTCGCAGCAGGTACGCTTCGACCGCGCGCAACATGGCCACCCGGTCTTCGGTGTTCTTCGGCTTCATCTGATAAAAATCCGCGCCCAGTGACATCGCTTTTGACACATCTTCCCGGGCAGTCGAACCCGAGAGAATGATCACCGTTACCGTCCGCGGGCCATGGTGTTTGAACCATGTCAACACCTCATACCCTGAAACTCGCGGCATCTTCAAATCCAAAAGCATCAAATCAGGCAATGGATATTTCGCGCGGTCGGCATAGATGCCTTCGCCCTTCAGGTAACAAATCGCTTCATCGCCGTCTTCCAATTCCGCTACCAGTGACAGCGACTGCGACTGCCCCATCGCCAGTTTGAATAGCATGCGGTCATCCGCGGAATCGTCCACCAGTAAAACAGGCACCTTCTGGTTCTGTAGTTGGCTCATAAACTGAAAAGCCTCGTTCATTACGCCCCTTTCTCCCCGCGCTGTTAGCGGAACATCCATCGACCATAAAAATACTTATAAAGATAAACGATGTCCTTTCGTTCGCAAGGCTTGACCAAAAAGCTGTCCGCGCCGGACAGGTAGGCGCGGTGAATATTGGTCCGCTCGGCAAAGCCGCTCAAAACAATGACGAGCATGTCTGCCATATAAGAAGGCTGGCTTTGCAGCCACTCCAATACCTGGAAGCCATCGACCTTCGGCATTTTCAAATCGAGGAAAAAGACGCACGGAATTGGAAACCTTTCGCGGTCGCTGTATGGACCGTCGCCGTTGAGATAAGCGATGGCTTCCTCCCCATCGCGCACCACGTAAACGGGATTGATCGCGCCCGCTTCCTTGATTGCCAATTGCAACAAGGCGGCATCGTTATCCGAGTCTTCCGCGATCAATATTTGCTTCTTATCGGACATGCAACGCAGCTCAGTGTCGCACCCAAAGCCCGTTTCTACTTACGAGGTATCGCCCCTTGCGGAAACGGGGTAAAGACCCCATCCATTCCAAAGCGCAGGAAAGCGTCGGCGGGCGCGAGGTCCGATTTGGGATGTTGCTGTTTCTTATGGTGGGTAGCCTACTCTTCATTGTTTAATCCACTCCTGGCAGCGGCTGTTGGTTGGCGTACTGGTCGTCGTCCTTCATTTTCTTCTTCATCCGATAAAGTTCAGCTTTCAATCCCGCCACGACCCCGGCCTGGGCTGGATCACTGTAAATGTTCTTCAACTCGAAAGGATCGTGAACCAGGTCGTAGCACTCCCATTGGTCCTTCTTCCAAAAATAAATCAGTTTGTGCGTCTCGGTGCGGATTCCGTAGTGCGCGCGCGTATTGTGGTCGCCCGGGTCGTGGTAATACCGATAATAATACTGCGTGCGCCAATCCGCCGGGCGCTCCTGCTTGAGCAACGGGACCAGGCTGCGCCCTTGCATGTCCGCCGGCTCCGCCAGCCCCGCCAGTTCCATGAACGTCGGCGCGAAATCCGCATTGATGGCCATCGCCTCTTGCGTCGTTCGCGGCTTCACCACTCCCGGCCAGCGAACAATGAATGGCATCCGAATCGAATCCTCGTACATGAACCTCTTGTCGAACAGTCCGTGGTCGCCCAGGAAAAATCCCTGGTCGCTCGTGTAAATGACCACCGTGTTCGTCGCGAGCCCGTTTTGGTCGAGCCATTCCAGGAGGCGGCCGACGTTATCGTCCACCGATTGCACACACGCCAGGTAATCCTGCATGTAACGCTGATATTTCCAACTCTTCAATTCATCGCCCCGCAGCACGCGCTTTTTTCCGTCGATCTCCACTTCCACTTCGGTGGGCTTGGTGTTCAGCCATTTCTTCTGGGCGGCGGCGTCCAGCCTCTCCGGCGGTTTCAGCTTGAGATCGCGCCGCGTCAAATCCTCAAAAACCTTTTGCGTGCATTCCCGGATGGCATCCGTCCGCGTCGCATAATCATCATGCAACGTCGGCGGCTCGGGAATCGTCCGGTTCGCGAACATCAGCCGGTGCTTTTCATCCGGATTCCATTCCCGGTGCGGCGCTTTGTGATGGCACATCAGGAAAAACGGCTTGTCCTTCGGACGGTTCTTCAGGAAATCAATCGAAAGATCCGTGATGACATCCGTCACATATCCGTGAATCACCCGCTTCCCGCCGCGCTCGATAAACGTGGGGTCGAAATACACTCCCTGGCCGGGCAGTATGGACCATTCATCAAACCCCGTCGGGTCGCTCCCCAAATGCCATTTGCCGATCATTCCCGTGTGATAACCGGCCGCCTGGAGATACTTCGCCACCGTGGGCTGCGAACCGTCAAACCGGTTGAAGGTCGGCACACCGTTGAGGTGGCTGTATTTCCCCGTCAGAATCGTCGCCCGGCTCGGCGAACAAATCGAATTGACACAGTACACATGATCAAACCGCATCCCCTCATCCGCCAGCCGGTCCAAATGCGGCGTCTGATTCACGCGGCTACCGTAAGCCCCAATCGCCCCCGCCGAATGATCGTCGGCCATGATGAACAATATATTGGGCCGACTGGCCGGCTCCCCCATCACAGCCGCGGATATTGCCATGCCAAACAACAGACAAAACAAAACACGAATCCTAACGGTGGTCATGCAAAACAAATGGCGCGAAGCGCGTTGGAAGTCAATCAGAAGTCCAGAACCGTTCCACAATGGATCAAATCGTAGCTACCGCACTTCGACCGCATGAATGATTTGGAATCTTATCGGCGGCGCGAGGCGTCCCGCCCTGATCCACAACAGGAGCGATGATATGGATGCTCTCGCGCCCACAGGCAAAGCCGGCTGCGCTTGACAATGCAGGGTTTTTTGGAGAGCCTCATCCAACATAATTTTGCCAAATAAGTTCCATCGGGGCGGGATGTATGCAGAAGGGCAGCCATTCCATCAGAAAAGCAACCTACTAAGAATTACGAATGAAAAGACCATCTAAAATCCTGCTGTCCGGCCTGGCCGCCTTCGGCCTGACCGCCTCGACTTTCGGCCTTACCATCGTGCCCACGTTCGACAGCTCGATTACCAACTCTCCCAACGCCTCCGCCATGATTGCCGCGATCAATCGCGCCATTCAGGTCTTCCAGACCAATATCGTCGATAATCAGACGGTGTACATCAACTATGTCAGTGACTCTAATGTGGGCCTGGGGCAAAGCTCGACTTGGGGGAACACCTATTTGTACTCGGATTACCTGACCGCCCTTAGGAACAAGGCCACCAGCGCCAACGACACCAATGGCCTCCATAAGTTGACAAACAACAACGTTGATCCGCTGGTCGGAAGCAGCCAAATCTACATGAATCTGCCGTTGGCGGTGCTCATGGGATTGGATTCAGGCACCGGCCCGGATGGATTCGATGCCACCATTTATTTGAACACGTCCATCATGAACTTCACGCGTCCGCCGGGTAATCACAGTAAATACGACATGCAGCAGGTAACCGAACATGAGATGGACGAAGTTTTGGGAACCCCCAGCAATCTGCCCGATACCACCATGGTCAGCCCGATTGACCTGTTCCGTTACACGACCAACCTCGTCCGGACCTACACCACCAGTGGTGACAACTCCTATTTTTCCGTGGACGGCACCAACCTGCTCGCACGTTTCAATATGGATTCGGGTGGTGATTACGCTGACTGGTACAGCGTCAGCGTTAACTGGGCTCCACCCGGCCAAACGCCGCACCCGCAGGTCCAGGATGCGTTCACTCCTCCCAATACGGCGCTTGATTTAGGCACCAACGAACTGGCCATGCTCGATGTCATTGGCTGGACGCTGGCCGCCAATGTTCCGCCGCCACCCGTGCTCAAAATCGTCAATAGTGGCGCGACCAAGGTCACTCTCTCGTGGTCCAACAACGTCAGCGGCTTCGTGCTTCAGGAACGCACCAACCTGACCACTGGTTTGTGGTCGAATTCAACCAGCGGGTCCACCAATCCCGTGGTGGTTACGGCCGCCGGCACTCGCAAATTCTATCGCCTCTATAAGGCAGCGACGCCTTCCGTTGCGATGGTAGAAACCGCCGCGGTTCAGCCGAAACGGACCAACCCGCTTCGACTCGTCACCCGCGTCTCCCTGCCACAGAAGCCGTGAGCAGTTCGCTGTTTGCTCCCGAGTAATCCTCAGCGCGCGGGCGGAACTCGACACACTTTTAGAACTGCTTCGCAAATTGGGCTTTTCCCTGTTCAGCACAACCTGGGTAGGATAGTTATTTTGGCCAATGAAGCCCTATTCTGCGTTGCGAAATGCGGTCTCTCTCCTGGCCGCACTGTCGATCGTGCTGGCCGTTCACGGCCAGGAAACACAGCGCCAGTACCTTTCCGGCCGCGACAAAGACGAGACGGTTCTGTGGAAGTTCCAATGCACTTCCGGCCCGCAATCCGGGTTCTGGACCAATCTCCCGGTGCCATCGCAGTGGGAAATGCACGGCTTCGGCTCGCTCAACTATTACAAGGACCCGACGAACGCCTGGAACGAACAGGGCCTTTACGAACACGACTTCACGATTCCCACCACCTGGCGCGATCAACGTATCTTCCTGGTTTTCGAGGGCGTGATGACCGATACGAAAGCCAGGCTCAACGGTGAATCCGTGGGGCCAATTCATCAGGGCAGCTTTTATCGATTCAGTTATGAAATAACCAAACTCGCCAAATTCGGCGTGGCCAATCGTCTCGAAGTGACCGTGGCCAAACATTCCGCGAACAATTCGGTCAATCGCGCGGAACGCACCGCGGACTACTGGGTGTTCGGCGGAATTTTCCGTCCGGTGTACCTCGAAGCCGTGCCACAACAGTTCATTGAGCGCGTGGCCATCGATGCCCGCGCGGACGGAACCTTCACGACCGAGGTGTTTGGAAACGGTGTTCCCGATGGCAGCGTGGTTGAAGCGCAAATTTTACAACTTAATGGCCGGCCGGCGGGAAAAACGTTCGCAGGACAAATCGCCGATTCAAAGGTCACCTTGAAAACGCGGTTCCCCTCCCCGCGCTTGTGGACCGCCGAAACGCCAAATCTCTACGAAGTCGAATTTCGGCTGAAACAGCGCGGCCAAACCGTCCATACGTTCCGGCAGAGGTTCGGCTTTCGCACGTTTGAAGTGCGCAACGGAGACGGACTTTATCTCAATGGCAAGCGGGTTGTGCTGCAAGGCGCCGATCGCCATTCGTTCTGGCCCGAGTCTGGCCGTTGTCTGAGCGAAGCGATCCATCGGCTGGATATAAACGCTTTGAAAGACGCCAATATGAACGCGGTTCGCATGTCGCACTACCCGCCGGACCAAAAATTCCTCGATCTCTGCGATGAACTTGGGCTGTACGTGCTTGATGAACTCGGCGGCTGGCATCAGTCCTATGACACCGAGGTCGGGACCAAACTGGTGGGCGAGATGATCGCGCGCGATGTGAACCATCCCTGCATTCTTTTTTGGGACAACGGCAATGAAGGCGGTTGGAATACGAACCTCGACCACCTATTCCCGGAGCTGGATGTCCAACATCGCCGCGTGCTGCATCCCTGGGCGCCGTTCAGCGGTGTGAACACTGCCCATTATCTCGGTTATGAAGAAGCGATAAGGGCCTGCACCGGTTTCGCGGAGGTTCATCGTGGCAAGGAGTTGCCCGCTGCCACCAATGATCCCGCAAAATATATCTACATGCCCACCGAGTTCATGCACGGCCTTTACGATGGCGGCGCGGGCGCGGGAATGGAGGATTTTTGGACGCTAATGCGACAAAGCAAACTCCTGGGCGGCGGGTTCGTTTGGGCGCTGACGGATGACGGCGTGCGGCGGCCGGACACCGGGGAGATTGACGTCGCGGGCAACCAGGCGCCGGACGGCATCGTCGGCCCCTATCGCCAGAAGGAAGGAAGCTATTACACCATCAAAGAGTTGTGGTCACCGATCGTCATAACGCCCGGCCAATCCTTGCCCGGAGAAAAAGTGTGCATTGCCAACCGCTACAGCTTCACGGACGCGAAACAATGCACGTTTACCTGGCAACTTCGCAAGTTCCGCGGGCCCGGCGAATCGGGCGCGAGCTTCATGATGATTGCGGAAGGCAAAGCCGCCATACCGTCAATTCCACCGGGCTCAACCAACACCATCAAGCTCGGACTGCCGCGGAATTGGAGAAAAGCGGATGCGGTGGCCCTGCGTGTGAACGACCCAACTGGCCGCGAGTTGTGGACTTGGGTTTGGCCGTTGCCGGACGCCGATAGTCCCGGCAAACTTCTACCGGCGCCTGAGAACCAAGAAGTTGCAATTACGCAGTCCGAAACGGTTATTGGTGTTCGCGCGGGTGATTTGCTGGTCGAATTTAGCCGGGACACCGGCATGCTCGCCCGGGTGCAACGCGGCGCACAAACATTCTCGTTAAGCAATGGACCGCACCCCGCGCCCGGCCAGGCGAAATTGCAGAGCCTGACGGCGATGTCTGGCAGTTCGGGATATAACATCAGGGCCACATTTGACGGAGATCTCAAGACCGTTGAGTGGCGACTGGAAAAAAGCGGCTGGGTGCGGTGTGACTACACCTACACCGCGAATGGTCCGATGGATTTTCATGGTGTTGCTTTCGATTACCCGGAGGAACGTGTGAAGCACAAGCGATGGCTGGGTGACGGCCCTTATCGCGTGTGGAAAAATCGTTTGCCTGGCGTCACCTTCAACGTGTGGGAGAACGACTACAATAACACCATCACCGGCTGGTCGGATTGGGTTTACCCGGAATTCAAAGGCTGCTTCGCCAACGTGCGCTGGCTGCAGCTTGAAACGACGGAAGGCCCGATCACCATTATCCCGTCCAGCGGTTGCCCGTTCATGCAGGTGCTGACGCCCGAGTTCCCGCCGGCGAAGCTGGCTGGCAAAACCATCGCGCCCCTGCCCCGCGCCGGTCTGGCGTTCCTGAACGCGATCCCGCCCATGGGCAGCAAGTTCAAGGAAGCTCGCGCCAGCGGCCCGCAAGGCCAGCCGAACGTCGCCAACGGCGAGTATTCCGGCTCCGTAAGCTTTTATTTCGGTCCGTTGCCAAAATAATCGGAGCGCACTCTCACGCTTTCGAGTGACGGAACTTTCTTCCGATGGACAAGCCGCCCAGCATACCCATCACCATGACCATCACATTCCATCGGTAAGGATGTGAACGGTATTTATGACCGACCTGCCGTCCCACATACTCGCGGCTGAAGCGTCTCTTAAGCTCTTTCAGGGTGGCGTCGATCCGGTTTTCCGTGCTCACGATGCTGGCCTCCAGTTCCGCAGGCGACCGGGTGGGCTTGGGTGTCGTGGCCGGGGCGGCAGGCTTTTTAACGGGTTCGGCTCCTTTTAACTCCTGCAAAGTATGCAAGGTCTTTTCCGGGGCCAGCGATTCCTTGGACAATGATTTAAGCCCCTTGAGCACAAAGGCCCCGCCAACCGCCGCAAATAGCAAGCCGATGACTGCCAATCCAAGGAAACCGGCCAGCATGGGCTGCATCCCAGCCTGCTCAAGAGCAAATGCCAGCAACGCGCCGAGTCCGGCCAGAAACACAATCAAGCCCGCATAAGCGATCAAAGCACCGACGGCCATGGCCGCGGAATTCCGGCCCAAATGGGAAAACTTTTCCGATAGCTCCGCCTTGGCCAGTTGAAACTCTTCTTTAATAAGTCTTCTCGTCTGCTCTCTCAACAACCGGACCAAACCCAGTAACGAGGTTCCGGAAGTTGTCGTTGAAGTTTGCATGCCACTTTTCTCCTAGGTAAAAATCGCACGAGACAAGGGAGCGCGTAAGCCGGGGTGAACACCCAACATGGTCTGGGCTGGACCATTACGATTTCGTAGCGGCTTTGGCCTTGGAGTAGCGCGCGCGGAGCCGCCATGTCCCGTACTGCAACGGAGTCAAACAGGCCAATCCCGCCGTGTTTTCAGTTGCAATCGCCCGCCTTCCGGCTAGGATACCAGTGTCTCCAAAATTCCTGGCCCGTTGATCCGGGCGTTGGGTTTGAGGATGCTGTGGTCGCACGTACGGCCGGTTGGTTCAGTCTTATGAGAACCGCAAACCAAAAGTCACCCGTCCCAAGGCAGGCAGGGAGGCCTTCCACCAAGTTCGCGTTCACCCTCATCGAACTGCTGGTTGTCATCACCATCATTGCCATCCTGGCCGCCCTGCTTTTGCCGGTGCTCTCCAAAGCCAAGGCCACAGCCGAGCGCATCGAATGTGTGAACAATGAGAAGCAACTGGTTTTGACCGGGGCTTTGTACTCCGCCGACAACCGTGACGCTCTGGTCCTCAACGGCGGAGACGCGAACGTATCCTCGACCGTGGCCCATCTTTGGACTTATGGCGGCAATCACGGCGATCCGGAAACACTTACGAACTTGCAATACCTTGTGGGGGCCACCTATTCCCTATTCGCTCCGTATGTAAGCCAGTGGACCCTTTACAAATGCCCCGCTGATCACTCGACCTGGCCCCTCGGTGGGAGAAGCGTGTTCGAGCAGCGGAGTTATTCCATGAACGGCTATATGGGAACGACTCCCGCCACGATCCTGGCCCCCATCCAATTGGACCCCAACTACCGCGTTTACCTGAAGTCTTCGGACATCGGCATGGACTCGCCCGCCAACCGTTTTGTCTATATCGACGTCAACCCGGGCAGCATCTGCACGCCTGCTTTTGGAGTCGATATGACCCTGCAAACTTTCATCCATGTCCCTTCCAGCTTGCATCGCGGCATGGGAGTGCTGGCGTTCGCCGATACTCATGTGGAATCCCGCAAATGGCTCGATCCCAGGACCAGAATGGGAATTGCGGCCGGGCAACAATACATTCCTCACGGCGTGTCCTCGCCAAACAATGGAGACTTGATCTGGATCGGGCAACGCACGACTTCGAGGAAATAGAGTTCACAGCCACTCCATCGCTCCCGCACTCAATCCTCTTTCCGTGCCTTCACTTCACGAGCCGAAGCGTGAACGGATACCGATACTGCACACCGTCCGCCGCCCGCACCGCCGCAATAATGGACAAAACGAACATTGAAACAATGACCACCAGCAAAAGCGGAAAGCCGATAAAGACGAACACCAGTGGAATACAGGCCAGCGCGTAAAGATAAATGGAGATATGGAAGTTGAGCGCCTCTTTGGCGTGATAAGCGATGGATGGTGACTCGTCCTTCTTGACGAGGTAAATGATTAACGGAAGCACAATCCCGACTCCAAGCAGGGCGGAAAGATGGGACAGGACGATCCAAAGCCGGTCATTGCTGCTGATGATGAGTGCGGGCGGCGGGTTGTTTGATGCATCCATAATGGTTCCTTTGATGGCTTAAATTTGGGATTGGATCAACTGGACATCATTCTTTTGTACGTTAATTATGCCACAAAGCGGGGACAAAACCATTACAATCCAGCCCCTGATTTGGAATTCCTGGGGACAATTCCCTTGACGGGAAATTGCCATTCTGCCACGGTTTCACGCAACTTGCGCTCCTCGAACGACCTACGGCGAGCTTGCATGCGGAAGCTTTCGTAGTTTTCGCGCAGAAACCCCGTTGAAGATCATGCATCAGAAACTCATTCGCTGCTACTATGCCTGCGTACTGTGGATATTTGGCACAATCACCCTGAGTGCCAGCGCCGCCCCGCAGGTGACGGACATCCTGGGCAATCTGTCCGCCAGTGATTTCAGTACGTACATTGCCCCACAAACGTACCGCGATTGGGGCAACGAACCGTGCGTTGCCGTCAACCCGCTCGATCCCCGGCAGATCGTCGTTTCGAGTTTTGGTTATGGCTCATGGGTTTCCAGCCAGACCGCCCAGCTCTGGTATTCAACCAACGCAGGCGTGAGTTGGAACATTCGTTTCGCCGTGCCGGATCCCATCACGAACTCCACATCCACCTCCTTTTTTGTCGACGATCAAACGTATGCCTACGATAGCTTGGGCGTGCTTCACTGCGGCATGATGGCCATTGACAAAAACGGGACTGATCACGTGTTCCACGGCACAACTACCAACATAAACAGCGCCGGCGCCTGGACTTGGACCACCGGCCAGTTGGGTAGCACCAGCAGCCCCGACCAGCCCTGGATTGCTTTGGGCGGTGGCCGCGTGGCCGTGGCCTATGATGATTTCGCCGCCCTCAATGGAGTCGAACAGCGGGTTTCGCTCTCGACGAACAACGGAGCCACGTTTCCTCCCGGCCTCGATCTTCCGGTTGGTTCGCCGGGTGGCGCGCCCAACTCCTCCGGTGGTTTGCCCCCCAATTTCATCAACCCCGGCCTGCGCGTGACAATGGACAATCTCGGCGACGCCTTCGTTATCTTCGGGATGGCCACCAACGGCACCGCCGGAGTGCCCCTCATGAACTACCGGTTGAATCGCTATTCCGGCGGGCCGGGCTGGGATTTTACGTCTGCCACCGCCGATGGTATCGGTGGCATTTCGATTACGAACGGACTTTCGCGGCAAGGAACGACGAATATCTTCTGGTTCGGCAACGGCCTGAACGCCCTGCTCGGCAATATCACCGCGATCGCTGTCAACACGAACGGCAGCCGGATCTACGTGGTTTACGGGCTCTCGGGAGCCTCCGGCATTGGCCGCCTGTTTCTGCAACGGTTTCAACCCAGCGGCACTAATCTGGTTGCGGGCGGCGCGGCGCTGGCGCTGTCCTCCACGAATTTTAGCGCTGCGCTCCCGGCGGTGGCGGTGGCGGAGAATGGGACTGTGGCGATCATGTATCACGAATATGACGGGACCAACTTTCTGATCCATTTGGCCCTGTCCTCCGACCTCGGTCAATCCATACGAACCAACCTGACCCTCTACAGCTTCAGAACCAATGGGATGGTTTTCGGCTATGGCACTTCCAACCACGATCGGCTGCTGGGTGACTACGATTATTTGCGCGCGCAGAGCAATGTGTTTTACGCCGCCTTCCCCGCGCGCGGGAACACCGCTGCTGGGGGCATCGTCACCACCAACTTCATCGATCCGTTCTTCTTTTCCATGTCGGCGTTCCAACAGCCAATCCTGAGCCAGCCGATGCGAACCGGCGGACAATTCCAACTGACTCTGACTGGCGAAACCAATGTCACCTACATCGTCCAGTCTTCCACCAACCTCCAAACTTGGACGCCCGCGCTGACGAACACCGCGGCAACGAGCATCCGCCTCCTATCCATCAGCGCAACCAATTCCCGGAGTTACTATCGCGCGGTTGTCAGCCAATAATGCACGACATGGCCCGATGCGGTTCGTAAAGCCTTTTTGTTTTAGGGCACTTGCAGCAGGAAAAACCGGCTCTGTAAGTTCGGGTTCGCCGAGTTGGTAAAACTGAAATTCCCACCGCCATCGAACTGGCCCGTCGCCACCACGCTCCAGTTGACCAACGGCCAGGCCACATTCGTCGTGGCCAAAACGTGGTAGGTCCCATTCGTCAAACCGCCCGTGCCGCTCAAGACCAGGTTGCTTCCAAGGCTGGAAATGGTGGTAATGCGCAGCTTGTTCGGTACGACGGCTAAATTGATCGTGACAGTGTTGGTCAGATTTCCGTCAATCGCGTTGATGCTGAGAGGATAATTACCGGTGGCTGTCGAACTTGAGGTTGTGACGGTCAAAATGGCCAAGCCGGAACCGGCGATTGAATTCGTATCAAAGCTCGCGCTGCTTCCAACCGGCAAGCCGCTGACATTAAGCGTCACCGTTTCATTAAAATGATTCGTCGCCCCAACGTTCACGGTGAACGCGGCTCGGTTGCCCGGCAGCACAGACTGCGCCGATGGCGTTGCGGCCACTGTAAGCAGGGCGTAGCCGATGTTCTGGACCGCCGCCGGTCCGAGCCGCTCTCGCAATTGTTCCAGATAGAGACTCTGCGGGCTGACAATGGCCCCAAGCGTGTCATAAATGCCGTTCGTCCCGACCGCATTGGTGCTAAAGGGGTATTGCTGAATCGAGCCCATGCCGCCGATGGCCCAATTGTAATGGTTGGTGACCAGGCAAGGTTGCTCCAGTTGAAACTGCGGCACCTGGCAGTTGTACATGAGGCTGAAGCCGGCGGCCCAGCCCTGCCCGCTGCCGTCATTGCCGCGATTGTTGATCGCCAGGTACGGCGTGTAGCCTCCCTGGCTGTCCGCCGCCATGTTGATGTTGTCGTGCAGCGCCCCCACCGCCCAGCGCTGATGGGGCCCGCCGTTATAATGCGTGCCGGTGCACGTGAAATTCAGGAACACATTCGGTCCCGGCGTGCCGGCTTGCGTGACCATGATGTGATAATATCCGCCGTCCGAAGTGCACCGCTGGAACAGGCACATTGCGCCGGAGTTCCCAATCGTGTATGCCGCGGGCGCGGCCGAGGAAGTGCCCGTGGCGGGATTGATATACTGGCAATCCTGCACCGTGCACCATTTCAAGCCGGAATTAAGGCTGATGCCGTTCCCCCAACCGGACATCAACACATCCTGCACCCAGCCGTTCTTGAGATTCTGATAAACGATGAAACAGCCGCTCAGAATATTGCTCGGATAATCGGCAATCTGGCCGACACCGCAAAGATTCTCGATCCCGACTTGTTGAATGCGCGCCGAATCTGTCACGTGAAAGACCTGGCCCGTCGTCCAATCCTGCTCGATGGGACTGCACAGGGGAACGTCAACCGTGATTTGATTTCCGCTGACGGCCTTAATCTGCCGCTCGAAATACAACCCGCTGCCCGCCGGCCATGGATTGGTCAGCAGATCCATGCCCAGCGCACTGACCCAAGGCAGTGTCTGCGGGCGTTGAACCACGATCGAATTCCCCACGGCAAAAGTCGAAGCATCATTCACCCCGAAGTTCGTCGCGCCCAGGGGAACGTAGTTGTTCGTAATCGTGTACGTGCTGCCCGTCTTCGACCAGGAACCAGTGCCCCCGACGGTAATGACGTTTCGGGCCAGCCCGGTCACGAGCAGGATGGTGCCGGTGTTGGTATCGTTGCCTTCGCCGCGCAACACCACTCCCCCGGCGCTGATCGAGAGCGTGCCTGCGATTGTATAAGTGCCCGCTTTGAGCAGCACCGCACCGCGGAAACCGTTGGCGTCCGGTGACAGGGCGGAGACCGCATTGATCGCGTTTTGGACATTGGCGGTATTGTCTCCACCAATGGGCGTGATCGTCTGTTTGACGGGAACAGACGGCAACGACACGCCCCCGCCCATGTAGCCCGCAAATGAAAAATCGGGAATCCGATTGCTCATATTATCGAGGTAATAAACCAGCGTGCCGTTGGGGCCCGGATGAACCCATTGAGCCTGTGGCTGGGGGATGGGGCCGCCCGTCAAGTCGCGCAATTGCAACGCATTCAACTGGGTCGAGGCATTCCCCGTCAGCGTGAAGGATTGGCTGGACGCGCCCGCCGTGAAGGTGCCGATCGTGTATTGGCCGGCGCCGCCGGCGCTGGCGGTCAAATCATACAGCAGCGTGTTGGTATTCCCGCCACTGCTGGTGATGGTCTCCGTACGTGTGGCAGTGCTGCCTCCCCGGGGATCATTGACCCACACTTGCACAGCATAGAGGTGGCCGACCGTCAAGTTGTTGAGCGTCACCACCACTGGGATCACGCCATTGATGTAGGCTGCACCCACCAGAATGTTCGTGTAGGCCGTTGACAATGAAGCGAACGGGTTGCTCGCGGAGTTAAACGCAGTGCCATTCCGGTTATTGAAGCCGCTGAGCGCGACGTTCACCCCGCCGGACGTGGAGCTCGAAGACCCGGTAAAACTCACGCCGTTCACCACTTGATTGTTGTTGGCCCAATCATAAGCGTAGGCGAACGTTCCATTGGTAAGCACATCGGTGTCGCCCGAGATGGCGATCGCCGCTCCCCACGTAATGCCGGCAGCGCGCGCGACGCGCGGCGCCGCAAGCACAAGGATCAGCACGGCCAGTGGCAACCAAGTCGTCAACACCTGAGCGTCTAATGTTTTATTAGGTTTTGTTCTGATTTGTACCATCCGGTTTCGTCAATCGGCAGTCAAAAACACCGGCATTCCAACGGGCCATAATTGGACATCGCGGTATAAATATCATAATTATTAATTGATTACAACCTTTTCAATGGCCATTGCCCCGGGGCTGTCTCCACACCAGCATCCTCCGGCTTGCAGTGCCGCGACAGTCCGCCCCAAAGTTGACATGGGGTTGATTGAACGGCGCTGATGGTCGATTATGGATGGGTGTATTTCCGAGTGGCAGGGTTTGAGGGATGGGCCGCACTGCCTATGCCATGCCATGGCTTTCCCCGGATGGACGCTGGTTTCCACTTGGAATTCTGCCATTGCCCTGAAGTGCGGGATTCATCACTATTTCGAGCCTATGTCGATTGGCCGCAAACAGTATCCGTTTGATTTGATTGAACCGAAATGGCAAGCCATTTGGGATCAGCAACAGACTTTTCGCGCCTGGAACCCGGGCGAGACAATTCCGCCCGCTCACCCTTTCGCCCGGAGGCACAGCAGCCTGCCTCCGAAATACTACGTGTTGGATATGTTCCCCTACCCTTCGGGCGCGGGTTTGCATGTGGGCCATCCGGAAGGTTACACGGCCACGGACATCCTCGCGCGCTATCGGCGTGCGCTCGGGTATAACGTCCTGCACCCGATGGGTTGGGATGCGTTCGGCCTCCCGGCGGAGCAATACGCCGTCAAGACCGGCCAGCACCCGCGCCAGACGACCGAACAAAACATCACCACCTTCAAGCGCCAAATCAAATCGCTTGGCTTCAGCTACGATTGGACGCGCGAGGTGGACACCACTGACCCGGATTATTTCAAATGGACACAATGGATTTTCCTGAAGCTCTACAATTCCTGGTTCAACCCCGAAACGAACAAGGCGGAGCCGATTGAAACGCTCCCCTACCCGCTCGAACTCAAATCCGAGGAGGAAAAACGGAATCACCGCGACAATCATCGCCTGGCGTACGTGTCCGAAGCGCCGGTGAATTGGTGCCCGGAACTCGGCACCGTCCTGGCCAATGAGGAAGTGATTGACGGCAAAAGCGAAGTGGGCGGCTTCCCGGTCATCCGTAAACCGATGCGCCAGTGGATGCTCCGCATCACCGCGTACGCCGAGCGATTGCTCAACGATCTCGAAAATATTGAGTGGAGCCATTCGCTCAAGGAAATGCAGCGGAACTGGATTGGGCGGAGCGAAGGCGCAGAAGTGGACTTCCCGATTGCGGAGCGCGGAGCGCGGAGCGCGGCATTGGGAGGGGTCATTCGGGTCTTCACGACCCGTCCGGACACATTGTTCGGAGCGACGTACATGGTGCTCTCACCGGAACATAAATTAGTAAACGAAATCACCACGGACGCACAAAGCGAGGCGGTCAGGAAGTATAAGGAGTTCGCCGCCGGCCGAAGTGACCTGGAACGGACCGAGTTGGCAAAGGAAAAGACCGGCGTATTCACCGGGGCTTACGCGATCAACCCTGTGACTGGACAGCAGGTTCCAATCTGGATTGCGGATTATGTGCTCGCGAGTTACGGAACCGGTGCAATCATGGCGGTGCCCGGCCATGACACGCGCGACTTCGAGTTCGCCCAAAAGTTCAATCTCCCGATCATTCAGGTCGTCCAGCCACCCGATCCGAAGATCGACTGGCAGGGATTTGTCGATGAAGGTACGGCAGTCAATTCCGCCAACAGGGAAATCTCGCTGAACGGATTGCCCACCGCCGAAGCCAAAAGGAAGATTACGGCCTGGCTGGAACAAAAACGCCTCGGAAAAAAGACAATCAATTACAAACTGCGCGACTGGCTTTTCAGCCGCCAAAGATATTGGGGCGAACCATTCCCGATTATCTGGAAGAATGGCCACCACGAGGCGCTGCCGGAATCAGCGCTGCCGGTGCTCCCACCTGCATTGGACGATTACAAGCCGACCGCCGAAGGCCAGCCGCCCCTCGCCCGCGCGAAGGATTGGGTGACCTTGCCGGACGGCTCAACGCGGGAAACGAACACGATGCCTCAATGGGCCGGGAGTTGCTGGTATTATTTGCGCTTCCTTGATGCGCGGAATCCAAACGGGTTTGTAGACAGGCAGGCGGAAGGGTATTGGATGGGGACTGAGATAAATCCGAAATCCGAAATCCGAAATCCGAAATCCGGACCCACGCCGGGGGTGGATTTGTATGTCGGTGGAACGGAGCATGCAGTATTGCATCTGCTTTATGCACGGTTCTGGCACAAGGTGTTGTTTGATTTGGGGTATGTCTCGACGCCGGAGCCGTTTTTCAAGCTCGTGAATCAAGGGCTGATTCTCGGAGAGGACGGACAGAAGATGTCCAAGGCGCGAGGTAATGTCGTCAATCCCGACGACATGGTTTCCGAGTATGGCGCCGACGCGCTTCGGCTCTACGAAATGTTCATGGGTCCGTTGCAGGACGTAAAGCCCTGGAGCACGAAGAACGTCGAGGGAGTTTACCGGTTCCTCGGTCGTGTTTGGCGTTTGTTCGTGGATGAGCAAAGCGAAACGGATTTCGAACAAACCGCGACCACTGCCGCGAACAAAGGTCCCGAGCTTTTGAACCAAATCCGGCCAAGTGCCACGGTCCGTGAAGCTGAAGCCACTCCAGCTCAACTCAAGACCCTCCATGCCGCCATCAAGAAAGTGACGGAAGATTTGGACGGACTCCGGTTTAACACCGCCATTTCAGCACTGATGGTATTCGTAAATGAAGCCATCACCTGGGAAGTGAAGCCGGCCTCAGTGATGCGCGATTTCCTAACGCTATTGCAACCGTTCGCGCCGCATTTGGCCGAGGAGTTGTTTGCAAGGCTTAATGCGGGGCGGACCGATCAGCCGGCAACCCTGGCTTACGTGCCCTGGCCGAAATATGATCCCGCTTTGCTCGTGGAAAGCACTCTGGAAATCCCGGTGCAGGTAAACGGCAAATTGCGCGACCGAATCATCGTGCCCGCCGACGCAAACCAGGCGCAAATGGAATCAGTTGCCTTGGCGAGCGATAAGGTGAAACCTTTCATTGAAGGCAAAGCAATCAAGAAGATCATCGTCCTGCCCAAAAAATTGGTGAATATCGTGGTCGGGTAGTTCGGAATTGTCACCCTGATTTTCCAGGGATGAATCGCAAAGCAAAACAGCCGTCCGGCGAACCGGACGGCTGTCTGATTTCAGAATAACTTCCGACCAGCCCGTTATTTCTTCTTCGCCTTCTTCGCCGCTTCTTCTTCCAGGGCAGCCTGCGCCGCCGCGAGGCGCGCAACAGGCACGCGGAACGGTGAGCAACTCACGTAGCTCAACCCGATGCGATGGCAGAACTTCACGCTGTCGGGATCACCGCCGTGCTCGCCGCAGATGCCGAGCTTGATGTCGGGCCGCGTCTTGCGACCCTTCTCGACAGCAATCTGCATGAGCTGGCCGATGCCCGCCTGGTCGATCGACGCAAACGGATTCTTCTTCAGGATTTCGGCCTCCTGGTAAGCCGGCAGGAACGAGCCGGAATCATCGCGGCTCATGCCCAAACCGGTTTGCGTCAGGTCATTCGTGCCGAAGCTGAAGAACTCGGCGGTGTGCGCGATTTCATCGGCGGTCAAAGCGCCGCGAGGCACTTCGATCATGGTGCCGACCATGTAATTCAGCTTAACCTTCTTCTCCGCCATCACTTCCTTGGCGACGCGGTGGACGATCTCGACTTGAAGGTCGAGTTCCCGCTTGAAACCGACGAGCGGAATCATGATCTCAGGTTTAACCTTGATGCCCTGCTTCTGCACCTCGGCGGCGGCTTCGAAAACCGCGCGCGCCTGCATCTCGGAAATTTCCGGATAAACCAGCCCGAGCCGGCAACCGCGGAACCCCAGCATGGGATTGAACTCGTGCAACTCATGGACGCGCTTGGAAATTTTATCCACGCTCAGCCCGAGTTTTTGGGCCAGCAGATTCTGCGCGCCGTGATCGTGCGGCAGAAACTCGTGCAACGGCGGATCGAGGAAGCGAATCGTCGCCGGAAGTCCATTAAGATCCTTGAAGATGCCGATGAAGTCCGCCTTCTGGTACGGCAGCAACTTGGCCAGCGCCGCCTTCCGATCATCCGTCTTCTCGGCAAGAATCATCTCGCGCATGGCGTCGATGCGGTCGCCTTCGAAGAACATGTGTTCCGTGCGGCAGAGGCCGATGCCGCTGGCGCCGAACGCCACGGCATTCGCCGTCTGCTCCGGAGTGTCGGCGTTGGTGCGCACCTGGAGACGCGTCACCTTCGAGCACCAATCCATCAGCCGCTTGAACATTTGGTACGTCGGGCTCTCCTTGGCCTCAAGCGATTTCTCGACGAGCACCTGAACGATTTCCGAAGCGGCGGTCTTGATTTCGCCGGGATAAACTTCGCCCGCGGTGCCATTGATCGAAATGGCATCGCCTTCCTTGAAGGTCCGGCCCGCGACTGAAACCGTCTTGGCTCCGTAATCGATCTGCAACGCGCTCGCGCCGCAAACACAAACCTTGCCCATCTGCCGCGCCACCAGCGCCGCATGCGAACTCACGCCGCCCTTGGCGGTCAGAATGCCCTCGGCGGCAATCATCCCGCGCAAGTCTTCCGGCGAAGTCTCGTTGCGGACCAACAAAACCTTTTCGCCCTTCGCCGCCGCTTCCACGGCGCGCTCGGCGTTCAAATACAACTTGCCGCTGGCCGCGCCGGGACCGGCGGGCAGGCCCCTGGCAATGCACTCGGCCGCCTTGATCGCCTTGCGATCGAACACCGGCGCCAGCACCTGGTCGAGTTGATCCGCCGGAACGCGGCGGATGGCCGTCTTCCAATCGATGAGTTTTTCCTTCTCCATCTCGATGGCAAAACGGACCGCCGCCAGGCCGGTGCGTTTGCCGTTGCGGGTTTGAAGCATGAAAACGACGCCTTCTTCAATCGTAAACTCGAAGTCCTGCACGTCCTTGAAATGAGTTTCGAGCGTCTTGCGGATGCTCTCCAACTCAGCGAAAGCGGCGGGCATCTGTTTCTTCAGTTCCGCCACCGGTTCCGGTGTGCGCACGCCGGCCACCACGTCTTCGCCCTGGGCGTTGATGAGAAATTCGCCGTAGAAAATCTTTTCACCCGTGGCCGGATCGCGCGTGAAAGCCACGCCGGAACCGGAATTGTCACCCGTGTTGCCATAGACCATCGCCTGCACATTGACCGCCGTCCCCCATTCCGAAGGAATGTTGTATTTGCGGCGATACACCATGGCCCGATCGTTCATCCAGGAACCGAACACCGCGCCCACGGCGCCCCAAAGCTGCTGCCATGGGTCCTGCGGGAACTCCTTGCCGGTGCGCTCCCGGATCAACGCCTTGAAGCGATCCACCAGTTCCTTGAGATCGTCCACGCTCAGCTTCGTGTCTTCCACGTCTTCCTCGTGGCGATCGTGCTTGAGGGCGTGAATGACCACTTCAAACGGCTCATGATCCTCGCCGGAACGCTTTTGCACACCCATCACCACATCGCCGTACATCTGGATGAACCGGCGATAGCAATCCCAGGCAAAGCGCTCGTTGTTGCTGTAATTGGCCAGCGCGAGCACCGTCTTGTCGTTCAGGCCGAGATTGAGGATGGTGTCCATCATGCCCGGCATGGAATCGCGCGCGCCAGAGCGGACGGATACGAGCAGCGGCTTTTGCATGTCGCCGAACTTCTTGCCCAGCGCGCGTTCGAGAAAGGTCACGCCGTCCTTGACTTGCGCGTTCAGAATCTTGGGGTAGGTCCGCTTGTTCGCGTAATAATAAGTGCAAACCTCGGTGGTAATGGTGAACCCGGGAGGCACCGGCAGGCCGATGCGGGTCATTTCGGCGAGATTCGCCCCCTTGCCGCCGAGCAACGCCTTCATCGAACCGTCGCCGTCGGCCTTCTTCTCACCGAACAAATACACGTACTTGTCTTTTTTACTGGATGTCTTAGCCATAGAATTAACTTTCACTTCACTCTCGTTTGGAAATCTCGCGAAAATGAGGGTGGAAGGGTAACAAAGGCCGTCGCGCTGTCAACGCTGCGATGGGCAAAAAACAATAAATGCCCAAACAACGGCAAAAAACGCGCAACCCGGCGGAATGCCGCCTTTAATCAGCATAACCCCTCCGTGAATTGCGGCAATATCCCATGGAGTGCGCCGGCAAAGCGCAGCGGCGACGGCCCTTTTGGGCGCGCAAACACGTTGCTCCATCCAGGGGCTTCCCGCACGCACAAAAGCGGTGCCCCCGCCCAAACCCGGTCTGGGCCCGGTTGCCAACCGTCGCAGGGATGGTGCGCCGCGCCGCTTGTCTCGCTGTGGCTTCCGGGCGAAGGCGGAAGCACTGCGTCAGGCCACGGAACGAACCACCCAAACTGCCCGCCTCCGCACTCCGCAGGCTGCACTTGATGGGCTTGGCGCTGAGTTCATTTCGGATTTCTTCAATGATGAAGTGGTGGAAATCGACGCAATTGTATCAGCGTCTTTCTCATTTGCGAAAATGGATTTACCATCCCTTTCTTAACACTTGGATGTGACGTGCGGCTTCAGACAAAAGTTCCAATATTCGATGGAGACCTTCAGGATGCGCGTCAGTTCATCAAGGTTATTTGGTTTCACAATATAGGAGTTGGCTCCCAGTATGTAAGCCTGGCGTACATCCTTGTCCTCAGCCGAGGAGGTCATCACGACCGTCGGGATGACCGAGCAGTCCGGATGAGCCTTGAGCCAAGCCAGCACGCCAAAGCCATCCAATCGCGGCATTTTAAGGTCGGTGTAGATGACGCTGGGGAATGGAAACCTGTTCCGGTCTTCGTAAGGAGGCGCCCCCTGGAGATACTTCAGGGCTTCCACGCCGTCCTTCACAATGGAAATGGGGCCATGGATATCATTCCGCCGCAAGGCAATCTTGACGAATAGAGCGTCGTCTTCGTTGTCCTCGATGATTAGAATGGGTTCCAGATCTTGCGTCATGGTGAGCTCCATTGCCTTCAATTTGAATTTCGCACTGGTCATCGCCGAGTCAAGTGGGGAAAAATTTGCATTTTACCAGGGGTCAAAGAAGATTAAAATATGTGCTCCAGCAAAGCGACGCCCAATGCATAAACTACAAATGAAAACAAACGACGGCCATGTACCGGGAGGTGAACGTTGTGGCTGATGACATCACGAAAGGCAACGCCACGGAAGCCGCGTTGCGGGAAAGCGCGGAGCGATTCCGTTTCCTGGCCGAATCAATGCCTCATATCACCTTTACCGCCAAACCGAATGGCGACCTCGACTATTTCAATCAGGAATTGACCACCTTCACCGGGCTCCCGGCGGAAACCATCAAGGGATGGGGCTGGACGCAGTTCGTCCATCCCGCCGATGTCGAAAAAAATGTCCGCGCCTGGAAGCATTCCATTGAAACGGGCGAGCCTTTCGCCTTCGAACATCGCTTTCGGCGGGCGGATGGCGTTTACCGATGGTTCCTCTGCCGCGCCGTACCGATGCGGGATGCGCAGGGCAAAATCATCATGTGGGTCGGCACGAACACCGACATTGACGAATTGAAGCGTGACGAACAGACGCGTGCCCGGCTGGCCGCGATAGTGGATTCTTCCGAGGATGCCATCCTGAGCAAGGACCTTGCCGGGGTCGTCACCAGTTGGAACGCCGGTGCCGAAAGATTGCTGGGCTACACAGCGGATGAAATGATTGGCCGCTCCGTTTTCGACCTCATCCCGCCGGAACATCGGGCCGACGAGGCGGGTTTGCTGGAGCAATTGCGCGAGGGCAAAACAATCAGCCCTTACGAAACGAAGCGTCTTGCTAGGGACGGACGGCAGGTTGAAGTTTCCTTGACGCTGTCCCCGATCCGCGATTCGAACGGAAAAGTCATCGGCGCATCCAGTATCACCCGCGACATCACCGAAAACAAAAAAATCGAGGCCGCCTTGCGCGAAAGCGAAGAGCGCTTCCGCAGCCTGGCTGACAATATGGGGCCGCTGGCGTGGATGGGTAATGCGGATGGCTACATCACTTTCTACAACCGGCGTTGGTACGAATATACGGGGACGGACTATGAGCAGATGCAGGGTTGGGGCTGGGAAAAGGTGCATCATCCCGACCACCTGTCGCGGGTGATTGCGAAATGGCGCGATAATTTGGCCAAGGGCGAAGCCTGGGAGGACACTTTTCCCCTGCGCGGCAAAGACGGGAGGTATCGCTGGTTTCTTTCCCGCGCCTTTCCTCTGCGCAACTCCGAGGGAAACATCACCCGCTGGTTCGGCACCAACACGGACGTGACCGAACTGCGCGATGCGCAGGAAAGCCTGAGGCAAGCGCAGCAGGAACTGCGCCGACATGCCGTGGCTTTGGAAGGAACCGTGGCTGAACGCACTGCCGAACTCAATCGGACGATCTCGGAATTAGAGGCATTTTCCTACAGCCTGTCTCACGACATGCGCGCGCCATTGCGGGCCATCCGGAATTTTACACAGATCGTTTTGGATGAGGAAGGTCCGAAGCTGGGGGAGGATTCCCGGATTTATTTGGGCAAGGTGGCCAGCAGCGCCGAGCGACTGGATCGCCTGATCGCGGATGTCCTGGTGTTCAGCCGCATTTCGCAGGATAAGATTGAACTCAGGCCGATGGAGGTTCAGCCGCTGCTCGAACAAATTATTGCCGAGCGCCCGGAACTGCAAGCTCCGCAGGCCCACATCCGTATCGAATCGCCTCTACCCGCCGTGCTGGGGCATGAGGCTTCCCTGACCCAATGCTTCACCAACCTGCTGAGCAACGCCGTGAAATTCATTGCGCCGGGCGTCACGCCGCAGGTGCGAATCTGGGGCCAGATACAGGACAGACAGGTCCGGCTCTGGTTTGGAGACAACGGGATTGGAATCGCAGCATCCGACCAGCCGAAACTTTTTGGCATGTTCCAGCGCGCCCATAACGATCGTCAGTACGAGGGCACCGGCATCGGCCTGGCCATTGTGCACAAAGCGGTGGAACGCATGCACGGGACGGCGGGCTTTGAGTCAGAGCCCGGACAAGGGAGCAAATTCTGGATCCAGTTGCCGCGCCCGCTTTGAACATTCAGGCGAGCCTGGCTCCGCACACCCAATTCCGAATTCCGGTCCCCACTTTCTCTACGGCTTTTTCCCGCCGGCCTTTGCGGTCATTACCCACTTAACATGGGTGGCTGGCCCCACTTACTTTTGGTCCCATCGGATGGATTGTACCCGGACTTTGTGTACGGGCTCGGGATGGGAGACGAATTGTCTTCGCGCGCGGATTGCGATCCACCGATAAGCCTGCTGCATGAAAGAAACTTTGGATTTGAGGGACGGTCTGTGGCCGCCCATCGAGCCACCCCATGGCTCGGCGGCCCCCGGCCAACCCAACGGCCACAAACACGGTGCAAACCGACAAAAACGTTCAATGAAGGACAATCCACCCAACGGGGCATCTCCCGCCCGGGGGCCCGCGCCGGCCACCGTCGATGCCTGGACCTTCATGGACATCCTCCTGGAACATTGGCGCTGGCTGGCCCTGGGCGCCGTCTGCATGGCGGCGCTGGCCGGCCTCAGCGGCGCGATGCTCTGGAAAACCAGCCGCACCGCCGTCGCCCAAATGATGCGTTATGAACCGATGGGCATGGGCGACTTTTTCAAACCGCCGCAACTGACGCCCGACACTTTCGCCGGTTTGTTGAAAGCGCCGGAGCTGTTGGAACGAGTGGCCACCAACGCGCATCCGCCGGTTTCAACCGAGCTGCTCGCCAAAAGCGTTTTCATCAAAACCGATCCGGACTCGGACCTCGTCAAAATCGGTGTCCGCGGCAAGGACCCCGCACAACTGGTCGCCCTGGCAAATCTTTACATGGAAAGCGCCGTCACTTACATGCGCGACTTGCAGGCGCGCGAGGCCATGCAGGTGAACAAGGACTATCTCAAACAGGAACTCGCCGCCATGGACGGCGACATCAACAATTTGCAAAACCAATTCAAGGGGCTGCCCAACTCGGTGCCGATCGCCAATAAACTGAACCAGATCGGCGGGACCATCTCCAATCTGAACGTGCAGGTGCAAACCTCACCCCGGGTTTCGATCATGACCGCGCGGCTCAACGAGAAACTCCAGGCGGCGATCGACGATTTGAGCACGCTCACCAGGAAGTACAAGGATTCGCACCCGCTCGTGCAGCAACAGCAGGAACAAATTCGATCCTTGCAGCAGCAAATTGCGGATGCCGCCACCAACGCCGCCGCCAACGGGCCGGGAATGGCCATGTTGCCGGGCGCTGGCGGAGCCGCCGCCGTCGACCCGGTGTACGACATCATCCGCGCACAACTCACGGCGCTGGACGAGAGCCGCCAGCGCCTGGTGGATCGCCAGCGGGAGGCGCTGGCGTTCGCGGCCAATCCGCCCGGAAATATTCGCGCGTTCGCCCCCGCCACCATCAAAGGCGTCCTGCACGACCGCCGCTGGCTCAAAATCAGCCTGGTTACGATTATGGGCGGGTTTCTCGGCATGTTCTTCGCCACCGGCGGCGTCATGCTCGTTGAATTCATGGATGACCGGGTGAAATCGGCGGACGACCTCAAGCGGGTGACGAAACTGCCCGTCATCGCCACGCTCGGCGATCTCCACAAGAAAGGCCCTTCGGCGCGCGAACGCTGGGCCTTCCGCACCTGGACGATGCTGCAAGGGCGTCTGAGTCCCTCGCCCGCGCAAGGTTTGGTTTGCGGCATTACCTCGTCAGAATCGGGTGAAGGACGTTCGACCTGGATCAATCTGCTCGCGGAAGCCGCCAGCCTGACCGGCTTTCGCGTCCTGACGATCGCCACGCGTCCCTCCACCGAGCTGGAGGAACGGGAACAAATCAACGATCACCAGCCCAACAACCACGAGCCTGAATCCGGGCTCAAGCCCATCGAAAACGGCGTGAGCACCCTGAGCACGAATGTCCTCAACTCGCCGGCCGAGGTGACGGAACAATTGGCGGGGCCAAACCCGCAGCCGATGGTGCATATCCCGCTGCCGGGATGGGTTTGGAACCTCGAACGGCGCTTGCAATGGCAGCAGGCGCTGGAACATTGGCGCAAAATTGATAACGTAGTTATACTGGTGGAACTTCCCCCGGCGTCCGCGCCCGAGGCCGTGCTGCTCGGGCAGAACCTGCCAAACATGATCTGGCTCGCCAACAGCGGCACCGCCAGCGCCGCCGAAACGCGCGCCCAATTGGAAACGCTGCGCCATGCCCGCTGCCGCTTTGTCGGCGCCGTCTTGAACAATGAATCAGCGCGCCCATTGCGCAACCGTTTTCCCCGCTGGCTGAGTTGCCTTGCCCTCGGGCTTGCCGTCTGGGGTCTGAGCACGTCTTATCTGGCCGCTCAAAACGAAGCCGTGACGAACGCGCCAGCCGCTACCGCACCGGCCGCAACGGCGCCTCCGCCGGACCTCACGCCCGCGCCGGATCTCACACCCGCGCCGACGGGAACTTTCACCAACGGTTCCTTTTCCGTAGTCAACCCGGCGCAACGCGCGCCCTGGCAGCAGCGGTTGACGCTGGGGCCGGGGGACATTCTGAACTTCTCGCTGTATGGCCAGCCTGATTTGAACAAAACCGACGTGTTCGTCGGGCCGGACGGCCGGATCGGCTTTCTCGAAGCGCAGAATATTCTGGCGACGGGATTGACGGTGGATGAACTGCGCACGAACGTCGATCACGAGCTTTCCAAATACCGTCGCGCACCGCGCACCGTGATCACGCCGGTGCTTTTCCAAAGCAAAAAATATTACATGCTCGGCCGGGTGGTCCAGCGCGGAGTCTATTCGCTGGACCGGCCCATCACGATTGTCGAGGCCGTGGCCCGCGCCCGCGGCTTGGAAACCGGGATCTCTGATCGCAATACGCTCGAACTGGCCGATTTTAAGAGGAGCTTTCTCATGCGCAAGGGCAGGCGGATTTCCATCGATTTCGAGAAACTGTTCGACGAGGGAGATCTTTGCCAAAACATCGCCATCGAACCGGATGATTACCTGTATTTCCCGTCAGGTGGCCTGAAGGAGATCTATGTGCTGGGCGAGGTCGGATCCCCCGGCGTGGTGGCCTATACTTCGGAGTTGACGGTCGTGGGGGCCTTGTCGGCCCGCGGCGGCTTCAACAGCCGCGCTTACAAGTCCCGCGTGATGATCATTCGCGGTTCGCTCAGCGCTCCCAAGGCATATGTCGTCGATACCCGGGCGATCCTCGACGCGCGGGAACAGGACTTCAAACTCGAGTCCCACGACATCATCTATGTCAGCAGCCGGCCATTCATCCAGGTTGAGGATTTGCTGGACGCCGGTATCACCGCGTTCATCCAATCCGTGACGGCCGAATGGACAGGCAGAAACATCGGCCCGCTCATAACCCATCCAATCTTTACGAGCCCATGAAAACCTGCCCCAGAAATCGTTGCTTGCTCGCGCTCTTCCTTGGCCTTCTCCCGGCGCTGCTCCTCACCGGTTGCCAGCATCCGGGGCCGCGGTTCAATCCCTTTCAGCCAGGCCCCGGTGTTTCCTCGGAATTGGAAATGACCACCCTCACAAACGGCATTAATCCGGCCTGGCTCCAACCGCCTGCAGGGCAGTTTACGCTGGGCCCGGGCGACCGCCTGGAAGTGGAACTGGTGGATGACACCAACACGCTTACCACCTGCATCGTTGGGCCGGATGGAAAAATTTATTTCGGGCTTCTGCCCGGAATGGACGTGTGGGGTTTGACGCTGCCGCAAACCAAGGCAATGCTGGAACAGGGCTTGAATGAGTATTACCGCGAACAACCGCGGGTTTCGATCATCCTGCGCGGCGTCGAGAGCCGGCGGATCTGGCTGCTCGGGCGTCTCCAGACGCCGGGTGTTTATTACATGACCAATTCCCCCACCCTGCTCGAAGCCATTGCAACCGCAGGCGGCTCGCTGAGCCTCGCCGGACAGCGGGACCTGTCGATCAATAACTCCATCGATGAACAAGCGGACCTAAGCCGTGCCTTCGTCGTCCGGCGCGGACGACGATTGCCCATCGATTTTCAACGGCTCATTGAAGCCGGTGATCTCTCGCAAAACATCTACCTTGAGCCGGACGATTTCGTCTATTTCCCGCCGCTCAGCGCGCACGAAGTTTATGTCATTGGCGCTGTCGGCCTGCCCCGGGTGGTGGCGTACCAGCCCGGCATGACCATGGCCTCGGCCATTGCCAACGCCGGCGGCCCGGCCCCGGAAGCTTTCCTGTCGCACGTGGCGATTGTCCGTGGCTCCGTGAGCCAGCCGCGCATCGCCATTGTGGATTACAAAGCCGTGATGACCGGCAACCGACCCGACCCGGTCTTGCAACCGCACGATATTGTGTATGTTCCGCTGGAGCCGTATCGTTATCTGGTGCGATACGGGGAACTTATCATGAACACGTTCGTTAGCTCCGTGGCCATTAACGAGGGCATCCGCGCGGTTTCCAGCGGCCCGGCTCAACCGGCCGGTGTCTTCATCCCGGTGGGAAGTCGCATCACGGTCACCCCATCCAGCCCGGCCCAGGGCCCGGTAATAATTCCCTGACCGATTTATCCCAATTCCCCTTTGACGGATTAATGCTCCTGGCCCGCATCGGGCACAAACTTGATGCAAGCGGGCCCCGGAATTTGGACAACATTGCCGGTCGCTTTAAGGCGGCCGGTGGCATCGTCCACTTTGAAGATAACGATCGTGTCGGAGTCCTGGTTGGCCGCGAGCAGATATTTGCCGGTCGGATCAAGCGTGAAATAGCGCGGGGTTTTGCCCTGGGTGGGTTCGTACTGAATGGAGGCCAGTTTGCCGGTGGCCGAATCGATCGTAAAGACGGCGATGCTGTCATGACTGCGATTGGAGGCGTACAGAAACTTCCCCGACGGATGGACCTGAACCTCGGCGGCCCATTTTTTGCCTTTGAAATCGTCCGGCACGGTCGATACGGTCTGCACTCCTTCGAGCGAGCCGCGTGCGGCATCGTATTTGAAAACCGTGATGGTGCTGTCCAGTTCGTGGATGACATAAGCGAAACGGCCATTGGGATGAAAGGCAATGTGCCGTGGGCCGGAGCCGGGTCTGGTCTGGGCGCTAGGAGGATCATTTGGAACCAGTATGCCTGCTGTTGAATCGAACCGATAGATCAGCACCTTGTCCAAACCGAGGTCGCAGGCGAACGCGAAATGTTCGGCCGGATCCAACGTCATGCAATGCGCGTGCGGGCCGGCCTGCCGGTCGGGGTTGACGCTTTTGCCGCTATGCTGAATGAAGGCGGAGGCTTCGCCCAGGCGTCCGTCGGACCCAATGGGAAGCATCGCCACACTCCCGCCGGCGTAGTTGGCCACCAGCGCGTTTCGCCCCGCGCGGTCCAGCATCACGCAGCATGGCCCGGGCCCGCCGGACGATCGCTGGTTTAAGAATGTAAGCTTGCCCGTTTCGCGATTGATCGAAAAGACGCTGGCTGCTCCCGCCGGTTTGTCCTCGAAGCGGTTGATTTCGTTGATCGCACAAAGGCGCTGGCCGCTGGAATCGATGTCCAGGAAGGTCGGGCTGGGCGTTTCCGCCGCCAAACCGAGTGGAGTCATCGCGCCAGTGGCCGGATCCATGCGATAAGCATAGATTCCCCTGCCCTTCGTCGGTTCCGTAAAAGTGCCCACATAAACCAGCGATGGTTTCATTTCAGCCGCCCCGGCCATGATTGAGTTGGAGAACAGGATTGCAGTACTCATGATTCCGAATCCGATGGCCAGTGTTTTAATTTGGATCACGGGTGCATTGGAGCCGAATCACGCTTTTGGGGCAAGCCTCTTCAGGCTGTGGGAAGTGTGAACTAACTAGTGTGGGCTAACGTTTGAGGCTGCTTCGAAACGCTTCCGCGCGACGGTTTGCTTCCGTAATTTGTTCGCCATCGACAATCAACCAGAGCCGCGAGCGGTTCTCCCAGGCCGTCATGTCACCCTGATCGGCCGCAAGCGTAAACCATTTGTAAGCCTCGGTCAGGTCTTTGCGAACGCCCTGGCCCTTTTCATAGAGCAGGCCCAACTCGTTTTGAGCATCGGTCCGGTTCTCCGCCGCCAACCCCAAAAGCCGGGTGGCCTCGCCGGGAAGCCGCGCGGGTTCGGATTCGGTTTGGCCAAGTTGCTCGAGTTCGTGTCGCGCAAATTCAATGCCCTGGTCCGCCGCTTGCTGAAAAAGCCGTTGGGCCTCGACTTGGTCCTTGGGAACACCATCACCGCGCAGGTAAAGCAGACCCAAATGCGCTTGCGCCCCCGCGTTGCCTTGTTCGGCGGCTTTGCGCAGCCAGCGAGCGGCTTCAGCTTTGTCCTGGGGAACGCCGCGACCGTCCTCGTAACAACGACCGAGTATTTCCTCCGCGACGCCTACGCCTTGAACGGCGGCCTTCCGAAACCAACGAGCGGCTTCGGCTTCATCCATGGGAACACCTTCGCCTTTCAAGTACGTCAGGCCCAACTGGCATTGAGCGCGCGGCGCACCCTGATCGGCAGCTTTCCGGAACCACGCGACCGCCTGGGCTTTGTCGCGCGGCACGCCATCACCATTGGAATAATAAACCCCCATGTTGAACTGCGCGACCGTCTCCCCCAGCGCGGCCAACTGGCGTTCCGCTTTGTGTGAATCCTGCTTTGGCGGCGGAAACTGTTCTCCCCGGGCGTTCATGCGATCCAGTTCAGCTTTCGCATCCGCTTGCCCTTCTGCAGCCGCCTTCCAAAACCATGTGTGCGCCTCCTCCTTGTTGAGCGGAACTCCAGTGCCGGCCTCATACAGCAGCCCCAGCCGATACTCCGCGTCGGTGTGGCCTTGTTCGGCGGCTTTCTTAAACCATCGGGCAGCCTCACCGGAATCTTTCGGCACCCCGTCGCCCTCGAGATACATCGAGCCGAGCTTGAACTGTGATCCGGCATCGCCGCTCGTTGCTTTCGCCTGGAGTTGTTCCGCAGTGGGCGCGGCATAGGTGACACGATATTTGTCTTCAGGACGCGAGGCAGACGCGGAATCGGCTGCGCGATTCGAGGCGCACCCAGCACCCACAACGATCAGCACGAAGAGGAGAAGTACAACTGGAAACTGCTTCATCTTATTTCTTTTTGCCTTTTTGAACGCTGCCGTCGCAGAGCAGAACATGGCCGTGGATCGGACAAATCGCAAACACCTGAGTAGGGTTGCTTTCATCGATGTTCGTGCCGGTGCGGAGTTGGTAAGTCACATTCCAGGCCCGCAGCCCCTGGAAGCTGAAGGCGGGCGTTTTAGAGGTATCCGCCGGGCAAACGAGTATCCTGGGTGCGCTCAGTTCGTTGGACATGACGAGGAAATGCATGGCGGCATTTGTATCGAACCCGTCGCTTCCCATGCCGCAAAATTCGAGGGTGCCGCCATTGTTGGTGCTCACATTGAAGGGATATTTGTCGTGATTATCTCCCGACCAAATCCGCGCTGCCAAGCCGAGTTGCTTCATGTTGTTCATGCAATTGATGGACACCGCGCGGTCTTTCGCCGTGGACAAGGCCGGCACAAACATTCCGATGACGGCCGCAGTCATCAAAATGCCGCAATAGCCAAGGACAAATCCCGCAATCGCGAAACCGGTTCCTCCATATTCCGCAGGCATCCTCCGTGCCCGCTTGTGAGCCATGTGCCCAATAATAACCGCGGGAATGCCGGCAAACACACCAAAGCAAACCAGCGAGCAGAGACCAAGAATGAAGCTGGTGATCGCCAGACCGCTGCTCGGAGTCCCCGAAGAACCAAATTGCGAAGGTCCCGCAGTGGTCCCCGCCGCGATGATGTTCGAGAAGGCGGGGGCAAATTCGGGGAATTCGGCGAGGGGTTTCCATCCGGGAACATCGACGTTTTGCGCCAGGCTTTGGCGGTTGAGACGCCCATCGGCGATCCACTGGCCGACCTGTTCCCGGTTAATGGGGCCATATTCCCTCCCATCCGTTCCGATGATTTTATACATAGCTGCTTCCTTGGTGGCTGATGACCACCGGCATTGGACAGCGGCCGGCGGCCGGAGTCAACGGAAAAGCAAGCTCCAATTGCTCGATCTTATTGTACAAGAGCAACCTGTGAAAATGCGTTTCAAACGATGCAAACGCCAAATTCTTCCTGTTGCCAAAACCCCGCCAGACGTTATCATTGCTCCAATATGGATTCGAATTATTGGGGCCTTGTGCTGATACCCATCGGGCTGGTGGTTTGTTTTGGTCCCGCTCTGCTGGCGGCGGCGTTTCATCCTTCGGAAGACCCGAATATCGCCGAACGCGGCAAGCCGAGAGATTAAGTTTCGGCCCACCTTTATTTCGCAACCTCGGTGTTGGAATTGGCCAGCACCGCTTCCGGTGGCCTAAACGCCAAGCTCCAAAAGCCAAACGCCAGAAAAGCTCCAAGCAACAGCCAGGCGCATCAATGGATGCTTGGTATTTGTTGTTTGGAGCTTTTCTGGTGTTTGGAGCCTGGCGTTTGGTGTTTAAGGATTGCCTCTCCTGCCCCGAGACGGTAAGCCGTTGGCCATTGCTACCGGCGAATGAAAGCCAGGCGTCCGAAAAAAAGCAAAAAACCGATTCTGGTTGTGCGACCTACGGCAGCCCCGCCGCCACCAGCCAAGTCTGCGGCCTCATGGTGGCAACACGCGCTCGTATTGCTCGGCTTGGCGGCGGTCAACTTCGCTCTGCACGCCGGCACGGCCAGGCTCGGGTTCCTCATGGTGGACGATCCGGACTACGTGATGAACAACCCGTACATCGAGAGCTTCCGTGCCGCCAATCTCAAATACATTTTCACCACCCCCTACGCGGCAAACTACGCGCCCGCCAATCTGCTCAGTTACGCGCTTGATATCGCCATCGGCGGGAAGAATGCGGCCGCGTTCCACTGGTCGAACGTGATCTGGCACGGGTGGGTCACATTCACGGTGTACGTGCTGGCGTTCACGATCTCGCGGAGAATTCTCACCGCTGCTGTTGCGGCACTGCTTTTCGTGTTGCATCCGGCACATGTCGAAGTGGTCGCCTGGATTTCCAGTCGCAAGGACCTCGTCGCCACCGGCTTCGCGGCGCTGGCGATGGCCTGCTATCTTTTAAACCGGCGCGGACCGCATCGTTACGTGTGGTATGCGGCCAGCCTGTTTCTTTTTGCGGCCGGCAGCGCGGGCAAACAATCCGTCTTGCTGCTCCCGGCAGTGATGCTGGCGTGGGATGTCCTCGTGGAAAAGCGACGCGGTTGGCAAATGTTCGCGGACAAGGTTCCATTTGGAATGGTGACGCTTTTTTTCGGCTGGATGACCTGGCACGCGCAACCGCCGACCAACCAAGCGCTGAGCATTCTCACGATGGCGAGAAGTGAGTTGACGAATCTCTGGCTGCTCACCGGATGCGGCACCTATGCCTTGTATCGTTCCATGTCCAGCGCCGACACCTGGAGCCTGCTGGCCCGTATCGCCGTCGTTTTTGCGGCGGTTGCCATGTGGGCAGTGCCGATTTTGCTTTGCTACGCGCGCCAGCCAATTCGCGCGGTGTTGTGTTGCTGGGTTCTCATCCAGATGGTGCCGCCGATGTTGCTGAGCTTTATCGTCCCCGTCACGGATCGTTACCTGTTCCTGCCGTCCGTCGGGGTGTGCATTTTGCTCGCGGACGTGATGATTGCCCTGGCCGGGCGATGGCGGCAGGCATCGTGGCTGGCGTGGGGATTGGGCGCGGCACTGGCAACGGTTTGGTGCGTAAAAACCACAAATTACGTCGCGGAATGGCGCGACCCGCGCTCCGTCTGGTACGGCGCGCATTTCAAAACTCAGAACCCGGAGGTCTTTCAGTTCCTTGGCGAGGTTTATCAGGATGCCGGCGGGCGGATCGACAATTTCATCAAGTCCGGCGCGTCGCTCAATCGAACGAACGAACTGACCTTCGCCCGCGCCGTCCTGTCCGATCCGGAGCGCGTGTCGAAACTCGACGCGGAATGGCAAGCAACCACCGGACCAAAAACGAATTCAATCGTTTACCGCGACGCGCTGTGGGATTTCGCATGGGAACAGTATCGCGCCTCGCTCAAAAATCGCGGCCGGCTCAGCACGCCAAACTTATTTATGGATCGCGGGCGCCTGCTCGTCAGCCAGGGCAAGTACACCGACGCGGTGGGCGAATTTCAGACCGCGCTGACTTTCGCCCAAACCAGCAGCTACGCCATCATCCGGCAGGAAACGGTGACGCATGCACTGCGATCCATCGCCGTCGCTTACTGGAACATGCAACATTTTCGCGAATCGGAGCAATGGTATCTCAAAGCCCTGGACGTCCAAATTAAGTCCGGCCAGGTGTGGGTACCCACGCTGCAACAGGAACTTGATGAGGTCAAGACCCTCGCTGCCGCTCACAATCAGTGAAACCAGCCCGACTTTGGACCATTCATAACTCAACCTGCTCCCCCTCAATTTCCACCACTATCACGTTGGCCATGGCATCGGGCAGGTTGCGCGGCAGTTGGACGACGCGAATGCCGTTTACTGCTTCGATGTGAAGTTCAGTCTGTTTCGGATCGCTCAGAAAGTACACCTTTCTTATGAAGGATTTGAAGGCAGGCAGATCGAATCCGCCGCGGGGCGTTTTGAAGATGGTGAAGTACAGCTTGCCGGGCTTGGTCGTGCAGCGCCAATCGGTGCGCGCGAGAAAAATGGGATTGTTGGTGCGGTCCTTGAGATGGGAGCTGTATTCGCCATATTCGTCGGTGAAGGGCGAGCGGCCTGCGCCATAGACAGCGTCGCCATTGACCTTCAACCAGCGACCAACCGCCCGCAAATTGTCCTGGCTGGCCTGGGGAATGATTCCCTGCGACGTGGGGCCGACGTTCAGCAGGTAATTCCCGCCTTTGCTGATAATGTCCACGAGCTTGAAGGTGATTTCGCCCGGCGATTTCCAATCCTGATCGTCCTTCTTGAAACCCCAGGTGTGATTGATCGTGGCGGGAGTTTCCCAGTCACCCTCCTTGTTAACTTCCGGGATGGCATTGTCGCCGGTGGACGTATAATCACCGGCGGTGCCCAGGCGCCCATCGATGAGGCAGGCCGGTTGGAGCGACTGAACGATATCCACAAAGCGCTGGCCGCGCTCCTTCGTCATCATGCGGGGCGTGTCGAACCAAATCAGGCACACCGGGCCGTAAAAACTCAGCAACTCCTTCACTTGTGGTTCAGCCTTCGTGCGCAGGTACTGGTCGAAATCCTTTTGATCATCGGCGCCGAAATCCCACGTGTTGCCCGCGCCGTTCGGCTCGTGCCAATCCTGCGCCTGCGAATAATAAAATCCGAAACGGATGTGATGCTTCGCGCAGGCCTGGGCGAGTTCCGCAATCGGATCACGATGAAACGGCGTGGCGTCGTGGATATTGTATTTGCTCACCTGCGAATGATACATCGCAAAGCCATCGTGATGCTTGCTCGTGATGACGATGTATTTCATGCCGGCATCCTCCGCCATTTGCACCCATTGCTCGGCATTGAACTTGACCGGCTTGAATTTTTTGGCGAGTTGCTCGTATTCCTTGACCGGAATCTGCGCGCGATTCATGATCCATTCCCCGATGCCGGGAACGGGTTGCCCTTTCCATTCGCCGGCCGGGAGGGCATAAAGCCCCCAGTGAATGAACAGACCGAACTTGGCCTCGCGAAACCACTTCATTTTCTCCTCGTGCGACAGCATCGCGGGTTGCGGCGGCGGATCGGCAAGCGCCATTGCTTTGTCGGCGGCGGCCGAAGGTTGCGGCGTTGCCACCCACAGCCCGGCGGCGAACAGCAGCGGCATGAAAGTTGATTTCGGCAAGCGAGTGAGCATGGTTTTTATTCTGGATTGGCCTCTCATTTACTGGACTTCAATGTCTAAAGCAATCTCGAACACGAGCGCGAAATCACGAACCCGACTCTGCGGCCTCCGACGCAGCGCTGATCAATGCCCGAATTGACCCACATCTTGAATGCCGCCACACGCGGTGAACCACAGGCGGCCGAGCAGTTGCTTACGCTGGTCTATGAAGAACTGCGCAAGCTCGCGGCGCACAAGATGGCCCGGGAAGCGCCGGGCCAGACGCTTCAGGCCACGGCATTGGTCCACGAGGCCTGGCTGCGCCTCGGCGGCGACCAGCAACCGGAATGGCAAAATCGTGCCCACTTCTTCACCGCCGCTGCCGAAGCCATGCGGCGCATCCTGATCGACAACGCCCGCCGCAAAAAAGCCCTGCGCCATGGCGGCGGCGCGGAACGAGTGACGCTCGAATCATTGGACCTCGCGGCGGGAATGGATGATGAGCAATTGCTCGCGCTCCATGAGGCGCTGGAACGATTTGCTATCAAAGATCCCGCCAGGGCCGAGTTGGTTAAACTCCGTTTTTTCGGCGGCCTGACGCTCGAAGAAGCGGGCAAGGTTCAGGGCATTTCCGAACCCACGGCCAAGCGCCATTGGGCTTACGCCCGCGCCTGGCTTTACCGTGAATTGCAAAGGAAATAATTCTCACAGTCTCCCCGAACGCGGCCCGTGCCGCACATAAGCGAACGCGCTGAGTGCCACCACCAGGCCGGTTAAACCCAGGCCGATGATAAACGGCTTGCTCGCCACCAACCCGAGATCGACCAGCAGGTAACTTCCCAGCCCGCACCCGGCCAACCCGCCGACCAGCAAGCGCCAGCGCGATCGAAACGGCGCGAGGATCGCAAACAACAACGCCGCTCCCAGGTAAAGCGCGACATCCGCCCGCACGTTGACGTCCGCGCGATGGTCCATCGCGTTCACGAACAGCGGGCTGAGGGTATGGAGGATTGCCAAAATCTCGAGCAACTTGGCCGCGCGCCGAAGTTCCAGGCTCGCCGAGCGTTCGGTCAAAAGCATCAATGCGAGAAAACCCAGGCCATTCAAGACGATGGAAAAACTCTGCTGGCGTTGCTGGTCGAAGTAAGGCCAGTGCTCCGCGTTTACTCCCAGCATGTGCAAAGTTGGGCCGTTGAAGGCGATGACATCGAGACCGCCAACCAGCGTCAACATCGCCACCACATGAAAAGGCATCGTCCAGCGCACCCGGCCTTCACGTTCGAACCGAAGCGCCACCGCTTCCATGCCGACCAAAGGCAAACACCACAACGCCTGAATCTCCGGTTTCTGCTGAAGCCAGTTGAAGAGCAGCAACAGGCTCAAATAGCTCGTGGTCGCCAGCGTGGCCGTGGTCCAGGCGAACCCGGTCATTTTCAACCGCCGCAAGGCGAACACGGAAACCGTTAGTGCCGTGAGCGACGCGGCCAGTACCTGCTGGTTCGTAAAGACGCCTGCAAAAAGCTGACCAACCTCCGGATGCGGCGTTGCAAATGCCCCGAATTCGGCCAGCAGCGAGAGCGTGAACGGCGCAATGGCCAGGGCCGCGCCGGCCAGAAAAGTAGCCGCCGAGAGGTTTTCACGCGCCCGCCGCGCGGTGTTTCCCGCCCACAGCAACGTCAAGGTAAAACCGGCCGGCATCAGCCAACGCCAGTGCGGTCCGAGCTCATCCCGCAACATCCACACCGCCAGGACCGTCGCCACCACCGCCAGCCACGTGCCTCCAGACAGCACGGCTTGCAACAGCGTAATCCGTCGCGCGTCAATGATCCAATGATCCTCGTCCGCCAGCAAACGACGATGCACCACTTCGAGCGCATCCCGTTCGTCCGCGGAAATGATGCTCTGGTTGGCCCATGTTCGCGCTTGATTGGAATGCTCGCTGATGCTCCGACGCAGCAGGTCGTCGTAAAGCCTGGGCCGAAGCCGCACCGGCTCGCCCACGAGAAAACGGCCCAACTCCAGCGCTACTTCGGACGAAGCCGGGCGATCCGCCGGGTTCCATGCCAGACACGCCAGGCAGATCGCCTGCAAATCCTGCGGCACACCCACCGCCACTTCGCGCAGGAACGGCGGCGCGGTGGTCGCCACCGCTTCGAGCACCTCGTGCACCGTCTCGCCGGGAAAGGGCGGACGCCCGGTCAGCACCTTGAACATCAAACTCCCGAATGAAAAAATGTCCGACGCCGCCGTCAACGGTTTGCCCAGCACCTGCTCGGGCGAAGCATAGAGCGGCGTGCCTTCGAATCCGCGTCCGAGCCGCCCCGCCTCCTCCAGCGAAAGCGCCAGCCCGAAGTCCAGAATTCGCGGGCGCATATCCGGCCCCACAATTACATTGTCCGGCTTGAGATCGCGATGGAGCACGCCGCGTCCATGCGCCACCGCGAGCGCCCGCGCCACCTCGCGCAAGAGCCGCGCCTTTTGCTCGAAATTGAGTTCAGCGGCGAAACGATCGAGCGGAAAACCCTCGACCAATTCCATGACAATGGCCGGCGGATCGGCTTCATCGAGCACCGAGAAGATCGTGACCACGGCTGGATCACCCAGCGCGGCGGCATTGCGCGCCTCGTCCAATACTCGACGCCGGACCTCCTGCTCCGCGCCCCGATGCAGCACCTTGAGGGCAACGCGCCGGTTCAGCTTTTCGTCGTGCGCCGCATAGACCGTCCCGAGGCCGCCCGCGCCGAGCTTACGCTCGATGCGGAACCCCGCCAACCGCGGTGGCGTCTGCTCCTCCACCGGCTGCGGAAGAGAACGACCTTCCATTCGCCGAACCCGCAAACCAGCCTCAATCCGTTCGCGGACCTCACCTTGCAACCCTTTCGGAAGACCGGCAACAAACCTCTGAATCTCCGCCTCATCCCCGTTGCGCGCGCCGCGCAAAAACGTCTCGGCATGCGCAGCCGCATTCATGATGGCCGTTCCTGTCCGCTCTCCGGCCAATGCAGAACCGCGAGTCACAGGCGAACGCGGCTTTAAGAAATCTCCCGCCTGGTCGTGCGCGCGTAGCAGCGATTCCACATTATCCCGCAACCCCGGCGCGCCCGCACACTCGGCGGCGACATATTCATCCCGCTTCGACCCGGGGCCCAACTCAAGCGCCCGGGCGAAGATGTGTTCTGTCGTGGCCCCAGCTTGGTCCATTAATTTTGAAAGCTGCCGCCAAAAACCGGCTGGATTACGGTTCGAAGAGACCGAGGTGCGGCTTCGGCGTCATGATGGACATGATCGCGCCTGCGAGGCCGTGGGATTCGCCGCCCGGTCCGGAGGTGAAATAAAGCGCCGCCGGCGAATCGTCGCGGTCGAAATCACCGTCGCCGTCGCCGGGCGCGAAGTCCAGCGCCCAGAGCCCGGGTATCACGATTGGCTTGTTGCCGGCACTGGCGAGGGAGCCAAGGAAGCGGCCAGTGAACGGATCATAAGCGTTGATCAAACCGTCGCCGAAATTCCCGACCAGCAGCGCGTGGCTGAATTGACCGAAGTTTCCAGGCGCGAGCGCCAGCCCCCAGGGCGAATTCAGTTTGCCGTGTTCGATGAGGCGGCGCACCAGGAACCCTTCAGGACTGAAAATGTCCACGAACCCGTTGCCCGGCCCGGCTTGATCGTCGTGATTGTCCGGCCCCAGTTGCTTGGCGAAGGTCACATAGAGCAGGCCGTCGATGTTCCGTATGTTAAACGGCGCGAAACCTGCCGGTATCTTGTGATCGGTAAACGATCCGAGATAATGGAAGCTGGCATCGAACCCGTCGATCCGCCCGTTATGGAAGTCGGTGGCGTAAAGAAACTGGCGTCCAAATATTTTGCCCAAGGCCAGTCCTTTGTACACGCTGTTGGAAGCGGACCGATCCACCACCACCACCGCCGTGTTTGGATTGATCGCCAGGCTGAAGCCCAGGATGGTCCCGTTCTCCGTCGCCATCAGCAGCTTGGCGGGGGTCGCATTTCCGCCACTTCCGATCTTGAAATCATTCGTGGAGGAATTGAACTCCAGGCCGGTCGGATTATTCGACGCGTTGATGCTGAAATCAAGCGGCGTGCCATCCGCGAGGAAGAATTCAACCTGCCCCGTCCCGTTCTCAGCAATGTCGAGCGTCCCGGCGGGATCAAAGATCATTCCCCACGGATTAACGAGGTTGGTGTCGGTGTTCGCCGCGATTCCCGGAGTATCGGCGATCAGGTTGGTCACGGTGTAGCTCTGGAACAGCGGGATTGCTCCCGCCACCAAAGGGGCCGACGCAATTGCCGCGCATGAAAGGGTAATAAGGGTTCGTTTGAACAGGGATTTTCGGGATGCATTCATAGTGGATTAGCTGTGTTCTGATGGCCAAGAATTTGCAACGAATGTTTGCCGCCGCCATGCCATTGTCAATTTGAATTTATTCCCGAACATACCAGCTTTAGGGCAAAGTACGGATGGCGTACTCTCCCGGCGAAATAAAAGCTCCCTGCGCGAAAGCCGCTGCTTCCGCAAGTCGGGAATGACCCACTGGCCCGCAACCCGTTCCAGCCGGAACTTCCCGCAGGTCAATGTCGATGACCCGTAAAAGGGAACATTCTGGTGATTTCGTTGGTTCTCGGGCCGTGGTCAACGGTCCTTGAAACCCGGACAAACCATTATTATTCATGCCTTTGCACCGTTCGAGCGTTGGTGGATTGATCGGGCCTGATGCCTTCATGTGGTCGGCCGGGATTGAAGACACGTTCATCGCCGAACCATGGCCGCAGACCGGGCGAATACTCGACGAGTATGAATTGACCGGACACTACCGGCGCTGGCGGGAGGACATTGGGTTGATGGCCGAACTGGGAATACATGTGGCGCGCTACGGCATACCCTGGTATCGCGTCAACCCGGCAAAAGGCAAATGGCATTGGGACTGGGCCGACCGCGCGCTGGAGCGGTTGCTGGAACTGGGCATCGAACCCATCGTCGATTTGGTCCATTATGGAACGCCGGCCTGGATCGAAGGCGGTTTCCTGGCGGCTGATTTTTCCGAACGCATGGCGGAGTATGCCGGGCGATTGGCCGAGCGGTTCAAAGGGCGAATCCACGCTTACACGCCTTTGAACGAACCCCGCATCACGGCCTGGTATTGCGGCAAGCTCGGTTGGTGGCCGCCCTGCCGCCGCGGTTGGCGCGGATTTGTTGCCGTGATGCTCGGAATTTGTCTTGGCATCGTCCGGACAATCGAAGCCCTGCACGCGGTGGACGAAAATATCCTGCCAGTCCATGTGGATGCCACTGACCTTTACGAGACATCCAATCCCGCGCTCAACCCGGAGGTGGAGCGCCGGCAGGAAATCGTTTTCCTGGCGCTGGATCTCATCAGCGGACGAGTGGTTAAAGAACATCCTTTGCATGATTGGTTGTTGCGACAGGGCGCGACCTTAAAAGACCTGGAGTGGTTCCAGGAACACGCCATCGAACTGGCGCTGATCGGCATCAACTTGTATCCGATGTACTCCCGTAAGGTGCTCGTCAAATCGGCGCGCGGGTTGAGAATCCAAATGCCTTACGCGTCGGGAGAGATCATCGATCGACTGGGAGAAATGTATTGGGAGCGTTACCGGTGCCCGCTGCTGATCACCGAGACAGCGGCGGTCGGGTCGGTTCAGCGACGCCAGGACTGGCTCGATGCCTCGGTCGCGGCGGTCAAACGCGTGCGGGAGCGCGGCATCCCGCTCGTCGGCTACACGTGGTGGCCGATGTTGGCCATCGTGACGTGGGCCTATCGCCAGGGGACCTTGTCGCCGGCGCAATATCTTAAGCAGCTTGGGTTGTGGGATCTGGACGCCAGGCCGGAGGCGGATTTGGAACGTCTCCGCACTCCCCTGGTGGATGCGTATCGCGAATTGGTGGCGAAAGGTTCGGAAACGGTGGGAAAATTAAAGGAGCAACATGTTGTTTCGTAGTTTCTTTTTCGCGGGGTTCGAATGCGCGACGGGCTACAATGTCCATGGCGAATGGTTTGACCAGATCGCGGCGACACAGCACGACCGGTTTGTCGAAGAGGATTACCGGCGATTGCGGGATGTAAACATCTACGCGGTGCGCGAAGCCATCCGCTGGCCGCGCGTGGACGTGGGCGGAGTTTACGATTTTCGCTCGGTCAAGCCATTCCTCAAGGCGGCGCGCAGGCATGGCCAGGAGATTATTTGGGATTTGTTTCATTACGGTTACCCCGATGACGTGGATCTTTTTTCGGATTTGTTTCCCCGGCGCTTTGCCGATTATTGCCATGCCGCGGCGCGGTTTATCGGCTCGGAACAAGCCGGCCCCTGGTACTTCACGCCGGTGAACGAGCCGTCCTTCATGGCATGGGCGGCGGGAGACCAGGGACGGTTTGCGCCGCATTGCCGGGGACGGGCGGGCGAATTGAAAGTGGCATTGGCCCGCGCCGGGATCGCGGGAATCAACGCCATCCGCGCCGCCTTGCCGCAGGCGCGGATTGTGAATGTGGACCCGATTTGCCGCATGGTTCCGCCGGTGAACCGCCCGGAGTTGGCCGCCGAAACCGAACACTTCAACCAGATGATGGTATTCGAGTCCATGGACATGCTATGCGGCCGAGTTTTGCCGGAGTTGGGCGGCAGCCGCGGACATTTGGATATTGTGGGAATCAACTACTACTGGACCAACCAATGGGAATTCGGCCGGGACGAACAGCCGCTGGCCGACGATGACCCGCGGCGGGTCCCGGTAAGCGAGCTGGTGCGCCAAGTCTGGGAACGTTACGGCGGCGACATCCTCATCACCGAAACCGCGCATGTAAATGGCAAGCGCCCCGATTGGTTGAGACACGTCAGCGAGGAGGCCGAATCCTTGCTGGACGAACGCGTGCCGTTGCGCGGAGTCTGTCTCTACCCCATCCTCGGAATGCCGGAATGGCACGCGCGGCATCAATGGACCCCGATGGGGCTGTGGGATCTGGAACACCGGGACACCATCCTCCATCGCAAAATGTATTTCCCCATGCTGGAGGCGTTGCGGGAAGGGCAGGCGAAGATTGGGGAAGCAAGATTGGAAAAGGCGAAACGATGACCAGGGAACTCCGCCCGCCTATTCCGCGCCTCCAAGCAGCCCATTTTTCACCCAACCGCTTCCCCACCAGCCACTTACGCCCATTTTGAACGATTTTAGCCCTTCACGCCCCGGAAAAAAAGAGGTTTAATTTACTTTAATTTGGTTTAATTTGCCCTAATTCCCGGCACAGCACCCCTGCTCTGCGTGGCTGAAGTTTTATGTCCGAACAGCGCCCAACGCCTCGGGCATGGCTTTAAGATTTCAAAGAACCTTCCCGGCCGGGCCGGGCAAAATTCACATCCCCAAGGCTCCCGGGCCCTGGACATTGGTCATTGAACATTCCGGCGCGCGGAGCGCCGGCCCCTCCCATCGTGCACTGCACCAACACCGCCAATGAGAGCACACCCCGCCACAACACGCAAATGAACTCTGAATATTTCTTTGTCACCTATTCTGGTGAACCGCCTCACGAACATGGTGGACCGGCGGGAACCATGCGCGACGCTTGCACTCCTGTGGGCCAATTATCGAGCAAAGTCGGCTCTTGAAACGCTGATACGATTACTGAAGGGGCAGTCCAGGAATTGTGACCTTCCCGGGATTGCAAGGAAGCTGACAGGCAACATGGGGTTCTTTTCGCATTGACGTCTGGCGGCTGTAATCTACGCTGGAACCGATGAACCAAAGCAGAAACGAGAGCCCCAAAATGCAATCCCCAGTCCACCAAAAGCGCTTTTCCGCCCTGATCTTCATTCTCATCCTGGCCTTGCTCGCCGCCGCGAACCCGGTGCGCGCCGACGAAGCCGACGACCAATACCTGGATATCCTCAGCCTCATCGAAGCGGCCGATGCCTTGACGAACGGCCCGCCCGCCGCCGCCCTGGCCAAATACCGCGAGGCCCAAACCGCTCTCTATAATTTCCAACAGACCTACCCGAAGTGGAATGCCAAAGCCATCGCGTTCCGCGACCGTTACCTCGGTGAAAAAACCGATGCCTTGAAGGAGAAAATCAAGCTTGCCGCGGCTCACCCCACGGACGCACAACCCGAGACCAAAACCGCCGCCGCAGCCTCCCCCTCTGGCGCCGAACAGATCAAGCTGCTCGATGCCGGCGCTGAACCGCGCGCGGTCCTGCGCCTCCATCCCAAGGTGGGCGCCAAGCAGACTTTGAACATATTGCTGAAGATGGGCATGGACATAAAAATGGCCGAAATGCAGAGCCCGGCGGTGAAAATGCCCCGGATGTCGGTCACCATGGACTTCACGGTCAAAGACGTCTCTCCGGATGGCGACATCACCTACGACATGCTCACGACGGGCACCAGTGTCGCCGACGACCCCGAGGCCACGCCCATGGTCGCGGCGGCCATGAAAACTTCACTCGACGGGTTAAAGGGCGTTTCCGGCACTGGCCGGATGTCCAATCATGGCCTGACCAAAACGATGGAGATGAAACTCCAGCCCGGCGCCAGTCCCCAAGCCCGTCAGATGGCGGATAATATGAAGGAATCCATGTACGGCAGCTCCATGTTGCTGCCCGATGAAGCCGTGGGCCCCGGCGCGAAATGGGAAGTCAAACAAAAGCGCGTCTCCCAAGGCCTGACTATTGACGAAACCGCCACCTACGAGCTGGTCAGCGCCGAAAATGATCGCGTCACCGCCAAATCCACCACGGTCCAGCATGCCGCGAATCAAAAAATTCCAAACCCCGCGATGCCGGGTATGAAGGCCGATCTTGATAAAATGGACGGCTCCGGCACCGGCACCTTCCTCCTCGACCTCTCCCAGCTTCTGCCTCGTGAGAGCACGGCTGACATGCACTCCGAAATGTCCATGGGCATGAGCGTCGGCGGCCAAAAACAACCCATGGATATGAAAATGGACGTCAGTGTTCATATGGAAGCGAAGTAAACGAGGCGGGAACCGAAGGGGCGCATCGGATTATATTTTAGCCGGGACGGTGCGCTGTACTGCCTCCGTCGCCGGGCACGGCGTCAGGCGACGAAACGAATGATCCAGATCGCACGGCTTCGGCAGTGCGTTCCGCCCGCTGGAACGCGGGCGGGGGACATCGCAGCGCGGTGTCCCTACCTTCCCGAGTAAGAACAGTGTCAGATGCGCCCAAACCCAGGATGTCTATGCTCATCGTTCAAGTTCAGATTCAGGTCAAGCTGGAATGCGTGGAGACCTTCAAGCAGGTTACCCTCGCGAATGCGCGGGAAAGTGTGAAGGAACCGGGCATCGCGCGGTTCGATGTGTTGCAGCGGCAGGATGACCCAACCCGCTTCGTGTTGGTCGAGGCATACCGAAACGCGGAAGCGCCGGCTGCCCACAAAGCGACCAGGCATTACCAGGTTTGGCGCGACGCGGCCGAACCGATGATGGCCGAACCCCGCGCCAGCGTAAAGTTCACGAACGTCTTTCCCGACGATGGCAACTACTGACCCCCGCTCTTAATCCTAATCTCTCGGCAAACCCTGTTCCGACATTTTCTCCCTTTCCTGGGGAGGGCCGGGGTGAGGGCGAGCGTAATTCCTGAATTTTAATGGCAGCCCACTTAAATGAACCCGACGATGCCCTTTGAATTCGCCACCGCAACGCGGATCGTTTTCGGTCCGGGAAGATTGCGCGAAATTGGATCGTTTGCAAAAGAATTTGGCCGGCGGGCGATGGTCGTTACCGGGCGCGACCTGCGCCGCGCGCAACCGCTGGTGGAACTTTTGCGGAAGGATGGCATTGGCGCGTCGCTTTTTCCAATTGCAGGCGAACCCCTGGTGGAGGACGTCCGGCGGGGTGTGGCCCTCGCGAAAAAAGAGCAGTGCGACTTTATCATCGGCTTTGGCGGCGGCAGCGCCGTGGACGCGGCCAAAGCCATCGCCGCCCTGCTCACGAACGAGGGCGAGTTGTCGGATTACCTGGAAGTCATCGGCCGCGGCCAGCCGCTCACCAATCCTCCCGCCGGGTTCATCGCCATTCCCACCACGGCCGGCACCGGCTCCGAGGTGACACGCAACGCGGTCCTGGCGTCGCCGGAACATCGGGTCAAGGTCAGCCTGCGCAGTCCCCGCATGCTGCCGCGGATCGCGCTCGTTGATCCCGAACTCACGCTGGAATTGCCGCCAGCGCTGACAGCGAGCACCGGTTTGGACGCGCTGACCCAGCTTATCGAGCCTTATGTCTGCTCGCGCGCGAACCCCATGACTGATGCCTTGTGCCGGGAGGGAATGGTTCGCGCGGCGCGATCCTTGCGCGCGGCGTATGAAAATGGGCGCAATGCAGCCGCCCGCGAAGACATGGCGCTGGCGAGTCTGTTCGGTGGGATGGCGCTCGCCAACGCGGGCCTCGGAGCAGTGCATGGATTTGCCGCGCCGATTGGCGGCATGTTTCCCGCCCCGCATGGCGCGGTGTGCGCCGCTTTGCTGCCGCATGTCATGGAAATGAATTTAAGCGCGTTGCGCAGCCGCCAATCGGAAGGTGAAGCATTGCCGCGATATCGGGCGCTCGCCCGCTGGCTGACGGGCGCCGAGGCGGCAACCGCGGACGAGGGCGTTGAATGGGTGCGCAAACTCGTTTCGGATTTGAAAACGCCGCCGCTGCGAACTTATGGAATCGGGCGCACCCACACGGATGATGTAGTGGAAAAAGCCACCCAGGCCAGCAGCATGAAAGCCAATCCGATCGTTCTGACGCGCGAAGAACTGGCGGCGGTGTTGGAGCAGGCGATGTGAGCGGACGGAAAAAATGCGCCGCCCGGGTGAATTCAAGGACCAAATAATTGTGACAGCCGAGGCAAGGAGGCTCTAATCCCTTCGTGGAAAAATCCAAGCCTTCTTGCGCCGGCTGCGCGATTTTACGGCAATGGCGTTGCCGCGGCGGTCTGGCTCGAATCCTTGCTGACGAAACTGACTTCCGAAATCACGTTGTTCGTGCAGGAATCGTTGTTGATCAGCACGGATTTCCCGCCGCAATCGGCGACCTGCAAATCGGTAAACTTGTTGCCGACGCATTCCGTCCCGGGTGAAGCCTGCCAGCCTTCCGCAGTATGATTCACGGTCTGGGCCATGAAGACCCCGTAATGGCGGCTGTTGACAATGGTTACCTTTTGGAAGGAATTCTCCCGGGAATTGCGCATGAACACGCCGAGGTCGTTGCCTTTGAGCACCGCCCCATCGATGACATTGTGATTGAAAGCGAGATCGAGGGATATGCCGGCGGCAAGATTGTCGTGCAGGAACAATTTGGTGAACGAACTTTCCTCGGTGCGATAGCAGGCCAGCCCGTCGTACTGGTTATCGTAAGCCGTAAAATCCTGCACCTTCAACCGCCGCGTGCCGGCCGCGGTCACCAGCCCGCCAGAACGGCACCGGCAGCAAACCACGCGCTCCACCACCGCATCGGTGACTTTCCAAACATCAATCCCGTTGTTGTTAAGCTGGGAACCATCCACCGCCGCGCGCCAGAATTCCACCTGCTGGTTTGTGCGGTTGCCATCGATCAACAGATCAGCGACACACAAGTGGGCGGTTGAGTGTTGCGGCTTCACATCCGGCGCGCCGAGAATGATTACCGGGCAATTGGCCTTGTCTGCCAGAAACAACACCGTGCTTACCCCGCTGCCGCGCAAGGTTTGATGATCGTGCCGCAAAATAATCGGCTGGCGGATTTGATAGGTGCCCGCGGGCAGCACCACGTCACCGCCCTCGGCCAATTGATCCAAGGCAGCCTGGATTCGCTCGCCGGTGGAATCCGCCGGCAGCTGCACCACCAGGCGGTTGTCTCCCCACGCAGTCAGGGAGCACCAGCCAAGTCCCAAAAGGAGGATGATTAAGGAAAATGGCCGAAGGTTCGGGTGTTTCTGGCTAATTCGTTGCTGCATAATCAAGTGGACTTATGGGCGCATCCTATAGACGCCGAAAGTGCCGATTCATTCAATCTTATTCTCACTCTAATCGAGAAAAGAACTTTCGGCTGTAACGCACTCGATGGGTATCAGCCATTTGCAAAATGTGAGCACATTTTGCGCCATAACACATTTGCGAAGCAAAAAATCCGGGACACAACTCTCCGCATTTCGCGAGAGTGAAAAAATCTTTGTCCATTTTCGGCGAATGATTTCGCGGCAAAATCTCGTGACTCGGCCGGAAGCAGTTCGCAGGTTGCGACCAAAGCTGACGGGACCCGCGCATTTTGCGAAACCAAAAACCGGTAATTATTTCCACGCCTTCCGCAACCTGCTGTGGGTCAACAGCTTGCCTTCCGGCGTCTTTGAGGTACGTACCTTGCTCTAAAAATCTTTCCGAAGTTCCAACGGGTTTCCTTGGGCCCATCAAAATATGAAATGGCTCGATCGAGTACAAGAAATAGCGGCATCCGCCCCGGAAAGCGGGACCAAATCTCTCGTCTGCGCAGGGATTGTTTGGCTGCAGGTGATTCTCAGCGTCGTCATCCTCTTTATCGGGGGCATTGTGGATGATTTCTGCCGGCGTGGGCCGCGGCCCAACGGACCTTGACTGCCAACGCACTGAGGTGATGTTGTAGGCATTGACGCAGGGGATTCCCATTAGCGCATGATGAAATCGCGCGCATCTGCCCAAACCAAATCCTTGCGGGAGGACTTTAAACTGGTTCTGCCGTCGGAAAGAAAAGTCACCGCGGAACCCGGCCCGGGCCAGGTTCCGAAGCGAAAGTCCACGGCCCGCGGAGAAAGCCGGCTGAGCGTGCTCGAGAGTGATCCGATTTGGTACAAGCGGGGCGTCATTTACGAGGTCCACGTCCGCTCTTTCTTCGACAGCGATGGCAATGGCACGGGAGATTTTCGCGGGCTGAAGTCGAAGCTCGAATACTTGCGCGACCTCGGAGTGACGGCGATTTGGCTGCTCCCTTTTTATCCATCCCCGCTGAAGGACGACGGTTACGACATCGCGGACTATTTCGACGTCCATCCCATGTACGGCACCCTGGCTGATTTCCGCCAGTTTTTGCGGGAAGCGCACCATCAGGGCCTGCGCGTCATCACCGAATTGGTGCTCAACCACACGTCCGACCTGCATCCCTGGTTTCAACGCGCCCGTCGCGCGCCGCCGGGCAGCCGCTGGCGCGATTTCTACGTCTGGAGCGACGTGCCCGATAAATACAAAGGCACCCGCGTCATTTTTCAGGACACCGAAATCTCGAATTGGACTTGGGACCACGTCGCGAAATCGTATTTTTGGCATCGCTTTTATTCGCACCAGCCGGATCTCAATTTTGATAATCCCGAAGTGCGCGAGGAGATGTTCAAGGTCCTGGATTTCTGGCTTGAGCTGGGCGTGGACGGCGTCCGGTTGGATGCCGTCCCCTACCTGTATGAGCGCGAAGGCACCAGTTGCGAAAACCTGCCGGAAACCCATGCCTTCCTCAAAGACCTGCGCCGCCACGTGGACGAAAAATACAGCGACCGCATGCTCCTGGCTGAGGCCAACCAGTGGCCCGAAGATGCCGTGACCTATTTTGGGTCCGGCCGTGGAGACGAATGCCACATGGCTTTTCACTTTCCGCTGATGCCCCGGCTATTCATGTCACTTCGCATGGAAGATCGCGGCCCGATGATCGACATCCTCCAGCAGACGCCCGCCATTCCCGAAAGCGCGCAATGGGCGCTTTTCCTGCGCAACCACGACGAGCTAACCCTGGAAATGGTCACCGATGAGGAGCGCGATTACATGTATCGCGCCTATGGCCAGTTGATGAAAGCGCGTTTGAACCTGGGCATCCGGCGGCGTTTGGCCCCGTTGCTGGGGAACGACCGCAATCGCATCCAGTTGCTCTACGCCCTGCTCTTTTCGTTGCCCGGAACTCCGGTCATTTATTACGGCGACGAAATCGGCATGGGCGAAAACATCTACCTCGGCGATCGCAACGGCGTGCGCACACCGATGCAATGGAGCGCCGACAAAAACGCCGGCTTTTCCCGCGCCACACCGCATAGCCTTTACCTGCCGATCAACATCGACCCGGAAAACCATTACGAAGCCGTCAATGTCGACGTGCAGGAACGCAATTCCTATTCGCTGCTCTGGTGGATGAAGCGGCTGATTACGCTGCGCAAACGCTGGGCGGTGTTCGGCCTGGGCACGATGGAGTTCGTCCAACCGGAGAACCGCAAGGTGTTTGCCTGCGTGCGGCGTTACCAGAACGAAACCGTGCTCATCGTGGCCAACCTTTCGCGCTTCGTCCAGGCGGTGGAGCTTGACCTGGCGGCTTTCCGCTCCCTGGTTCCCGTCGAGCTTTTTGGCCGCGTGAAATTTCCCGCGATTGGCGACAAGCCGTATTTCTTCACGCTCGGGCCGCACGCTTTTTACTGGTTTTCGCTGGAATCCCAAACCCCGCAACTCCTGCCGGCTGCCCAGGCACCCACCCAGGAACTTCAACTGCCGGTTTTGGAAGCGCAACGGGAATGGACGGAAATCCTGCAAACCCGCAATCAACTCCCGCTGGAACGGGCGCTCCAGAACTGGCTCCTCACGCGCCGCTGGTTCGGGGGCAAGGCCAAAACCATCAAGGGCATTCACGTCACGGAGGCCATCTGGCTCAAGCTCGGCCTGAACCGGGCCTGCCTCGCGCTCTTGCAGGTGGAGTACGTGCAAACCGATCCGGAGTTGTATGCGGTCCCGCTGGCGTGCGCTTTTGGCAAACAGGCGGAGGCCATCCTGCGCGATAACCCAACCCTCGTCGTGGCGCGCATGAAACTCAATCGCTCGAACCGTACCGGCGTGATCTACGACGCCCTGGGTGATGAAGCCTTTTGCAAGGAACTTTTCAACTTGATCGCCTATCGCCGCTGCGTGCGCTGGAATGGCGGGGAAATCAAAGCCAGCAGCAACAACAGCCTGCGCCACGCGAGCAAGGAAACCCCGGTCTCGCAGGATCCTCCCATAATCCGCGGCGATCAGCATAATTCGTTCGTCGTGTTCGGTCATAACCGGATTTTGAAATTCTTCCGCCGGCTGGATATCGGGGTGAACCCCGATCTCGAAATGACCCGGTTGCTGACGGCAAAAGGGTGCCGGTTCGTCCCGCCGCTCGTTGGCGCCATCGAATATCGCGGCCGTGCCGGCGAATCCATCACTCTGGCCACCCTTTCGGCTTTCGTCCCCAATTGCAAAAATGCCTGGGATTACACTCTCGATGATCTTGGCCGCTTCTACGAACGGGTCCAATCGCGCCGTGCCGAGAAACACGATGCTCCCGCCGTTGCGGGCGCAATCGTCAAGCTGTCGATGACCGAACCCACCCCTCTGGCGGTGGACATGATCGGTTCCTATCTCCAAGTGGCGCGAGTTCTCGGCGAGCGCACCGCGGCCTTGCACGTCGAACTGGCGTCGGAGATTGAAGATCGAAACTTCGTTCCGGAGCCATTCACACCCAATCATCAGCGTGGCTTGTTCCAATCGATGCGGAATGAAACGCGGCAGAGTCTCCAGCTTTTGAGTCAGCACCTCAGCCGCCTGCCCGAGAACGTGCAGGTCCAGGCCAAACGCGTGCTCGGGCTTGAGGCCGACATTCTCAAGCTGTTCCGCGCCATTTACGAACGGCCCATTGCAGCCTTGCGCACCCGTTGCCACGGCGATTTCCATCTCGGCCAGGTGCTTTACGATGGCAAGGAGTTTTGGATTATCGACTTCGAGGGTGAGCCGGCCCGGGCGGTCAGCGAGCGCCGGCTCAAGCATTCGCCCTTGCGCGACGTCGCCGACATGGTCCATTCCTTCCACTACGCGGCGCATTCCGCCTTGTTGAAACAGATTGAAAGCGGATCACTGCCCCCCGCGCAAACGGAATCGGCCATTTCGTGGGCGCGATTTTGGAGCCGCTGGGTGAGCGCAGCCTTCTTCAAAGCCTACCGTCAATGCGCCGGCCCCGGCGCTTTTCTCCCGGCGTCGGAGGAGGACCTGCGGGTTGTGATGGACGCCTTTCTGCTCCGCAAGGCCGTTTACGAAATCGGTTATGAACTGAACCACCGCCCGGAATGGGTAACCATCCCCATACAAAACGTGCTGGATTTATTAAATCTCGAAGCAATCGCATGAAAAAGTTCATCTGTATCCACGGTCACTTCTATCAACCGCCACGCGAGAACCCCTGGCTGGAAGCCGTCGAATTACAGGACTCCGCCTTCCCTTATCACGACTGGAATGAGCGGATCACCGCCGAATGCTACGCCCCAAACGCCCACGCGCGTTTGCTGGACGGCGACGGACGCATCGAGCGCATCGTCAACAACTATTCCCGGATCAGCTTCAATTTTGGCCCGACCGTGCTTTCGTGGATGAAGGAGAAAGCGCCGGAAATCCATCAGGCGATTGTCGATGCCGATTATGAGAGCCGCCAACGGTTCTCCGGGCACGGCTCAGCCATCGCCCAATGCTACAATCACATGATCATGCCGCTCGCGAACCGGCGTGACAAATACACCCAGGTCCTTTGGGGGATCAAAGACTTTGAGTCCCGTTTCGGCAGACCACCGGAAGGCATGTGGCTGCCCGAATGCGCGGTGGACAATGAATCCCTCGAGGTCATGGCGGAATTGGGCATCAAGTTCACCATCCTGTCTCCATTCCAGGCCAGCCGGATACGGGCATTGGACAACGGAGAATGGCAGGACGTGAACGGCGGCGGCATTGATCCGTCCATGCCCTATCTCATTAAGCTGCCGGCGGGCCGCTCCATCGCCGTTTTTTTCTACGACGCGCCGGTTTCCCAGGCGGTCGCGTTCGAGCGATTGCTGGTAAACGGCGAGCAGTTTGCGAACAAGCTCGTGAACGCGTTCAACGACGACCGGGATTGGAACCAGCTGGTGCACATTGCCACGGACGGCGAATCCTACGGCCATCACTTCTGCCATGGCGACATGGCGCTGGCGTATGCCCTGAATTTCATTCAAACGCGGCAACTGGCACGGCTCACAATTTATGGCGAGCATCTCGTCCACAATCCTCCGGCCCATGAAGTGGAAGTTCATCAGTCCAGCGCCTGGAGTTGTTCCCACGGGGTGGACCGCTGGCGCGCTCACTGCGGCTGCAATTCCGGCGGGCATTCCGGGTGGAACCAGCACTGGCGCGAGCCGCTCCGGCAGGCCATGGATTGGCTCCGCGATCAACTGGCTCCGCGTTACGAAGCCGCCGCCCGCCAATATCTTAAAGACCCCTGGGCCGCGCGCGACGCCTATATTTCGGTGATCCTGGATCGTTCGCCGGAAAACATCTCGCATTTCTTCATCGAACAGGCCACGCGCGAGTTGAATGAAGCCGACCAGGTTTCGGCCTTGCGCCTGCTCGAAATGCAGCGGCACGCAATGCTGATGTTCACCAGTTGCGGCTGGTTCTTTGATGAGATATCGGGAATCGAAACCGTGCAGGCCATCCAATACGCCGCCCGTGCCCTGCAACTATTCCACGATTTGACCGGCGAAGATCTCGAGCCCGGATATTTGGAAATTCTTGCGCAGGCCAAAAGCGCAATCCCGGAACACGGCGATGGCCGGCAGGTCTATGAAAAGTTCGTCAAGCCGGCCATCACCACGCGCGAAACGGTCGCCGCCCATTATGCCGTCAATTCACTGTTCGAAAGCTATCCCGAGACGGCCCGGATCTATTCCTTCAGTGTCCTGCAAAAGGACCGGCAATTGTTCACGGCTGGACGCGCGCGCCTGGCGATCGGCATGATCGAGGTGCGGTTCGAAGTCACTCGCAGCGTGGATCAGCTCATTTACGGCGTGCTTCATTTAGGGGATCACAATCTGACTTGTGGCGTGCGGCAGGATGGCCATCCGGAAGCGTACGCCGCCCTGATCAAGGAAAACCAGGATGCTTTCGAACGAGGCGACTTTCCCGACCTCATTCGGCTGATGGACCGCCATTTCGGACAGGCGCATTATTCCCTCAAAAGCCTGTTCCGCGACGAGCAACGCAAAGTGCTGAACCAGATTCTGGCCACCACCCGGGACGAGATCCACAATACCTATCGCCACATCAGTGATCAATATACTCCCTTGATGCGCTTTTTGACTGACCTCCGTGTGCCCCCGCCCCAGGCGCTTCAGCTCGCGTTCGAACTCGTTTTGAATGCCGAGTTGTGCCGCCAATTCGAGAGCGACAAACTCGATCTGGAGCAGGTGCAGCGGCTGCTGAGTGAATGTCACGCCACCAAGATTACTCTGGAAACCAACGCTCTCGGTTACTCCGTCAAAAAGCACCTGGACCATTTGGCTGATCAGTTGCTCCAGAACCCGAATGATGTGGAACTGTTGCAGCGGCTCGCGGATGTCGCCCGGATCCTTCACCCACTGCCTTTTGAAGTAAATTTCTGGAAGCCCCAAAACGTTTACCACAACATGCAGACGACCATCCTTCCCGTAAAGCGCGGACTCGCCGCCCAGAACGACGCCGATGCGCGCACCTGGATGGAAAAATTCCAGGCGCTCGGCGAGCAGCTCGGCTTCCGCGTCGAGAAGTAAGCTTTCCGGAGTGCTGCCATGGCCCGCAAACTACTCGCAAAACCCAGGTCTGCCCGGGGTGCCGGTCAATTCGCGAGCCGGCCTGGTTCGCGCCGATTGCGGCTGGAAACGGCTCGTGGCTTGAAGCGGTCGAAGCTCCTGCGCCGGAACAAGCCAGGCCGCAAAGCGACTTCGTCACCGCCGCGCGCCACCTATCGATTACAGTTTAACGCAAACTTCCGTCTCAACGATGCGCTGGCATTGGTGCCGTACTTGAGCGCCCTTGGGATTTCTCACATCTATGCCTCCCCCCTGCTTAAGGCCTGTCCGGGAAGCAGCCACGGCTATGACGTGTGTGACTTCAACGCGCTAAATCCCGAACTGGGTACGGAAGCTGATCTGGCCCGGCTCGTCGCCGAGCTGCGCCGTCACGGGATGGGCTTGGTGCTGGACATAGTGCCCAATCACATGGGCATCGATGGGCCGGAAAACGGCTGGTGGTGGGATGTGCTGACTCACGGGCGCGACAGCCGCTTCGCGCGGCATTTCGACATTTTCTGGCGGACGCCGGGGCAACCCTCGGAAGAAAAAGTGTTTCTGCCGGTTCTCGGCGACCGCTACCCGCACATGCTCCAACGGGGTGAACTGCACTGCGAATTTCAGGACGGAACGTTCGTGCTCGAATATTTTGATCGGCGGTTTCCCTTGAGCCCCGCCTCAACTCGCGGTGTGCTCAAACGCGCTCGCCGGCTTTGTGATTCGGATGTGTTGCGTGAGGCGATGCTTGCCGCCTCCGAAGTGAAGGCGGGCGGAAATGGCAAGCCGGAAGCGAACGGAAACAGGTCACGGCAAAAGCGCCTGCGCCGCCTGTCCGATCCTGATTCTGCGGAGGCCAAAGCGATCTCCATTGCGTTGCGCGAAATCAACCATAATCCGCCGGCGCTCGACGACTTGATCCAGCAGCAGCACTATCGCCTGGCCTTTTGGCGGCGCGGCGATAGCGAACTCAATTATCGCCGTTTTTTCAGCATTGCCACGCTGGCTGGTGTCCGGGTCGAGGATGAAAAAGTCTTTGCCGACGCACATACCTTGCTCAAACGCTGGCTCGACCGCGGGTTGGTTGACGGCCTGCGAGTTGACCACATTGATGGACTCGCCAATCCCAGACAGTACCTTGAGCGGCTCCGCGCGCTTGCGCCGCGGGCCTGGATCGTTCTGGAAAAGATCCTGGGCCCGGACGAGTTGCCGCCGGCTGCCTGGCCGGTCGCCGGCACCACCGGCTATGATTTCTCCAATCTCGTGGATGGTTTGTTTGTGGACCCTGCCGGTGCGGATTCGCTTGCCGGATTCTATGCCACGTTCACGGGTGAACCAACCGATGAGCAGGCCGTGATGCGGGAAGGCAAACGGCGCGTCCTCCGGAAATTATTCGCGAGCGAGGTTAATCGGCTCACGGATGTGCTCCTGCAAATCTCGGCACGGCACTGCCGGTGGTCGGACTTCGGCCGTGAAGAGCTTGCGTCCGCCTTGATGGAATTGGCCGCCTGCTTTCCGGTGTATCGCAGCTACGTTGAGCCTTCCCGCAACAGTGTCACCGAGGCGGACTTTGCGAACATTCGCAAAGGCGTGTCGCTGGCCCGCGAACAAAGGCCGGAATTGGCGGAGCCAGTTGCTTTCCTAAACGAACTACTCACCTTGCAAATCCGCGGACGCCTCGAAGACGAATTCGTCATTCGCTTTCAGCAATTCACTGGAGCGGTAATGGCTAAAGGCGTCGAGGACACCGCGTTTTACCGCTACAACCGTTTGACCGCGCTCAACGAAGTCGGCGGCGATCCCGGCCGCTTTGGCGTCAGCCCGGACCTCTTTCATGATCAATGTCTTTTCCGCCAGGCTCAACAACCCGAGGCGATGCTGGGCACCTCGACTCACGATACCAAGCGTTCGGAAGACGTGCGCGCACGGCTGGGCTTGCTCTCGGAAATCCCCGAACTCTGGCAGCAGACCGTCCTGCGCTGGGCGGCGATGAATGAGCGCTTCCGCGAGAATGGCTGGCCCGATCGCAACGCTGAGTATCTGTTTTACCAGACCTTGTTCGGCGCCTGGCCGCTGTCCACCGACCGCGCCCTGGCCTACATGGAAAAGGCCGTCCGCGAGGCAAAGCAACACACCAATTGGACGGAAAATAACAGCCGCTACGAAACCGCCCTCCACAATTTCATTTCCGGGGCATTGGCCAACCCCGAATTTATTCAAGATCTCGGGCAGTTTGTCGCTGCGTTCACCGATGCTGGTTGGATCAATTCACTGGCGAAAACTCTCCTGAAACTCACCGCGCCCGGCATTCCGGATATTTATCAAGGCACCGAACTTTGGAATCTCACGCTGGTCGATCCGGACAACCGCCGCCCGGTCGATTTCGAATCGCGGCGGCGTCTGCTTTCCAATACTGATGCCCCTTCCGTCGATGAAATCTGGGCGCGGCGAAGCGAAGGTTTGCCAAAGTTGTGGTTGATTCATCAGGCATTGAAATTTCGCGCCCAACACTCGGAACTTTTTTCGAACTCCAGCGATTATCAACCCTGCCACGCCAGCGGCATGAAGGCTGCGCACCTGGTTGCCTTCATTCGCGGCGGCGCGGCGATTACCATCGTGCCCCGTCTCGTTCGCGGCTTGGACAATGATTGGATGGATACGACCATCGAACTGCCGGCCGGAAGCTGGCGAAACCTGCTCACCGGTGAGGAATTCGCCGGCGGCCGGTTGTTGCTGGCGGACCTTTTACGCCGTTTCCCGGTGGCATTATTGACCAGGTAAACTCATGCACCTCTTTCGCGTTTGGGCGCCGCTTCCTTCCAAAGTCGAGCTTCAGCTTGGAAGCCAACGGCTGCCCATGAGCGCGGCCGAAGGCGGCTGGTGGGAGATCGAAGCCCGATTGCGCGACGGCAACGCTGATTATGGCTTCGTCCTGGACGACGAAGGTCCGTTCCCCGACCCACGCTCGCCTTGGCAGCCCAACGGTGTTCACAAGCTCTCTCACGTCGTGGATCACAGCGCGTTTCCGTGGAGCGACGCTGGCTGGCAGGCGGCGCCATTGTCATCAGCAATCTTTTATGAGCTTCACATTGGCACCTTCACGCCGGAAGGCAATTTTGACGCCGCGATTGGGAAGCTCGACCATCTTGTCATGCTCGGCGTCACGCATGTCGAAATCATGCCGGTGAATGAATTTCCCGGCGACCGCGGGTGGGGTTACGATGGCGTGGATCTGTTCGCGCCGCATCAGGCTTACGGTGGGCCTGCTGGATTAAAACGGTTTGTTCAGGCATGCCACGCCCGAAAACTGGCGGTCGTCCTCGACGTCGTTTACAACCACCTCGGTCCGGTTGGCAATTACCTGGGACGTTTCGGCCCCTACTTTACCACGCGCTACTGCACGCCGTGGGGGCCGGCGCTTAACTTCGACGACCGCGGCAGCGACGAAGTGCGGCGCTTCTTTTGCGATAACGCGCTGATGTGGCTGCGCGATTACCATTTCGACGGCCTCCGGCTGGATGCCGTGCACGCCATCCTCGATACGTCGGCGGAACCCTTCCTCGAACAACTCAAGGTTGAGGTTGCAGCACTTGAAGCGCAACTCGGGCGGCGCCTGGTTTTGATCGCCGAAAGTGATTTGAATGATCCGCGCCTCCTCTGGCCACGGGAATGCGGCGGGTTTAATCTCGATGCCCAATGGAGCGATGATTTTCACCACGCCCTGCACTCCGTGCTGACCGGCGAAACGACCGGTTACTATTCGGATTTCGGCAGCCTGGCCCAATTAAGCAAAGCCATTCAGCAAGCCTTTGTTTATGACGGGCAATTCTCGCGCTTTCGCGGCCGGCGACATGGTCGTTCGCCAGCGGGCCTGGGCGGCGACCGCTTTGTGGTGTGCCTGCAGAACCACGACCAAATCGGCAACCGCGCACGCGGTGAACGGATCCAGCAAGTCATCGGTGGCAGCCGGCATGAAGAGGCGCTGCAACTTGGCCTGTTGAAAATCGGCACCGCGATCCTGCTCACTGCGCCGTTCCCTCCCCTGCTCTTCCAAGGCCAGGAGTGGGCAGCGTCCACTCCCTTTTTGTATTTCACCGATCATGACCAGGAATTGGGCAAGGCGATTCGCGAGGGCCGACGCCGGGAGTTTGCCGCGTTCGGCTGGAAGCCGGAAGAAGTTCCCGACCCGCAAGCGCCCGGGACTTTTCAGGCGTCCAAACTGGATTGGAGCGAAATGTCCCGCGCGCCGCACGCGGAACTTCTTGAGTGGCATCGCCAATTAATTCACTTGCGCCGAACGGAGCCTTCCCTGACGGACGGGCGACTGGATGCCATCGGTGTGCAATGGAACGAGAAGGAGAGATGGCTGGTCATGAAACGCGGCCCGTTTACGGTTGCTTGCAATTTCTCGAGCCAGATGCGGGCCGTCGGCTTGCGCGCAGGCGCACACAAAGTCTTGCTCGGGTCTGCATCCGGTGTGGAAGTGACTTCGACCACGGCGAAATTGGCTCCCGCCAGTGCGACGGTTCTAAAATGCGGCGGCTGAGAACTGGCGGAGCGCAGAGCTCCGTGGCCAGGCAGGTGAATCTGCCTTTCAGGAAGGAGCGCCGTTCGTGTTGATCAGAAACCCTTCTGCCTTCAGGCGCTGGCTGAGCGCGGCGATGTGTTCGGCATCGCGGGTTTCCACGATGCAATGCACGTTCACGGTGTTGATGTCGTCGATACAAAAGGCGCGGTCGTGCGCGACTTCAATAATGCTCGCGCCAGTTTCGGCGATCAGTCCGGCAATGCGGGCCAGGCCGCCGGGGCGGTCGCTGATTCGCGCCGTGAAACGAAAAAGCCGGCCGTCGGAGACGAGCCCGCGTTCGAGCACCCGACCGAGGATCGGCGTGTCTATATTCCCACCGCACAAAGGGAGCACGACGGTTTTGCCTTCCAACTCCGGGACCAGACCGGCCAGGCACACGGCCAGCGGCGAAGCACCGGCCCCTTCCACCACCGCCTTTTCCAACTCAAGCAGGCGAAGGATCGCCAGGGCGATCTGTTGCTCGCTCACCAATAACGTGCGATCCACCAATGAGCGCGCGATCTGAAAAGCGTTCTCGCCCACTTTCGGCACACTCAAACCGTCAGCCAGCGTGGGTTTCAATTCGTAACGCACGGGCCGGCCAGCCGCCATCGCCGCTATGAAACTCGCGGCGTGTTCCGGTTCGACGCCGATTATTTCCACGTGCGGCTTGAGCGCCTTGAGCGCGAGCGCGATGCCGGCAATCAACCCCGCGCCGCCAATCGGCACGATCACCGCGTCCACGTCCGGCACCTGGGCGGCAATTTCCAGGCCAAGTGTTCCCTGGCCGGCAATGATGGCGGGATCGTCGAAACCGTTAACATACGTCAGTCCTTTTTCGCGGACGATCTCGTCTGCGGCGGCGCGCGCTTCGCCGATGTCGCTGCCCTCCAAAACGACGGTTGCGCCCAAGCGGCGGCAGTTGGTTACCTTCGTGAGCGGCGCAAACCGGGGCATGACGACCGTAACCGGGATGCCGAGCAATTGGCCGTGGTAGGCGAGTCCGAGCGCGTGATTGCCTGCCGAAGCGGCAATCACCCCGGTCTTGCGTTGGCTGGCCGTGAGCAACGACAGCGCGTTGCGCGCGCCGCGTTCCTTGAAACTCCCCGTCCGCTGCAAGTACTCCAGCTTGCAAAAGATTTTCATGCCCGTCGCTTCCGACAACGGAATGGAACGAGGACACGGCGATTGAACAACGTGGCCGGCAATTCGCTCCGCCGCTTCCTGGATGTGCTGGAAAGTCACCGTCATGGACACCACTAATCACCGGCGGCGCGGAGATGTCAAGCTGTGCGGGCGCACAGGAAAGGCGTTGCTTTAGACGCTTCTACGGACTACACTCGTTGCAATGCGCACCCTTGGAGCAAAAGTCGCCAAGATTCTGGTGTACGGCTTTTGGCTCTGTGGGCTGACCTGGGCGTTCTTCGGTCCCATTGCCGCTTTCCATCACATGGTTCGATTCGGAGCGACGGCCTATCTGGTATTGGACGGCGAAACCTCGCACCCCGGCAGCGTCATGTGGGGAGGATTCCAGGTTCTTTTCTTTTGGGAACGCTTTGCGGTCGGCATGATCTTGTGGGCTTTCTCCATTTTTGGAACTTTTAAGTGGTTGAAGTTCCTGGATTCCAAACCCGAAGTCATGTGACAATCCCGCTCGGGGGCTGCATCACACAGACGCAAGTCCAACTTCACTGCTTCTTCCCGTCTTTAAATCCGCTTCTCGTCCGCGTCGATGTAATCGACGAAGCAGGTGATGTCGTCGCGGTGGGAGAGGCCGGATTCGCGTTTTCGCATTTTGAGGCGCTCGGTGACTTCGCCGCCTTCGGTGCCGCGTTTAAGGACGAAATCACGGAAGGCAATTTTTTCGGCATCCGATTTTTTGACGTGTTTCGCGACCCAATCGGCGACTTGGCCGTCGGTTACTGAGTTTTTGACGACATTGATCATTTCATCGGCGGAAACGCCGGCGGCTTTGAGCCAGGCGCCGTCGAAGCCTTTGGTGAAATTCTCCTGATAATCGGGGTGCAGCTTGCCGGCCAGGTGCAGGCGGATTTTATCGACGAAGCGCGGCAGATAGACCCAGCCGCTCATCGTCTCGCGCGGGCTGCGGGGATAGATGATTTCGTTGCTCATGGAAGCATAATCGACAGCGAAGCGGGTCTTGTCAATCTTGGGCGCGGAGCTTGAATTTTAAACAACAAACACCAGGCTCCAAACACCAGAAAAGCTGCAGGCAGCAAACATCAAATAAACGACGCTCTGTTTCTGGCCTTTGGATTTAATTTGAAAACCGGCGCGGCGAAAACCATGCTGTTCCTGATGGCTGATTTTGACTACGACGTGGCGGTAATTGGGGGCGGCAGCGCCGGCTATGCTGCGGCCCGAACCGCGGCCAATGCCGACCTGCGCACGGTGGTGATCGAAGGCGGGCGCGAAGTGGGCGGGCTTTGCATCCTGCGGGGTTGCATGCCGACGAAGGCGCTGCTTTACGCCGCCGAGGTGATGCATTTGGTCCGGCATCCGGACCCGTGGGGGATTCGGGTGAAAGGGGCCGGCTTCGATTTTGAGCAAGTCATGGCGCGCAAAGATGCCATGGTCCAGGATTTTGCCGGGCACCGCCGCCAGCAGCTTACGGAGGGGACGTTCGAGTTTTTGCGGGCGGAAGCGCGGTTTTTGGATCCGCACACGGTGGCCTTGAGCACAGGCGGGAAGTTCACCGCCAGAAACTTCGTCATCAGCACCGGTTCGCGCGTCGCGCCATCGCCGCTGCCGTTTCTCGACGAAGTCGGCTACCTCACCAGTGACGACGCGCTGGAACTCAAGCGATTGCCCAAGTCGCTCATCGTGCTCGGTGGCGGCGCGGTCGGGATGGAGTTTGCGCAATTCTTCGCGCGATTCGACGTCAAGGTGACTCTGATTCAACGCAGCACGCACGTCCTGCACGATTTTGACGTGGACGCAACCGATACGCTGGAGAACGTTTTTCGCCGCGAAGGCATTACGGTTTATACGAACACGAAGCTGCTGGCGGCGACGCGCAAATCAGGCGGCAAACGGGTTTCCTTCCTGCATGGCGCGCAGGAAATCCACGTGGAAGCGGAGGAAATTCTCTTTGCGCTGGGCCGCATCGCCAACACCGAGGGGCTTGATCTCGCCAAAGCCGGTGTCGCCACCGAGAACAGCCGCATCATCGCCAACGAGGAAATGCAAACCTCCGCGAAACACATCTATGTCGCGGGCGATTGCACCGGACCGTATGAGATCGTCCACATCGCCGTGCAACAGGGCGAAGTCGCCGCATGCAATATCGCGAACCCGAATCATCCACGCCAGATGGATTATCGGCTGCTGATGGAAATCGTGTTCACCGAGCCGCAAATCGCGGTCATCGGCCTGACAGAGCGGGCGGCGCTGGCGCGAGCGATTCCCTATCGCGCCGCCAGTTACCCGTTCGCCGATCACGGCAAGTCGCTCCTCATGGAAGCAAAGGATGGTTTCGTGAAATTGCTGGCAAACCCGGCCACGGGGGAAATCATCGGCGGTAGTTGCGTTGGCCCGGATGGCAGCGATCTGCTGCATGAGATCGTCGTGGCCATGTACAAACGCATGACGGTTCATGAACTGGCCGCGGTGCCACACTACCATCCCACGCTGGCGGAGATTTGGAC
>JAJPHR010000089.1 GCA_021325145.1 Verrucomicrobiota bacterium | reverse complement strand
TCCGCGATATTGCGGACTTGCGACGTAAGATTGCCCGCCATGAAATTGACGTTGTCCGTCAGGTCCTTCCACGTGCCGGCCACGCCTTTGACCTGCGCCTGGCCGCCGAGTTTGCCTTCGGTGCCGACTTCGCGCGCCATACGCGTCACTTCGGAGGCGAACGACGAAAGCTGGTCCACCATCGTATTAATGGTGTTTTTCAATTCGAGAATTTCCCCTTTGACGTTCACCGTGATCTTCTTGGACAAGTCGCCGTTGGCCACCGCCGTCGTCACTGCCGCAATGTTGCGGACTTGCGCCGTAAGATTGCTGGCCATGAAATTCACCGAATCCGTGAGGTCCTTCCACGTGCCTGAAACGCCTTCGACCTTCGCCTGGCCGCCCAACTCGCCTTCGGTGCCGACTTCGCGGGCTACGCGGGTCACTTCGGAGGCGAACGAACGGAGCTGGTCCACCATCGTGTTGATCGTATCCTTCAATTCGAGGAACTCGCCTTTCACGTCCACCGTGATCTTTTTGGTCAAGTCGCCGTTGGCGACCGCGGTGGTGACTGTGGCGATGTTGCGGACCTGGCTGGTGAGATTGCTGGCCATCAGGTTCACGTTGTCCGTCAGGTCCTTCCAGGTGCCGGCCACGCCTTTGACTTTCGCCTGGCCGCCCAGCTTGCCTTCGGTGCCGACTTCGCGCGCCACGCGGGTCACTTCGGAGGCGAACGCGCTCAATTGGTTCACCATCGTATTCACCGTCTTGGCCGTGCGCAGGAATTCGCCTTCCACCCGGCGGCCCTCGATTTCCACCGCCATGCTTTGGGAAAGGTCGCCGGTGGCCACGGCGCCGATCACGCGCGCCGTTTCACTGATCGGATGCACCAGGCAGGTGATCAGGGTGTTGATCGAATCGACGCGTTCCTTCCAACCGCCCGCGACTTCGCCCATCTGGATCCGTTCGTGCAATTTGCCTTCCTTGCCGACGACGCGGCTGATGCGCGTGGATTCCTCGGTCGAATGCTGCATTTGCTCCGCCAGATCATTGAAGGTGTCGGCCACCTTGCCGGCCAGGCCCGTCCACTCCAGCGGCAGGCGCGCGGTGAAGTCCCCGCGTTTCAGCGCCGACAGCGCGCGCAGCACTTGCCGCGGGTCCAATTCGCCATCCTCCCCTTCAGCGCCGTTGACCGGCGCGGGCGGGTTATTGGCGGGCTTCCCTTTGCGCCGTCCATTCCGCGTGGCCGTCGCGGTTGATTCAACCGGGTCATTCTCGTCATCGATTTTGGAGACTTCATCAATTATGACGGCGGGATTAATTTTTTTCATAAAAAAATGATGGTGCTGGATTGAGCGCGACTTTTTGCAATTCTCTCGTTAGATGAGCTTGGACAGATGCGCGCGGTGTCTGTTCGGAATTCATAAAGCACCGCAACGCAGGTTTGGCGATTCAACGGATGCACGGCCAAGGCTATCGGGTCGGTTTGCCGCCGCTATGGGGTACCCACCCCATAGACAAAAGCAGCGGGCCTTTCGAACACTACCCAATTCTATTGGAGATAAAGCAAGCTCAGACGTGAACATCCGCACATTCAATTAGCCATGGAGCAACTGAACTGAACCCACAGCGTTCCAATTATTAACCCAGCGCCAGCGCGAAAGCAAACCTTTTGCCTTCATTAGCGGAGGGAATGATAAGGGATCGTTGCAAAAAAGAATCAGGCCCGTGCTGTGCCGGTATTGGCTGTGCCGGAATTCGGTGCGCCTCCAAAGCGAATTCCCTTCAATTCCGCGGCAACGGGCAAAAATTCCTTTGCCTCGATGGGTTTGACGAGAAAGGAACGGGCGCCCAGGCGGTAGGCTTCTTTGACTGTTTTCAAGTCGGCATAGCTGGTAAGAACCACCGTCGAGAACGCCGGCTTCGGCTGACTGCGCGACAACCATTCGAGCACTTCCATGCCACCCATGCGGGGCATTTTCAAGTCCAGCAGGAGGAGCAACGGAAGCGGGTAACGTTCGCGATTCGCATAAATGCCTTCGCCTTCAAGATAAGCAATAACCTGATCGCCATCCGGAACCGTGACGAACGGATTGAGAATACCGCAGGCCTTCATTAATTTGCCCGCCAAAAGGGCGTGATTTTCATCATCGTCCGCCAGCAAAATTGCGTCCGCGACCATAACATTGGGCACACCACACGGAACAAGCGCTGGCTCAAAGAGATACGTATCGCCGTATCGCGCAAACAAGCGCGCTTTCAATGCACGCACTGTTTGCTGGAACCGTGCCATGCCTTGTTTCCATGCAAGTAAGGCAAAACCCGCCCATTTCGGGCATTCCTTTGTCCGCCTATTGCGGAATCGAATGGCAAATTGCAACTCGCCACTCGGAGGTTTCGCAACTTGCGAAAGGTCGCGACCACGTGATTGCGAATTGCAGGAGCGGGATCCGCCGTGGCGGATGCGCCTGCAATCAGCCGGGCCGCGAGCCTTGGTATTTTCCGCACGAAACTTGGCGCGCTTGAGGCACAAACGTCGGGTCGCGCGAGAAATCGAGGTTGGCACGCTCCTTGCCAGTGACCAATTGTTATGATGAAGACTGTTCTACTCGTCGAGGATGATGTGGATGACGTGTTTTTCATGAAGTCCGCATGCAAACGCACTGAAATCCCCCATCGTCTCAATATCGTAAGCGACGGGGACAGCGCGATTGAGTACTTGACCGGCGTCAATGGGTATCAGGACCGCCGTCATCATCCGCTGCCCGACCTGATTTTCGTGGACATCAAGTTGCCCAAGCGCGACGGCCATGAGGTGCTCAAATGGATTCGCGGCCAGCGACTGTTTCAGGATGTGCCCGTCATCATGCTCACCAGTTCTGATGAACCTTCCGACATCGAACGTGCCTACAAGCTGGGAGTTACCTCCTACCTGCTGAAGAATGCCGACCCGCAGGAATTCAGCGCCGGCGTGCGCGTGATTCTCAAATACTGGCTTCAGTTAAACATTGCGCCCTTTAGGCGGGCAGCATGACCAGGGGCACAGCCGACTATACGCTCAGACGGTTTTGCTTCACCAGACCGTTCCGGGGAACTTTTTCTGCAGCGCGGGTTTTAACTTGGGATAAACGGCTGCTTTGAAGGCCGGCCAGTCAGTGGTGGATTCGAGGCGTTTGTTATCGGGGGTGCAAAGCCAGAGCTTGATTGGAAGCCGGCCTTCGCAAAGGCGCGGGTGTTCCTTGAGGGCGAAGCACTCCTGCAGCTTCACTTGCAGTTCGGGCGGATTTGGCTGGCCGTCTTTGGCGCTTGCATTTTCGGGGTACAGCAACTTCAGTTTGCGGCCATCATGCCAGGTTAGGCTCGCGGGCGCGAGTTCATCGAGCCACGAAACTTGTTCGGGCGCCAGGTGCTTCACAAACTCATCACGGACATGCGCGGCCTGGGCTTCCTTGGCCAGCGTGAAGCCGGCGAAGGCGCGCGCCAGACAGGCCGTGATGGCTTTTTGATCCAAAGGCGGAAGCTCCAGGGTTGGCATCGCGGCGCAAACCAGGTTCACCCGGCCAATGAACTGTTTCACCTCGTGGTTGAACAGTGGCAATTCAAAAAAGCCGCGTTGATACGCCTCGGCCAGGCACCGCCCCGAAGCAATTGGGTCAACCTCGCGCTGATGCTCGTGGTGGATCACCAGATCACGGAAGCGCACCAACTTTACGGCGGCCACGCGCTTGTGCGTGCGGTCGAAAAGATGTTCCACTTGTGCGCGAATATGTTGGGAGAACAATTCCTCGAGCCATTCCCGTTTCACGGCGCTGGCCAGGCCCAGCAACGTCAGGTTCGTCGAACCGCGCGAAGGCACCTCGCGAATGGAGGCCGCGACGAACAATGGCGAATTTTGCACCACGCTTTCCCGGACCAGTGTGCCGGTGCGTCCTTCCGTCAAATCGCATTCGAGGCTGCCCATGTCGCGCCGGAGGCAAAGTTGGTCAATGAAGCCGGCCATCAAACAACGGAGCAGGGCTGTGTCGTCAGGTTTACCGGCGGAGGTTCCACCGCCGGCTTCGAATTGAAGGAGTTTTTGCTGCTCCGCAATCTGAACAATCTGGGCGTAGGTTTGTTCGACCTGGCGCGCGGCTTGGGCGTTGATGCCATGGCGGCGGCAGGATTCGACGCTGAAGTTGTTGTTTTTGGCAAATTGATAGGCGCGCATCAGCGTGAAGAAATCGGAGTCCTGGCTGGCCTCAAACAGTTCGCGCGCTTCGGCAATGTGTTTGTCCTCGCGGCGCAGGCGCTGGAGCAAATCCCGCCCGCTGACCAGGGCGGCGCACAAGGCGGCGGCGCGCACGCAATCGCGTTTGGAGGCTTCCACCAACATCCGCGAATAACGCGGATGCATCGGCAGCCGCCGCATTTGCTGGCCGATGGGAGTCAATTCGTCGGTCGCCTCGTCGAGCGCGCCGAGCATGCGCAACAAGTTCTCCGCGCGCTCGACGGCCGCCGGATCGGGCTTGTCGAGCCAGTCAAACTGCGCGGCTTTGCGGATGTGCAGGGAGTGCAGCAGCAGAACAACCTCGGCGAGGTCGCTGCGCTGGATTTCCGGGGTGTTGCGTTCCGGACGGTTTAAATGGCCGCTTTGCGTCCAAAGCCGATGGCACGTTCCAGGCGCGGTGCGACCCGCGCGGCCTTTGCGTTGGTCGGCTGAAGCGCGGCTGATTTCCTCGATGAACAATGTGCCGATGCCGCGCTCCGAATCATATCGCGCAACCCGCGCCTGTCCGCTGTCCACGACGTGCCGGATGCCGTCGATGGTGACGGAGGTTTCGGCCACGTTGGTGGCGACCACCACTTTGCGCAGAGGATTTGGCGAAAAGGCGAGGTCCTGTTCCTCCGGTTGCAGTTCACCGTGCAAAGGGATGAACGCCAGCCGTTCGCTGGTCCTGGTTGCGCGGCAGGCATTGATGGTGGCATTGATCTCGCCCATGCCCGGCATGAAAATGAGGATGTCTCCCGGTTCGCCCGAGTTCACAATCTGCTCCACCACATCGGCTGCCTGATCGCTGATGGGCCGTTCGTCATGACTGGCCAGCCAGCGCACTTCGACGGGAAAACTCTGGCCTTCTGAAACCAGGATGGGACAGGGCGGCAATGTCGTTGAATCGCTGCGGCGGCTTGTCGAGTCCGGGCATGGAGTCCCGGCTTGAGCCGGGCTCGTTGCGACTGAGAGATAATCGGCCACCGGCTCCGCATCCAGCGTAGCCGACATTACGGCGAGTTTCAGGTCCGGGCGCTGGGTTTGCTGGAGTTGCTTGACGAGCGCCAGGGCCACGTCGCTCAGCAGGTTGCGTTCGTGGAACTCGTCAAACAGAATGATCCCCACGTCCGGCAGGGTGCGATCATCCTGCAGCCAGCGCAGCAGAATGCCTTCCGTGACGAAACAAATCCGCGTCCCCAAGCTGGTCTGGTCATCGAAGCGGATTTGGTAACCGACTTCGCCGCCCAGCTTGCAGTTGCGCTCCCAGGCCACTCGCGCGGCGACCGTCCGCGCAGCCACCCGGCGGGGTTGCAGCACGACGATCTTTTTATCGCCCGCCAAACCCGCTTCCAGCAGCATTTGCGGGACCTGCGTGGTCTTGCCCGAGCCGGTCGGCGCGACCAACACGAGCCGGTTGCCCGCGCGAAGCGTCTCCACAATGGGCGTATGGATTTGGTGGATGGGAAGGGAGGTTTGCATCACCGAATAACCCAACCAACATAAGCGCAGACCTGCCTTCGTCCAGGACGCGCTGTTAATGACCGATGGCCAATGTCCAATGACCCGGGAAGATCCAGGAACCAGGATCCAATTGAGATAAGGAGTTTGGACATTCTTTGATCATTGGCATTGGTCATTTCGTAACCGCCACTTGCTATAACTATAAGCGAACATGCCGCAAAGCCAGGGCGGCGATGGTCAGGATCAACATCATCCCGGCTGGCATGAACTTTTTTGTTTTCGCAAGACGCATCGCAAACACCACCAGCAAGGCAGCCAGGAGAATGTCAGCCACATTCGGTTGGAAAATGATGCGCGCGGCGCAAAGGCTCAGGGCGGCCGCAAAACTGACCGACATGATGAGCGAAATCTTGCTGCCGGCTTTCAGAAAACCGATCATTCCGCCCACGACCAGGAGCACGATATAGACCCAAAGAACCGTTGTTGCAAAGCTGTTCATACAATGTGCGCGGGACTCTGGCTTAATTCGCGCGCACATCCAAGCTTAGAATTTCCCCGGGTTCGCATTCCACAACGACCTCGAACGGCCGGCAGCACACCTCACAATCCGTGGTGAAAACCTGGCTCGGCACGCTGGTGTCAATCACCAGTTCGAAGGCCTGTCCGCAAAACGGGCAGGTAATGGATTCGCTTAGTTGCATCTCGAATTTATTTTCGGAATTAAATTAAATATAAAGCGCGCCGGCGAGTCTAACCTAGCAGATAGTTGTAACTTTGCGCGCGCTGACTCTGAACTGAGGGCATGATGTCGTGGGAAAATCGTCTTTGTCAGACCGGCGTTATTTGACCACTTGACCAAAATACAGTATAATTGGACTACAATTCCGAATTGCCGAGCTAAAGCCAGGATTGGGGTGTAATTGTATGAATAGGCCGCTGAGGGTTCTATTGATTGAGGATTCGGAAGGTGATGCTGTGTTTATTTTACACGAACTCCGGCGGGGAGGTTTCGAGCCAACTTCAGACCGGGTGGATACTGCCCGGGAATTGAATTCCGCCCTGGAACGTCAGGAATGGGACCTCATTATCAGCGATCATTCGATCCCGGGTTTCGGCAGCCTGGACGCCTTGCAACTGCTCAAGGAAAAGGAACTGGACATCCCATTCATCGTCGTTTCCGGCACCATTGGGGAGGAGATGGCGGTGCGGGCGATGAAGGCCGGCGCGAATGATTTTGTGATGAAAAACCACCTGGCGCGCCTCGTGCCTTCCATCGAGCGCGAATTGCGCGAAGCCTGGAGCCGCCGCGCCCGGCGCCGGGCCGAAGAGGCATTGCGCCGCGGCCAGCAGGAATTGACCGACTTCTTCGAACACGCCGCCGTGGGTCTGCACTGGGAAGGGCCCGATGGCACCATCCTCCGCGTCAATCAGGCGGAACTCGACATGTTTGGTTACACCCGCGATGAATACCTGGGCCACCGGCTTTCCGAGTTCTGCGTGGACGAAGGAGTCGCCGAGGCGATGCTCAAGCGATTGCATCGGGGGGAGACACTGAATAATTGCGAAGCGCGCGTCCGCTGCAAAAACGGCGACGTCCGGGACGTCATCCTGAACTCCAATGTGCTTTGGGAGAATGGAAAGTTCATCCATTCCCGTTGTTTTACCCGCGACGTCAGCGAGCGCAAGCGCGGCGAGGAGGCCATGGCTTATCTCGCGGCCATCGTTGAGAATTCGGATGATGCAATTATCGGGAAAACTCTCGATGGGACGATCCTGAGTTGGAACGCCGGGGCCGAGCGCATGTATGGCTACACGGCGGAGGAAGTCAGGGGCCGAAGCATCTCGATCCTGATTCCGTCGTACCGCCCGGAGGAGGCATCGCGTCTGTCGTCGCGTCGTGTGGAAGGATATTCCATCGAACGGTTCGAGACGATCAGGCTCACAAAGGACGGCACAGCCATCGATGTCTCGCTTACTCTATCGCCGATTCGCGACCCCAGCGGCAAAGTGATTGGCGTGTCCGCCATCGAACGCGACATCACAGCGCTGAAGCGCGAAGAGGAGGAGCGGTTGAATTTGATCGATGAATTGACCGTGGCGCTGGCCAACATTCGCACGCTGCGCGGGCTGCTTCCCATCTGCGCCTCCTGCAAAAAAATCCGTGACGACCACGGTTACTGGCAAAAGGTGGAGTCCTACATCTCGCAGCACAGTGAAGCCGAGTTCACTCACGGCATCTGCCCGGACTGTCTGGAGCGGCTCTACCCCGAATATGCCATGAAACGGCGCGGCTCGCCGCATAAAACGACAACCGAACAATCCGGTTCCGGAAATCCGAAATCCGAAACTGGAAACCCGAATAATTCGAGCTTCGGATTTCTTCGGAATTCTGATTTCGGAGCTTTGGGCGTTTCGCTTGCCTGTCAGTAACGGTAGTGTTCCGGCTTATACGGCCCTTCCAGCGGCACACCCAAATAATCGGCCTGCTTCTTGGTGAGCTTGGTCAGCTTCACGCCGATCTTTTCCAAATGCAGCCGGGCGACTTCTTCATCCAGCTTCTTGGGCAGACGATAGACCGTTGGTTCGTAAAAGTCCTTGTTCGCCCAGAGGTCCAATTGCGCGAGCGTCTGGTTCGAGAAGGAGTTCGACATCACGAAACTCGGATGGCCGTGCGCGCAACCGAGATTCACCAGCCGTCCTTCGGCGAGCATGAAAATGCTGTGGCCGTCGGGGAAGGTGTATTTGTCCACCTGCGGTTTAATATTCAGTTTAACCACGCCCCTGGCGTTGTTCAAACGGTCCACCTGGATCTCGTTGTCAAAGTGACCGATGTTGCACACGATGGCCTGGTCTTTCATTTTCTGCATGTGCTCCAGCGTGATGATGTCGCAGTTGCCGGTCGTGGTGACATAAATGTCGCCCTTGCCGAGCGTGTCTTCAATCGTGGCGACTTCAAACCCTTCCATCGCCGCCTGTAGCGCGTTGATGGGATCGATCTCCGTGACGATCACTCGCGCGCCGAAACCGCGCAGCGAATGCGATGACCCCTTGCCGACATCGCCGTAACCGCAGACGACCGCCACCTTGCCGGCGACCATCACATCCGTCGCGCGCTTGATGCCATCCGCCAGGGATTCGCGGCAGCCGTAAAGATTGTCGAACTTCGATTTGGTGACCGAGTCGTTCACGTTGATGGCCGGGACGAGCAGCTTGCCGGCTTCCTTCATCTGGTAAAGGCGATGCACGCCGGTCGTCGTCTCTTCACTGACGCCCTTCCAATCCTTCACGATGTTGTGCCAGAAGGTCGGGTTCTGCTTGTGAACGCGCTTGAGCAGGTTCTTGATGACCTGTTCCTCGTGGCTGCCGGAAGCGGAATTCACCCAGCCGTCGCCTTCTTCGAGTTGGTAACCTTTGTGGATGAGCAAGGTCACGTCCCCACCGTCGTCCACGACGAGTTGCGGGCCCTTGCCACCGGGATGCGTGACCGCGTCAAGCGTACAATCCCAATATTCTTCCAGCGTCTCGCCTTTCCACGCGAACACCGGAACGCCCGCCTTGGCAATGGCGGCGGCGGCGTTGTCCTGGGTGGAAAAGATATTGCAACTCGCCCAGCGAACCGAAGCGCCCAGATCAACGAGCGTTTCAATCAGTACCGCCGTCTGGATGGTCATGTGCAGCGAGCCGGTGATACGGACGCCCTGGAGCGGCTTGGTTTTCGCGTACTTTTCGCGGATTGACATCAACCCGGGCATCTCGGCCTCGGCAATGTCAATTTCCTTCCGGCCCGACTCGGCGAGCGAGAGGTCGCGGACTTTGTAATCGTGTTTGGCGCCGTTGCCGTTCTTGGCGGCAAGGCGATTCTTGGAGGATTTGGGCAATTTGATGGTGGGCATTAAATTATTTTGTTTGAGAATTGGAATTGAACTTACCGGACGGCGCGTTTGAGGGCGGCGGCTTTGTCGGTTTTTTCCCAGGTGATGCTGTTGAGATCATCCACTTTGCCGAAGTGGCCGTAGTTCGTGGTCTTGGAATAAATCGGGCGGAGCAGGTTCAACTGCTTGATGATCGCCGCTGGTTTGAAACTAAAAACTTCCTGCACGGCCTTCTCAATCGCCTCATCGCTCACGACACCGCTGCCGAAAGTATTCACGCACACGGAAACCGGGTCGGGATAGCCGATGGCGTACGCAAACTGAATCTCGGCGCTCGTGGCCAGGCCGGCGGCAACGATGTTCTTCGCCACGTAACGACCCATGTAGGCCGCGCTGCGATCCACCTTGGACGGGTCCTTGCCGCTGAACGCGCCGCCGCCGTGGCGACCCATGCCGCCGTAGCTATCGACGATGATCTTGCGGCCAGTCAATCCCGTGTCACCCTGCGGCCCGCCCACGACAAACCGGCCCGTCGGATTGATCAGATACTGGGTCTTGCGATCCAGCATGTGCGCCGGGAGAACCTTCTTGATCACTTCCTTGATAATGAAATCCTTGATCTCCTTGTGCTTCACATCGTAGGCATGCTGCGTGGAGACGACGACGTTGGTGATGCGCACGGGCTGATCGTTTTCATATTGGACGGAAACCTGGCTCTTGGCGTCCGGACGCAACCAGCAGACCTGTCCCGACTTGCGGATGCGGGTCAATTCACGGCCGAGTTGATGGGCATACATGATCGGCGCGGGCATCAGTTCGGGCGTTTCCGTGCAGGCATAACCGAACATCAAGCCCTGGTCGCCGGCGCCTTGTTCGTCAGTGTCTTTCCCGTCCGCCGCTTTCGCATCGACCCCTTGCGCGATGTCAGGGCTTTGCGAAGTGATCGCGTTCATGACGAGCACCTTGTCGGCATGGAACACGTCATCGTCATTGACATAACCGATATCGCGAATGGCCTGGCGGGCGATCGCGCTGAAGTCCAACTTGGCCTTCGTGGTGATTTCCCCGCCCACGACCACCAGGTTGCACTTGGCGTAAGTCTCGCAAGCAACGCGGCTGCGCGGGTCCTGGGCCAGGCAAGCGTCCAGCACCGCGTCCGAAATCGTATCGCACACCTTGTCCGGATGGCCTTCGCCCACGGACTCCGACGAAAAAATGAAGTTCTTGCTCATGTTCTTGAATCTTGACCGACAGGGTTACAATGTCATATTAACGTATCAGGATAAGATGATATATTATTTATGCCCCATCCGTCAACAGGGAAATAGCTCCGTATTTTTTGCAGGGTGAGAGTGCTGTTTAATGCCCAATGACAAAATATCAAACGACCAGCGAATGTCCAAACCCCAAGGCTCAATTGGAATTTGGACATTGGACATTACCTCGCGGGAATCGTGCTTCCATGAATCCTGCCGATGCGCTTAACTTCCCGCGTGGATCACGACGAAACAGCCTTACAGCGCGAAACTATGAGATTCGGCGCAGTTAGTTGACCGCCCATGTCCTCCACCCTGAAATCTCTTCGTGCGCTCTCAGATCCCACCCGGCTGCGCATCGTGGCGCTGCTGGAGCGTGACGAGTTGTCCGTGAACGAATTGCAGGAAATCACCCGCATGGGGCAATCCCGCATCTCCACACACCTGGGCTTGCTGCAGGAAGCGAACCTGGTGCAATCGCGCCGCGAAGGGAAACGCACCTTTTACAAACTCGAACCCGCCGCAGATGAGTTGTCCGCCGAATTCATCCAACTCGCCAATCGCGGCGCCAAAGAGCTGCCGGAACATGGCGCGGACCAGATCAACCTCAAACGCATTCTCGCCCGCCGCAACGAGCAGGCCCAGGTCTATTTCAACCAGGTCGCTGGCCGATTTGATCGCAGTTACGGCCCCGGCCGTTCCTGGCAGGCTTTCGGCCATTTGCTTCTGCGCATCATCCCTCCGCTCGTGGTGGCTGACTTGGGTTCCGGCGAGGGCCTGCTCAGCGAATTGCTCGCCCGCAAGGCCAAAAAAGTCATCGCCGTGGACAACTCCGAAAAAATGGTGACTTTCGGCGCGAACAAGGCCAAAAAGAACGGCCTCAAGAACCTCGAGTTCCGCCTGGGCGATTTGGAATCACCGCCCATCGAACCGCAATCCGTGGACCTCGTGATTCTAAGCCAGGCGCTCCATCACGCCGCTGAACCCGCCAAGGCCATCCAATCCACCCACCGGATTCTGCGCCCCGGCGGGCAAGTGTGGATTCTGGATTTGTTGAAGCACAATTTCGAAAAAGCCCACGAACTTTACGGCGATCGCTGGCTCGGCTTCGCGGAAAGCGACCTCCATCGCTGGCTGGAAGCCGCTGGTTTCAAAAAGATCGAGATCAGCGTCGTTGCCCGCGAAGAACAACCGCCCCATTTCGAAACCATACTTGCGGGCGGAGAGAGGTAAGACTAAGCCGTAACCATGCAGTAGGATTTCATTTTAGGCGTTGTTTTTATCCGCTGAAGGCAGGTCGGTTTTCTACTGCATTGCAGTTGGGAAAGGGACTGAGGATTTT
>JAJPHR010000019.1 GCA_021325145.1 Verrucomicrobiota bacterium | reverse complement strand
GCCATCATCTCCGGCGTGCGCGGCTTGTAATCGTAAAGCGCTGTGGAGTTTAGAATGGCATCGTTGAAGATCGCCAGTATCTGATCAGAAAAGGAACTGTCACACGGGATTATTTTCATTTCACTCCAAGCGGGATTCTTTCGTCCCTGACGGGACTCATGTTGCTTGCGGTTTACCCACCGATAATCGGTGGCTATTTTCTTCCGCCCTGTCGGGCTGGGGATTTCGGAAAGACATTCGAGCTAACGGCGGAAATCCGTACCCGTGCTGGATCTTCTACACATTCCCCAGCCGCCCGCTCGAATCCCCGAAGCGTTCCAAACCCTGCACTCCCATGCGGTCCGCCATGCTGAGAAACAGATTCGCCATGGGCTTGGCCCCGTGCTTGACGTAGCGCCCGGGCGTCAGTGTGCCGCCGCCCGCGCCCGCCAGCACCACCGGCAGGTTCACGTGCGTGTGCCGGTTGCCGTCGGCATTGCCGCCGCCGTAAACAATCATCGAATTGTGCAAAAGCGAATTGCCGTCCACGTCCTTCGTGTTCTGCATCTTCTCCAGCAGCTTCGCAAATTGTTTCGCATACCACAGGTCGATGTCCGCCACTTTCTTGATGCGATCGGGCCTGTTTTCATGGTGCGAGAGGTCGTGATGGCCCTCGGGAATTCCGATTTCGCTGAACGACCGGTTGTCGCCGTCATGCGCCAAACAGAACGTCGCCACACGCGTGGAATCGGTCTGGAATGCCAGGACCATCATGTCGAACATGAGCTGAAGGTATTCCCCGCGCTCGGGTGGTATGCCGGCGGGCGTGTCCATGGTGGGATCTTTCGCCGGTCCGAACCGCTCGGCTTTTTGGATGCGCGTTTCGAGTTCGCGCACGCCCGTCAAATATTGGTCCAGCTTGTCCTTGTCGTGCGCGTCCAACCGCCCTTGCATGCGGCGCGCGTCATCCAGCACGAAGTCCAAAATCGAACGCTCCTCCTGCTGGCGGCGCTTGAGGCTTTCCGCCCGCTGTCCCGGCGACCCGGCGCCGAACAGGCGTTCGAACACCAGCCGCGGATTGGACTCGGGCGTTACCGGCGTCGTCGGCGAACTCCACGCCAGGTTATATTGGTAGGCGCAGGAATAATTCGAATCGCACGCCCCGGCTTTCCGGGAAGCATCACAAGTCAATTCAAGCGATGGAAAACGCGTAAGTTGCCCGATCTGTTTGGCGATGACCTGGTCGATTGAAATGCCGGCCTGAATGTCCGTGGCGCTCTTCTTCAAGCGCACCCCCGTCAGGAACACGCCCTGGCCGCGCGCATGGTCGCCCGCCCCGTCCGGCCCCGGGTTCGCGCACTCGTGGTCCAGGCCGCCCAGCACCTGTATCAACTTTCGGCTCGACTCCAGGGGTTGCAAGGTGGGGCTGAGCGCCAGGTCGGTGCTCTCTGGCGGCCACCAGGAACCCGGAATTGCGCCATTCGGGAAATAGAGGAACGCCGCTCGCAACGGCGCGCCCGTGGCCGTGGTGGCCAGTTTGGCGGCGCCGGTTCCCGCCGCGAGCGAACTGAGCGGCTGGAGTGATCCCAGGGCCGGCAACGCCAGGCATGCGCCGAGTCCGCGCAAAAAGTGGCGGCGGCTCAAACCGGCGGAAATGATTGCTTCCTCTGCTTTATTTTTAGTTTTCATTTGGTTTGCTGATGTCCGCTCGCTCCTGAGTCGACCTGGCCGGCCCGGCATTGCTCATTATTGACACATTACGACGCTTTTGGAAAGGGGCGGATTCAATGACTCCGTTGAGCAAGGCCGAGAAGCGGCCGTTGTTCTGTTCCAGCCGGTTTACGATCTCGTCCACGGTTTCCACGTCCGAATACTCCAGCCCGCGTCCCAAGGCGTACGTGAGCAGCTTCTCGGTCAACGCCCGGTAGAATTCGAGGTGATGGTTGGTGGCCAAAATGTGCTTAAGCTCGCGGACGCTCTCGAACGTTTCGCCAGTGATCAGCTTGCCCGTGCTGTCGATGGGCTGGCCCCGCTCCTTGTCGCGCCACATGCCCATGGCGTTGAAGTTTTCAAATGCCAAACCCAGCGGATCCATCCGGTTGTGGCAGGAACTGCACAGCGGATTGGTCCGATGAATGGCCAATGTCTCGCGCAACGTTGGGGTATGGTCCTTGACATCCTTGGCGGCGTCTTCCAGCGGCGGAATATTGGGCGGCGGCGGCGGCGGGGGAATGCCGAGAATGTTGTCCAGCACGAACAGCCCGCGTTTGACCGGCGAAGTCCGCGTGGGATTGGACGTTACCGCCAGCACGGTGCCCATGGTGAGCACCCCGCCCCGCGGGCAGTCCGCCGGGAGCGTGACCCGGCGCAGATCATCTCCCGAGATGTCCACGTTGGTCAGCCCGTAATGGCGCGCGAGCCGCGCATTCAAATAGGTGTAATCGCTGTCAATCAATTCCAGCACGCTCCGGTCCTCGTGGACGATGTTCCCAAAATACATTTCCGTCTCGCGGCGCATCGCGTAGCGTATTTCGCCCGTCAGGTCCGCCCGCGGTTGCCTGAACGCGCGCGAGAACGTCCCCCGCAACTCCGCCATTTCCTCCTTCTCCGCCGGCGTCAGTTCATCGCGCTTGCTGAGCAGTTCCCGGAACCGCTTGCGCCGGGCGTCCTGTTCGGGATTTGGCTTTTCCTCCTGGGCCAGCACCGTCCGCGCCTCGATCGGCACGCTCTCAATGTCGCGCGCCTGGAGCCACTGGCCGGTGAAGTTCCGCGTCAAGGCCTCCGATTTCCAGTCGGCCAGCATCCGCTTCACTTGCGCCGCCAGGTTGTTGCGCAATTCTCCGCTGTGAGCGAGCCGAAACAATTCCTCGTCCGGCATCGACGACCAAAGAAAGTAGGAAAGCCGCGAAGCCAGCGCATATTCATCCACGGGCGAACTGGTCTGGCCGGGCGGCACCGGTTCGGCCCGTTCTTCGCGGAACAGGAAGCGCGGCGACGCCAGCACGGCCACCATGGCTTGCGCGACTCCCGCTTCAAAGGTCCGGTGCGGCGTCTTGTAAACTCCCTCCGCCAGCGCGACGAGGCGGTCCAGGACATCTTCATCCACCGGATGGCGAAAGGCCCGCGTGGCAAAGCCCCGCAATAATTCACGCGCGTAAACCCGCCGTTCAGCCGCTTGCTTCGGAACTTCCTTCGGGAAAAACTTCGCGTAATTCGCCGGACGCACCCAATACTTGTCGTCGCCCGGCCCCCGGATGGTCACCGAATCGATTCGAATCGCCAGCGACCGCACCTGGGCATTGGTCGTCAATGGTTCCAGCGCGAACGTGAGCTCGTGCGGCCCGGTCTGCCAGTCGCGGGCGAACTCATAATGGAGATACTTGTTTCCCTCCCGGCCGTATTCGTGGCTAAACAGTTCCTGGCCATCCGCCTTGAAGACGAGCCGGCATTTGTTATAATCGAACTCGTTGTCCACGAACTTCTCGCTGGCGGCCAGGTCCAGCAGCAATTGGTAATGGCCGGCGTGCTCGATCTTAAACGTGTTCGAAACGGAGGCCGCTTGATAGTAGGACAGGTAAGTCGAACCCCGGCCGTGGTCCGAGCCGTCCGGCTGGAAACTGCGGCCGGAAATCTTTTCTTCCGGCGCCACCAGCGGAACGGTGGGCACCGCCTGGTTGATGATCGACCGCGCGGCTTCAAGATATTTCTCCAGCAGCATCGGCGGCAACGTCAGCACATCCCCGATGTTGTCGAACCCGTAACCCGTGTCATCCGCCGGAAACTCAAGCTCGGTGTCGTAATCCACCCCGATCAAGTCGCGGATGGTGTTGCGATACTCGACCCGGTTTAAACGGCGCACTGTGACCCGCCCCGGATCGGGATTTTTGGGGTCGATGCCAAACGCGTCGAATTTGATCCACTGTTCCAGTTTCGCCCGTTCCTCGGCGGACGGGCGCGCTTTCTTTTGCGGCGGCATCAGCCCGGCGCGGACGTTCTTCAACACCTTCGCCCAAAGTTCGTGATTGCCCAGCACCGCCTCGTCCGTCTTGAGTTCATCGAACGCCACACCGCCCTTGTTGGCCCCATCCGCATGGCAATCGTAGCAATACTCAGTCAGAATCGGCCGCACTTCCGTCCGAAAATGCGCCGCCGCGGGCTGTTCCGCCGCCCAGGCGGTCGTGATGCACCCCGCCAGCGCCGCCAATAAGGCCACAATCGGCGATACTCCAACGTATGGAGTCCCGGCTTTAGCCGGCTGCGCTGCCGCACTGTCGAGCGTGCTGAAAGTTGTCCGAGTCATTGTGTTTCTGAGTCCCCCGCCGCCTTAAGGTGGGGCTTGATGCCTGAAAGCCAGCCTGCGGGCCAACGCGATCTTAAATCAGACGCTCGACGGTCCCGGCGCATTCGATGCGCCAAGCAGGTTTTAGGCCATGGTTCACCCTGTTGGAATAGCACGGTTCCCAGCCAAATACAAGCCGCTGGCTGTAGTGAAAACTGGTGACAATCCGGGCCGGCTTGTCGGGCCCGCAGTCCGGGCTGGGGCGGTTATTTTTTGTTACTTTGTTCTACTTTGTTTCACTTTGTTTTGGCTTGTTTCGGTTTGTTGCGAAGCGGGCCATCCCGTGCGCTCCGGCGCGTCGTTGCAGTTGGAGTGCAGGAGTTTGCGGTCCGCTTTGACGAGGTTACGGGCATCAAACGCGTGAAAATCGCAGAGAGTTGGCGCAGACCGTGCAAAAACGTCGAGTACAGGCTCGCTGTGCCGGGAGGACATGTCTTCGGTGCAATATCAGTCGGACCCAAGGTTCGCGATCAGTTGAATTGGGACGAGTCGAAGGTGGAAGCTTTTCTCCATACTCTGCGCGTCGCCATCAAACTGCCGTCGGTTCGCTGATTCCCTGGCTTTGGAAAACACCAAAATGGCTGGCAAGTTGGACCGCGCTATGCCAACATCCGGTCACGCTGCAATCGCTTTAATTCGATATGCCCACCGAATTCGAACCCATCTTCCTGCGCTTGAAAGCGATCCTGCAAAAGCATGCGGGCGGCGCGCTCTCCGTGGGGCAGGATACACCCACCACCTACGGCCTGAAAGGCGGCGTGCATCCGACACACAAAATCCCGATGCCGATTGCCTGGGTGAACATCGGCAAGGGCTATGTCAGTTATCATTTGATGCCGGTTTATGCGTGTCCAAAATTGCTCGACGGCCTCTCCGCGAAGTTGAAGGCGCGCATGCAGGGAAAGTCGTGCTTCAACTTTAAAGCCATCGACGAGCCTTTGTTTCAGGAGCTCGAACAGTTGACCGCCGCGGGCATTGCGGCCTTCGCAAAACCCAGCTTCATGCAAGCAACCAAAACCCAACCAAAAAGGAGAAACAAATGAAGATCATGCAGAAGATGTTGCTGTTGCTCGGCCTGGCAATTCTGGCGGCCGCCCATGTTCAGGCCGCGGACGACGAGGCGGTCAAAAAGGATCTCGCGCAATTGCAGGGAGAATGGACGATGGTTTCCGGCACCAATGATGGCAGTGCGCTGCCGGAGGAGATGCTTAGTTCGGGCAAGCGTGTTTGCAAAGGTGATGAACTCACCGTGACTATCGGCGGTGAGGTTATGATGACGGCGAAAATCACCATTGATCCGTCGAAGAAACCCAAGACCATGGACTTTGAAATCAAGGATGGGCCGGCCAAGGGCCGAAAACGTCTTGGAATATATGAGCTGAACGGCGACACGTACAAGTCCTGTTTTGGCGCTCCGGGTGGAGAAAGGCCGGCGGAATTTGTCAGCACGTCCGGGGACGGGCGCACGGTGACGATGTGGAAGCGCGCGAAAAAGTAGCGGCTGTGGGCCAGTGAAGATTTCCTGACGGGACAGATGCCGGGCCATTCCCGGCGGCTCCTTAAATCCTCTTGGAGCTTTCACCTGATGTTTTCTGGAGCTTGGTTTTGGAACTTGGTGTTTCTACGCGCCCCACGCGCAACAGTTTGCGCTTGCGAGCAGCGTTTCCGGTTTGTTATCACTTTGGTCAAATTTATGGCAGCAATCGGCCGATTTCAGAAGGGCGACGACATCTTTTACGCCAAAGTCGTGGATGGCGAACTGTTTCGTCTCCGCGGAGACGTGTTTGGCTCGCCCTCTTTCGAGAAGAAGCCGACCTCGTTCAAGGGCCTGCGGACGCTGACCCCGGTGGCGCCGTCCAAGATCATCGCCGTGGGATTGAATTACGCCGATCACGCGCGGGAGAGCGGCAAGCCACTCCCGAAGGAGCCGCTGTTTTGGTTCAAAGCCACCACCTCCCTGATTCCGGACGGGGCGAAAATTGAAATCCCGTTCCCGCATCATCGGACCGATTATGAAGCGGAACTGGCGGTCGTAATAGGCCGGCGCATGCGCAATGTGACCTCGGCCGCGGCGGCCCGTTACATTTACGGTTATACCGCGTCACAGGACATCAGTGATCGCACCATCCAGGGTTCCGAGAGCCAATGGGCGCGCGCGAAATCATTCGACACCTTCACGCCGCTCGGGCCTTATGTGGAGACGAAGATCGATCCGCATGACCTGACGATCCAGCTTTTCCAAAACGGCCAGTTGCGTCAGAACTCGAACACCAGCCAGCTCATCTTTAATTGCTATCAATTGGTGAGTTTCATCTCCACCAACATGACCCTTTTGCCGGGTGACGTGATTCTGACGGGCACTCCCAGCGGCGTGGGCAAGATCGAGTCCGGCGACCGCCTCGAAGTGCGCATCCAGGGACTCGCGCCGCTTGTAAATACGGTGAAGTAATTTACGCTAAGGTGGATGTAGGCTGGGGCGGGGAGATTGCCATCGTTCCAACCACGCACGCACATTTTCAACCACGGATGACTAGAGACGAACATAACGCGGCCATGCCGCAATTAAAGGAGCGCGGCATTTATGCCGCTTCGACGTGCTGGGTGGCAAAAGCCATCTGGACCTCCGTCACTCTCCCTTGCCGGCGTGCCGGTCATCCATTCTCCATCTTTCATCCTTAATTCCCCCTATGCGCTGGACCCAAACACTGATACCCACCCTCAAGGAAACGCCCGCAGAGGCGGAAATCGCGTCCCACAAACTGCTCTTGCGGGCCGGGTTGGTGCGCAAGTTGAGCGGCGGGCTCTACACCTTTCTGCCGCTCGGCGTACGGGCCTTGCGCAAGATTGAGCGGATTGTGCGTGAAGAGATGAATCGCGCGGGCGCATTGGAAGTGCTGATGCCCGCCCTGCAGCCGCCGGAAATCTGGCAAAAGAGCGGGCGCTATGAGACCGCGAGCGACGTGTTGCTCAAGGCGCGCGACCGCGCGAAAAAGGAATGGGTGCTCGGCCCGACCCACGAAGAGGTGATCACCACGCTCGTTGCCGGGGAAATCAATTCCTACCGGCAGATGCCGAAAAATTTTTACCAGATCCAGACGAAGTTCCGCGATGAAATCCGGCCGCGCTTCGGTTTGATGCGCGCCAAGGAGTTCATCATGAAGGACGCTTACAGCTTCGATGCCACGGACGAACTGGCGCAAGTGAGCTACCAGAAGATGTACGACGCTTACGCCCGGATTTTCCAGCGTTGCGGGTTAAAGGCGATTCCCGTGGAAGCCGACACCGGCATCATTGGCGGCAAGTTTTCCCATGAGTTCATGGTCCCGGCCGAGACGGGAGAAAATGAGGTGGTGTATTGCGAGGGTTGCAACTATGCCGCGAACATCGAGAAAGCCATGAGCCAGGGACCGGCGGTGAAGACGCACAAGCTGGCCCCGCCCGCTGACGAACCGCACCATCCCGCAAAGTTTCCGACGCCGGGCGTCGTCACCATCGAGGCCTTGACCAAGGCCCCGCACAATGTCCCGGCCGAACGCCAAATCAAGACGCTCGTCTATCTCGTGGACAGCAAGTTGGTCCTGCTTCTGTTGCGGGGCGATGACCAGTTGAACGAAGCCAAATTGATCAGTGCGCTCGGCACCGGAAATTTGCGGCCCGCGACGGCGGAGGAGATTTTCGCGGCCATGGGCGCGAACCCCGGCAGCTTGGGAGCCGTGCACGTCACCAAGATTCCCATCTATGCCGATTCCCTGCTGTGTGACGCGACCGGAATGACCACCGGCGCGAACGAGGATGGTTTTCATTTTCGCAACGTGTCGATCAACCGGGACATTCCCGTGAACCATTGGGTGGATTTGCGCTCGGTGCGGTTAGGCGAAGCCTGTGGAAACTGCGGCAAGCCGTTGAAAGTCCAGCGGGCGATCGAAGTGGGGCATGTGTTCAAACTGGGCACCAAATACAGCGAAAAACTGGAGGCCTTCTTCCTCGATGAATCCGGCAAGCAGCGCCCCGCCGTCATGGGTTGCTATGGCATCGGTGTGACCCGCACATTACAGGCCGTGATCGAACAATCGCACGACAAGGACGGCGTCGTCTGGCCTCTGAGCGTCGCGCCGTACACCGTCTGCATTACTCCGCTGAGCGTAACTCCCGGCGGACCGGTCATGACCCTGGCCGAAAAGATTTATGGCGAACTCGAGGCGCGCGGCGTGGACGTGATCCTGGATGATCGCGACGAACGCCCCGGAGTCAAGTTCAAGGATTCCGAACTGGTTGGCTTTCCCATCCGCGTGGGCATCGGCGAGAAGTCATTGGCGAAAGGCGAAGTGGAGTTGAAGTTGCGCGGCGGCGCGTTGACGCCCGTGAAGGCCGAAGAGATAGTGGCGAAGGTGACGGAAATCATCGGTCGGGCGGAGTGAGCTGAAATCCGAAGCCCGAAATCCGAAATCCGAATTTGAAAGGAAAGCTTCGCTTGTGTTGGGTCAATTTGGCGGGAGTGCGCCCTCCTCCGGCGCGCCCCGGCAAAGAGTGAACCCGGCCGTAACTATATTCAACGTCTTAAGTAATCGCTGAGAAACGGCGGGCAGAGGATTGCCCCGCCCTGCCTACAGCGCTGGTAGGGCGCGCACTCCGTGCGCGCCGCCGCCTGCCTGACGCTGCATTATTTGTCACGCTGTGTATAAAAGCCCATGTTGCATCATCTCGCGCCCGAATCCGCATGCTGGTTAGGTGCGGGAAGCGGGGTTCTTTCAAGAGTGGTCAATTCCTGAATGCGATTGAGCGCCGGCCGCTCATTCATTGAGAGCAGAAATTGCCAGGCGGCCAGCACGCGCCGATAAAAAAGCACGCGCGCAGCGGCAGTGGCTTCGTCAATTGGTTCGAGCGACGGATCCACGTGCTCAGCGGGCATCGGATTGGGATTGGCTTGGGCTTGGCGACGCCCGCGCCGTTGTGACAACCGTTCGGCGGCGGTGCGGACGGTTTCGTCCCCGGAGGTCCTGGCCCAGGCGAGAATTTTAGCGCGACGCTCGGCGGCCCAACGCGCAATGGCCTCGGCTTTCGCGGCATCCAGATTTTTGGGATCGCTGTAGCCGGAATGCCAAAACACTTCTTCCTGCAACGCCCGCCCGCCGCCAACAAAGTAATTGCTCCCGCGCTCTTCATTGGCCAAAAGATATTTCTCAAAATCCATTGCCGCGGTGGGCAGGCCGATGGCTTGCCCGGACTCAACCGCTTCCTGCCAGGCGGGCCGCACCGTTTCATTCCAAAGCTTGCGCCGCTCCCCGGGCGCGGCGCCTCGACGGCTGCGATCGGGCTGCGTTGGCCGTGGTTGGGCGGTCGGTGTTTGTTCCGGCGCCATGTCGTCCGCCTCGCGCGCTGGCGCGCTGGCGCTTTCGAGTTGCTTGCGCGTGCCCGTGAGCAGAAGCTTCCGCAAATCCGGGTCCTGTTGGGCAAGGTTCTCGGTGAAACCGCGGAACAACGCCTGGCGTTCCTGGAACGCCGGGTCGGAGGCCTTGATCCGGACGCCGTCCGTGGCGAGTTGATAGGTGGCGACGGCCTTCTTTGCTTTGCTGGTAAGGTTGGAGTCTTTGGCGAGCCGGCTTTCGATCAAGTGCGCCCAGCGCTCGAGATATTGTTCGGAAGTTGAATACGGCTTGTCGGTGGTGTGATCGGCGAGGATTGCGGCGGCGTGCGCTTTCGCGAAGGAATCCAGGGCGTTGTGGGTGTGCTTCAACGTGAGCAAATCGATGCCCAGAAGATTCTCAGGAACGAAACGTTCGTAGCCGGCCCAGTTTTCTGGATCGGGATCGGGGTTGCAACCCGAGGCCAGAGAGAATTCGTCAGTGGCAGTGAACCCTGCGGCTGGGGGGAAAACGGGCTGTTGGGTCGGCGCGGCCCAGGCCGGGACTTGAGTGAACCACCTGGCATCGGGTGTCAACTCATGAGGAATGGCGAGATAATGGAAACCGCCCGCATGACATTGGGTCATGCAAAACACCACGCGTCCCTTGCCGATCCCTTGGGCGAGCGTGCGGCGCAGTTCCCACACCCCGAGCGATTCGTCATTATCATAACTCCAGCCGTGCTCGCCGTCACTGTCCGGCCGCAGGTCCCAAAGCGTGATGATGCTCTCCGCGTTGCGACCGCGCGTGCGCGAGCCATGATCGCCCACGAACAGATAGAGAGTGCCGCCGTCCGCCACGGCGGGAAGGATTTCCTCGCGGAAGGTGCGCAAGATGCGGTCATGCCGCGCGGGCAGATTTTGCGGGAGCGTGCCGGGCATCCAGGAATCAACGGAAAGACCGTCACGCTGCGTTTGGCGGTAAACGTCGCCGAGCACGGGAGGCCGGCCGGCCACATTGCCCGCGCCGAAAAAGACCCAGACGGAATCGTGCCGGTAATTGGTCAGGAAGTAGCTGACCAGCGCCCGGGCCTGGAGATATTGCGAGTAATTATTGTCGAATGGCGACCCGCCGCCGGAGAGCAGGACAAAGGCATCCCGCGCGCCGAGGGGTTGCAGCGACCAGGCAGCAAGGAATACAAACAAGGTGATTCGGCGGAAAACTGAGAGTTTCCGAATGGAGGAAAGTGGATGGAAGATCGCTGGAAAGTCGTTCTGGCTCGCACGCGCGAACGTGCGGTGGCGTTGGCAAAGCAAATTCGCCATAAATTGGAAAGCTATCGCTTCTGAATGAACCGTGTTTGCACTCTTTCGACCGTCAGGATTCTGAATCGGGCCGTCATGACTTCAAGCGGGAGTGATTGTTTGAACTGCGGGACAAACCCCCGTTGCCGATAACGGTACGCGTCCCCGTGGCGGTGTCAATGGGAAGTAGAGGCGCATGGGCTCTCCACACGGCCTTCACTGCTCCGCGCCGGCCTGCGGAAAAATGTGGACGCGCTCCAAACAAGACACCCAAGTCCGGCCGCAAAAATGTATTTCCATGCCGATATCAAATTCATCGCCCAATAGGACCATCGGCCCATCTCGCGCGGCGCCTTGAAAGCGAACCATCCGGTTGGGCTTTCATCCCGTGCCGCGATCTTGAATTCACCCGCGGGCGCTCTCACGTACACATTGACCCAATTTTTCCCCGCGACCCGCGGCGGCTTCACCGGTGTTTTCTTCCCCGTCACCTGGTCAATCAACTCCAGAGACAAACCAGATTCCCCCAGATCACCGGCGACGGGGATTTCCAGATACGGCAAAGCGCTTTTTCTGACTGGCGTGCTCTCGAATGCCGCGCGGGTCGGCGCGCCTGGACCGGAAAAGGAACCCCATGAGGTTTCGGTCGGCGGATCCGGTGTTGCCAGATCGCAACCGTTGGTGACAAAGCCCGGTTGGCCGGTTTCCAAGGGAATGACTTTCAAGGGATCACGGACGGAAGCGGGCAGGATGTTTCGAATATCGGGCGTGCGCAACAGGAACACCAGCATCGGCACATAAGGGAATGGGATGCGGAAGCGGCTGTCCTGATGAAAAGATTGCTCGTCATCCGTGACCATAAAAGCGCGCGTGGTCTGCACACGGGTGTGCTGGCATGCCTTCCAAAATTGCAGGGGAGCGTCACAAGCGCGGTCCGTCAACTGCCACAAACCGATCCCACAGGTAACACCCCAGATTACGAACGCTGCGTACCAAAAGCGGGCGAACCGCAGACGCTGGCGATACCAACCACAGACCAGCCCAATACTCAAACAGTTGGCGATGAACAAAAAACTACAGGTGTCCATATACCGCGAAGCGGGCGGTGCGCCATCCTCGCCTCGCGCATAGGCCGCTGCGAGCGATTGCAACAGCACCCAGAAACCCAATCCAAGCACCATTTGTTCGGCCGGTCGGCGGTCCTGGTGAGAGCGAAGGTAGAGCCAGCCAAGCAGCAACAACGGAAACACATTAAAAGGAGCCAGCCAGGGACGTTGCTCATTTGGCCAGGCGACATATTTGCCCAAGGACACAACGAAGGCTTGCAACGAATGGGCCTGCAGATCGTGGTGGCGGGGAACATCCACCTTAACCAGCAGGCCGGCCAGGGTGATTACGGCGCAGATCGCGAGCGTGGGTATTTGGCCTCGCCAGATCGTCCGATTACGCATGATCTCCACCAGAGCCAGGGCGGCAACTGCAACAACGGCAAGAAACCCCGACGCCAACGAGAACAAGCTGGCGATAGCCATCAGCACACCCAGGCGCCAGCGGCTTGACCCCGGTTTGCTGGAACCTATTAATGCGATGGTTAACAGTCCAAATATCAACAGGAAATAAAACGCCGATTGCATGGCCCAGAGCGTGTTTTCCCACGCAAAAGGAAGTGCCAGGGCCAACATCAGGGGCGCCCAGATGAAGGGCCAACTTCGCGGTCCCAACAGCCCAGCCATCATCCAACCGAAGATCGCCAGCGTGGCGCAATGGATGATCGCGTTGGCCACCATCTGAAACTGGCTGTCCCATTGCCCGTTGAGCAGCAGCAGGCCCAGATTATAAATCCGCGTCCAGAGCATCCGGTGCTCGTTGTTCGGGCGGAACAAGTCGGTCATGGAAAATTGGTGCTCGAAATAGGGAACGTACGTATGTGCGGCTTCGTCTTCCCATTGATCCAAATAGGGAAGCGAATTTTCGCACTGTTGGAGCAGTAGAAATTTCAAGGCGAGGCCGATCAAGAACAGGCTCAGCACCCAACCCAAATGATTTCGGAGCGGGCTTCGGGTTGAACGGGGCGCAATTTCAATAGGGGCTTCGTTCATACCGAATTTGAAGCAGGGTGGCTGTCACTTTGCGCGCAGGATCCAGAAATGGTCCGGAGGGATGCGGCCCGCGATAAAAGGAAGCGGGGCAGTGGACGACGCATAAAAACCCGCCCCGCTGAAAGTGTTCATTAGCGTGCAGTAGCGGCTGGGAAGGCACTCAAAAGTATCGATGGATTCATAGGCATCCTTGGGCGGTTCCTGAACATTAGTGGAATTGGAGGGCAGCACGAGGATGTCGCCGGACGGCAGTTTGGAGACCGAAACATCCATGGGTTTGGCGCCGTATTTCTCCATATAATATTGGAAACCCCAATGGCCTTCGAACCAGAGGGAGTTTCCCGGCTTCAGGTATTGCGCGCAAATCTGGGCTGCGGCAACGCGATTCAGCCGGGCGAAGTGATAATCGGCTCTCACCAAACAGAGGCTCAGGACGCCACCGGCCAAAGCAGGCCACAAGGCGCGCGCGCGCGGAGCCGGCCGTGGAGCAGCGCTGTTCGCGCGCAATTCCAGGCGGCGTGCCAGCAGGATTCCGAGCGCGGGAGCGGCCGGCAAAAAGCTGCGCCCATTGACGGTCCAATTGAGCGCTATGGCGAAGACAAAAATGCCGAGAATCCAGGTAACCAGCAGAAATGAAACGGAATCACGGTGTCGCCAAAAATCGTTCCCCACCAACACGAGGATGTGCAGGCCGCCCGCGATGAGCAGGAAGCATTGGATGAAGGCGAACCAGTTCAAATGGCCTTCACGAACCAGCACCGGGTGCAGGTGTGTGAGGGAAGGCAACAGAAAAGCCGGCGGCACCAGGACGCACACGGCCAACAGCACCGCGCGCCGGGGCCAAAGCCACGGCACATAAAGCAGCAGCGACAAAAATGAGCCGCCGGCGAAAGCAAGGCCTATGACAGTCTGCTCCAGAAGATGCGTTCCGAGGTCCACGCGACCCTGGGAGGAGTAAGCTGTGGCCGCAAACAGCAGCCCGTGTCCGTAGAGACGGGAAGTAGCCCATTCGTAGGCGGCGGCAAACAACACCGGACCGGTGACCGCCGCCAGCCAGCGGCCGGGCTTGGGCCGGCGGGTGAAGCCGTATGCCGCCAGCAACGGAATCAGCGCCAGCCCGGTAAACTTCGTGAGCACCGCCAGCCCGGCCAGCAGCCCGCTGCCAAGAAACCAACGCCATTGGTTGCTTTGCAATCCCCGTTCAAAGAGCGCCAGCGACCAGACCCAGAAAGCCATGAGCATGACATCGCACATCACGCTCGTAGCCGAGATCAGAAAAACCGGCGTGAGCACGGTCGCGAGCGCGGCGACGAGCGGACGCTGCGAGTAAAGGCGCGCCAGTGAAAACACGCCCCAGGCAGCGGCCAGCGCGGGCAGGAGAAAGGCCGCGTGCAGCGCCGGTTCGCTCCAACCGGCGACACTCGCGGCGAGGGCGATATAATAGCACGCCAGCGGCGGGTTTTCGAAATCCAGCGGGAACGGTTGGGGAATCCCAAACCAGTTCATGATGAACGTGTAGAAGTGCACCGGTTGTTTTTGTATGTGTTCGCCGGCGCGGATGAACAGGGTGTCATCGATGTGAAACGCCTTGTTGATGAACGGAACCAGGCAGGCGAGCGTGAGCGCCAACACCCAAACCACCGGCGGCACGGACGCGAGGCGTTGTTTGAGTGTGTTCATCGCGGGTGAAAGCGGATGGTTCGGCGATTCATCACACTTCCTTTACCGTGCCCCAATAAACATCAAGCCGTTTGGCGAGATAAAGGCGGACGGCTTTTACCAGCACCCTGGCTTCGAGTTGCTGGCCCCGGGCCACGATGTCCTTCAGCGCCATGGACGCGCGAATGGGGAAGCTGCCTTGTGCGATGATCGGGCCTTCGTCCAAATGCATGGTGACAAAATGGGCGGTGACCCCGACGATCTTGACCCCGCGCTCGTAAGCCTGGCGATAGGCTTGCGGTCCGGGAAAACTTGGCAGCAGCGAAGGATGGATGTTGATGATCTTATTCTTGTAACGCCAGACGAAATTCGGCGAAAGAATTTTCATGAAGCGCGCCAGAACGATGAAATCGATTTCGTGACGTTCAAGCAATTGCAGGGCCCGGGCCTCGGCCTGGGCGCGGTCCTGCCATGAAACCGTGGCAAAGGGCAGGGAGTTCTTGCGGGCAAGAGGTTCGAGGTCGCTGCGGTTGGAGAGGACGAGCGCGATCCTGGCCCGCAGACGTTCGGCACGTTCGGCGGCGAGCAGCGCTTCGAGGGCGTGCGGTTCCCGGGTCACCAGGATGGCGCAACGCTGCGGGCGGTCCGGTTCGGTAAAACGCAGTTTGATTTCCATACCGAGCGCGGCAGCAAGTTTTTGGATCCCATCGCGCACGCCGTCCGACTGCCCGGGGCCGCCCTTCCAGGAGGCCTGGATGACCATGCTGAACTGGCCGCGGGTGACCTGCTCCTCAAGCGCTTCAATATTCGCGCCCCGCTCGAAGAGAAACCCCGTGACGCGGGCGACCACGCCGGTCTTGTCGTGGCCGATGACAGTAATGGTGGCAAATTGTTTCATGGCGGGCGTTTATAGGCGAATTTCATGCCAGATAGGCAAGCATTTTAGTTGACAGTGCGAGCACGCCTTTGGACAGTGCATGCGGGAAATAACGGGCATCAAGGGCCAGGCACCAGAAAGGCTCCACGATCCAAGCCCCAAAATTGGCTGCGGCAGCGATTGGTATTTGGAGTTTGCTGCTTTTCTGGTGCCTGGCCCCTGATGCCTGGCGTTTTTTCAACGTTTAGGGCTTCGAAGGCGTCTGCTTAATTGACACCGGGTGTCCTGAAAACTCCGTTGTCGATTTTTTGCCGGCCCGCTAATCTAGGCACGCAATTTGCAACTTTTTTCAATTTCAGTTGTTGAATAGATTCGGAAAACAGACAAACAGATGGCTTTTGCATCGATAAAAGATTTTTTCGCGCAGGTCGCGCTGGTCACTCCGGACCAATTCGAGGAGTGGAACAAGGCGTGGCGCGTGGCGGCGGAAGGCGGTTCGCAGGAATCGCTGCTCTCCTTCATTTGCCGCGAGCGCGGCCTGGCGGAGGACCTTTTCCTCCAGCAATTGGCGGAAGCGCTCGGGTGGCCGTACCTGGACCTGCCCAAACTCGAGGTCCCGCAGGAAGCCCGCCAGAAAATTCCCACCAAGGTGGCGTTTCAATATTCCGTGCTGCCGACGAAATTCGAGAACGGCCAGTTGCAGATCGTAGTCAGCAACCCGTTTGACGCGGCGATGCTCAATGCCGTCCGCTTCGACGCCGCCGGGCCGGTGCAATTCGCGCTCGCTCCCAAGATCGAGATCGAGAAGGCGCTGAAAAAATATTACGGCGTCGGCGCCGAGACGCTCGATGAAATGGCGAAGGACGAGCCGATGGACTTGCTGCTGGGCGAGGACAAGGAAATCACCGAGGGCGACCAGGAAGCCAGCGTCATCAAGTTCGTCAACCAGATCATTTGGGAGGCGTACAAGGATCGCGCGACGGACATTCATTTCGAGCCGGCGGAAGACGAATTGCGAATCCGTTACCGCATTGACGGCATCCTGCATCAGACCCCGATGCCACCGCAACTCAAGCGTTATCAGGCGGCGCTGATTTCGCGCGTCAAGGTGATGTCGGGCATGAACATCGCCGAAAAACGCCTGCCGCAGGACGGCCGCATCAACGTGCGGATCAAGGGCGAGGAAATCGACATTCGTGTTTCGACCGTGCCGACCGTGTATGGCGAAAGTGTTTCCCTGCGGTTGCTGACGCGCGGAAAGATCTTCCTAAGCCTGGATAAACTGGGCTTTTCTGCATTGGAAGAGCAGGCCATCCGCGAGATCATTATCAAGCCGCATGGGATTTTCCTGGTCACGGGACCGACGGGTTCGGGCAAATCGACGTCGCTCTACGCGTTCCTGAGCAGCATCAATTCGGTGCACAAGCGGATCATCACGATCGAGGAGCCGGTGGAGTATGAGTTGAAGGGGATCAACCAGATCGCGGTGCGCTCGGACATCGGGCTGACATTCGCGATGGGCTTGCGGCACATTTTGCGGCAGGACCCGAACGTGATCATGGTGGGGGAAATCCGCGACCTGGAAACGGCGGAAATCGCCATTCGCGCCGCGCTGACCGGGCACTTGGTCTTCAGCACGCTGCACACCAACGACGCGCCCAGCGCCTTCACGCGTTTGATCGACATGGGCATCGAGCCGTTCCTGGTGGCGTCCTCTGTCGAGGCGGTGATGGCGCAACGCCTGGTTCGCAATATCTGTCCGCATTGCAAAGTGGAGCAGAAGGTGGAGCGCGATTACCTGCGCAAAATCGGATTTCCGGCCAATGAGATTGAAACCGCCAAATTCTGGCATGGCGCTGGCTGTGAAGAGTGCCGGCAACTGGGTTATCAGGGCCGGCAGGGCATCTACGAACTGCTGCTTTTGAACGAAACCATCCGGCCGTTGATCTTAAACCGGTCTCCGGCCTCGACGATTGCCACCAAGGCGATGGAGCTCGGGATGCGCACCTTGCGCACTGACGGGTGGAACAAGGTCAAGACGGGCAAGACCACCATTGAGGAGGTCTTGCGAGTGACGCAGATCGAGGAACACCTGGACGCTTTGAGTGACGATCCCAAAAGCAATTAACAGCAGCGATGCGGCAATATTCTAATACATCACCACGGAAAGCGGATTGCAACCGGCTGGAAAGCATGGCTTCCGCCGGGTCGCGGAAACTTTCAGCGAAAGGGTCCCAGGCACGATGAGCGCCGAATCCAGTCCGATGAAACCTTCCGTCCGGTGGGCCTGCCGCATAGCGGGCGTGTTGCTGCTGGTTTGCGCGGTCCCGGGGCTGGGGCTTATCTGCGCTCATGATTGGGCGATCCGCGAGCTTGCCCGGGTGATTCCTCACATCGCCACGCTTCTGCCAGCCGGAGTGGCCGCGCTGGTGGGTGAGATTTTCAGCACCTTTATTCTGCTCATGGCAGGCATCCGGCTGCTGCAGTTTTCCATGGGCAGGAAGGATCAGGCGGAGGAAACCACCCTGGCCACACAAGCGGTGCAGGTTCGGGTTGCCGGAGCCGGTCCGGTCGTGTCCTCCAGGCCGGTCCCACGCGCGCCCATCAAGCGGTGGCGTTCCTGCAACGTGTTGCAGGTGGGCGCCAATTCGCGAAAGCTTTGGGGCTTCGGCGCGGGCAAGCATGGCTTTTCCTTGAGCCGCGAACAGGCGGTCGCCGCGGCGGATCCGTTGCCGGCGAACCTCGTGGCCAAGGATTGGAAGACGCTGTTCCAGCCCAAGCTGAACATCGCGCTGTTGCCGGTGGACAAGGTGTTCCTGCGCGTGGCGCACCTGCCGGTGGGCCCTTTTGATGAGACGCTGGCGATGGTGGAACTGCAACTCGAGAAGGTTTCGCCGCTGCCCATCACCCAGATCGTCTGGAGCATTCAAATCCTGCCGCAACACCTCGAAAACCTGCAGACCGTGATTGTGATCATCGTCGCCCGCGACGTGGTGGATGAAATGCTCGGGGAACTCGAAGGGCAGGGCTACCTGGCGGATCGGCTCGAAGTGCCGCTGCTTGATCAATTGCAAGCGACGCCGATTACCGAGGACGGCGCCTGGATTTATCCCGGCAATGACACTGGCAAGTTTACCGCCCTGATAGCCTGGTGGTATGGTGGCGTGTTGCGCAGCCTGGGCCTGATCCACGTGCCCGCCGCGCAGAACCGGGGCGAATTGCTGGAGGAACAACTCAAGCAGATGACGTGGGCGGGGGAACTCGAAGGCTGGCTCGCCGCCGAACCGCACTGGCACCTTGTAGCCGATGAAGCGACGGCGCGCGTATGGCAGCCGATGTTTTTTTCGTGGCTGGGCGAGTCGGTGGACGTGGAATCGCCGATCTCATCCGCCGACCTCGCGGGGCTGACGGCCAATCGCGCGGCCCGTTCCGCGGACCGGGCGAACATGCTGCCGCTGGATTACGCGTTGCGGTATCGCCAGCAATTCTTCGACCGCCTTTGGATGCGTGGCTTGGGGACGGTGCTGGCGGCCTACCTTGTCGGGGTGCTGATTTATTTCATGCTGCTGGGAGTGCAGTCCTATCGGACCTCGAGCGTGGAGGCCGAGGTAAAGGGATTGAGCCGGTCGTACACGAATGCGCTGCAACTCAAGGCGCAGATGCAAATTCTCCAGGAACGGCAGGATTTGAAATACGCCTTTTTGGACTGCTGGAAAACCACGGCGGAATTACTCCCGGAAAACCTTACGCTGACCTCGTTTGACTTCAAAGGTGGCCACACGCTGAGCCTGAACGGGACCGCGCCGGCCGACTCTAAGCTCGTATCGGACTTCAACAACGAGATGCGCAAAGCCGTGGCCACCAATGGCCAGCTTATGTTCAGCTCGGTGGAAATTGCCAACCGGCGCCTGAACCCGGATCGGACGACGGAGTCATGGACTTTTAGCTGCGAACTTGCGCGAGGGGAGAAGGAATGAAGGAGTACCTCGCCAAATTCAGCGCCCTCAAGCCGCAGGAACGGCGGTTTATCATCGTCGTGGCGGTCGGCATTTTTGTGGGTTTGAACTGGGCATTTGTGTGGCCTTATTGGGGGGATTTGGGACGGCAACAATTGAAGATGCATACGGCCGAGACGACTTTGTCGAAATACCGCGCGGAATTTGCGCGGACCAACCAATACATTGCCGCGATCAACAAAATCACCGCCAGCGAACGCGATGTCCCGGCTGAAGATCAGGCCATTCATTTTGATTCTTCCTACCGCGACCACGCGGTGGCGAACAAGGTGCTGATCATCAGCAGTTCCAGACCGAGCATTCATACCAACGAGTTTTTTATCGAGCACGAGGTCGGCGTAAACGTCCAGGCCAAGGAGAGCGATCTGGTGGACTTTCTTTGGAGTCTCGGCGATGGGGATTCATTGATCCGCGTGAAAGCCGTGGGATTGCACCCAGACCCGAGCCACCAGCAACTCGCCGCCGGCCTGACCATCGTCGCCAGCTACAAGCGAACGAAGCCCGGCCCGGTTTCGGCGGCCAAGCCTGCGGCAGCGCCTCCAACCACCCAGCCCAAGGTGCCGCCGCCTCCCAGCAAGGCTGCGTTGACCAACAAACCTGCGGGGCCCAAGACCGCCTCCATGACCAACAAAACGGCAACGCCCAATTTATTAAAACGACCGTGAAAACAACCTTACTGATCCTCATGTTGAGCGGCTTCGGCCTCTGGGCTCAAACGCCCGGCGGCGAGGCCGATGACGCGGCCAGCCGCGATGAAGTTCTGCGGCGTGCCGTCCGCGACACCATCGCCGCCGACAACACCGATCCAGTCCCCGGCAGCAGCGCCATTGCCCGCCCCGCCACTCGCAAAGCGATGTTGGCTGCGGCAGCGGCGACCAATGCCGCCCCCGCCGTCACGCCAGCCCTTGCGGAAGAGCCCTTCCCCGCTCGCACAACCACGCCGGCGGCAACCGACCCCGTTCCCGCGAGCAACCCGGTGGTGCCCGCTGTCCCGGCGTCCGGCACCAATCGTCCTGGACGGAGGTTCATGGGCAGTCCGTTGAACCCGGCCACCACAAATCTGCCGCCGGGTGCGTTTCCAGCGGTGCAACCAGGAGCCGTCACGGCCAATCCAGCCGTTCCGGCTGCGGCTCCCGCAAGTCCTCAGCCTGGGCAACTCCCATTTGCGGCCGTGCCCACGGCCATCCCGGCCTCACCCAAGGCGCCGGAGCCGATCCTTCAAGCGGGCGAAATTAATTTCCCCGCCATGGACATTAACCAAGTACTGGATTTCTACGCCATCCTCGTCGGACGCACAGTGCTGCGTCCCTCGGCGCTGCCGGGCGGGGTCATTACGCTCAAAACCCAAACGCCCCTGACCAAGACCGAAGCGATTGAGGCCCTGGATAGCGTGCTGGCGATGAATGGCATCACCATGATCCCCGTGGGGGATAAGTTCGTGAAAGCCCTGCCGGAAGGGCAGGTCATGACGGCGGCCACCAAGCCAAACGAAGGCAAGAAGGAAGATTTGCCAGAAGCGGGCCAATTCGTCTCCCGCACTGTGAGTCTGAAGTTTGCCAAGCCAACTGAACTGCAGCCGATTTTGCAGGGCTTCGCCAAAATCCCCAATTCCATCCTGGCCGTGGACTCGGCGGGAATCCTGATTATCCGCGATTACGCCGAAAACGTGAAGCGCATGCTGGAACTGATCGAACAACTCGATGTCACCGTGCCGCTGGATTACATCTCGCAGGTGATTCCGATCAAATATGCGCTGGCGAGCGACATCGCGAGCGCGTTGGGGAGCCTTGGCGGTGGAACGGGAACGAGCATCGGTCATTCAGCGGCCAGCGCGGGTGGTGCTGTGGGCGGGAGCCGTTTGGGCAGCCCCGGTGGATTTGGCAGCCCGGGGAGCGGCGGGTTTGGCAGCCCCGGTGGCTTTAACACACCAGGAACGCCGGGGTATAATCCCGGTGGGGTCGGGACGCCTGGCATCGGCACTCCTGGTGCCGGTGCACGCACAACCAGCTTCCAGGATCGCCTGAACCAAATTGTCAGACGGGCATCGTCCGCAGGCGAATTTCAAGTGCTTGGCCAGACGAAAATCATCGCCGACGAGCGAACGAACTCGCTGCTGGTCTTCGCGAGCAAGCAGGACATGGACATGATCACGAACATCATCGGCAAGCTGGACGTTGTGCTGGCCCAGGTGCTGATCGAAGCAATCATCATGGAAGTTACGCTGAGCGACGACGAGACGCTCGGTTTGAGCTATGTGCAAACCGGCGCAAGCACACCAGGCAATTATTTCAGCGGCATCGGCGCCGTCAAGAACGGGTCATTCCTCAGCCCGGGCAACTTTATGGGCACTGCCACCAACGCGGCGAACGGGCTGCCGGGCGGCCTCAGTTACTTTGCCCAATTTGGCAATGATTTCCAGGCCACGTTGACGGCCATTGCCGACAACCACAAGGTGAAGGTGTTGTCGCGGCCGCGAATCCAGACCTCCCACGCCGTGCCGGCCTCGCTGCAGATCGGCGATACGGTGCCTTATGTCACCGGCACGTACTTCAATGGAATCAATGGGACGCCCAACTCCCAATACCAGCAGACTTTCGTCGGCATCAACCTTCAGGTGACGCCGTTGATCAATCCGGATGGCTTGGTGGTGATGGACATCACGCAGGACATCCAGCAACTCGGCACACCCACGGTCATCGATGGAAATCCCGTGCCCACTACGACCAAGCGCACTGCGCAGGCCAAGGTGTCCGTGCGGGACCGTGACACGATCATGCTGGGCGGGTTCATCAGCGAGACCAAGACCAAGGACATTTCGGGGGTCCCAATCTTGAAGGACATACCCGTTTTGGGCTACCTGTTCCGGAGCACTGGCCACACTGGCAAGCGCGTCGAGCTGGTGGTCTTGATTCGTCCCACCGTGCTGCCGAACCCCGGCGACGCGGCATTGGTGGCATTTCAGGAGCAAAAGAAAATGCCGGCAGTGCGCAGGGCCTTGCAAGAAGACGATGCCGCCGAAAGCAAACGGGTCCAGGATGCCGACCGGGCGGACTCCAAGGCGAAGGCCAAAGGCAAGAACAAGGATAAAGACAAGGATCCAGACGACATGAAGTTTTAGTCTATGCGTGCTTTCCTCAACCAACCCGGTCGGGAAGCTGCGGGCTGTCGCGCTGGTGCTCGCAGGTTTGCCTCACTGTTGATCGTATTGGTGTTTTCGCTGGCGCTTTCGCGCACTCATGCTGCCGTTATCACCAGCGCGTCGGCTGACGCCATTAACCAGGCCTTGCTGAACGCCGCCAACGGGGAAACCATCAGTTTGCAGTTTAATGGCGACGTTCTTCTCAATACCACCTTGTCTTTCTCGTCGAGTAATATCGTCATCGACGCCACGGGCTTCAACGTGACGCTGGACGGCGGTGGAACAATACCGATATTCATGGTTCCCGCCGGGCTGAATTGCCTCGTCCGGAATGTGGGCTTTATTCGAGGCAGCAATATCGGAACGGCCGGCATCGCGGGCACACAGGGAGGCACAGGGAGCAACGGCAACGGCCAGGCCGGCGGACCAGGAGGTAACGGTTTTGATGCTCAAGGAGGAGGAATACTCAACCAAGGAACTTTAGCGCTGGTTAATTGTGTCGTAGGAACAAATGTTGCCACGGGCGGCGTCGGTGGCTCCGGGGGCAATGGCGGCAATGGCACTTTTGCTGGTAACGGTGGGCCGGGTGGCGTCGGTGGCAACGGATATGGTGGAGGCATTTATAATGACGCCTCCGGGATCCTTGTCCTGAGTAATTGTACCGTCACGGGCAACGCTGCTTTTGGAGCGAATGGAGGACCAGGTGGCACCAATGGGGCAGGAGGGGGGAGCACATTTTCCGGGAGTGGAGGCGTTGGAGGCGCAGGTTCAGGCGCGGGTATTTATAATCTCGGCATGTTAACTATCTGGAACAGCACCTTTGAGAGCAATTCCGCCGTCAGTGGCGCAAGTCAGGCCGTCGGCGCAAACCCAAGCAACGGGCGGGGTCTGAATGGATTGCCAGGAACGGTCTGTCGAGGAGCGAGTGTCTTTAACCAGGGAACCGGCGCGGCTATCAACTGCACTTTCTTTGGGAACGTCGCGGTCGGCGGAACCGGCGGCAATGGCGGCGGCGGGTTTCCGAACGGCAACGGTGGCAACGGTGGCAACGCCTCTGGAGGAGCGATCTACAACGCCGGTGGTCTTTTCAGCGTCACCAATTGCACCTTTGCGGCCAGTATGGCCATTGGTGGCACCAACGGCGCTGCCGGGGGCAGCGGCGCGACAGCGGGCGCTCTGGGTTCAAGTTTGGGAAATAACCTTGCCAATAACGCGGGAGCCACTTTCCAACTCAAAAATACGCTGCTCACCAACAACTCGGTGATTATCCCCGGCACCGTTGCTTCGGGAACCTTCGTGGATCAAGGCAACAATCTTAGTTCGGATGCCACCCCGGCTTTTACCGCGGTGAACAGCCACAACAATGTAAACCCTCGCCTCCAGGCCTTGGCCAATAATGGCGGTCCCACACTGACCATGGCCTTGCTATCCGGAAGTGCCGCCATTAGCCATGCGGACAGCACGGCGGCTCCGCCTTTCGATCAACGCGGCTTTGCGCGTAAAATTGCGACGGGGCCTGACATTGGGGCGTATGAGTCCGGGGCCAGCAGCAATAACATCTTCAGTATCTCCGGGGTCGTGACCACCGACGGCAGCAGCCCGGTAGGCGGCGTGAGTGTGAGCGCGGCCGGTTTGATTTCCACCACCACCGACACCAGCGGCCGGTACACTTTTGGCAGCCTGGTTTCGAACGCTTACACCTTGAACGTCCAACCGTCGGGGTTTTTTGCGCCTGCCAGCATGTCAGTCACTGTAGGACCGACCAATGCCACCAACGCCAATTTTGTGGCGTCCCCCCTGGGTAGGAGCAACCTCAATGGGTTCGCTTCCGTAACCGTGTCAACCAACTCGACTCGCAGCAATCGCCTCATTCAGTTTTCCTTCAGCGTGCTCACCAACTCCCTTTCGGCAAATCGCGCTTACTTTCTCGAGGCTTCGACCAACCTGGCGAGCCCAACGAACTGGCAGGTGATCGCGAGCAACGTTCCCACCGGGACGAATCTTTTTACGCTGACCATCACGAATCAATTTACCAACAATTTCTTCAGTATTCCCATCACGAACGGTTTCACCAATTCCCCAAGGCTGTTCCTTCGGACCGTCACGCCCTGATCGATTTGCGAGTTGACCACCGGCGGAGAGGAGATTTAACTCCTGCCATGCGAAAGCTTGCGTGCGTGTTGATCAGCGGGGCAATGCTGGCCGGTTGTGCCTGGCCGTGGCAGGCACACCGTCCGCCGGCGGGCGGAATGGCGGGTGCGACACCGACCAATGCGCCGCCGGACAACCCCAAATTCATCGTTACCCCGGAAACCACGCCGGTCGGAAAAGTGGTGCGGGTGAACGACAACGCGCGGTTCGCGGTGTTGAATTTTCCAGTTGGCACGATGCCGGGCATGGAGCAGCGGTTGAATGTGTACCGGCACGGATTGAAAGTGGGCGAGGTGAAAGTGACCGGCCCGCAGCAGGACGACAACACCGTGGCGGACATTGTTACCGGCGAAGTGCAGGTGGGGGACGAGTTGAGGAGTAACTAAAGCGGCCTTCGGATTCGGCTCCACTGCGCGGAGCGGCGAGCCCGTCGGTTATTTCGTAGCGCCTGCGGCTTTGCCGGCAGCTTGCTTTTGATAGGGGGAATGGAGGTTGAAATAGATCCCGCACAAGGGACGTTCTTCGTCCGTCTGGCTCAGGATGATGGTGACCTGGCGATCGAGGGCGATGCCGTGACGGAGGTTGGGGCCGCGCGTTTCATAAGCCTTAATCGCCTTTTGCATCAGCGACACCAGGGATTCCTCGAACCGGTCGGGTGTCTTGTCGATGCAGACGATGAATTTATCATAGGCTTTGAGCGCCTCTTCCATCTCGCGTTTGAAATTCTCAACGGTCACAAAGCTACCATAGCGGGAGGCTGGCCAAAGTTAAAGTCGAATTTCTAGGAAGCTTTGAAGCGCCGAACAATCCAGTCCACGTAACCTGTAGCAGCCGATGCGAGGAGGCTCCTGCTTTCCTTTTCAAAGAGATCGGAGCCTCCCCGCGTCGGGAGAGAGTCAAATGTCTTCAGACTCCGCAGATCGTGTTTTCGCATAACTGCGTTCGCCAAACAATGCCGTGCCCACGCGGATCAATGTCGCCCCTTCCTCGATGGCCACCTCGAAATCCGCGCTCATGCCCATGCTCAGGATGGGCAGGGGAGCGCCCAGGAGTTGTTCGCATTGTTCCTTGAGTTGGCGCAACTGGCGGAAGACGGGACGCACTTTTTCGGGATTCGCCGCCCACGGTGCAACGGTCATCAGCCCGTGGATCTCAATTTTCTTCAAGGCGTTGATCTGCTCCAGTTCACTCAACAAGCGGCCGGGCGGATATCCAAACTTGCTGGATTCTCCGGCGATGTTCACCTCAAGAAGGATGGGCAAGGTTTTGGCCTGCTTGCCGGCCCACTTGTCGATTTCCTGCGCGAGCGGCAGACTGTCAACGCTCTGGATCATCTCGAAAAGTTGGACCGCGTCCCGGCACTTGTTGGATTGCAGATGGCCGATCATGTGCCAGCGGAGGTGACCCGGACATTGGGGGATTTTGGCCTTGGCCTCCTGCACGCGGTTCTCACCGAAAAGGCTCAGCCCGAGATCTGCAGCGGCGCGGACGGTTTCCGGCAGCTGGCTCTTGCTGACGGCCTGAAGCGTGACCGACGACGGATCGCGCCCGGCGCGCTGGCAGGCGGCTTCGATGCGCTTTTGTAACTGATTTAGATTTGCTGCCAAATCCATGCCCAAAGTTAGCCACATTTGGAAGCGGATGAAACAGGGAATTTGAAATACCAAGCACCAACAGCCAAGCTCCAGAAAAGCTCCAAAGCAGCAAGCTCCAATGAAGTGACAGCATCATCATGATTGGAGCTTGAGACTTGGTGTTTCTCTGGAGCTTGGTGCTTGGTATTGCTTTGGGCTTGCTTTGCTCAGGTGTAGGCGGCAAAACCGGACGCGTCATGGCAAAGAACTACTGGCTGGTGAAATCGGAACCGGAGTCGTATTCCTGGGCAATGTTCGTCAAGGATGGCAGAACTGCGTGGACGGGCGTGAGGAACTTTCAAGCGCGCAATAATCTTCGCGCCATGAAGCAGGGCGACGAGGTGTTGTTTTATCACAG
>JAJPHR010000005.1 GCA_021325145.1 Verrucomicrobiota bacterium | reverse complement strand
GTTGGAGACAAACCCGTTTTGCTCTACGTCGAGTCCACGAACGGGTATCACAACCTTTGTCGTCTGCTGTCGCGTCACGCCGAACGCACCGCCACGGATGACGACGAGAGTTCTGTCGCCACCCAGCAACGCTGCCCATTCCGCCGTGAAGAGTTCCACGGACTGACGGAGGGGTTGATCGCCGTCAGCGATGACGTGCGTGTGGCGGAAATGTTCCCCCGTCGCTTCTATCGCATCGTCAGCGCACGAGAGATGCCGACCGACTTTCCAGCGGCGGCTTGCCCCGCGATTCGTTACTCGACGCCTGATGACCGCCAAAAGTTTGACATCGTGCAGAGCATTCGCACGCTGACGCTTTTGCGGGAGGAACATCCAGAAAAGCGGCGCGGCGGTCGTTTTCACTTTCGCTCTCCCGACGAAATGACGCTCGCGACCCAAAGTCATCCCGACTGGCTGCAAACCACACTCGAAATCGCGGAGCGATGCAATTTCGATTTTCCTTTCGGCAAACCCCAATTCCCCGCGTTCGTGCCACCCGACGGTTCGCCGCCGAGCGAGTTTCTGCGGCGGCTCGTAATCCAAGGTTTGCGCCACCGCTACGGACCACGGGCCGAACAGTTTTACCCACAAGTGACGGAGGAACTTGGCATCATCAACGAGGTTGGTTACGAGGAATATTTCCTCATCACCTGGGACTTCCTTCAGGAGTGTCGGCGGCGCGGCATCGAATGGATTACGCGAGGCAGCGCGGCGGACAGCCTCGTCTGTTACTGTCTTGAAATCAGCGGAGTATGCCCCATCCGCTTCGACCTGTATTTCCGCCGATTCCTGAACAAGGAGCGCATGGCGTTGCACAAACTGCCGGACATTGACATAGATTTTGCCCACGACTTCAAGGATGACGTGGTGAAGTTGATCTTCGAGAAATACGGGCGCGAACATTGCGCCGTCGTCGGCGGGTTTTCGACTTTTCAAGCCCGGAGCGCCTTTGCCGAGGTTGCCAAGGTGCTAGGTGTTGCGGAGCGCGAAGTGCGGAAATTCACCGAACATTTTCCGTGGGGATTCGGCGGCGGCTGGGTGCCCGATGAACACGCGCCGATTGGCGGCAGTGGTTTGATCGAGCTACTTCAAGCGAGTCCCGAAACGCGAAACCTGCCCTTTGACGAGGAGCCGTACAGGACTGCGTTGGTAATGGCAGAGTTCCTCGATGGCGTCCCGCGCTATCCGAAAATGCACCCTTGCGGCGTCGTGCTGTCACGCCAACCGCTGCACCAGTTGACACCGACGTTCATTGCCAACAAGGGGTATGCGACCACGCACTTCGACATGGACGCGGTTGAAACCGTTGGCCTCGTGAAGATGGATATTCTGGCGCAGGGCGGTCTGGCGGCGATGCGAGACGTAAAGGCCATGCTCGGTCAGCGCGGAATCGAAGTGGATTTGGAGCGTTGTATTGCGCGGAACAAGTCCGATGGCCGGTTGTTGCTCGGCAACCCCCAGGCAACGGAACCGTGGCAGGACAGCAAAGTGTGGGAGATGATTTCGAGCGGCCACGGGCGGGCAGTGCATCATATTGAGAGTCCCGCTATGACGAGCCTTTGCCGAATGTGCGATGTCCGCGAGATTGACGGCATCATCGCCATCGTCAGCGTCATCCGACCGGGCGCAGCCAACGAAGGCAAGAAGCTGGCCTTCACCCGACGTTATCAAGGTTTTGAACCGGTGGTTTATCCGCACCCGTCGCTGGAATCCTGTCTGCGGAGCACGTACGGTTTGGTGGTCTATGAGGAACACATCCTGCAATTGTGCGAAGCATTCGCCGGGTTGCCGCCCGGTCGGGCGGATGTTCTACGCCGCGCGCTCAACAAGCAAAAGCGCCCGGTCATTGAGGAAACTCGCGGTGAATTTTTCTCATCGGCACGGGCGCGGGGACATTCGCCCGAAAAAATTGTTGAAGTGTGGGAACTGGTGACGGGTTTCGCGGGCTACGCCTTTTGCAAGGCCCACAGCACGGCTTATGGTGTCGAGGCGTATCAATCCGCTTGGCTCAAGCTCTATTATCCCGCCGAATTCATGGCGGCCGTCCTGACCAATGGAAAAGGCTTTTATCATCCGCTGGTCTATGTTCTGGAGTGTCATCGTCTCGGTCTGAAACTCCTGCCGCCCTCCGTCAATGAGCCAGGACCGGCCTTTGTGCCGAAGGGCCAGTTCATCCGCGCACCACTGACTCGCGTCAAGGGACTGACGGCGCGCACCACCGATGCTATGACGGATGCTCGCGAACAAGGCCCGTTCACATCACTGGCTGATTTCTTCCGGCGCGTTACGCCGTCAGGCGAGGAACTGGAAGCGATGATCCGCGCCGGCGGGTTCGACGAATTCGGGGAAACACAAACGCGCCAATTTTGGCAGGCCCAACATTTGTTGAAGACCTTCGGTGGTTCAACCAAATCAAACCAAGGCTGGCTCATCTCGCCGCCAGGCTTGGAGCATCTGCCGGAGATTCCGCTCCATGAACCGTCTCGCCATGACCGGCTTCAATCAGAAACCGAACTTTTTGGATTCGCTGTCAGCGGCCATCCGCTGGAACTGTTCGCCGATGTCGCCTGGGACACCTATTGTCCGGTAAACCGCCTGGGCGAATTCGTCGGCGGAACAGTTACGACCTGCGGGCTTGTGGTCGAGCAACGGACCCACCATCAAATCACCGGCGAGCCGATGAAGTTTCTCAGCCTCGCCGACTGGACCGGCATCGTCGAGACGGAGTTGTTCGCGCAGACCTACAAGAGCTACGCCCTTGCGACCATTCGATACCCGGTGCTAGAAATTGAGGCCAAGGTAGAACCATTCGAGAACCGGCGAGGATTCTCCTTGAGGGTGCTCAGGGCCGGACGGCCACGGAGCGTCTAGTTCAGGTTCCGCGTACTCGCCGCCTTCTCCGGCGGGGATGCTTCGTCGAAACTTTCAACCGAAGCGAGGAGTCGAGCTTCTTCAAATCGAGTTTGGCAGGGAACAACTCGATAACCTCGACGCCGAGGACTTTGGCGAGAAAGAGCAGCTCGCAGTCCGGGGCGCGCCGGAACTGCGCTTCCAATTTGGCCACGGATTCACGGCTGACATCCCAGCCTTCCACTTGCAGCCTTGCCGCGAGTGCTTCCTGGGTCCAGTTCTTCTGATTGCGGAACTTCCGCACTGCGGGGCCGATTAGGTTGAGCGGGGCCGTCATCCGGCCATTGAAACTAAAGTCGCATGGACTTTTTTCTGTTCTTGTAAGAGAACAGCCTTGATTCCGCGTTGAATCCGGTGAATAGTGTCCCGGCGCGAAACGTCGTCTCCTTGACGATTACCGTTTTATGCAGCGGCGAGCACGGAATGTCGAAAGAGGGGCGGCAGCGCGTGGAAAGTCTTCCCAAGACGGTTTGGACTTGGTAATCGTTTGAGAGATCAACCGCGGATTTTGTATGGAAATCGTTACAATCGGGTTGACAGGTTCATGGTATTCACATCCGCAATGATGACGCAATCTCATGAAACAAAACGTTGGTAGAAAGTCAGAGTTGCTGGCGGAAGACGCCAGAAATGAGCACGAGCAACTCATTCTCCGGCTTCTGGCCGACCCCACCAAAAGAGAAGCGCTGCAATGGCTCAAGGACGATGAACGGGGAGCGAACCGAACCATCGGCGGTTGCGCGACGACTCAGGATTCAATGAAGTTCGTCCGGCAGATTTACGGCTTGGGTGCAGAGGAAGTTTTGGCGGTGAATGTCCACCCGCGTCCCAAAGGCGCGGGCGAACGCACTGGCAAATTGGTCGTGGCGCTCCCAAAGAACCCGAAGCTGAGGCACGCCATTTTTGACTGGTGCAAGGACCAGGGCGATTCGTTGGGATTCACCCCCGACCCTGACCACGGAGAAAGCCATCTGTTTTTATTGCTTGATTGACGCGTCTCGATTCGAGTCGGTCTTTTGAACGCAGAGAAATCCGCCATTTCCGTCAACTGACAACAATCCTCTGCCGTCACCACCAGTAAGCAAATCTGTGGAGACGGCATCCCCGACCAGCTTTTCAATCGCGTCCCGCATGGGGCGCGCGCCCAGCTTGGGATGAAAACCACGTTGAACTAAAAATGGTAAAACGGATTTATCCGCTGTAAGCGCGAATCCCTTCCCGCGCAAGAATTCCAATTCATTGTTCAGAAGCAAATGGGCGATCTCAAGCTGGTCGTCGTAGCTGAGGCGGTTGAAGACGAGTTTCTCAGTAATCCGGGCGAACATTTCGGGGCGCAGGGATTGCTGGGCGCGGGTCAAAACGTGGCGCTCCAATGTCGCGTGCGTCGAATGCTGAATATGCAGGATTTCAGCCGCGCCGATGTTTGAGGTCAGCACAATGTAAAAGCCGGAAAAATCAAGCGTATCGCCTCTGGCCATTGTCACGCGGGCCGCGTCCAGAATTTGCAGGAACACATCCAACACTCGCGGATGCGCCTTTTCAATCTCGTCAAAAAGCAGCGTACCGAGCGGCGACCGGTCGTAAGCCATGCCCAGCGTGCCGCGCTCGCCCAGCTTCGCGCCCAGGAGCAGTCCAAGTGATTCCTGCGTTTGGTATTCGGACATATCAAAGCGGGAGAGCTTTTCTTTCCCGAACAGGAATTCAGTAAACGCGAGTGTGATCTCCGTTTTGCCGACACCCGTTGGGCCAAGCAGTAAAAAACTGCCACGGGGCCTGGTCGGCTTGGTCAGTCCGAGTTCGCCGCGTTGAAGAATCGAAACCACTCGCGGAACAACGTGGTTCTGCCCACGAATGCGCTGGCGAAGAAATGTTTCGAGGCCGTGTAGGCGCGTGCAGACATTAGATTTTTCCTCCAAAACGGGCAGAAGTGTTTTCATGCCGCTAATCAAACACAACGATAGCTAAAAGATTGTAATGATTTCATAACAACCTCATGCGGGGTGCAGGTGTAAAAAGGCCAACATGAAAAGTATTTTTCTTTCCAAGTTCGGCGGGTTCACTCCCATTTTGGCGCAGGCCGCTGGCGGCACCAGCCTCACATCGGCGGCTTCATCGGCGTTGGGCATCGTCATGCTCATCGGATTCATCTTCGGCACCATCTGTGTGGTCAGCGGCGGCTTCGCCATCAGGCGCGGCGACGCCGATTCGGGCAAACTTTCGATCATCGGCGGCCTAATCATCGCGGGCGCGCCCGTCATCGTGAAAGCCCTGTTCACCGCCTTCGGTATCGGCAGTTCTGCCATTGATGTCGGCTCTTTCCAATGAATACCCCGGACATCAGATTCACGGAGACCAACAGCGCCGACGACTCCCAGGGCAAGACATGGGGTCTGGACGGAAATCTGTTCTGGTTCATTGCGGGCGGGGCATTTGCGGCCGTCATCATCCTTCTCGTTTGTTTCAGCGTCATGCGAATGAGCTTCTTCACTTCGCTCCTGATAGCGGCGCTGCCGCTGGCGCTGTGCGCCATTTACGTCTTCGTGTTTCGGCAGGGCAAGCCTGCCGGCTACGACATGGATTGCCTCGATTTTTGGTTGAGCGGACCGGGTTTTGGCCCGAACCAACAAACGCAGCCTGAACGTCCTTTATGTTTGAGCAAACTCCCAATGGATATTTCCTCAATGATTTGATCGTTTTCAACTCTTTGAAGGAAGGCGGTTACGTCTCCAAAGGCTTCCTCTTTGAAGCGCCGGACCTGACGAACGCACAGGTCGGCGAACTGAATGACTTCCAGGACCAACTCTCGCTCATGCTCGCTTCGCTGGGCGAACAGCAACGACTGCAAATCCAATTCTTTTGCGATTCCGACTACCGCCAGGAATTGCTGCGGTATCAGGAGGAAACGCAAAAGGCCACAAATGTGTGGACGCGCCGCTCCCGCAATCAGCGGTTCGAGCGGTACTGGCAAATGATGGCTGATCGCAAACTACGGCGGCAACGGTTGGTCTTTTACATCTCGCGGCGCATCGAATCGTCACCGAGGGGGATTCAGTCAAAAACGGCGCTCACCGAGTATTACGAACAGCTTTTGGCGCAGTTCAAAGCGGAATTTGAGCATGTTCACGAAATGCTCGCGGGCATTTTCGCCGGCCAGGGTGCGCGGATCATTCCGATGAAGGACGCCGACCATTATCGGCATTACATGACATTCCTCAATCCGTCGCTGTCAGACCGTTTCGATTACGACCCAATTGATGGATTCGACCCGGAGTTGTCCATCCAGGAGAATTGCTGGCATTCGGAGGGCAATGGCCAGGCCGATTTCGGATTTTTCATGGACGGGCGTTACCACTCGCTCATCGTGCTGTCGCGTTGGCCGAAGACAACCTACCCCGGAATCATTCACCGGCTCACCAGTCTCCGACTGCTGGATTACACGATTACGGTGAATCTCGACCCGCTGCCGGTGCGCCGGGAGATTTCCAAGGAGGAAAAGGAGCACGACCGCATCGCCGGAGATTATGCCAGCGAGAAGAAGCTCTCGCTCTTGACGGTGATGGAAAAAAAGCAGCGAAAAATCGCCGCCTTGATGCAGGGACACACCATTCCTTTTCATGTGCTGTTTGCCGTTCGTGCTTGGGACAAAACCAAGGAAGGAGTGATTGCCAAAACCACGGCGATCAAAAATGCCATCAACGGCATGAACAGCGCCCAATACTCGGAGAGCACATTGCCCAGCACTTCCAAAAGG
>JAJPHR010000022.1 GCA_021325145.1 Verrucomicrobiota bacterium | reverse complement strand
GTTGCCCCGGAAAGGTTGCGTCCCCACTTCTGCCATTGATAGCTGAGAGGCTGGCTGCCCGACACTCCCACAGTCAACGTGACATCACTGCCGGCGTTGACGGTCTGACTGGCAGGCTGGTTGGTAATGACGGGGGGAACGATGACAGTCAGGATGGCATTGGAACTGGTCGCTGAACCGGCGAGGTTTGTTACGCTTACAGTGTAAGTCCCGGCATCGGACGCCTGGACCGCCAGCAGGCTGTAGCTGGAATTGGTGGCGTTCGTGAGATTGGTGCCGTTGAATTGCCACTGATAGACGAGCGGCGCGCTGCCCGATGCGCCCGCGCTGAAGGCCGCGCCCGTCCCGGCATTCACGGCAAGGCTGGCGGGCTGGTTGGTCAAAACAGGCGGGACAACCACGGTGAGTTGGGCATTTGAACTGATGACAGCGCCAGCCATGTTGCTCACCGCGACTGAGTAAGTTCCTGCATCGGATGTCTGCGCCGCGGGCAGGAAAAAGATGGAATTGGTGGCATTGGGAATATTAGTGGTATTGAGAAGCCACTGATAGGTAACGGGCACACTGCTGGCGACGCCCACGATGAACGCGGCATTGCTGCCCGCGCTGACGGTTAAGTCGGCTGGCTGGTTGGTGATGGTCGGAGGCAGGATAATCGTCAACATGGCATTCGAACTGGCCGCCACTCCGACTTGATTGCTAACGATGACCGAGTAAGCGCCGACATTGGTGGGCTGCGCCTGGGGCACGGTGTAGCCGATGTTTGTTGCGCCGGTGATGTTGATTCCATTGAACAACCACTGATACGCCAACGGCCACGAACCGGTGTTCGCGACGGAGAAAGTGGCGCCGGTTCCGGCGGCCACCGCAACGTCCCGGGGTTGGGTGGTAATCACCGGCGGCACGTTCGAAACCGCGACGGTGTTGGTGCTGCCGCTGAGAAATGACGGGATGGTGGCGTAACTGTTGGTGATGCCGCTATCCGCGCCAATGAATACCTGGACGGTCGTGTCCATATCCGCTTTGCCGGAGAACGTCAGGGTGATCTGTCCGGAGGTGCGATCGTACTCGCCATCCAGAAGCCGGGAGGTGCGCTTGGCCCGTTGGTATTGGTTGGCATAGTCCATGGTCACGTAGATGGGATTATAAGCGGCCAGGTTGTTGGAGATCCCTTGCAGGATGAGCCGCCAGGTCGAATCACTCAGGGACGACGGGTATCGTTCATGAGTGAAGACGTTCCCGAGAGTCATGCTGTCCAATCCGCGCTGGATCTGTTTGGTGCCGCGGTCCACGCTGCCGCCCACATCCGTATCCGGCGCCCAATCACCGCCCTCCGCAACCGTGCCGGCATAGGCATCGCGAATCTCCGTGTAAGGATCAAAGAACTGGCCGTTGAACTCGGGATGTCCCGGCACGTTGAGGAAGTCGGCGTAGAACATCGGGTTAAGGCTTTCCCCGGCGAGCGGGGTTTCGTAGAGCCGGTAGGGGCCGGCGGTCAGCCAGGGAGCGGGAGGCGTGATATATTCCTGCACGCCCGGGGGAATCTCGATGAGCACATATTCGACTCCCCAGGCTTTCAAGCCGGCGAAGGAATTGCTGCCCATCTCCGACCAATGGGCGATCATCATTTTGGAAATTGGGATATGGTTGGTGGCGTGCCACGCGGTGCCCATGGCGAAGTTGTTGGAGATCACATTGTCCGGCCACGCCTGCCCATGGTCATGATCGTAATAAAAGAAACTCGTGTCGGTCCAGGAATGGATCGAAGTCGTGACCAGGCCATTCGTAACCATGCCGCGCAAATCGACGGCGGACGCGGCGGTAACGTTGCTGACGAACAAGGCTAGAAACGGTTTGAATCCAAAGGCGTTGGCCGAGTGCACCCAAGTGAACGGACCGGACACATCGTCCACTCGCATGGTGACAAAGTTGGGCATGCCCCGCAGGACGAACGGCTTGCGCGCCGACCAGACCAGGCTGCGCCAAACCAGGTCGTCCAGACCCGCGACCGGGCCCTTGACGTAAACCGAAATCCAATCATAGCTTGCCCACTGCACCGCGCGGCCTTGCCCGTATTGATTGATGGCCAGCAGTGGTTTGCCACTGCTTAGAGCGACCGCGGTCACATTCGACGGCAACGTCAGGGTCGCGAGGCTCATATTGCTGTAGAGCGTGAGCGAGTCGTTGGGTTGATGCCGCGCGGTGATGTAGTGCATCTGGGCGGAAGGTTGCGTTGGAGGAAGGGTGACATTCGTGCCCGACGTGGAAGCTCCGTAGCCGAACCCGAAAATGTTTTGGATGAACCCATACCGAGGCGTGCTGCCCACCGACAGTGCGGAGTCGAAATTAACCAGCCCGGTCCCATTGGAGACGGCAAGCGAAATATTGCTTTGGGCCAGGCTGTTCAAGTAAACGCCATTTGTGTCCAACAGCTTGTGGCCGATGATGATCGAAGCATAGTGGGCCAGGTTTGTGCCGATCGAGTTCGAGGCAATGTCGAGCACGGTGTAGGGGACGCCGAACGTGTCGAGATAGGGCTGAATGAAATGTTGGAAGTCCAGGTATTTCGGGCTGCTTGAGTTGACGAGCACCACAGCACCGGCTCCAATCACGCTCGGTTGGGGCGACACCACGAGTGTGGCCACCGCACTGGTAACGGAGCCTTCGCTGTTGGTAATGATCACCTGGTAGTTGGCGGAAGCGTTGGTTTGGACGCTGGCGAGGGCCAAAGCCGAGGACTGGGAGCCGGAGAGATTGCCGCCATCGGCCAGATTTGCGCCATTCTTCATCCACTGATAACTCAATGGCTGCGTGCCGGAAGCCAGGACGCCAAGGCTGACATTCGCGCCGACAAACACACCCTGGCTGAGTGGCTGGGTGAGGATCGCGGGTGGCCCTGAAACCGTCAAAACGGCAGCCGTGCTGGTGGTTGCGCCGTAGCTGTTACTGACGGTGAGCACATAAGCGGCGGCATCGGTGGGTTGCAGGTTGGAAATGCCAAGCACATTGCTCGTCGAGCCGCTGATCCGGGCGCCGTCGGTCAGGGCAACACCATTTTGCAGCCATTGGTACAGCAACGGCGCGGTACCGATGCTGGTGGCGCTGAAACTGGCTGTCGTGCCGGCGTGGTTGGTCGAACTCTGCGGCTGGGCGGTCAGTACGGGCGGCGCAAGGACAGTCAATACGGCCACTGCGCTGGTTGCCGAACCCTGGATATTCGTTATCACCACGGTGTAACTGCCGCCATTCGTGAACTGGACGTTCGTGAGCGTCAGGCTTGTGTTGGTCGCGCCGGCCAGGGGCGTATTCCCCAATAGCCATTGGTAACTCAATGGTTGAGAGCCCACGGCCAGGACGCTAAAGCTGACGTTTGTGCCGGACAGCGCACTCTGTCCGGCTGGCTGGTTGACGATGGCTGGCGGACCGGAGATTGCCAAAACTACGGCCGTGCTGGTGGCAGTACCGAAACTATTGCTCACGACCAGAACATACGAACCGGCGTCGGACGGTTGGATGTTTGAGATGGTGAGCACGTTGCCCGCCGAGCCACTGGTTCGGGCATTGTCCGCCAGCGCGCTGCCATTTTGCGACCACTGGTAGAACAGTGGTGCCGTGCCAGTGCTGCTGGCAGTGAATGTGGCGGTCGTGCCGAGGTCATTCGTCGAGTTCTGCGGCTGCGTGGTAATCACGGGCGGGGCCAGCACGGTCAACGTCGCCACTGCGCTGGTCGCCGAACCTGCGATGTTCGTGATCACGACCACGTAACCACCGCTGTTGGTCAGTTGAACATTGGTAAGCGTGAGGCTCGCGTTGGTGGCGCCAGTAATGGGCGTATTCCCAAATTGCCACTGATAGCTGAGCGGCGCAGTTCCGACGACGGTTACCGTGAACAGGGCGTTGCTTCCGGCGTGAATGCTCAAGTTTTGCGGCTGATTGGTTATGATCGGCGCAACCGGCGTTTTGCATTTGCCGGCCGCGCCCGCGGCATAGAGGGCGGCGATTTCGTTGGAACTCAGCGCCCGGTTGTAGAGCGAAACCTCGTCCAGCATCCCGTTAAGTTTGCGGTCCCAATAGGATGCGCCCGTGGTCCCAAAGTAAAGCGGCTGCGTCCCGTAATCCTGGGGGAAGCTGACACTGGCCTGGCTTTGCAAGTGGCCGTTGACGTAGATCTGCGCGAAGTTGGACCCGCGCACGGCGGCGACATGATACCAAACGCCGGCGGTCAGGAAGGTGGTCGAATGGATTTCCACGGACTGGCCCGCCGCGGAACTCAGGAGGAACCGGAACACGTCGCCGCCGGCAACCCGCGTCTTGCTCAAGTCATAACCTTCAAAAGTGGTCGCATGGCTGTTTTGCTTGAAGACCATGTATTGGTCGCCTGCGGGCGCACCGAACCCCGATGAATCCAACGAAGCAAAACGCACCCAGGTTTCGATGGTGAGATTGGCGGGGTCGAGGGCGGGCGAGTCGGGAATTTGCACAAACCCGCTCGTGCCATCGAAACTGAACGCTTGCCCGTCCAAGCCCGCCGCTGTTGCGATGGCGCCACCCATGAGCGTGCCGTTTTCATTGGTGCCCGCAATGTCGTTGGCGTTCCCGTCGCCCGGCCACCAACCGACGAGATTCGCGGGCGGTTGGAGGCAGCTTGCAGCTTGATCCGACGCCGGGGCGGCGAACAACAGGAACAGCAAAGCGAGCCATGCAGTCGTGGTTTGCCTTGGGTTCATCCGCAGAACGTCTTTAAAGGCCAATATATTCCGGCGCTTACCGGAAGGAAACAAGCGCGGTTGGGACTGCCGGCGTAACGCGGCTGGCCCCGAAGCAAGTGCGTCCATCGGCAGGGCGCATAAACATTCCTTCCATGATTTTTGACAATAGCGTTATTGCAATTTGGCCCGGCTTACTCCTAAACCTGCGACCCGGCGTTATCCATATCGGCAATTAGACACCCGCTAATGGCAGGCGCTAAAACCTGTGTATTTATCGAATTTTGCCGGGGTGAAGTCAAGGGATAGGGGGTATGCGTTCGTGCCTATTAATACGGAGTATTCTTCCGTACCAATTCGGAGCTGGGTTTATTCGGCACTGAGGGAGGGCACCGCTGCTGTTCTCCGTTGCGGAGTTATGGTTCTTCCTTGATCCCGGCGAAGCGGACGCCAACCACCCGCGAATCGGTGACCTTCACCAACGGTTGCCAGCGATCGCCGGGGCGGATCAGGTTATTGACGTCGCTGATGGTGGCGATCTTGGCGCCTCTGGCGTCGAACAGATCCATATCCACGCGCACTTTGAAATGGACGTTTTGGGAGATGTTTTGGACTTCGCCCACCGCCAGAATCAGGGGGCTGCCGCGCTGCTGTTGCAGGTAAAACTTTCCGATTTTCAAATCGTTGAGGGATTTGGGCGTCCGGACCACCGGTTGGGCGAGGATCACAGTCGAAGCAGGCTTGGGAGCGGGTTTTTTGGCCGGTCGGTTGAGGATGCCCAGAATGACCGTGCCGATGGCCAGCAAACCGAATGCGGAGCCCAAGCCCCAAAGGACAGCGCGATTCCGCCGCCGCCGGTCACAGTTGGCGCAGGTCAGGTCCTCGAGGTCTAGCAGCGATCCGCACGCGAGACAGGCGGGCGGCGGTTTGGATCCGGTTTCAACGGGTTCCGCGGGCGAGGAAACAGGAAGTTGGCTTCGCTCCTTGCACTTGGGGCACTGGACAAGCTGTCCGGCGGCATTGGGAAGATACTCGATGATCTCGCCGCAATTACCGCAGGCACATTTCAAATGAACGGCGTTTTCCATGTCCTATGCAGCCGCGCCCGGCGCGCGTAAGGGAAGCAAACCATTACTGCACGGGATTGCAAGACTGTTATGGAGAACCAAGTGAAGTCGCGCACAGCTCAATTTTTGAGCGGGCTGCAGAGGCAAAGAGTGTGTCCAAAGGACGCCTACTCATTGATCCCCCGTTGGAAACGAGCGGTTAATGAGAAGGCATCGTCATGCTAAATCAATAGCGCGTGATTGTTTCGTGCAGATTCAAAATGACCCGGCAAACTTCAGTCCATGCCGCCAATTCCGTGGTATCCATGTCCTTCGCCGTCGGCGCGTTGCCGATGTGGACCAGTTTGCCCGAGCCGTCGCGATCTTCTTCGCATTCCCGGCGCTGCTCCTGCAAAAACTGCTCGAGGGATTTCGCCTCCTTGTCCCTGGGTGGGCGGGCGAGCGCGCGCTCGAAGGCCAGGCCGATTCGTTGTTCGTCACCGTCGCATTTCTGCGCGAGCAAATGTTGCGCAAAGACGCGCGAGCATTCCACGAAAGTCGGATCGTTCAGGAGGGTTAATGCCTGTTGCGGCGTGTTTGAAACGATGCGGCTGGCGGTGCATTCCTCGCGGGCCGGGGCGTCGAAATTGGCGAGCATCGGCTGCAGGAACGTCCGCTGCCAGTGCGTGTAAACCCCGCGGCGATATTGCTGCTCGTCCTGGTCGGGATGATAGTCGCGGCTTGGAAATTGCAGGTTGGCATAGTAGCCGGGCGGCTGGTACGGGTAGGCGCTGGGTCCGCCGATGTCCAGGTTCAGCAGGCCGGCGATCGAGAGCGCGTTGTCGCGCACGAATTCCGCTTCGAGCCGCCGCGGGTTCTGGGCGGCGAGCAGCCGGTTGACGGGATCGATCTCTTTCAAATCGAGCCGTTGGTTGGAACCTTGCCGATAGGTTTCAGACATGACCATCAGCTTGACCATGTGTTTCACGTCCCAGCCGCTGTCCATGAACTCGACCGCCAGCCAATCCAACAACTCGGGATGTGACGGCGGTTCGCCCTGGGCGCCGAGGTCATCCACGACCGACGAGAGTCCGCGCCCGAAGAATTCCTTCCAGTAACGATTCATCACCGCCCGGGCGGTGAGCGGATTGTCGCGCGAAACCAGCCAGCGGGCGAGATCGAGACGGTTCAGGCGGCGGTCTTTCGGTTGAGCGGTTGGCAGAAGGAAATGCGGAGGCGCGGGCTCGACCACCTCGCCGCTTTCATCCTGCCAGTTGCCGCGCGCCAGGACGCGGGTGGTCAAGGGCGGGCGCGCTTCGGTGATCATGGTGAACGCGCGGCCACCGCGGCATTCGCGCACGTCATGCGCCAAGGCTCGGGCTTTGGCGAATGCCTCGTCGTTCCAGGCTGTGCCCAGCAGATAGGTGTGGTGTACCAATTCGGTTTCGGCGCGTGTGCGCCGGGAATTGTTTTTTGCCAATGCCCGGCGAAACGGTTCGCCCAGACCCGAGCGCAGCGGATCATCGGCGGCAAAGGGAGTCACGCTGGCACGCGCGGAGGCGACGAGGGCGTTGCCCAGGTTCACGGTCAAGGTATCACCGGCTGAAACCGCAATTGGCTTTTCAAGGACCCACACCCCGGTTTGCAAATCATGCTCCGGCGAGATTTGCCACGAATCCTTCACGCCGATGACCGGCAAACTCATTCGATAAACATCCTCTTTTTGATCGGCGTCGGCAAAGTTGAACGTCAATTTCGTTTCGGTTTGGGCGTCCTTGTGTTTCAAGGTGGCGGCCAGGGTGATGGCGGTCCCGTTGCGCTTCTTTTTCATGCCCGCCTGCCCGGCTGCGCCTGCCTGCGGCACAATTTCGAGCCGGATCGCGGCGACCCACATGTTTGTAAGCGGCAGCGTGAGTCGCGTGCTCTCCTTTTCCGTGCTGCCGAATGTAACCGTCGAGTCGGCTTGGATCGTGTAGTTCGTGGTGGAGACGGTTTTGGCATCCTTGGTTTTTAGCGCCACGGCCGGCTTGGGGGCCGCCCAACCGTCCGGCCATTGTTCCAGGAATGCGCGGCTCTGGCTGCGCCACGCCTCGAACGTTTCGCGTTTTTTTGGATCCGATTTTAATGGCTCTGACGCGGACTCGACAGCGTTGCTGATTCCGGCATTGAGCCGGGCGATGCGCTGCTTCAAGTACGGGCTGTCCACGACAATCTCGGGCGGAAAGGGATGGTCGTTGCTGAAACCCTTCAAATCGGGATTGGGGGTGTACGCGTAATCCATGTAAACGCCCCATTGTTTGATGTCCGCAAAGAAAGCCTCCATTTGATAAAAATCCTTCGTGAGAAACGGGTCGTATTTGTGGTCGTGGCATTCACAGCATCCCATGGTCGAGCCCAGCCAGGCGGTGGAAATTGTGCGCACGCGATCAGCGGCGTATTTGGCGAGATACTCTTTGGGTTGCGCGCCGCCTTCACGCGTCATCATGTTCAGGCGGTTGAAACCGGTTGCCACGATTTGTTCCGTGGTCGGGTTTGGCAACAGGTCGCCCGCCAATTGTTCGATGGTGAACTGATCGAAAGGTTTATTTCGGTTTAACGCGTTGATGACGTAATCGCGATACGGGAAAATGTTTTGATTCTGGTCGCCATGGTAACCGACCGTGTCGGTGAAGCGCACGACATCCAGCCACGGGACGGCCATGCGCTCGCCGAAATGGGGCGAGGCGAGCAGGCGGTCCACGGCGCGTTCCCACGCGGTCGAGCTTTTGTCCTTGGCAAAGGCGGCCACTTCCGCGGGGGTGGGCGGCAATCCCGTCAAATCGAGACTCAAGCGCCGCAGCAAGGTGCGCCGTTCGGCTTCCGGCGATGGCTGGATGCCTCGCTTTTCCAGCGCGCTCAGCACGAAGGCATCGATCGGATTGCGCACCCAGCGCGCGTCATGGGTGGCGGGGATTTCCGGCCGCGTTGGCTTGATGTAGGCCCAATGAGGCTGGTATTGCGCGCCTTCGAGAATCCATTGTTTAAGCAGTTCCTTTTGCGCCGAAGTGAGTTTCTTGTTCGACGCCGGGGGCGGCATCAGGTCGTCTTCGTTGGTGTTGAAGATGCGGCTGACGAGTTCGCTTTCCTGCGGCTTGCCGGGCACGATGGCGCCTTTTTCGAGCGCGACCTCGCGGACATCGAGGCGAAGTTTGCCCTTGCGATTGTTCTTGTCCGGGCCGTGGCAAACGAAGCAATTTTCGGAGAGAATGGGGCGGACATCGCGGTTGAACTGAAGCGCGTTCGTGGTGGTCGCGGCCAGGGCGGAACCCGCTCCCGGCGCTCCGGGGAGCAACAGGACGCAGAGCAGCGCTCGATAACATCCGAATCTCATGCCTAAACGACTGACGCTGGCGGCGGTGATATTATTTATTCTGCCGCGCACAAATGCTTCGCGGTTCGACCGCGCGGGGTTCACGAATATTAATCCATCCCGCGGCGCATAAAGGCAAGTCTGGTGTGGAGGAGATAAAGTCCAAAGTCCGGATTGCCTGCGAGAGACGCCTGTGCTCAGTGGCCGTCCTGCCGCGTGGACGAACTGCGCGGACCGGAAGCCTCGAGCTGGTTTTATATTCCGATAATGAACCGCAGGTCGTATGATGAAAACCGATTATGAAACCAACAGACGGTTATTTTCTCATCAAACCGGAGGACCTCTCCTGGAGGCCGTCGAATCTCATGCAAATCCCGAATGCGGATTTTCTGGAGCGAACCAAGAGCGAGATTTTGGGGGCCAGGCTGTGGCGGTTTCCACCGAAGAGCGCCAACACGCTCCATCGGCATCCCAAAATGGAGGAATTTTATTTTGTGGTCGAAGGCATCGGGCGCATGCGCATCGGCGAGCAGACCCTCACGGTGCCAAAGCACGGAGGAGTGCTGGTTGGGCCGGAACACGTGCGCCAGGTGTTCAATGACACGGACACCGAGGTGCTCTGGTTGATCATCGGCGCGCCCGAGAAAGAGTTGGAGGCGGGCGAAACGCTCGACTGGAAGCTCGTGTATCCGACGGACCCAAAACAATTGCCCAAGGAGTTGGATGGGGTTGTTTGGCCGCCTAAGCCGTAACGATGCAGCGGTTGATTTTGGGGAGCACACGCGCCCCGATCCAACTGCGTCGTTACAGCTAAGAACGGGGATTGAGTGGCCCGCTTACTATCCCATGCATATGTTTCAGCGTGGCGGCTCAACACGGCTGCTTTGGCCAGTGGTCTGAGATGAAGTCGGCGTGGCATTCGGTTGAATGGGCCGCATGTCGCCAGGCCGACAACGCACTCCCATGCATCCCGTAAGTGCGACAGGCAGGAGTGCGACCAACGCCGACCAACACGCCAATCGGAGAAACGGAAACCACCGGCGGAGCCGGACTAAAAGCGAAAGGTTTGCTACTTTGCCGTCGGTGCGCTGGCAATAGAGGACACACTCTCCCCTATTGGCAGGGCTGGCAAAGGCAGCCCTTTCGGTTCGGCTCATCGCTGAAACATTGTGGACGAATTTTTGGCAGTGCTCACAGAACCGTCGCTTGTCATCTCCGCGCATTTTTTCCCAGTCGGCAGTGCAAGGCCGTGCGATTTCCCAAGGTGAAGTGTTCGGTTTCATGGGTGCTATTCTAGCATATTCTTGCGATCGATGACTCATTCAGGTGTATCCCTCAATCGTTTTCCTGCTGTGAAACGGTGCGCTTTCGATTATCGTACTCCCATGGCGTTGGTGCGCATCCTGGTTGACGGCTACAGCCTCCTGCACAATTGGCCGGAGCTGGCTCCGGGCAGGCCGCGCTACTCCGCCGCGGCGCGGGAGGAATTGGTTCATCGCTTGACACTTTATCGCGATGCCATCGGCACGCCCATTACCATCGTCTTCGATGGCGCGAATGCGGATCCTCGTGTTACTGCCGCGGTGGAATCGACGCGTGAATTGGAGATTCTTTACTCGCGGGACGGGCGGACGGCGGATGATGTCATCGAGCGCGCCGCTCATCGTTTGAGCGCTTATGGCGAGGTGCTGGCGGTTACGGATGACCACGCCGAGCGCGATACGGTGATCGCCATGGGCGGGATGGCGTCAAGCTGTTTAAGCTTCATCCAGACGGTTGAAAGCACGCTGGCTGAACTCGAGGGCGAGATCAAGGTGTACAATCGAAAGGAGCAGAATCGGTTCAAAAGGCCGAAATGATCGCTTCGCGAAAACATCAAAAAACCAAACACCAGAAAAACTCCAAGCACCAACCACCAACATCCAGAGAATTTCCAAACTCCAAACCTTAAAACGGTCAGCGCGTCCCCTGGCTGCCTGGAGTTTTTTCTTGAGCTTGGCTCTTGGCGTTTGGGGCTTTTCTGGTATTGGTTATCCTGCATGGGTGCATTTTTGAATGACTGGCTTACGCCGGGTGGCCGCACATTTCGTTGGCGGAATGTTCGGATGTTTTTTGCGCTTGGCCTGATTGCCTTTGGTGGCGGGCTGTTTGCGCCGGTGTTGCGGGCGCAAAGCGTCAGGCCGGCGGCGGGTCCGCCTAATCGTTTCCTGTGCATCTACGACATTTCCACACCCATGCATCGTCAACTGGCCGCGGTGCAAAAGGCCACGCGGGAAGTTCTCGAATCCCGGGGCAGCGGGCAGTTGCATTACGGAGATTCACTGGGCGTTTGGAGTTTCGACGAAGAGCTGCACGCGGGGTTCTTTCCGCTCCAAGTCTGGACTGAGGGCCAGGAAGACGAAACGTTTTTGCGCATTGTGCAGTTTCTCAAGGAACAGCCCAGCCGCAAGGGCAGCCGGGTTGACAAAGTCATGGATGGCGTGGCCGAGGTGATTAAAGGCCCGCAGGTCACCACTATTATTCTGTTTTCGACCGGCAAGAGCCCGATGCAAGGCACGCCCTTCGACGGGGAAATAAACGATGCTTATCAGCGCGCGCTTAACGACATGAAGCGGGACCCCATGCCCATCGTTACTGTTTTGCAAGCGCGCAACGGTAAGTTCCTGAAATACACGGTGAATGCGCTGCCCTGGCCGGTGGTGATTCCGGAATTGCCGATTGCCATTAAAAACGTGGCGGCAGCTCGCGTCGAAAAGACGGAGCCTCAAACTCCTCCGCCAACCGTCGCGCCCAAGGCTTCCGAGCCGCCGCCTGTGGCTGTCGTCACGCCGCCTCCAACGCCGGCGCCGGCGCCGGTTCCAGCGCCTTTGGCAGCGCCCGCAACGAGTGTTCCTCCCCCAACGCCGGCGGCGGTTGTGCCGAAAGCGGAAGTTGTTCAATCGCCCGTGGTCACACCGGCTCCGCCTCCGGTCGTTCGCGCCCAACCGGCGAAACCGCAGGAGCAGGCAGCGCTCGTCATGAATCCGCCGGCAAGGCCGTTGCCGGATCCCCCGGTGCGGCGCGGGCCACAGCCGGCGATTCCGGCTCTGGCGCCGACTAAACCCAACACCGTTCCAGTGCCACCGCCGAAAGCTCCAGAACCTGCGGAACCAGTCCAGGTCAAATCTCCCGTGGTTTCGACCCCCAAATCGGCCAATCCCGAGTTTGCAAAAATGACTGCGAGTCCGCAGAACTCGAACTCGCCCTCCGCCCCGGCGGGCGTGCCTAAAGCAAAGCCCAATCCAACGCCCATTCAAACCGCGGTTGCGGTTCCGGTGGTTGCCGGACGGTCGAAGATTCTGCTCATTGCCGGAGTCACTCTGCTTATCGCCGCCCTGGCTTTGTTGTTTATGACGCTGCGCCGCCTGCGCGGCGCGGGCGAGCCGAGCCTCATCACGCGTTCAATGAACAATTTGCGGAAGTAGCGGCTTGGCAAGCCAGCGCCCAGAGCTTAAAACCTCTCCATGCAGAAAAGTCCCAAAACCGGCCGCGTTCGGGTCGCACGCAAACCGAAGCGCCTGGAAGTCGCCGTCGGATCCAATCATGCCCCGGCCGTTTCGCCCCGTGTTGTTCCCTTGAATGAGCGTCGTCTCAATTTCGGCGGCAAATGGGATTACGCGCCCGCGCCGGAGGATTTTAAGTACATCAAAATCGCGCCCCGGCACGAAATGTTCATTGGCGGCAAATTTGTCGCGCCGTCCACCGGGAAATATTTTGATTCGATCAATCCAGCGACGGAAGAGAAACTGACGGAGATCGCGCAAGGGGCCGAAGCGGACGTTGATCGCGCGGTCAAGGCCGCCCGACGGGCGTTCGAGAAGGTTTGGGGCCGCATGCCCGGTCGTGAGCGGGGAAAATATCTTTATCGCATCGCGCGCATCATCCAGGAGAAATCGCGCGAATTGGCCGTGCTCGAAACTTTGGACGGCGGCAAGACCATCAAGGAAAGCCGCGATGTGGACCTGCCGCTGGTGGCGGCGCACTTTTTTTATCATGCGGGTTGGGCAGACAAGCTGGAATACGCGTTTCCCGGGCGGAAACCGCAGCCGTTGGGTGTGGCGGGCCAAATCATTCCGTGGAATTTTCCGTTGCTGATGGCGGCGTGGAAGATCGCCCCGGCGCTCGCGTGCGGGAACACGGTGGTGCTCAAGCCAGCCGAAACCACCAGCATCACGGCATTACGGCTGGCGCAGATTTTTCAGGAGGCGGAATTGCCGGAGGGCGTGGTGAACATCGTCACCGGCGCGGGCGAAACGGGCGCGGTCATCGTTGGGCATCCGGGCATCGACAAGATCGCTTTCACCGGCTCGACTGAAGTGGGCAAGCTGATTGCCAAGTCGCTCGCGGGCAGCGGCAAGAAGCTCACGCTCGAACTTGGCGGGAAAGCAGCGAACATCATTTTTGAGGATGCGCCGATTGATCAGGCGGTCGAAGGCATTATCGCCGGGATTTATTTCAACCAGGGCCATGTTTGCTGCGCCGGTTCGCGTTTGCTGGTGCAAGAGGGCGTGTATTCCACGGTCATTCGCAAGCTGCGCGACCGCATTCAAACTCTGCGCGTCGGCAATCCGCTCGACAAGAACACGGACATTGGCGCGATCAATTCCAAGCCGCAACTGGAGAAGATTCGCGCTCTCGTGCAAAGCGGCGTGGACGAAGGCGCGGAACTTGTGCAGCCACGTTGCGCGCTGCCCGAGCGCGGCTATTGGTATCCGCCCAGCTTCCTGACCGGCGTCACGGCCTCGCATCGCGTGGCGCAGGAGGAGATTTTCGGCCCCGTGCTCAGTGTGATGACGTTCCGCACGCCCGAGGAGGCCTTCGAGCGCGCCAACAACACGCCTTATGGCTTAAGCGCCGGTGTGTGGACGGATAAAGGCAGCAAGATTTTCAAGCTGGCCAACAAACTCCGCGCGGGCGTGGTGTGGGCGAACACTTACAACAAGTTTGACCCGACGAGTCCTTTCGGCGGCTACAAGGAAAGCGGGTTCGGACGCGAAGGGGGCGTGCAGGGCTTGGCGGCGTATGTGAAATTCTAATTGTTCGGCCGCAGGAACTCCGATACTCGCGTTATTGCTGGGCCTGCTCGGGCGCGGGAAACCCGCTTCTGCGCGGCGTCTTCATCCACACAGGGATTGCACCTAATTCACGGAGGCTGCGGTCTTCCAGATAACGCAGCACCAAGGCAAACCGGTTCAATTTTCTGCCGATTTGGAAATCGGCGATACAGCCCCGACAGGATCGGGGCGGGCCGGTTTGGGAATCTGCGCTTCTTCACGAGCAATACAGATTTATAAAGATTTAATTTGACAGGGGGCGCGGGTTTGGTAAACAACGAAGTTGATGGGGCGTGGCCCTCCGGGCTGCGGGCGATCTTTGACATTTTGCGGTTAGCGAACGGTTCTTGCCGGCGAAACCGTATCACCCGGTTGTGGTCTTCGCATGCCCGTCGAGGCGCAGTCATGGGCCATGGCCCGGTTCGAACCCCAAAGAGCGCGGGGTTGGACCAATTAAGAGCCTATCTCGGTAGGGCGCGTTACTCCGTGCGCGCCGACGGCGGACAGGGGACTGCCCGCCCTACCGGGATAGATTCTAAGCCAAATTAAACCGAAATTAAAGCAGGTCCGGGTTAGTCCGACTTAATCCGGGTTAGTCCGGCCTCGAAAAAAAAGAATGCCCACCCTTGCCCTGGGCGCGTGAAATTCACGCATTTCTGGCCTTGGAAGGGCCGGATTAAGGTAAATTAAAGTAAATTAAACCAAATTAAGGTAAAAATTTCAAAAAAGAGCCCCAAGGCCTCCTCACCCCGATCAAGCCCGGCGGAAAAAACTTGAAGGGCCGGGGGGTGGTTTGCGTCGAAAATTGGCTATGAAACCTGATTTTTTTCGCCGAGCGCCAGTTCTTCGGATCGTCTTGCGCGTGGCGGGCGCGATTGCGGTTTGCAAATTGCACGCCGAACCGATGGTTCTCCAGGGGGAGTATTCGATCCACGATCCATCGACGATCATCAAGTGCAAGGACGAATACTGGGTGTTTGGCACAGGCCCGGGGCTTCGCTCCCGGCATTCGAAGGATTTGAAAACCTGGGAAGCGGGCCCGCGCGTGTTCCCCACCATCCCGGAATGGACCACCAACACCATCATCGGCAACCGCGGGACTTTTTGGGCGCCCGACATCATCCTGCACAGCAACCAGTACTACCTTTACTACGCCGTTTCGACGTGGGGCGTCAAAACTTCCGCCATCGGACTGGCCACGACGCCCACCCTCGATCCGGCTGATCCGGGCTATCACTGGACCGATCGAGGTTTGGTGATTCAGACGGGCGGGGCCGAGGATTACAATGCCATCGACCCTTGTGTCACGAGGGACGCGAGCGGAAACCTTTGGCTGGCATTTGGTTCTTATTGGAGCGGCATCAAGCTCGTGCAACTCGATCCCGCCACCGGAAAGCCCGGAAAAACGAATGCCCCCATCCATTCACTCGCGCACTACGGATCGATTGAGGCCGCGTATATCTGGCGCGAAGACCCGTATTATTATCTTTTCGTCAATTGGGAGCACTGCTGCCGTGGCACGAACAGCACCTACAACATTCGCGTGGGGCGCAGCGCCAAAATCACCGGTCCGTACCTCGACAAAACCGGCGTGGACATGTTGCAGGACAGAGGCAGCCTGTTGCTGGAGACGGAGGGCCGATTCATCGGGCCGGGCCATGCGGGAATCATTCCCGTGGGAGGAACCAATTGGCTCAGTTACCATTATTACGACGGCCAGGACAGCGGCACGGCCAAGTTGGGAATCCGGCGGTTGCATTGGACAAGCGACGGCTGGCCCGCGCTGGATCCATGATGAAAAATATTCCTGTTTACAGCGAGACACCCCGGCTGATATTATTTGTCTGCACGAAGCGAACTCATGAAAAAAATCGAGGCCATCATCAAGCCTTTCAAACTTGAAGACGTTAAGGAAGCCCTCTCGGAACTTGGCGTCGAGGGCATGACGGTGTCCGAGGTCAAGGGCTTTGGCCGGCAAAAGGGCCATACCGAAATTTACCGCGGCAGCGAATACACCGTGGATTTCCTTCCCAAAATCAAAATTGAAGTCGTTCTGGGTGACGGTGTCGTGGCCTCGGCAGTGGATGCAATCGTGAAAGCGGCCAAGACTGGCAAGATCGGTGACGGAAAAGTGTTCGTGAGTTCGATCGAGAACGCGATTCGCATTCGGACGGAAGAGACGGGCGAGCAGGCCGTTTGATAGTTGAATTTCCCCTTCGTAAGGAAACGCAAGGGGTTTTTTTGCGACGACAGAAGCTACTAACACTTAGACTACGAATGAGCACACCCAAGCAAGCCATTGACATGGCCAGGAAGCAGGGCGCCAAGATGGTGGACGTGAAGTTTGTGGACACCTTCGGCACCTGGCAGCATTTCAGCGTGCCGATCAGCGAACTGACTGAGGATGTTTTCGCCGATGGTTTTGGTTTTGACGGAAGCTCCATCCGCGGTTGGAAGAGCATCGAGGCTTCCGACATGCTGGCCATGCCCGATCCGAACACGGCCTTTATCGATCCCTTCTGCGCGGTGCCGACGCTGAGCCTGACCTGCACGATTGCCGAAACCGGCACCAAGGAAGCCTACACGCGCGACCCGCGAGGCATCGCCCAGCGCGGAGAGAAATATCTGGCTTCCACTGGCATTGCCGACACTGCGGTGTTCGGTCCCGAAGCGGAGTTCTTCATTTTCGACAACGTGCAATATGATCACAAGAGCAATGGCACGTTTTACTCAGTCGATTCGGAGGAGGCCATCTGGAACAGCGGCCGGGACGAGATGCCCAACTTGGGTTACAAGATCCGGCATAAGGAGGGGTATTTTCCGGTGGCGCCCATGGACACGCAACAGGACATCCGCACCGAGATGAGCCTGGTGATGGAGAGCTTGGGCATTAAGATTGAGCGTCAGCACCATGAAGTGGCCACAGCCGGACAAGCGGAGATTGATTTCCGCTTCGACACGCTGGTCAAGACGGCGGACAACATGATGCTCTACAAGTATGTGATCAAGAATGTGGCCCGGAAGCATGGGAAGACGGTGACCTTCATGCCCAAGCCGCTTTTTGGAGACAACGGCAGCGGGATGCACACGCACCAGAGCTTGTGGAAGAAGGACAAGCCGCTGTTTGCGGGCAGGGAGTACGCGGGACTGTCGACCATGGCGTTGTATTACATCGGCGGCGTGCTCAAGCATGCCAAGGCGCTGTGCGCGATCTGCAATCCGACGACGAACAGCTACAAACGCCTGGTGCCTGGTTATGAAGCGCCGGTGAACCTGGCCTATAGCGCGCGCAACCGCAGCGCGGCCATTCGCATTCCGACCTTCAGTGAGAGTCCCAAGGCCAAACGCATTGAATATCGCCCGCCGGATCCGGCCGCCAATCCTTATCTGGCGTACACGGCGTTGCTAATGGCGGGCTTGGACGGAGTGATCAACAAGATCGATCCGGGCGAACCCCTGGACAAGAACATTTACGAATTGCCACCCGAGGAACTGGCCAAGGTGCCCAACGTGCCCGGAAGTCTGGCCGAGGCGCTGGACCACCTGGAAAAGGACCATCAGTTCCTGCTCAAGGGCGACGTGTTCACGAAGGATTTTCTGGAGATGTGGGTGAGCCACAAGCGCAAAGAGCATGACGCGCTGCGCCTGCGCCCGCATCCGTACGAGTTCTTTTTGTATTACGACGTGTAAGCCGGTTGATTTTGACGAGGGGCACCTCGCCTGCGAGGTGCCCTTTTTTCGGCTCCGGGATTCAGAAAACGCCTGATTTTATTAGGAAAAAATGCGGTGTGAATAAGTTGCGAATAAGAGTTAATATGTTGTCCTCGCACACCGCCTCTATTTTTATTAAAAAGAAGCACCTCGGTGAGACTTACTGAACCGGCGTAACGTGTCGGTCGGAGTCAAGCGGGCGATGGGAGTTGGGTTGGTGTGTAAGTAGTTCTGAGTAAAACACTTGCGTAACGCGCAGACGATTAAAGCAATGATGATCGGACAGCAAACAATGGTTTTTCCTGATCGGCGAAGGAATTCGCCCGGAAAAAGGGCTGCCATCGGCGTGTTACGGGCGCGTAACGGGGCGAGGTGAATAAAATGCGTGTGGATGGGCCAAACGGGACAGTAATTATGCATGCTTCCGCTGAACGAATTTGGGCAGCAGCGCAGCAACAATTGCGCAGCATGCTGAGCGCTGACACCTTTAACCTTTGGTTTGCTCCCTTGCGGGCGCACAGCCTTGAAGGCGACTGTGTCATCCTGGAAGTGACCAATGATTTTTGCGAGGTTTGGCTTAAGGATAATTATCTGAGCTTGTTGCAGGAGGTCCTGACCCGGGCGGCGGAGCGGCCAGTGGTGGTGCGATTCAAGGTCACGCCCGGCGGCCCAACCGTCGCCGCCCCCGCGCATGTGGCTCATGCCAAGTCAAAGACCGCGGATCTCGCCTTCGAACGCGCCTCGACTGATTTGGGATTCAACCCCAAGAACACGTTCGACACTTTTGTCGTCGGCAACAATAACAACTTCGCTCATGCGGCGGCGCTCGCGGTGGCGCAGCAGCCGGGGAAATCCTACAACCCGTTGTTTCTTTATGGCGGCGTCGGGCTGGGCAAGACGCATTTGCTCCACGCCATCGGCCAGCATGTGACCGGCGAAAAGAAGGGCGCACGCGTGGCCTACGTGTCCTCCGAAAAATTTACCAACGAATACATCGACGGCATCCAAAACAACAACCTGGGCCGTTTTCGCAAAAAATATCGCCAGACCGAAGTGCTGCTGATCGACGACATTCAGTTTCTGGCCGGCAAGGAACGCATCCAGGAGGAATTCTTTCACACGTTCAACGCCCTGCACGAAGCCCGCAAACAAATCGTGCTGACCTGCGACCGTCCCGCCAGCGAGATTCAGAACCTGGAGCACCGGCTGGTTTCGCGCTTTGAATGGGGATTGGTCACGGACTTGCAGCCGCCGGATATCGAGACACGCCTGGCGATTCTGCGCAAGAAGGCGGCTTCGCTCGGCGTGGAACTGCCGGAAGACATCATCAACTTCCTGGCGCACCGGATTCGCGCCAACATCCGGCGGCTGGAGGGAGCGTTGCATCGAGTGGCCGCTTACGCGAGCCTGACGGAACGGAAATTGACTGTCGAAGTGGTGGAAGGCCTGCTGCGCGAGGTGTTGCACGAGGAGGGCCGTTTCGCCATCAACATCGAGGCGATCCAGAAGCGGGTCGCGGAACATTTTGACATCCGGCTGGCGGACATGACCAGCAAACGCCGCCCGGAGAACATCGCTTTCCCGCGCCAGATCGCTATGTTCCTGTCGCGCCAGATGACCGAGAGTTCCCTCAACACCATTGGGGAAGCCTTCGGCGGACGCGATCATGGCACGGTCCTGCACGCCTGCCGCCTGGTGAAGGACCGGATGGAAGTGGATCCCGCCGTGCGGCAAGCGGTGCAGTTTCTTGAAAAAGCGTTGCTTAGGTAGTTGGTGCCCGGTTCGAGAATTCGAGCGCTAACCGAAGTGCGGGAAGCAGCACTACCAAAAGTGCGATGACAGCGCCATGAGTGGAATGGGTACCGAACTCTACATCAATCTGTCACTCGTGCTCGTTGGACTGGTTCCTCTTTTGTTCGGATTATGGCAGTTGAAGAGAGGCCTCGGCAACCGTTCCTGGAGTATGGTGGAGGGCACGATCACGAAATTAAGGATTGTGAAAAGCGGTGCAAAGTTCCAAGGCTTCCATCCGCAAATTTCTTACGAATACTGGGTCGGTCCGGACCGCCATGTTTCAGAGAACATCAACGAGGGTAATTTCTCCTCTGGCTTTGAGGACTCCGCTCAAAACATGGCGCAACAATACTCTCCCGGCAAAAAGGTAAAGGTATTTTACAACCCACGCCATCCCGAACAATCGGTGCTCGAAACCGGTCCTACATTTGGCACGTTTGCGTGGCTGGCGATTGGATGCCTTTTTACTTTTGGACCCCTGATTTCAATTGTGCGGAGCGTGCTTCACAATTGATTTCCATCTTCGACATTGAACCAGCCCGCACCGGAAAACACGCTGGCTTCTCCAGTCCACCAGTCAGCTTCCTCGGTGTGATGCATCCGGCCTGGCATGATTTCTTCACTCGCAAAAATTGACTCCGCTCCAAGTATGGGGAACCATAAGCCCGCTTGCACAATCGAGCGCCAACAACTTTGCAAACCACGACCGCCCCGGTCATCCAGGTGCAGGGCCTGACAAAGGCCTTCCGCACTTACAAGAAGGAACCGGGTTTTGGCGGCGCCATCAAAGGGCTTTTTCATCGCCGTTACGAGCAGACCCTGGCCGTCAAGGATGTTACGTTCTCGGTTGCCCCGGGAGAGTTGGTTGGGTTTCTCGGTCCGAACGGCGCGGGCAAGACCACCACGTTGAAAATGCTCGCGGGTCTGTTGCATCCCACCAGCGGCAAAGCGCAAGTGCTCGGTTACGTGCCCTGGGAGCGGGATGACGGATACCGCCGGCAATTTGCGCTGCTGTTGGGCCAGAAGAACCAGCTTTGGTGGGACCTGCCCGCCCGCGAATCGCTCGATCTGAACGCGAAGATTTATGGCATCCCGCGGGATCTTTTCGAGCGAACAGTCGCTGAAATGACCGAACTGCTCGCCGTCAAGGACAAGCTGAACGTGATGGTCCGCGAACTTTCCCTGGGTGAACGAATGAAGATGGAGTTGATCGCCGCGTTGCTGCATCAGCCCAAGGTATTGTTCCTCGATGAACCAACGATTGGCCTGGACGTGGTCTCCCAGAAAACCGTCCGGGAATTTTTGCGGGAATACAATGCCCGGCAGCAGACCACGATCCTGCTCACAAGCCATTACATGGCGGACATCCAGGAATTATGCCGGCGGGTTATCATCATCGACCACGGCACGATTTTTTTCGATGGCCTGCTCAGCGAGGTCGTGGATCGCTTCGCCGATTTCAAGCTCATCACCATCCACTGCGCGGGCGCTCAGAATTGCCCCAAGGAGGACCTTGCCCGCTATGGGGAATTGGTCGAGCAGCAGGCCGGCAGTCTCAAGCTCAAGGTCAAGCGTGACCGTGTCATTTCTGTTTGCAAGGCGCTCCTGGACAATCTTCCGGTGACCGACATTGATATTGAAGAAGTGCCGATTGAAGACGTGATCCGCCAGATCTTTGCCCGGTAGCGGCGCGCGGCGGGACTCCATAACGTGTCGCGCAACACGCTGTTCCTACGCGGTCGAAGCCGGCGGATGGGCGCACGTCGCGCCGCATCCGCCGGCCATATGCAACATAACCGGTCAATGGCTGGCCCGTCCCGCGAGGATGACACTATCGTCCCGTTTCGCTGGCGAACGCCAAAGACCGGCCTTGTTGGATTGCTCCAACAAAGGCCTGATCCCCACGCACCCTGGCGGCCTAAAAGTCAAAAAGGCCGGCGTTTCGGCCTGGCTGGTTTCCGGGTGGCGAGCGCCTCGCTTAGGAAAGTTTCGAGCAGCTTGCCTTGCGACAGCTTCCCGGCTTTGCCTTTCGCGGTTGAGCCGGCTTGACTCCACTTCAGAAGCTCCGCTTTAAGCTTCTTGTCCACCCATCCGCCAATGCGGACCTTCTTCCGGCTCATTGGGGGCAGATGGTGAATGGTGTTTGACACCTTGTCCAGAACTTTTTAAAAAGATTGCCCGCTGGGGCATTCCTGCTTAGGTTTTTTAAAATTTGCGGCCAGCTTATGCCCAACCAGCGCTCCAAAGACAAAGCCTATATCGGTGGTTACATCGATAAATCCCTCCATGCCGACATCGTCCGGATGGCAAAGGACGAAGGAATGGAACACAACAAATTCGGATTCGTCGCGAACCTGATCCGGGAAGCTATTGCTCTTCGGAAGCAGAAAGCCGTTCCCGCAGGAGAATAACGCACATCTCGAACGGCGTGCAGTTCGACTCCCGGGCCAGCTCTTCCACTTCGCGCAAGGTCTCCGGATCCAATTCGATTTCCAGATATTCCCCGTCATGGCTGGCGCGCGAACGCAAGCCTGACTCCTGCCCAAACCTTTTCCCATTGCTCATCTCGTATTCCCCGGTTGGCTTCCTGTTAACTTAAAGATTTACTCCTTCCCCTTATATCAAGCTCAACCGAAGAAGCAACAGAAAAAAACTACGGGCGTCGGTCTCGGGAGGGAGGGCCGACGCGTGCAAGCAATTTTTCCACAGATTCGGGGCGACCCCCAGATGCCGAATCACGGGGCAAAAGAGCAGCTTCAAACGGAAAGGGGTAAAAATGCTTCGAGGCAAAAAATTGTCGCGCAATGACTTGGAAACAAGATGCCCTCCATCGCCGATCTTTGAAAGACCAGGCCCGTGAGCAACGTATTTATGGCAGGCGGAAACGCCAGCTTCGTCCGAGGCCGGGTTTTCGCCGGCAAGCCGTTTGGAAGGTCGGTGAGCGCCGACTTTGGGGGAGCGGCAATCCGTCAATTTCGCTTCGGGGCATGTAGGGATTTTTCAGTTTGCAATCAGGCGTAATCGGACCGAAAGCTTAGTCTGCGTTGGTTTGCGGTCAATTCGGCCAACCGACACATTTATGAAAGCCCCGTTGCACATCCTTCATGCGGAAGACAACGACATCGATGCGGAAATGATGGTGTCTCGGTTGCGCGCGGGTGGCATTCAAGCTCTGACGACCATTGTGAAGAACCGCCAGGACTTTGAGCAAGCACTGGCCGGGAAGAAACTCGATCTAATCATCTCAGACTTCTCCATGCCCGGGTTCGGCGGCATTTTGGCGCTTAGAATCGCGCGGCAAAAGCGCCCGGAGGTGCCCTTCATTTTTCTTTCGGGCACGATTGGCGAAGAGGTGGCCATTGAATCCCTCAAAGAAGGCGCGGCTGATTACGTGTTGAAAGACCGGCCCTCGCGGCTGGTTCCGGCTGTGGAACAGGCGTTGCGCCAGGCCAGGGAAATGTCCGAGCGTCGAAAGATGGAGGAGCGAATCCACGAGCAGGCGGCATTGTTGGACAAGGCGCAGGACGCCATCTGCGTGAAGGATATGTCGCAGCACATTCTGTATTGGAATAAAGGCGCGGAACGTCTGTACGGCTGGGCGAGCCGGGAGGCGGTGGGCCGAAACGCGGACGAACTGTTGTTTAGCGATGATCCGGGCGTTTCAGCGGAAGCACTGCGCGCGCTGATCCGAAGAAGCGAATGGCAGGGGGAGTTGCGGCAGGTGACCAGGGATCAACGCGCGATTATCGTGGAAAGCCGGTGGACCCTGTTGCGCGATGCCGCCGGAGCGCCAAAATCGATCCTGGTGATTAACAGTGACATCACGGAAAAGAAACAACTCGAAGCGCAATTCCTGCGCAACCAGCGGGTTGAAAGCGTCGGTGCGCTGGCGGGCGGCATCGCGCATGATTTGAACAACGCGCTGACGCCCATAATGATTGGCGTGGCGGTGTTGCGGGACGAGAAACTTTCACCGGATGGCCGGCAGATGCTGGATTTGATGGTCACCAGCGCCCGGCATAGCGTGAACATGGTCAAGCAAATCCTGTCGTTTTCCCGCGGCGTTGGCGGCGAGCAGATTGCGATGTCAGTCCAGGAACTGGTGATGGAAATGGTTGAATTGGCGCATAAAACCTTTCCTCGGGTGATCAAAGTGCAGGCAAAAATCGCGGAGAATATTCATCCCGTGACCGGCAATCGGACCCAATTGCACCAGGTTTTGCTGAATCTGTGCTTGAACGCCCGTGATGCCATGCCGCAGGGCGGGGACTTGACCATCAAAGTCGAAAACGTGGAACTTGGCACCGCCAGGCTGCCTGCCGGGCTGGGCTTGAGTCCCGGACCATTTGTGCAGTTGAAAGTGTCTGACACCGGGCAGGGCATCGCGCTGGAAATGCAAAAAAGGATTTTCGAGCCGTTCTTCACGACCAAGGAGCCGGGCAAGGGAACGGGATTGGGGCTTTCGACGGTCATCGGAATTGTCAAAACTCACGGGGGCTTTTTGGATATAGCCAGCGAGGTTGGACGCGGGACCACCTTCAAAATTTATCTGCCGGCCAAAGTGCCTTTAGGATAACCCGATCTTTTCGGTGCCAGCGGCGCGCTTCGCTGAACACCCGCTTTCATTCGTGTCAGGAAATTGCTGACGTCATCCTCAGAAATTAAAGCCTCGGCCATTGGCTTTAGACAGGAGTAAAGTTTGCCATGGCCCGATGGACATCCCCGAGGATGCGCCTGCTTGCTGCCCCGGTAGGGTTGCCCATCACGGCGACTGTCAACGGATGAGTTTAGCGGATAGTGTATTTCAAATCATCCAGGTAGATTTTCACCATTTGTCCACCGGTGGTTGAGGTGAAGAGACCAAAACGATCCAAACTCGCGCCCTGATTTTTCTGATTTGGCTTCAACGCGAGCGTCACGGTCTCCGCGCCCAACGTCACCCGCATCTCCCCATTTCCGGCGTTTGCCGCCGGATCATACACCAGCGTCCAGTCGAAGGTCTTGCCTGGTTTTATAACCGAGCCTCGCTTAACCACACTTTTTTCTCCTTTCGCGGTCGCCAGCACCGGAATGAAATAGTGGCCTATACGCGTCGGGCCGCCTACATGAATGCCGACAAAATTCTCCGCCACTCCCTCGCTTTTATCCTTGGCGGCGCTGTTGAACCAGCCAAGAAAGATGTCCGAATCGGGTCCGGCGGTGACGAGTTTTGCCTTGCCGCTTGCTTCCAGCCGCTGCTCCAGGTTGAGCGGCCCCACGCGGTCTGCATAAAAACTAAAAGGCAGGCCCCGCCAGAGCATGCCCCCGACTTCTCCCGGCGACCCTCCTGCAAAGCTTGTCTTCGCGCTGTAACCGAAATCATGCGCCCCGACCAATTCATGGTCCTCAAAGTTGGTGCGATTGCCCACGCCGATCCATCCCGGATCTTTGGAAAGATCTTGAACCTGCCCGTCATATTCCAGATCCCCGAAAAACATATTCATTGCGCCACCGGACTTCGTCATATTGCACACGCCGAAGCGGTCAAAGCTCGCCCCTTCCTTCCGCAAGTCGGGCGGGAGGTCCACTGTGAACGTGGTGGTGTTGGGAAAGCGAGCCTGGGCCTCCTGCTGGAAATTCTCCGGCAGCGGGCCGTAGTCTTCCGTCCTGTGAGTATCGCTATGCAGCGTGAAGGTGAAGCGGCCATTGCCTCCGGCGGCCTGTGGGTCATAATCCAAAGTCCAGTGATAACGCGTGCCGTCCAACTTGAGGGGTGTGGGTCGAAATTTGCCGGGAAGGAAGGGTGTGATGAAGGTGCCGCATGATTGGTTGCCACTGCTGATCAGCCGCACCGCCAGATGTCCGCCGTTGCTTTTGAAGCCGAAGTCCAGTCCCAGTGAGCTGATTGGGCGTCCACTGCCACCCGGCTGTTGCGAATTGAAGAAGCCAAAAAATACCCCGCCACCTTTCCCGGAAGAGGCGGCGAACGTACCGGAGGCAGTGAGTTTGTCGTCAAGTGTTCTGGCCGGCGTCAACGGGGCGGCATAAGAAGCCGGAGTGCTGGCGCGTTGGATGCTCCCGCCTATTTCGCCGGGGTTCTTGCTCGCGAACTGTGTTTGGCTGTAGCCGAAGTCCTGTTTCACCATCCGCGCATCTTTCGGCGCATTGCGGTTGTTGTAACCTTCCCAACCAGGATCGTGATCGAAGTGTTCTGACTTGAAAGTCGATGACGTTTGGTCGGCAGCCCGGATGATTTGGACGGGGCTGGCGAGCACCGACATTGCCAGGAGCGCCATGCTGCGGACAACGGTTGGGTAAATCCGACTGCTCATGGTCTCGTTCTCGATAGGACGTGTTTCGATGAGACGAGGTTACAATCGGCTTTTTCATCTTAGGGTCCGTCTTGAGGGTCGGTTCTCAGCATTGACAAGTCGGCATTCTTCGACAAAGAGGTCGCCCCCGTAGGTTCTATTTTGGACAGAGCGGTGCCTAGTGCTCTCCTGAACCCTTCAGATCATTTTGAGTTGTATTTATCCAATAGCCAATGGATCGCGTTTACTTCGCCGAAGGCCCGGGTGCGGTCATTATAGGTGATCCAGTCCTGCGGGGTCATGGTTTGCTGGAGCGGCTCGATTTGTTTAACCAAATCGTGGATGGTTGTCTTCTGCTGGTCGAGTTGAGCCAGCCGATCGGCGACGGTTTGGCCGGTATCACCGTACGCGCTGGCTGGATACATCGCGCCCAAAGTGTTGCGTTCGATGGCGACGCCCACGAGCTGGCCCAGCAACGGGTCGCCAGTCGAGGCGTCCATGCGCTGCCCGAGATTCAGGTTCAATTGCATCATGGCCTGGGCGGATGCTTCATCACCCGCCTGGCGATAGGACTTTGCCAGATCCATGATGTTCTGACTCAACCCCTGAAATTCCGCGAGATGCGGCAGCATCAATTGCCAGGTGGCGACCATGCGTGTCTCCGCTTCCGAATAACCGGCGGCGCGCCAGGCTTCCTCGGCATTTTGGACAAAATCCCAGGAATAATCCTGGAACTGTGCTTTGCCTGGCGCGGCCATGAGTTCCTGCACGGCCTGATCTGTCTGGCCGGACTTGAAATAGTCGAGCGCCGAGAGGTAATTGGCCATGGCGTTGTCCGGGGCTGATTGTTTGAACTGGTCGAGCCATTGGCGGCGCTCGGTTGGTGAATCGCTTTTCAAGGCGGCGGCAAAAGCAACCCGCGGGTCGTTGGGATACTTCTCTTCCGCCTCTTTCAGAAATGCGGGATCGTCCATGGCCCGGAAGACGGCGAGCAGACTGCCCGCGTTGCGCCGGTTTTCCTTCAAAAAGGCGTCAATTTGCTCGCGGGTGAGTTTGGGCCATTCGCCTTTGAGCGCCCGGGCGATGAGGTTGGTTTGTCCCAAATCTTCGAGCGGAGCTGGGGCCGTGGCCGCCTTTATGGGTGGTGCGGGAAGGCGCGGAGCCGGCTTGCTTTTTGCCTGGGCGAGCAGGTGGGACAGGCGCGTATTTTCAGCAGTCAGTTGCGCCAGTTGATCCTGTTGTTGCTGCAGCATTTCACCCTGCTCGCGCAATTTGACCCGGGCATGATGTTGAACCAGCAGCGGAGCCGCGACACCCGTGACTATCAATGCCGTGATGATGCCGAATTTGAATTTCGTAATGGCCATAATTTTGATCAGGGTTAAAGCACTGCCGCCGGTGGCGACGCCCGCCAGGGCTGTGCCAGAAATGCTCGCAGCCAATCCAACCGGCGCAGCGGTAAGCGCCTCGCCGGTCAGCGCGGTTCCCAGGGCGGCAGCCGAAAGCGCCACGCCGCGGCGTTTGAGGAGCACCTGGAGTTTTTCCAGAGCGCGATTGACCCGCATGCGCGCCGCATCTTCGTTGCTGCCCAGCGCCTCGCCTACGGATCGGAAATCGCGTTGCTCGAAAAAACGCAGGCAGATGGCCGAGCGGTCGTTCTCACCCAGTTGGTTGATTGCGTCGTCGAGAATGGGCGCAACTGAGGCCAGACCGGGTTCGGAGTGATTTTGCAGCATGTTCATTTCCATGGCCTGCCTTTCCCGGGATTGCCGGCGGCGTTCGCTGCGCCGGATCGTGGCGGCTACAAAACAGGTATGCCGATGCAGCCAGCCGCCTAGCTGGACGGAATCCGGAAACCCGCGGGCCTTTCGCGCCAGATCCACGAAGACTGTTTGCGCGATATCCTCGGCCAAATGCGTGTCCCCATTCACCAGGCGCAGGGCTGCGGAGTAAACGAGGCCAAGGTAGCGCTCCACCAGCTTGCAAAATGCACTCTCTGAACCGTGCACGAAGTATTCCGCGAGCAATTTTTGGCTGTCGTTCATCTTTTCATTATTAAAGAGCCGCTGAACACCAAAACCGAACATTTATTTTTGCAGTTGAATAGAAACGCACCGGCAAAGGTCAAAACACGTGATGGGCGAACCGGATACTCGTCCGTCCTGAAACTGTGATATTCGTGCGTGTGACAAGGAGGAGAAATTCTCTCCAGATCGGGCTTTCTCATCTGCAAGGAATCAAGGAGATGGAATAAATCGTGCTGTATTATTTCCCTTACGGCTGATGTGAGCGGTGACTGATCGTCTGAATTCTGAGATTGTTTGTTATGAGGGGTAAGGTTCTAAACTTTGCGTTGTCTTCTGATTATTTGAATGCCACGGGAATGCTTTCTTTGTTGAGCGTTCTGGTGCTGGTCGGGCTGTTTTACTATCTCAACCGCTACACTGGCCGCGGTTACTTCAGCATCTGGACACTAGGCTGGGTTTTTTACGCCTGCTGGCTCGGTTTCACCCAGGGCGCACAGCACGGTTTTGCCCAACCATTCATCATCATGGTCAAGCATTGGTGTGTTGGCGCATCGGCGGCGCTATTGTTTTGGGGCAGCGCGCAATTTCTCAAACTCCCGGCGCGGCCGTCGCTGTTTTTTCTCTTCATCGGCTTCCTGATGGTCTGGAGTTATGTGGGCGCGTACCATTTAAAGCAGCCTTTGTGGGTCGAGATGCCCATATTTGGGACAATCGGGCTGGCCAGTTTGGTCACGGGCTTTTCCTTTTATAAATTGAGAAAACACCGCGAGTTCGTCGGGGCCGGATTGCTCTGTTTCGGATTCGTTTTATGGGGTGCTTACCTGGTCGCCTCACCTTTCTTTCTCGAAAGCCATCAGATGGCCGCCACTGGTTTTCTTATCGCCGCCGTGCTGCAGTTGTTCATTGCCGTCAGCATGATCATTCTCGTGCTCGAAGAAGCGCGAGCGGCCACGGATTTGGTCCTGAATCGCGTGGGCTCGTACGAGTTCGATCTGCAAGCCGTCGAGGGTGGCCTGGTCCGGGAGGAGGCGCAGTATCCAGGGTTGTTTGACCAATCGGCGCTGAACCAGAAACTGCTCGTGGCCTATCGCGATTTGCGCCAGGCCCAGGAAAAAAATCTCCAGCAGGAACGTTTGCAGGCTCTGAGCCAGATGAGTCGCGGCATGACGCACGACATCAACAACGCCCTGACGCCGATTCTCGGCTACACGAATCTTATCCTGAGCCTTCATCGCGATCTGCCCGAGGGGGTGTTGAAATACATCCGGGGCATTCGGAGCGCCGGCGAGAAGATTTCCCAAAGCGTCGCCTGCATCCGGGATTTCTATCGGAAGGACGGGGGGACAGCCACGCTCACGCAAGTGGATTTGAACCAATTAATCCAGCCATGGCTGGAAACGAACCGCTCCCGATGGCTGGAGGCGTCCGTGGCCAACGGCAAGAAGGTGGAACTAAGCGCGGGCTATGACCAACAACTGCCGCGCATCGTGGGACAAAAAGGGGAAATTCGGGACGCTTTGAATCAATTGGTCCAGAACGCGCTCGAAGCCATGCCCGAAGGCGGCACGCTGCGAATTGCGACGCGCACTCGTGTCGGCGCTTTCGCGCGCCGGGGAGAGCCGGCCGAAGATGGTGTTTCGGTGGAAGTATCGGATACGGGCATCGGCATGGACGAGGCCACGCGCAAGCATTGCCTTGAGCCTTTTTTCACGACCAAGAACGAGCAAGGCGCCAAGGGCCTGGGTTTGTCCCTGGTTTTCGGCGTCGTGCAGCGCCAGAGCGGGCGGATCGAAATCGACAGTGAGCCCGGCCAGGGCACGACGATTCGGCTGGTTTTTCCCGTCTACAAATCCGCGCCGGCGGAACCGGCGACGTCATTGCCCGAAGGATCCTTGCCCGCGCTCCGGATTCTCTGCGTGGACGATGAACCTTCGGTCCTGGATGTGGTGCGCCTGCTGCTCAAGAGCAAGGGGCATGAGGTGGAAATCGCGGGCCACGGAGAGCGGGCTTTGGAGATGTTTCGCGCGGGCATGACCAGCCAAAACTTCAACATGGTGGTAACCGACCTGGCGATGCCCCGGATGGATGGACGGGAACTCGCGCGGGCGATCAAACAAGAATCGCCCGACACGCCGGTTATTATGATCACTGGCTGGGGCGACATCATGAAAGCGGAACAAACCCAGCCGGAAAACATTGATGCCGTGCTGAGCAAACCGCCCGATCCCAAGGAATTGTTCGAGACGATTAGGAAGCTGGGGGCGGAAAGTCAAAAGGTAAAAGCAGCCGTCGTCGCGTAAAAGGGAGCCTTCTTTTCGAGAATGGGGACGCCATGAGCCGGGGCAGGGTGTGCCACTCCGTGCGCGCCGCGTTGGGTGTACGCGTGCAACCGCAGTATCCTGGTGACGCGAGGGCTGTCTCACACCTTCGCCTGCCGCAGGGACTCGTCCACAAACTGCTGGATGGCGCTGGCGGGCCTTGCGCCTGAAACGCGTCCAGCCTCCTCGCCGTGAGTGAAAAGGATCATGGTGGGAATGGCATGAATAGCGTAGCGATGGGCGAGATTGGGTTGTTCCTCGGTGTTCACTTTTGCCACGATCAGTTTTCCGGCGGTGGTCGCGGCGAGTCTTTCGAATTCCGGCGCGACCATCTTGCACGGACCGCACCAGGGCGCCCAGAAATCGACCAGCACCGGCAGCGGTGAGAGGCCGGCGAGGGTATTGAAATGTTGCTCGCTGTCCACGTCGATGGGCATGGCCACACCCGGGATGGAGGATTTGCACTTGCCGCAGCGAAGGGGCTGGTTGAGACGTTCGTATTGAATCCGGTTTCTCTGCCCGCAATGCTGGCAACTCACCACCACGCCCTTATCATCCAATTGTGCCGAACTCATAGTCGCTCAAAACACTATCGACCAGGTTTGGCAACTGCGCAACTGGGGCGCGGCCGCGGCAATCCTATTTTTCGTAATAGTCCGGCACCTTGATCGAGCCGGCGATGATTTCGGCTTTGAGTTCGTCGGCATGTTTGCGCACCGGCTCGGTCAAAATCTTCGCATTGTATTCGTCCACGGAATAACCGATGCCGTCGTTCGCCAATCCAAAGCGCTTGATGCCGCTGGCGAACTTGCCTGCCCTGGCTTCCTCGATGGATGAAAACACAGCCGCGTCCACGCGCTTGAGCATGCTGGTGAGGATCAAGCCGGGCTTGGTCCAATCCTGGTTTGAATCGCAGCCGATGGCGAACCTCTTTTTCTCCTCCGCGGCGTCCAGCACGCCCAGGCCGGATGCGCCCGCGGCGGCGAAGATCACGTCCGCTCCGCTGTCGTATTGCGCCAGCCCGAGTTCCTTGCCCTTGGGCGGATTGTTCCATGCCTCGCCAGTCACGCCCACGTAATTCACCAGAACGGTGATTTGCGGATTGGCTTTTTTCGCGCCGGCTTCATACCCCATCGCAAACCGCCGGATCAGTGGAACGTCCATGCCGCCCACGAAACCAATCCTGCCAGTCTTGCTGGTCAGCGCCGCGATGGCGCCGACCAGGTAAGCGCCCTCATGTTCCTGGAACAGCAGGCATCGAACATTGGGCGCGGTCACCTCGGCATCGACGATGGCAAAATGCTTTTGCGGAAATTCAGCGGCGACTTTTTTGATTGCTTCCTTTTGGGCGAAGCCAATGCCGATGATCAAATCAAAATCGTGCTGGGCAAACCAGCGCATCTGTGGCTCGTAGGCGTTATCGTCGGGGGCCTCGACGTATTTCAGGAAGATGCCGAGTTTCTTTTTGGCCTCGGTCGCGCCCTGGTATGCCGAAGAATTAAAAGACTTGTCATCCTTGCCGCCGCGATCCAGCACCAGGCCAACTTTGAACTCGGCCGGGATCGCTTGCAACGATACTGCCAGGGAGAGAAGGATGAGGAAAGCGCCTTGCTTCAACGAATTGCCAAAAAGCCTTCGCATCATGCCCCTTTCTAAGGCGAAAGGATGACGGGGTCAAGGCTCAGCCAGTGGGGCTTTCGTTCGGTCAGGCGAGTTGGAAGGCGGGAACTGCGCTACTGCTTCAAACGAAAGAACTTGGGACCGCCGCTGGCGGGAATGGTCACGGTGTTGGTGCCGTTGACGAGGACGACGACGGGAAGGCTGTTGCTGGTCCAGTTGGCGGACTGGTTAAGGCCCGGATTTTGTTGCAAGTAAAAACCGGTCGCCGATGCCGGCCAGGAAATGATTGCGCTGAGATTCGATACAGTAATGCTGAGCCGGGGCGCACCGGGAGTTTGGACCACCGAAAATAAACTCCAAAAGCCACCATCCAGCGTGTAGCTGCCGCCGCTCATGTGTCCCGCGTCTGATTGGCCAATCGTACCGCTGACCGTGTAAGTGCCACCGGTGCTGGTGCCGCCGCCGCCCGCGATGGTGAACCAGGAAAGATCGTAGCTCTGCGCCCGCGCGCTGGGCGATGAACCAAGCAATAAACCGATCAACAAAACCGACGCAGTGCAGAAGCGGCTCATGGTGCCGTATGTTCCGTCAGGGGGGCCGAGTTTTCAAGTAGAATATTCGGCGCCATTCACGCTCCGCGTTTCAGTCCGGACGATGCGGGGGCTTCGCCGCTTCGGCGTTTTTTGGCTTTGGACTCGATTTCCGCTTCGATGGACCGGCGAATGGAGTTGGGTGCGCGCCGGCCTTTGGCGCGGATTTCAGCGTTCAAGGTGTCAAGGGCTTCGTCCTCGGCGCCTCTCGTTAAGCTCGTTGAGCGGGGCTCACGTTTCGTAGCCATGCCCTAACTTACTTCCATCTTCAGGTTCGTCGAATAAGGAACTTCCATACCCGCAGCGCTTCGGTGGCGCCCCAAGCCTGGGCATCGCAACCACGCTGGGTGTGTGGTGCATCACCGTCCAGGATTTCCGGAATCTGTCCGAGGCAACCTTCCATCAACAAGCGATCCATGCTGCCCAGATAGGCCTTGGCGGTGGCAACGGCTTCGGGCGAACAATCCCAGGCCAGCGCCAGGGCTTCGCAGAGAGTGGGGAAGGTCCAGGTCCAAGCGGTGCCGTTGTGATAGGCGGGTTTTCGGCGAGTGTCTTCGTCGCCTTCGTAACGGCCCCAATACGGCTCGGGCGGATTGTTCAGCAACTGGCCTTGCGCGCCGTGAATGGGCAAGGGCGGCAAGACCGGCAGCGGCGCGAGGGCTCGCAGACCGCCGGGCACAACGAGATGGCGCACGGCGGCGAGTACGCAACGGCGTGCAGCCTCGCCGGAAACGAGTCCCAGGCTCACGGCCAATAGGCAATTGCTGCGGAGCGAGTTGTCCACGAGAGCGGCGGCAGCAGCCTGGCCGGGTCTGGCGATCAGCAGGTCGGCCAGATAGCCGCGGTCCTCGAGCCAGAAACGCGTTTGCAGTGAAGCTTGTGCCTGTTCGGCAAGGTCATTCCAGCGTTGCGCTTCCTTCTGTGCGATGCGCGACAACTGGCGCAGGAGACGAATCCATAAGGCTTGAATTTCGACCGGGTAACCTTCGCGCGGCGTGCCGGCGGGATAGTTTGTATCCATCCAGGTGAAGTGGCTCGGGCTCCACACCAAACCCGAATTCGCGTCCATGCGAATGCAGTTCGGCGTACCATTGAGATAGCCGAGCGCGATATTGGAAAGGACATCCGCAATGGTCCGCCCGTCCTGATCGACCTTAACCTGGTACAGGCTGTTTCCGAGCAATGCGGCGGCTTCCTCGCAAACGATGCCGTACCAAAGCGGTGCGTCGGAAGTGTCGCGATTCGAGGCGTCGTCGCCGTGAATGGTGTTGGGCAGCGTGCCGTTCCGGGCAAACCGGCCGAAGGTGACGAGCAGTTGTTTGACTTCCTCGAGCATGCCGGCAGCGAGCAGTCCGCGCGCGCAAATCAGTGAATCGCGGCCCCAATCCAGAAACCAGGGATAACCGGCAATGACGGTTACGCCATCGTCCCGGCGCACCACGAACGCGCGCACGGCACGCAACAATTGCTGGCCGAAGAGATCGCCGGCTGGAACCGAGGCATCGGCGTGGTTTGGAGCGCAGAGCTCCTGCTCTGTTCGAACGCCAGAGCTATCACCGAGCAGAGTTGGAGTTTTGCGTTCCGCCCCCGCCGACTGAGGCATTTGCGCGGTGTTCGACTTAGCCAGAGCGGCGCTGATTTCCTCGGGAGCAGGATCGGTGGCATCGGCACAGAGGACCAACGAAAGGTTTGCTCCCTTTGCGAGCGGAAGATCGAACCACCCGGGGCTGTAAGCATCCCCACTGGCAGTTTGACCACGGCTCTGTTCGACGGGATGCGCGAGGTTCTCACTCCATTCGGGCTGATCATGATAGACACCGCCATTGCTGAAGGCTCGCAATTGCCGATCCGAAGCCGGCGTGAAAGCAAAACCGGGCCGGCCAGTCAAGGCACGCGTGTTTGTGGAGAAATGATATTCCGCGCCGCCGTTGCGTTTCGTTTCGCAATGGAAGTTGCGATCTTCGATGTCGATGCGCACGGTCAGGCGGACATCACAATCATCGGGCAGTGATCTGTTTTTGACCGGGTTGCCGGCAAGGCGCTCGAAATGGAGCACCGTGGTGTTGCGCCCTTCGAGCATGTTTGCAGTGAGTCGGATTTCCACCGCGCTCCGGCTGCCCGCATTGGCGATGAAGCGCCAAACCGCCGGCGGACCGGGAGCGAACGAAGCGAGATTCCGCAAGTCCAGCGGCGTGATAAAACCGTCCGCGTTGACCCAAACCCGCGCCCGCTTGGCGAAGACGTGGCGATCCACCGGCACGCGCGGATGCAAATTGGCGGCGAGCAGGCAATCGTATTTCGATTTGACTGCGCCAAGATCAATGCAAATGCGGGCCATGCCCCCGATGCCATTGGTGAGCAGGACAAGCGGCTGTTCAAGCGGCGAGGTCGTTCGTTCTTCACTCCCGGCTTCAACCGGGCTGGCTTCGCGCAGCATGGGCAGCTTGAGTCTTGAAAGCGGTTTGGCTGCGTCCGTGAAAAGCTCGGGCTCGGCCGCGAGGAAACGAATGGAAGCCCGCGCCGTGCTTTTGGGTTGCGAAAAGGTAGCCACGGGCTTTGCCGGCAGGTCCGGCAGTTTCAAATCCGCGCGGCTGGCGGCTGCGTTCGCGTCGGGCGGGAACTCCGCGCTTTGCGGCGCTGGATACCGTTCGAGTTGAAGTTGAGCATCGCCGACGGGCTGGCCGGGCGCGAAGCAGGCGATGTGTCCGTCGTGAACGGCAATGGAAGCAACGTGTTGGGCGCGCGCGTTACCCGAGGCGAGCAGCGTGGCGCGGAAGGGAATTGAATCGCGCAGCAGCAACCAATGATCGGGCGGCACGGGCAGGACGCGTCGAACATCGGGCAAGCTCCATGTAATGACCGGAGGGTAGGCGTTAAGATGGAGGGCGGAGGATGAAGGATGGAGGATCAGATTGGCTGGCTCCGGGGTCGTGCGGTTCATCGCTGCGCTGGCACTAGCAGAGGCGGCGGCCAGAAAGGCTTCGGGGCTTTCGTTCACCCATTTGGCAAGGTCCTGCCAGGGGATGGACGGGATCAACTCGATTGGTAAAATCCGGCCCAGAGCAGCGAGCGCCCATGCGGCTTGCGCCCGGGCGCGGCGATAATTCTCTCCGCTCAAACCTTGAGGCGCAGGGTGGGGCGAGAGACAAAAACAAGCGCCGGGTTCGAGCGCAAATTCAACCGAGAGATCCTTGGCTGCCTTTGCGGTGGGCAATGGCTGGCCCAGCAATTCAAATCGATCCGCGCCCCAATCGCGCAGCACCTCGGCACCGAGCACAAACTTGCGCGGCTGCTCCGCATCGGTATTGGCAAGCACTAGAACTGAATCCTTTCCCTCCGCGGAATCACGGCGCAACGCAAAGACCGGTGAATCCGGCGGGCTGATCCGGGTCAACTTCGCCCCGTCAAAAAAGCAGGGATGATCGGCGAGCAGACGGTTCAGTTGCGCCAGTTCGGGCAGGAGATTCTTCGGATTGTCCCAGGCGAGGCCGCGGCTGGAGTGAACATTGACCCGTTCCGCCGCGAGCCATTCGACCCCGCAAGTGAAGCCGTAGCCGCCGTTGACGCTGGCAAGGGCGCAAAGCCGGTTGCGGAGCAGGGACCAAAGTCGTCCGCGTTGGGCGAGGCGTTCGTTGTCGTGGGTTTCGCTGTAATGAACCAGCACGCCGACCTGTTCGCTCTGTTTGAGGCTGTGGTCGAGGTAACCTGAAACCTGTATCGGCGAATAGTTTTGGAACAATTCGGAGTAGGCCCACTGCATGCCGCCTTCGGTCAGGAGGCTTCGGGTGATTTCCCAGGCGCCACCGAGACCTTCCAATAGAAAGATGGTTTCGGGAAATTCCTGGCGAACGCGCGCGGTGATGTACTGCCACGCCGGCACCGGAACCATATACCCGGCATCGCAACGGAAACCATCCACGCCGCGCCGGCACCAGACCAGCAGCGCTTCGGCAAAGACGTCCCACGCGGCGACTTGCCCATGGTCGAGTTCCACCAGGTCCTCCCAGGTCGTTCCCCACGCGCCGGGGCTGGCGAAGGAACCATCACGCGCGCGCTCGAACCATTCGGGATGGTCCTCCTGGAGGCGCGAGCCCCAGCCAGTATGGTTGATCACGATATCGAGGAACACCCGCGCGCCTCGGAGATGCGTTGCGTACGTCAACTCGCAGAATTGATCGACGCCGGTGGTGCGCCGGTCGAACTCGACCAATGCGGGGTCGATGCCGGTCAGGTCCAGACTCGCATAGGGGCTGCCGAAGCGGCCGAACCGTGCATAAGTTGTGGGCACCGGATTCACAGGCAACAAATGCAAAATGCGGCAGCCAAGCGTACTGACAATGTGCGGCAATTGCCGAATCAGGCCGCGGAAGTTTCCCGAGGGTGGCATCACCGTGTAACCGAGTGCGTCAAACTGTTTGAGTTGTGCCTCCAGCTTTTCATTCTCCGTTCGCGCAACCGTCCGCGTTTCGCCAAACATCCGGGTGAACGCGCAATAAATGGTATTGCCCGTGCGGTAATCGCTTGGGTGAACGGAAACCCCCGCGTCGGGCCCGTCCGGCCAATGCTGCCAGCCATCCGGATCGACCAAATAGGGCTTGGCGCAGAAAAAGCCGGGTTCGGTCAGCGGCAATTCCAGCGTCCAGCCAGTGGGCGAGCGGCGCATGGGCAGGTCATGCCACGCCGCGCCCGCGAACGGCAACTTTCTGGCATGGGCCTGAATGATTTCTTTACATAAGGCTTCGCCCAGCCCCAGGTTCGTGCGTAATTTGGCACGCCAGCCGGGTGGGATGGACTGTCCTTCGCTGTCGCTTATCGAAAATTGGACACGGTCGCCCACAAAACGCAGCAGACGCCCGCCGGGAGGCGGTTGCATGGCTGGCTTCAAGTTTTTGCTCATCTTTTTGCCCAATCAGGGCTGAACGGGCAATACCATCCTAAACCCGGCGCAGGAATGCAATGCCAAGGGTGCTGTACGGAAAAGCCCCCTCGTTCTGCCCGTCACAGGCACTGTGCGGGGAGCCGTTTGGCATGCGGGTTGCGGATAGAAGCGGGCGAGCGGGAACTGTGTAAGTAGTTCCGCCACCTAAACTTGGCAGTAAAGCTGCTGTCTCAGGTTCGGTTTATTGTCGTTATAGATCGGCCAGGGGCGCGCCGATACAACCGGCATTTTAAAAGCAGAAAGAATTGCATGTCCGCCACGTTAACCGCGAGTGAAGAGTCCCAGTTGTCGCAGACAATTGAGATGTTCGAGGTCATCACGCAGTCGCAGCCGCAGGATTATCAGTCCCTGGAGATTCTGAAGGAGGCCTACTCGAAGCTGGGCCGGGAAAAGGAAGTGGTTGGCACTTCCAAACGCATCGCCCAAGCCTACGTTCAACTGGGCCAGCTCTCCTCCGCCATTCTCGAATACGAGACGATTCTCCAACGGTTTCCCAATGACCCGGATGTCCAGATGGCGCTCAAGGAAATCGAGAGCAAGGCCAACAACGTCGCTCCTGAGCCGGCGCAGGCGGAACCAGCCGCCTTGTCCAGGCTGGCCCCCAAAGCCGCCCCCAAGAAGGCGACCGATCGGCTGGCTTCAATCGAGGTCGAGGATGGACGCCAGATGATGCAAAAGATTTTCGTCGAGAGTAAGATCATCTCCACTGGCGATTTCGACCTCTGCTGGTCCACGCCGGATATCTCCCTCCCGCCCAAGGGCGTCATCGAGCCATTCATTCAGGTGCTGGCGGACAAGGGAATCCTGGTGTCGGAAAAGAGCTTGAAATTGCTGTCGGACAAGGCAAGGGTGGCCTACCTCCAGTTGGACAAATACGATGTTGACCTCGAGTTGACGCGCACTTTTCCGGCGGAAATTTGCCGGCGTTGGTGCATCCTCCCATTTGACCGCATGAGCAAGTCCGTGATGGTTGCCACCGCCAATCCGTTCAACCGCCACGTGGCGAAGGAACTGGCCGACGCGACCAAAAACCGCGTGCTTTGGTACCTGGCCCCGCCCTCCGAAATCGTCGTCAACCTCCGCAAGGCCTTCCGCTAAGCCATGTCCACCATACCCCCAGTTGTCAAATCGTTTGGAGAACGCATCGCCGATGCGATGGTCGAAGACGGCCTGCTGACCGCCAAGCAGGTGGATGAGTTGCTCGAATTGCAGAAGAAGGAGGGCACGCGCCTCCTCAAGCTCGTCGTCGAAAAGGCTTACGTGACCTAACAGGACATGGCCGTTTCGATGGGCCGCGTCTTGAACACCGCCCCCGTCAACCTCGCCCGCCTCATGGTTTTGCCCGAGGTCGCGGAGTTGCTGCCGCGCGAGGTCGCCCACAATTATAAAGTAGTTCCCATTTCGCGCCTCGAAAACAAGTTGTTCCTGGCGATGGCGGACCCGCTGAATGTGCTGGCGATCGACGACGTCAAGCGCATCACCAAGCTCGAAATCATGCCCCTGATCGCTCCGGAACGGGCGATCATTGACAAGCTCAACGCCATCGACGCTGCCAAAAGCGGGAGCATGGAGGACATCATCAACGATGCTCAAAGGGTCGCCGATGATGAGTCCGACGCGGACAATTTGGAAGTGGCCAAGGAAGCCGCTGAGGAAGTCAACCTCGATCAACTCGCCGCCTCCAGCGAAGAAGCGCCCGTCATCAAGCTCGCCAACCTCATTCTCGTCCAGGCGATCAAAGACCGCGCCAGCGACATCCATATCGAACCGTTTGAAAAAATGGTCCGCTTGCGTTATCGCATCGACGGTTCGCTGATCGACATGACGCCGCCGCCCAAGCAGATGCAGCTTGCGCTGGCTTCCCGGCTCAAAATCATGAGCAGCCTGGACATTGCCGAGCGCCGCCTGCCGCAGGACGGCCGCATGCGCGTCAAGGTGGGCGGCAAGGATTTCGACCTGCGCGTTTCCTTCCTCCCCACCGTTCACGGCGAGAAAGCCGTGCTGCGCGTGCTCGACAAGACCAACTTGTCCGCCAGCATCGACAAACTCGGACTGGATGCCGACACTTTCCAGCAATTCAAGAACGCCGTGGACGCGCCGCACGGCTTGATCCTCGTCACCGGCCCCACCGGCTCCGGCAAAACCACCACGCTCTATTCCGCCCTCAACGAACTCAACAATCCGATGTTCAACATCGTCACCGTTGAGGACCCCGTTGAATTCCAGGTGCCCGGCATCAACCAGGTGCCCGTCAAAAAGGAAATCGGCCTGACCTTTGCCAACGCCTTGCGCTCCATCCTGCGCCAGGACCCCGACATCATCATGATCGGGGAAATTCGCGATACCGAGACCGCGGAAATCGCCGTCGAGTCCGCGCTCACCGGTCACCAGGTGCTCAGCACCATGCATTGCAACGACGCTGCCGGCGCCATTGCGCGCCTCGATGACATGGGCATCGCGCCGTTCCTCATTTCCTCCTCGGTCATCCTGACGTGCGCGCAACGCCTCATGCGGCGCATTTGCGCCCACTGCAAGGAACCCGTCACCTACGCCCCCAAGATGTATCAGGAACTCAGCATCGATCCGAGCATCTTCGACGGCATCACACTCTTCCGCGGCCGCGGTTGCGAACGCTGCAAGAACTCCGGTTACGCGGGCCGCCTTGCCATCATCGAGGCGATGTCCATCACCGATGAAGTCCGCAAACTAATCATCGCTCGCGCCAACACCCGCGAGATGGGCAAGGTCGCCATCGGCCAGGGCATGCGCACCCTCCGCATGGTCGCCCTCGACCGCGTCAAGGAAGGCGTCTCCACCCTCGAACAAGTCCTCGTCCTGACCTCGGCCCACTAAAATTCGGTCGCCATCCACAACTTGAGCGAAGGTGGAAGCGCAGCGTCAGGCAACGGAACGAATGCCCCAAGCGTGGAAACCACCGAAAAGGGCCCAACATAGCCCAGCATAATACAGCGGCCCATCTGTAATATTAACTTTTAAACAGAATTATTGACCTCTGGTTGGAGTAATCCATTTGCCGCGCCTTCCCTCCCGGCATCAATCTCGTCTTCCACCCACGACCCGCTGAAATTCGGCGAGGCCGGGGGCGAGTCCAAAGCCTAAAGTCCCAAATCCCAGCACGACCAGTTCACTCTTGGAGTTTGGGTATTGGTTTTTCTCTGGAGCTTGGTGGTTGGTGCTTGGTGTTTATTATATGCCCCCCCTGGACCCGTCCCAGGGCCAAAGGCCTGCAATATCTCAGCCCAGGCCAAAGCGAGTCTGCGAGCGACGGCCTGGGTTCAAGTTGCGAAACGAGCAAGCGCTGTAAGCGCGAGATAACCCTCGCAAGTGCCCGGACTCGCGGCCCTCGCAGCACTCTTTGTGGTCTTGTTTGTAGCTTCGCAAAAATGATATGGCATCAGGATTCACCATAAAAAGCCCGCTCGACAGCTGCTTGCGTTCAGCGCAGTATTGACACTGTGAGACAAGACGGCCTCAAACGCTTTTCTCGCATCACATGTGAACGATGTCCTTGAACTCTCCAGAAGATTACGATCGGCTTGGCGAGCATCTTGATCAGCTTGATGTCCGGCTTGCCGGGTTTGCGGCCCGACATGGTTACATTGTTTATCCGAAGCTTTCCGGCGGCCGATATCCCAACCGGCGCATCACGCAGGAGGGGCGATTGCTCCGAAGCATCGTAGTTCAGATGGACTGTACTCTGAAAGGTGAGCCTTATGACCAGTTCTTCCCGGATATTCCATACACGGTCTGGGGTGGTGTGTGGATCGACGACTTTAAGCAGGCGACCCGTTGGTTCGGCCCCTCTGTCCGCATCGAAGCCGTGCCGTTCTCTACACTGGCTCGCACTTTTGACCTGCATCTCAACCATATTCACGATTATCTATCGCGGGTGACGGAGAGCTACATTATGAGTTGTGGCCGCACTGGTCCTCTGGGTTCATCGACATAATATGCGCTGCATTTCCAAAAACCGAACCACCTGAGACGTTCGCGGTTCGCGATAAAGCCAATCCTGTGTTGCGCATCAGCATCGCCGACATCGTGATCGTCTGTCACTTCTTCACGACCGACGAGATTGAGTTCGACATCGACCCGCGCAAGATCACATCGCAGGCAGCACTTGACGGTTTGCTTGGCTTTCTGCGCCAGGTTGGCGACACTGTCGACAGACCGGTGATCCTGACCTATGAGAACGATGAACAGCATCCATTCATCTCTTACGACCCGAACAGGAGAGAGTTCGAGTATCGCGGGAATGCAGCCTAACCTGCTGCAGCCGACGTGGGATGATCGTTCCCGTTCCGCTTCGCGGCTCACGCCATCTGGTTCCGTCTTGCGCAAGCCCTTTTCCAACGCTTACGGATATCTGCTCGTCGGCCTGTCACTTTGCTCGATCATCGCGCTGCCGATTTGCGCTGCAGAATGGCCGCAGTGGCGCGGACCACAGCGCAATGGCCATTCCTCAGAAACCCATTTGCTCTCCGAATGGCCGCAGAATGGCCCGAAGCAGCTCTGGCAGGTAAACGATGTCGGGTTGGGCTTTTCCACCCCTTCAGTGGCGGGCGGGAGGATTTATCTCCTCGGCAACGAGGGGCTCACCAACGAATTCGCGCTGGCGCTTTCCAGCGAAGACGGACATCGCCTCTGGTCGGCGAGGCTGGGAAAGGTCGGCCGTCCCGAGCAGAACCCCAATTACCCAGGCGCGCGCTCGACGCCAACCGTCGATGGCAATTTTCTCTACGCTCTAGGTTCGGATGGCGACTTGGTCTGCCTCGCAACTGCCGACGGCAGGGAGCGTTGGCGCAAGCATCTCGTCGTCGATTTCGGTGGCCGGTCCGGCGATTGGGCCTACGCCGAATCACCGTTGGTGGATGGGGACGCGCTCATTTGCACGCCCGGCGGCAGCAACGCGACGATGGTTGCCTTGGACAAAACGACGGGTGCGCTGCTCTGGAAATGCGCCATGCCCGAGGCTGATGACGCGGGCTACGCTTCCCCCGCGGTGGCCGAATTCTCCGGTGTCAGGCAATACGTCCAATTCCTGTCCAAGGGCCTGGCCGGCGTGGAGACGAAGACCGGCAAGCTGCTCTGGCGTTACCTGCGGACCGCCAAGGGCGCCCCGGGTGTCGATATGACATTGGTAAGCGATGGGTATGTTTTTAACAGCACTGCCTTCGTTGGCGGCGCACTCGTCCGGCCGGTAATGAAAGACGGCGCTTTCACAGCCGAGGAAGTTTATTTCACCAATAAATTGCGGTTCGACATGGGCGGGGTGGTGAAGGTGGGCGATTATTTGTACGGAACATCAGCGGGATTCACCACATGCGTTGAGTTCAAGACCGGCGCGATCAAGTGGCAGGAACGCACGAAAAGCTTTTCGTGGCTGGCGGCTGATGGCCGGCTCTACGTGCACGCTGACGATGGCCACGTCGCTTTGCTCGAACCAACCCCCGAGGCTTATCGCGAAAAAGGCCGGTTCACCCCGCAAAATCTTCCCGCTACTCACGGTGAATTCACCGCCTTGAGCTACCCGGTGCTGGCGGACGGACGGCTCTACATCCGCGAATTCAATTCCCTGTGGTGTTACGATGTGAAAGCACCAAAGTGAATCGCAAAGCATTCAGGGGGCTGCAATCGTTAAGGCCGTTGCACGCATTCCCATTTTCAAGGAGGATCAACGCCGCCGGAGCTTAGTGGGCACCCTGGCTCGGAGTTGCGCCGGGACCGGTTGGGAAAACCGAGCTGGCGCTGCGTTTGCGAGCGGAGACGGTCGCCACGAGCCAACGGATAAGCCGCCTTTGAATCATTTGCTCTACTGGCAGGGAAAAGACAAAAGAAAACGGAGTTGTCAATACTGAGAACCGACCCCATTACGTTGCAACTAAAGAAATGTACATTTCAATTCATCCCACTTTCTAAGAGCAACTGTCTCGCCAAATCAGCACTGATGGGAAAGCTCTTCAATATCTCGGAGATTACATCATCGGGATTGGTGATTCCCACTGTGACCTTCGCAGCAATAAAAGCTTTAATCTGGTCGCGGACTTCGCCCGTGACCATTTCAAACGGCAATCCACCACCGTAAGCCCTTGTGGGCGCGAACAGAATATTAGGGTTCCAAAACGGCCATTTGTCAGGAAATTGCTTAACTGTGTTGTTCTCAATACCTCTTATCCTTTCTAGAATTTCCGCGAGCATGTCTTCCGAAGGGCGTGTTTGTTTTGGTGCGGTTTGCTGTGGCTTCAATGCTTCCTCAATAACTGGCGAAAGGTGGGGCCAAAGGGCATCAAAAATAATCGTGAACTGTGTGTCATCTATGGGTTGCTTCAGAGACTTATTAAAACCTCCGATTAATTTGCGTAGTCCTTCTCTGTCACAAGCTGTATGATTGAACTGCGCAAGGGGACCTTTAATATCTGTGGGATTGAGGCCAATCAAGAGAGTGCAAATCCGATTTGCCTCAATTCCTTTGGCGACAGCACCAGCTTCAAAAAGAATCCATGGCTCGCTAACATTTTCTGGCGTCAGACAGATAATGCTTGTTTGGGATTCTTTCAACTGTTCAGTAATTTTGCCGAACCACACTGAACCTCCATCAATATCATTGGTAGAAACCCATGGCTCCGTGGCTTGGAGAACGGTTTTAATCCAGCCTTTCAAAGCAATGGCAACAGGTTTGCTACGGCTTCCTGACCAGCTAATGAAGATTTTCATTCGCATTAAAGGAATGTATTCAAGCGAAGAAATGCAAGCGGAAATTGGGTAGTGCCTAGGCACTACCGGAAATTGCTGACGAAAACAGCCTTGCTGGATTCAGTTGACTGAAAAAGCTGCCTCTCCACGATGTCTACTGAACCTTGGCGAACTCCTGACAAGTTGGTGAACGTGGGAGATGTCCTTTAACAGAGGTAACCCATGTCCTTCGGCCTGCAGAAATTCATAAAGATTGCCCGATGTCTCCCATCCGCGAATTCAATTCCCCGTGGTGTTATGATGTGAAAGCACCAAAGTGAATCGCAAAGCATTCAGGGGGCAGGCGCGCGTTCGGGGTTGTACATCACACCGGCTTACGTCGGGCACCCGAACCCATGACGGGCGCCCGCGCCGCCTCTTCCCTTACGGCAGCCGCTCGTCCGTCCAATCGATGTGCCATTCGGCCAGGAAACAATCCTTTCGTGTATTGGCCACCGTTGTGTCCTGCGTGTTGTCGTCCATTTGCATCGCGGGAACGATCCCGGGTGTTTGCCCGGGAGTCGTGCCCCCGTAGGTCGCGCTCCAGTTGAAACCGGTGAGGCTGCCGACCGTGCCCGCTTGAAAACCGTTGTAAATAACACTGTTGTCATGGAGGCCGACGGTGAACGTGATCTCGTACCAAAAATTCGTCCTCAAAACCTGAAACTGGCTGGTGGGTTTCCACGTCGAGCCGGTCCATACGTTCCATTGCCCGTTCTCGCTCCCGTCACGAACCGGATACCACGCGAACGCGCCCTGAAGGCGAAGGGCGCTGGTGTATTTGTTGATCGGAAATTCCAAACCCTGGGTGATGAACTGCGGATAAGTGTATTTGAAATAAATGTGATAGGTCCAATTGTCAGCATCCACGTAGGGCAGATATTGGTAACGGTAGGCGTTGTAAAAGTAATGGGTCGTTGGCTCCTCGGTGCTCGTGATCTCAAAGTCGTAGCCCGTTTGGTTCGTAAATGGCGCGGGAATCGAGGTGTCGGTGAAATGCTGCGAGCTATCCACCCCGTTCACCGTCATCCCGCACGGAGTCGTGGTCGAAGACGCGCAGACCCGGTTGCCGTTTAAAAATCCCTCTGTGTAAAGCGCCCAGTTGGTGCCGCCGGAGGACGTCTTGTCCTCCAGGCTGTGATATCCCGCGCCGGTTGCTTTGTAGTTGAAACAATCCACCACCGTTTCGGTCGCGGCGGCGGTGTTCTTATAAGCCTTGTGTTCCACCGCGAAGACTACGCTTGACGTGTTTATCGGATCGAGGCGCGAAGCGACTTCCGTCCAGTTGCTGGCGTTCGTGGAAATCTCCCAGTAATTGGTGCCGCCCGCCTCCCGGAACGCCATGTATAATCCGTCCGCCCCGGGATTATACGCGGCGCTCGCGAGGAAATGATACGTGGCGCCTCCGCCATCGTAATAACCAGCCACCACCGTGGTTGGATTGATGTCGTCGAGCTTCAGTTCAAGCCGGTTGCCCGAGGAATCGGTGGCCCACAGGAAAAACACGGTCGAATTGGCCGTCCCCGTATGCGAACGCACCAGGATGGATTGCCGCGAGCCCGTCAGCACTTGGCCGCTAATGAGCGTGGCCGTCGGGTCCGAGAGCGCATTCGCCGGCGAGGTGAGCGTCAACACGCTTGACCCGATGACGGCTGAACCGCCGTTGCCCGCCAATGTCCAATTGACGCTGCTGTTGAAATTGTCGTAGAGCCTGGCCATGGCGGATTGTGACATCGCGCCCAAAGCCAGAAGCCCGGCGACCGAACAGGGAAGGAGTTTGTTTTTCATAGTTGTTTAGCGCCACCGGTTGAGGGTGGCAGGTTTCTGTTCTGATGGTTAGCTCGGCTGATGGGGGAAATTTAGCGGGAACCCTGGCTGTCCCGTAATCCCCTTTTAGTGGCAACCGAACGTTACAAGCCGGAAACAATCCGATGTTTCACCCCCCCATTCGGGGGACTGTTAGATAAATAGACAGGCGCACTCCGAAGCAGCGTCCGTCACAGCGCCTATCGGAGGCAATCGAGATGCGCCTGCGACGCTCCTGTCTTAACGGTCGGCTTGCGCCTTCACGCTCGCATTGCTAACTTCAGGAACGTGAGCACCAGCGGAACCTCCAGCGATCCATCCACCACGTCCCCTGCTGCCGGGATCGTTCATCACCCGGCTTTTGTAACGACGCACTGGTCGGTCGTTCTGAAAGCCGGCCACAGCGATGCGACGCGCGCGCGCGACGCGCTGGCGAAGCTGTGCCAAACATATTGGTATCCGCTTTATGCCTACGTGCGACGGCGCGGCCATTCGCCGCATGATGCGCAGGACCTCACCCAGACATTCTTCGAGCGCTTGTTGGAAGCCAACTCGCTGGCCAATGCCTCCCGCGAAAAAGGCCGCTTCCGCTCCTTCCTGCTCGGGGCGATGAACCATTTTCTCGCCCACGAATGGGCGAAAGCGCGGACGCAAAAACGCGGCGGCGGGCAGCCGGTTCTCTCGCTCGACCTGGCCGCCGCCGAGCAGCGGTTCGATTTGGAGCCCGCCATTGACGCCGCGCCCGACGTGGCCTTCGACCGGCAATGGGCGACCGCTCTCCTGAACGAAGTATTGGATCGTCTTGAAGCGGAGTATCGACGCGACGGGAAGGCGGCGCTGTTCGAAACCCTCAAACAAACCCTCGCCGGTCCGCGTGAATCGCAGCCCTACGCCGACGTGGCGGCGCGGCTGGGCATGAACGAAGGCGCGGTGAAAACGGCGGTGCATCGTCTGCGCAGGCGCTATCGCGAATTGTTGCAGGCCGAAATTGCCAACACCCTCAATTCGTCGGACGACGTCAAGGAGGAGCTGAACTACTTGTTCAAGGTGGTGGCGGCCGGTTGAAGCTCGCGGCATGCTTGCGAATGTCTGTAACCTTGCCCTCTTTTTCCGGAAGTAGATGAGTGGCAAGTGATGACGATATGACGCTTTCATGTCCAAGCTGCGGCAAACCCCTCGCTTCCGGCGCGCCCCGGGGCCTGTGCGAGGAGTGTCTGCTGAAAGCCGGGTTCCCCACTGACAGCCAGACGAATGCCGGCCCGTCGACGCCGAGATTTGTCCCGCCCAAGCCGGAGGAACTCGCGGCAAAATTCCCACAACTCGAAATTCTGGAATTGCTTGGCCGCGGCGGCATGGGCGCGGTTTACAAAGCCCGGCAGAAACAGCTCGACCGCATCGTCGCCCTCAAAATTCTTCCGCCCGGAATCGGTGAAGAACCCGCGTTTGCGGAACGATTCGCGCGCGAGGCGCGGGCGCTCGCCCGGCTCAATCATCCGAATGTGGTCACACTTTACGAGTTCGGCCAGGCGGACGGGCTGTTTTATTTTTTGATGGAGTTTGTGGACGGCGTCAGCCTGCGGCAGTTGTTTCATGCCGGGCGCATCGCCGCGCGCGAAGCCCTGGCCATCGTCCCGCAAATTTGTGACGCGCTGCAATACGCCCACGACCAGGGCATTGTCCATCGCGATATCAAGCCGGAGAACATCCTGCTGGACCGCCGGGGCCGCGTGAAAGTGGCCGACTTCGGATTGGCGCGTTTGATGAACCTCGAAACGGAAACGCGAATCCCCGGCGGCGAGGAAATGATCTCCGGTTCAGTGTCGTTGACCGAAGCGGGAAAGGTCATGGGCACGCCGCAATACATGGCCCCCGAGCAAGTCGAAACACCCCTGGACGTGGACCATCGCGCCGACATTTATTCATTGGGCGTCGTGCTCTACCAAATGCTGACCGGCGAACTGCCCGGCAAACGGATTGAACCGCCCTCGAAAAAAATTCGTCTCGACGTGCGGCTCGACAAAGTAGTCCTCCTCGCCTTGGAAAAAGAGCCGGCGCGGCGCTACCAACAGGCGAGCCAGGTGAAGCAGGAGGTCGAGACGATTGCGGAAACACAGCGCGCCGGCTTGACTGAAACCGAACCCGTCGGGCCGACTCGGCCGGCGCTCCCGGTGCGTCGGAGCCTTTTAGGCACCGTGGCGTTGTGGGTCGGCGGCGTGGCCGCGGCATTTTGCGTTTGCGTCGCGCTGGTCTTTGCGTTGTATTTTTTGAGGCGCTCTTCCCCGCCGTCCAGCGGGTTTGCCCGGCAAAATGCGGCGATACCGCCGGCATCAGGCGAAATGCCAGGTCAATCGCTGGAGGCATTTCTGAAACAGCCGCCCGTCGTAGTCGAGACCCAACCGCCCTCTGGCGCGAGCGAAGTCGAGCCGGGGGTGGTGGAAATCCGCGCCCGATTCAGCAAAGAAATGGCCGAGGGTTCGTGGAGTTGGTGTTCGGCTTGGAATGGTTCCGCCCCCGAAATCACAGGCCAAACGCGATACGAACCAGACCACCGCACGTGCGTGATCAAGGTGAGGCTCGAACCGGGACGGACCTATGCCTATTGGCTGAACAGCGGCGAGTTTAACAATTTTCGCGACCAGGCGGGGAACCCGGCCGTTCCTTACTTGTTGATCTTCAAAACGAAGGAAGGCAAGGCTTCCTCCTCTCGCGAGAGTCGCTGGCAGGAGGACATCAAGTACTTGGCCGAAGAACTTCCCGCCCGGCACCTGGATTTTTCCGCCCTGCCAGCCCGGGAGGGATTTGAAAAGGAAATGACGGCCCTCCAGCGCGATGCTCCAAAACTGTCCGACCCGGAGATTGTTTTCCGTTTGACGCGCGCCACCGCGAGTCTCGGCGTGGCGCACACGGGCTTGGACTGGCGGTCCGGCTCGTTCGCGTTTCACTTCTATCCGATTCGGATGCGTTGGTTTTCCGACGGACTCGGCGTCGTGGCCGCGGCTGCCAAATACCGCGAAGCGCTCGGCGCCCGCGTCGCGCGCATCGGCTCGTCCACGCCGGAGCAGCTTGAAGCCGCGCTGGCGCCGTACATTTCGCACGAGAATGCCTCCTGGCTGCACAAACAAAGTCCCACTTACATGACCTGCGAGGAATTGCTGCTTTACATTAAAGCCGCAGCCGGAGAGGGGCCTTTGCCTTTCAGTTTCGTGAAAAAGGACGGGCGGACCGTCACCATGGAAATCGCCCCCGCGAGTTCTGAGGCGGAACCGAATCTTCTCGCGGCGGCGGATGAGCTTCACATTCCCGTTTCGCTCGCTCGCAAAAAGCCGGGCGCCTATTACTGGGACGAATATTTGCCCGACGCACACGCACTCTACATTCAATATAACCAGTGTGAGAACGCGCCGGACGACCCGTTCGAGGGTTTCGCCAAGGACGTTCTGGCCTCGGCGGAGTCAAACCATGCCGCCCGCGTGATTCTGGACTTGCGTTACAATAGCGGCGGCGATTCCAGAGTCATTGAACCGCTTCTGAACGGATTTCAATCCAGCCGCCCGCAGAACGAAAAAAGGCGCTTTTACGTTTTAATCGGCGGCAGCACATTCTCCTCGGGTTTGATGGCCGCCATGGATTTTCACAACCAGCTCGACGCCGTCCTCGTCGGTGAACCCACGGGCGGCAAGCCCAATTCTTATGGCCAGGTCCAAAGCTTCACCCTGCCCAACTCAAAGCTGACGGCATACTATACGACCAAGTATTTCCCGTTGATGGGCAGCGACGATCCTCCTTCGCTGGCGCCCGACATCGCCGTGCCGCGGTCGCTCGCGGATTTTCTAACCGGGCGCGATGCGGCCTTGGAAACCGCGCTCGCCCAGCCATTTTAACGTTCCCAACCGAATAAACACCAAAACCAAATATGAAAACAGCAACGTTCCTGAAAATCCTGGCCGTGGTCGCAATGTGCAACTGCGCCAGCCTCCACCTCCGCGGGCAAAGCATCGAAAGCATGCCGCCCGTCGTGGTAAAAACCATTCCCGAATCGGGAAAGAAGGATGTCCCCGCGGGCGAAATGGAAATTAAGATCACCTTCAGCAAGGAAATGAGCGACGGCTCCTGGAGTTTTGTCGGCCCGATGGCGGGTTCAGCTTTTACCACGGTTGGCGATCCAAAATACTCGGCGGACCATAAAACATGTGTTTGGAAAGTGAAACTCGAACCCGGCAAAACCTACGCGTATTGGCTGAACAATCAGAGATTCGGAAACTTCAAAGACGCGCAGGGGCATCCAGCCGTGCCGTATCTTCTGGTGTTCGCCACCGAAGCAGCGAAGTGACCGATTATTAACGGATTGTTTTCCTCGGCCTCCGGGGGCGCGCCACACTCGGACACAGGCAATTTCCGTCCAAGCTGAGGTGTTAATTGGGCCAACCTGACACCGCCACGAAACCCAAGCGCGTAGCAGGTGGAAGAGGCGAATAACTGCAAGCGCAGCGGAGCCGCGACTGCGAATGGAGTGCGTCCGGGACGGGCGCACTCCTCTGCCGCTCGCCTCTGGTTCAGGTACTTCGAGAAGCTCCTTGTGTGGGCATCGCGTGCAAGCGCGTTATTTGAGAGGTGCGCCCACATTATTTTCCCTTCCCATTTCCCCATTGACGCCCCTGTGGGATGGTTGCATTTTCATTCCCATGACAACCCGTTTGAATCGTCGCTCCTTTCTCAAGCGCACCGCTTTGACCGCAGGCGCTTTGACCGCCGCCCGTTTTCTGCCCGGGCCGAATCTGCTCGCTGAGACGGGCACCATTGACAAGCTCAATTGTGTGCAAATTGGCTGCGGCGGGCGCGGCCTGTCGGCTCACATCGCCGAGGCGATCGGCAAGCACGGCCAGAACCTCTACGCCATCGTGGACCCGGACGAGTCCAAGCACAAAGCCGTGCATGGTTGGATGAAAGGCAAGAACCTCGATCCCGACAAGGTGCAGATGTTCACGGATTATCGCGTGATGTTCGACAAGATCGGCAAAAACATCGATGCGGTTTTCATCGCCACCCCCAATCATCATCACGCTCTCGCGGCCGAACTGGCGATGCACCACGGGAAGAACGTCTATTGCGAAAAACCGGTGTGCCACGACATCGCGGAAGCCCGCAAGCTGCGCGCCATGGCGGCCAAAACGAAAGTCGCGACCCAAATGGGCAACCAGGGCCATTGCGAGGAAGGTTATCACCGGCTGTGCGAGTACATTTGGTCCGGCGCCATCGGCAAGGTGACCGAAACTCACAGTTGGACCAACCGCGCCAATGGCGGCGCCGGTCCGCGCCCGCCGTCCAAACCCGCGCCTGCCGGCATGCTTTGGGACTCCTGGATCGGGCCGGCGCCTTACCGCGATTTCCATGACGACCTCCATCCCCACGAATGGCACGGGTGGTTTGATTTTGGCAACGGCTCCATCGGCAACATGGGCTGCCATCTGTTGGATGGTGTGTTCTGGGCGCTTAAGATCGACCATCCCATCAGCATCGAGATCGAACAAAAGCGCGGCGGGAGCGACGAACGTTATCCTCTTGGCAGCCGCATCCGTTGGGACATTCCGGCTCGCGGCGACATGTGCGCCGCCAAGGTTTATTGGTACGAAGGTCTCAACGAAAAAGCTTCCGAATCCGACATCGCCGGCAGCCTCCACGCCGCCCGGGGCGCGGCGCGCAACCTGCCGCCCCTGCTGGTCGAGTTGCAGAAGCAATATCCGGATGAGGAGCTTTACTCCGACCGTTCCGATGGCTGCACGCTCTATGTCGGCGAGAAGGGTGTGATCTTTACCGATACCTACGGCGGCAAAATGCACATCGTGCCTTGGGACAAAATGCAACAAACACCCAAACCGCCCCAAACCATCACGCGGCCCAAGGACATTTTCACGGACTTCATCGAAGCCTGTCGCGCGGGCAAGACCGAGACGGCGGCCAGTTTCGAATACGGCACGCGCCTGACCGAATTCTCGCTCCTCGGCAACCTCGCCCAGCACGTCGGTGTCGGCCAAAAGGTGGAATGGGATGGACCGAAGATGAAGGTTACGAATTTAAAGGACCTCAATCAGTGGGTGGAGCGGAAATACCGCAAGGGGTGGAATGTTTGAGAAAACACAAGCACCAGGGTCCAAGCACCAGATAAACTTCAAGCTCCAAGCACCGCGCGGCTAATCTTCGCGTGGAGGCGCTTGAAATCTTCGGCAGCGGAGAGGACGAAGTTTATCACAAGGATCCTAGGGTTTGGTGTTTCTCTGGTGCTTGGAGCTTGATTGTTGGAGCTTGCGTCCAGCTCATTCCCCCTCGTTCTGCCGCTCCCAGCGCCGCGGGGTGCGTTCGGGAAGCGCGGTGTCCACCTTCGCATAGTAGGTTTCGCTGCCGAATCTTTCATCGGCGGCCTGTTGCAAGTTCAGCGAAGGGAGAACGGAAAACTTCTCGTGGCATTCGATGAAGATAATCTCGCCCGTCGGGCGGCTGAAGCAAAGAAACAAGGGACACTTCCCGGCATGTGCCGCCGCCAGTTCCTGGATCGCAGGCAGGTTTTCCGGTTCGAACCGTCCGGTGTGCAAACGAAAATGCACCTGCTTCGTGTATTTGCGTGGCGCGTCTTCCAGCGGCATGATTTCCTGCGGAAATAACTTGGGCTTGTCGTCGCCGGTGTTCACCTCGGCCACCACGAGGATCGCTTTGTTCACCTGAAGCAGGTCGCGGTACTTGTCGTAATTCTCGTTCATGCAAAGGATCTGCACCGAGCCTTCGAGATCCTCCAGCGTGACCATGGCGTATGGCTTGTTGCTCTTTTTGGAAACCCCGTGCTGAACCGCGGCCACCAATCCGCCAATGCGCGTCAGGCTGCGGTTGGCGAGTTGCGCCAACCCGGCGGTGTTGGTCAGCGCGTATTTTTGCAGCAGCGGGGCGAACGGTGTCAGCGGGTGGCCGGTCACATAAAATCCGAGCAGTTCCTTCTCCGCAGCGAGCAATTCGTGCTGGGGCCATTCCGGGAGTTTGGTGACAGCCTCCGGTTTTTGCGGCGATTTGTCCGCCAGCATGTCAAACATCGAGCTTTGCCCGCGTTGCCGGTCGGAAATAATGCCAGCCGCGCGGGCCAGTACCCGGTCGATTCGCGAAAAGAGTGTGGCGCGGGTTTCCTTGAACGTGTCGCACGCGCCGGATTTGATCAGCGCTTCGAGCACCTTGCGGTTTACCGTGCGAATATCGACGCGCTCGCACAACTCGCCAAGAGACTTGAACTCGCCGCCGATTTTGCGGGCGTCGAGAATGCTTTGGACGGCGATTTCCCCCACGCCCTTGATGGCCGCCATGCCGAAGCGGATGACCGTGCCGTTGCGGGCGGGCGCGAACGCCACCTGGCTTTCGTTCACGTCCGGCGGCAGCACCTCGATGCCCATCTGGCGCGCTTCGTTGATGAACTCGCCGAGCTTCTTGGTATCGCTCATGTCGTTCGTCATCATCGCGCTGAGGAACTCGACGGGATAATTGGCCTTCAGATAGGCCGTCTGGTAGGCGACAATCGCATAAGCGGCGGCGTGGGACTTGTTGAAACCGTAACCGGCGAATTTCTCCAACAAATCGAAAATCTGGTTGGCTTTGTTGGCGTTGATGTTGTTGGTTTTGGCGCAGCCTTTGACGAAGGTGTCGCGCTGCTTCGCCATTTCCTCCATCTTTTTCTTCCCCATCGCGCGCCGCAGCAAATCCGCGCCGCCGAGCGTGTAACCGCCGAGCACCTGGGCCGCCTGCATGACCTGTTCCTGGTAAACCATGATGCCGTAGGTCTCGCGGCAAATGGGCTCGAGCAACGGGTGTTCGTATTCGATCTTCACCTCCCCATGCCGTCGCTTGATGAATTCCGGGATCAGTTCCATCGGGCCGGGGCGATACAGCGCAATCAACGCCGTGATGTGCTCGACCGAACTGATCTGGAACTTGCGGCAGAGATCGCGCATCCCGCCGGATTCCAATTGGAATATGCCCAATGTTTGCGCGCGATTTAACAGGTCGTAGGCTTTCTTGTCATCCAGCGGCAGGTTGTCGATGGGAACCTCGATTCCCCGGGTCGCTTTCACCATTTCGCAGGTGTTGCGAATAACCGTCAGCGTCTTGAGCCCCAAAAAATCCATCTTGAGCAAGCCAAGCTCGCCCACCGGGTTCATGGCGTATTGGGTCACCAGCGCGCCGTCCTCGTCGCGCTTGAGCGGCAGGAGATTGACGAGAGGCTGGTCGCTGATGACCACGCCGGCGGCGTGCACGGAAGCATTGCGGGTGATGTCCTCCAGCACGAAAGCGGTGTCGATCAGTTCACGGGTCACCTCCTCCGAATCATACGCCGTCTTGAGTTCCGGCGATTGTTTGAGCGCCTTCGTCAGATCCATCTTGAGGTCGTTGGGAATCATTTTGGCCAGCCGGTCGCATTCGCCGTAGCTCAAGCCCATCACGCGCCCGACGTCGCGCACCACGGATTTCGCGCCCATGGTGCCGAACGTGATGATCTGCGCGACCGAATCGTTCCCATATTTTTTGCGCACGTATTCAATGACGTCGCCGCGGCGGTCGTCCGCAAAATCAATGTCAATGTCAGGGGGATTGACGCGCTCGGGATTAAGGAACCGCTCGAACAGCAACCCGTAGCGAATGGGATCCACATTCGCGATTTCGAGCAGGTAGGTGACGATGGATCCGGCGGCAGAACCGCGCGCCACGCAGGAAATTCCTTTTTCGCGTCCGTAGCGAATAAAGTCGGCGACGATGAGAAAATAAGAAATGAACCCGGTTTTCTCAATTACCGCGAGTTCGAGTTGCAAACGGTCAATGACTGACTTGATGGCAGCGGCAATGGCGGGGTTGTTGATGTCATGGCCACCGGCATTAAGCGGTTCATTCTGCGGCTGATAAGTCGGCAGCCGCGTTGGATCGTGAATGGCCTCAATGATGAATTCATTTCCCTCTGCCCTGGCCTGGATCGTGTAACGGCGGAACAGGCCTTCCGCCAGCAGCTTGCGCAAATAACCTTCGCGCGTGAAGTGTTCCGGCGGATGAAACACTGGGTACAAGGGTTTGCCGAACTGGATTTCCAGGTTGCATTTCTCGGCTACTTCGAGCGTGTTCAACACCGCTTCCGGCGTTTCGGCGAAGCGCGCTTTCATCTCCTCGGCGGAGCGCAGGTAAAACTGCTCCGCTACGTACGTCATGCGCTTGGTGTCGCTCAGCATCGTTTGGGTGCCGATACAAATCAGGCAATCGTGCGCGTGCGAGTTTGCTTTCTCGACGTAATGAACATCGTTCGAGGCCACCAGCTTTAGCCCGAACTCTTTTGCCCAGGGAATGAGATGACGATTCACCTTCGCCTGTTCCGGAATGCCGTGATTTTGCAATTCCAGGTAGAAATTCTCCGGCCCGAGGGTTTGCTTGAACCAATCCACCGCCTCGCGCGCCCGCGGCAACTGGTCTTTGAGAATCATTTCCGGAACTTCGCTGGCCAGGCAACCCGACAGCGCGATCAACCCTTCCTTGTGCGCCGCGAGCAATTCCTTGTCGATGCGCGGCTTGTAATAATAGCCCTCGAGATGCGCCGCGGTGGAGAGTTTAATGAGGTTTTTATAGCCGGTTTCGTCGCGGGCGAGCAGCACGAGATGGTTGTAGACATCACGGCCGCCGTTCGTGGTTTTTTTGTCGAACCGGCTGCCGGGAGCGACGTACACCTCGCAACCGATGATCGGTTTGATGCCCTTGTCGCGCGCGGCCTTGTAAAAATCGATTGCCCCATACATGACGCCATGGTCCGTGATGGCCAGCGCGGGCAGCTTGAGTGCGTGCGCCTTCTCCATCAACCGGTCAAGCCGGCAAGCGCCATCGAGCAGCGAGTACTCGGTGTGCAGGTGCAAATGGACGAAGTCAGCATGCGACATGCGTCCATTTTAGAATGCGCAAGGAGTCGCACGCAAGCTCAAGTCAGTTCGAGTTATTCACGGAGTCACGTGCTGCTTCGTCCCCGGCCTTTCTCCCATCGAAAATGTCTCGACGAGGAGGACGATTCCAAGTCCAGGGAGCGCCGTTGACTTGAGGAACTGCTCTGTTAGCGTTTTGGTGTCAAGTGAGCAAACTGCGCTCCAAAGTCCGGACGGTGATCCAGGAATCCAGGGAATTCCTGGGGGAGAAGGGTGTGGGCGGAGACCGTTGGGAACGGTCGCGGACCTACCGTTTCGCGCACTTCTGGCTGATGGTGGGCAAAAGTTATTCGCGCAATCGCTGCCCGGTGCGCGCGGCGGCCCTCGCTTACACGACGCTGCTCGCGCTGATTCCGGTGCTGGCGGTCGCTTTGAGCATCTCGACCAGCCTGCTCAAAAAAGAGGGGGAAGACCAGATCCTCCACTTGATTGATAAGTTCGTTACGAGCTTCACTCCGCCGCCGCCAGGCACGAAGAACGGTTTGTCAGAGTTTGTCGCGGAGCATCACCGGGCTCGGGATGCGCAGGCAACGAATGGCATAACTGATCCAGCCGACGCGACTGTGCCAACTCCCGCGACGGGAACGGAACTGACCAATCGGTTGCAGACGGAGGCTGGGCGCACCAATGCCGTGCCAACCTCGGGTGCGGCACCGTTGCCGTCTGAAGGCGGGACTCCAAACCCCGGAGGCAACACCAATGCTCAAGCGCCCGCACGGGAACAGGAAGGAGACGCACGCCGGCAGGCCGCCCGCGTCATCAATCGATTCATACATAATACGAACAGCAGCACGCTTGGAGTCACCGGGACAATATTGCTGGTCTTCGTGGCAATCAACATGCTTGGAAGGGTTGAGGAGACGTTCAATGACATCTGGGGCCTCGAACGCGGAAGGAGTTGGGGCGCGCGCTTTGTGCTGTACTCGGCGCTTTTGTTGTGGGGTCCGGTGCTGTTGGTGTTCGCGCTCGGGCTGGCCGGCGGACCGCATCTGGATGCGACCAAAAGGTTCATCCATTCGATGCCTTACCTGGGCAACTTGATATTCGGAGGACTGTCGGTGGTGGTTTTATGCCTGGCGTTCGCGCTGCTTTACCTGTTCATGCCAAATACGAAAGTCCAATGGCGCGCGGCGATGATCGGTGGGCTGGTGGGCGGTGTGCTCTGGCACCTGAACAACGCGTTCAGTGTTTTCTATGTGTCACGCTGGGTGAGCAACAGCCGGATTTACGGGAGCCTGGCGGTTATCCCGGTCGCCATGTTGGGCATGTATTTTGGCTGGCTGATCCTGCTCTTTGGAGCACAGGTCGCTTATGCGTATCAAAACCGCGCCGCGTATTTACAAGAGAAGCAAATTGAGAATATTAACCAACGGGGCCGCGAGTTCATTGCGTTAAGGCTCATGGCGTGCCTGGGGAGGCGTTTCCAGCGCGGCGAGTCGCCGGTCACCGTTATTGAAATGGCCGAGCAACTCGGCGTGCCCAGCCGGCTGGCCCAGCAACTCCTGCAAGTCCTCCTGGCCGCCCAGTTGGTGATTGAGGTGACGGGCAGGGAGATCGCCTACGCGCCGGCGCGGCCCATTGAAAGCATCACCTGCCATGACATTCTGCTGGCATTGCGCGCCGGTCAGGGTCAAGAATTGGCGACGAATGACGAACCGGAGCGAACCGAGGTTTACGGGGAATTCAAACAAATTCTCGAAGCCGAACGGAAAGCTGCTTCAGCAGTCACCGTGTTGATGATGGTCAATCGCGCGGAAACCCTGGCCGCCGTGGGCGGCGGGGTGAAATCCGTGACGGACTCACCGCCCGGACAAACCTGATACAATTGCAATTATGATTATTGGCGTTCCCAAAGAAATTAAAGATCACGAATACCGGGTGGCGTTGCTGCCCTCGGCTGCCTACCAATTGATCAAGCGCGGCCATCAAGTCATGGTTGAGCGCAATGCCGGCACCGGCGCGGGCTATCCGGACTCGGACTACGAACAGGCTGGCGCGACCCTGGTGGCGGATCATCGGGCCATCTTCGAAAAAGCCGGCTTGATCGTGAAGGTCAAGGAACCGCTGCCGCCTGAGTATCCGTTGCTGCGACCGGGCCAGATTTTGTTCACGTACCTGCATCTGGCCGCGAGCCGCGGGTTGACCGAAGCGTTGCTGAAATCAGGCGTGACCGGGCTGGCGTACGAAACGATCGAGGTGAATCGCCGTTTGCCGCTGCTGGAGCCGATGAGCGAGATTGCGGGCCGCATGTCGGTGTTGGTGGGCGGTTATTTTTTGGCGAAACATCACGGCGGCAGCGGCGTGTTGCTGGGCGGCGTTCCCGGAGTCCTGCCCGGGCGTGTGGTCGTGTTGGGTGGCGGCGCTTCGGGCATTAACGCGGCCAGGATGGCCACCGGTTTGGGTGCGGACGTGACGATTTTGGAAGTGGACCTGGAACGCATGCGTTTCCTGGACATCACGCTGCACACGGCGCACACGCTCTACTCAAGCGAAGCGCACTTGATCGACCTTTTGCCGACGGTTGATTTGCTGATTGGCGCGGTGCTGGTGCCCGGGGCCAAGGCGCCCAAATTGATCAACCGCGAGATGTTGCGCCGGATGCGCCCCGGCAGCGTGCTGGTGGACATTGCCATCGACCAGGGTGGTTGCGCGGAAACGTCGCGCGCCACCACGCATCAAAACCCGGTGTATGTTGAGGAAGGCGTGACACACTATTGCGTGGCGAACATGCCCGGCGCTTATGCCCGCACGGCAACGCAGGCGCTTACAAATGTAACTTACCGCTACATCGAACTGCTCGCCGACCTCGGGTTAACGGAGGCCTGCCAGAAACAACCGGCGCTCATCGGCGGTCTCAATGTCATGGACGGCAAGGTCACGCACAAGGCCGTGGCTGAGGCGCACGGAATCCCCTGGTCTCAGCCGCCGTTGAAATAGCGGAGCGCGAAACCGGCATCTGAACTGGTTGGAGCCCATCCCGGCAGGGGGCGTCACTCCGGGCGCGCCGACGGCGGGCGGAGGACTGCCGCCCTGCCAGGACAGGTTCTTAAGCTTCCGAGCCGGCCATAATGTGGATTGCATCCATTCAGCTCATTTGCAAGGTTGACTTCCGCGGCCCGGGCTTTCTACGTTCACCGGTGAATGCGTTCGTCCTCCTCCTTTCGCGGCTTGGTCCAATTCGCGCCTGGTTTCAATGCGCCCCGCCGCCTGAGCCATGTCCTGTTTGATTTTGATGGCACGCTTTCGCTTATCCGCGAGGGCTGGCCGGGCGTAATGACGCCGATGTTCGTGGAAATGTTGCCGGTGCTTCCTGGCGAATCGACCGAAGCGCGCCGGCAATTGTGCCACGACGACATCATGCGCCTGAACGGCAAGCAGACAATCTACCAGATGATTCAACTGGTCGAGCGCATCCGGGAGCGCGGAGGCGCTCCCTGCGAACCGCTCTGGTATAAACAAGAATACCTGCGCCGGCTGGATGAGCGGATCCACACGCGCCTGGAAAGCATCCGACGGAAACAGCGGCCAGCCGATGATTTTCTGGTGTATAACGCGCGGGAGCTGCTGGAGGGACTGCGCCAGCGCGGCCTGCCCTTGTATCTGGCCAGCGGCACGGACGAGAACTTCGTCAAAGCCGAAGCGGAGTTGCTGGACCTGACGCGGTACTTTGGCCGGCATATTTACGGCGCGCAGGAGGACTATGAAAAGTTTTCCAAAAAGGCGGTGATTGAACGCATTTTGCGCGAGAACCGAATTCCCGGGGAGCAACTGCTTTCGTTTGGGGACGGCTATGTGGAAATTCAGGATACCAAGGCAGTGGGGGGATTGGCAGTAGCGGTGGCCAGCGACGAAGCCCGGAACGGGTCCGGACATTTCGACGAATGGAAACGGCAGCGCCTGCTGGGCGTGGGGGCGGATATCGTGATTCCGGACTACCGGGACGCGCCCGCGCTGCTGGAATGTCTGTTCAACGCGTGAGGACAAGGCACGTCCATGATTTTTGAACGCTTCCAAGCCATCACCGAAAAATATCGCGCACTGCGGCTGGCGGTGCTGGGCGATTTCTGTCTGGATCGATACCTGGAAATCGATCCCGCCAAACGCGAGACTTCAATCGAAACCGGCCTGCCCGTGCACAACGTGATCAACGTCCGCTCCCAACCCGGCGGGGCAGGCACGATCGTCAACAACCTGGCCGCGCTCGGGCTCGGCACGATTTGGCCACTGGGTTTTGCGGGTGAGGACGGCGAGGGTTATGAATTGGGCCGGGCTTTGGCGGGCACACCGGGCGTGCGCCCCGGGCATTTTATCCAGACCAACGAGCGGCGCACTTTTACCTACTGCAAACCCCTGATCCTTGAGTCAGGCAGGAACCCGCGCGAGTTGAACCGCTTTGACCAGAAGAACTGGACACCCACTCCCGCCGCCTTGAGCCGGCGACTCAGCGCCGCGCTGACTTCGTTGGTGGACGAGGTGGACGCGCTCGTTCTGCTGAGCCAGGTGGATGAACCGGAAACCGGCGTGCTCACGTCGGCGGTGCTGGAGACGGTTTGGCAGGTGGCTGCAGCCAGGCCGAAGCTGGTCATTCTGGCCGATAGCCGGCGCGGCTTGCGTGAATTCCCGCCCGTGTTCTTTAAAATGAATACTGCGGAGCTTGCGGTGTTGACCGGCATGAGCGAGCGCTCGGAGCTGCGCGAGATTATCCAGACAACCAAAAAGCTGGCCGGTCGCAACGGCCGGCCGGTTTTTGTGACGCTGGCCGAGCGGGGCATTGTGGGGGCCGGTCCCGATGGGCAAACCGAGCATGTGCCCGCGCGCCCGGTGAGCGGGGAAATTGACATTGTGGGCGCCGGTGATGCCGTGACGGCCAACCTCGCCGCCGCGCTGGCCGCGGGCGCAGATCTGCGCGAGGCGCTGGTGCTGGCGGAAGCAGCGGCCGCCATCGTGATCCGTCAACTGGGCACCACCGGCAGCGCTTCCCTCGGGCAATTGCAACAGCTTTTGTTCCCGTCGCGCCCGGCCTGAAGCGTGAACAAGGAATCTAATTGCCGACTCCGCCGATTCCGTAAACCAGCACCTTGAACGTGCCCGCAATTGCCTTGGGACGACCGCCGCCGGTTGCTGGTTCAAACTTGGCGGTGGCGGTATAAAGATTGTGCGTCTTCGGGTCGATGGTCATCGTCCGGGCGCGCGGCTCGGTTTTCAACGTCTGCACCACGGTGAGCTTGTCCGGCCCATCTTCATGCGCGATGATGATGCTGCCGTTGCCGCCGCCGCAGGAACTGAACGCCAATTGGAGGTCCGGATCAAACGCGCAAGCATCGACTCCTTCATCAATGGGCACGCTGCCAACAACTTTCCCGGTGGTGTTGTCCATCATCACCATCAATTTGTTGTCGCAGCCCGCGAACAATCGGTGATGCGGCACATCAATCGCCAGGCCCGAGGCGGACTCGCCCGGCTTGATTGGCCAGGAATTGACCACCTCATGCTTCTTGATGTCGATCACGGCCACCTCGCTCTTGTCTTCGATGTTGCAAAAAATCAGCCCGGCCTTTCCGTCGGTCTGCGCGAACTCCGGCTTGCCGGACAGCTTGATGGTCGTCACGACCTTGCCGGTTTTTGCCTCAAACACCGTCGCTGATTTTGAGCGCCCCCCGTTGAAGGTATAGACCTCTTGTTGAACCGGCTCATACAGAATCGCGTCCGGGTTTTCTCCGGTCTCGACTTTCGAAAGCGTTTTCAAAGTCTTGAGATCGACAATGCTCGCCTTGTTCTCGCGGCCATTGCTGACGAAACAGCGGCTCAGCTCGGGCGCAATGGCGATGCCGTGAACGCCGGGCGTGTCTTCGATTTCTCCCACGACGGTTTCCTTGTCGATGTCCACCACTGCCACGGAAGTACCGTGGCTGACAAAAAGCTGGCGGCTTCCCGGGTCCACGGAAAGGTAATCCCAACCGGCCTGGCCGCCGATGGGAATTTCCTTTCGCAAGTGGTAATCGGTCATTGAGGCGGCGCTGGTGGTGCTGGTGGTGAAGCCGGCCAGGCCCGCGAAACTCCAGATGGTCAGGGCGGCGGTTAGTGGTCGAGATATTGATTTCATATTGTTAGCAACGATTTTAGAGAGTTGTGTTCCGGGAAAGCTCGCTTGTCAAGCACCCTTGGGAAAGCCGAAAATCAATGCCGCCGCCGATCGATGCCGGCGGCGGCTGGCGCTCCGTTGACAACGGGAAGCGTCCTTCGGATTTATTCCTTTTCCTTCTTCTCCTTCTTGGCGTCTTCGGCTGCTTCTTTAGCCTGTTGCTGGGGAGTTTCTGTTTCCACGGCTACGACCTCTCCCGTCACGGCATCCACGGCCACTTCCTTGATGTCCTTCGAATCCGGGATGGCGATGTCAAATGACCAGATCAATTTCCCCTTTTCCTTTTCCAGTTCGCCTTCCTTGATCGTGCCGTTGGGCACTTTCGAGAGGGCTGTTTTCTCGGCGTCAGCGCGGCTCACCTTCGCTTCGGCCGCCAACTTGGCTTCGCTTTCCTTTTCCGTGGCGCAGCCAATCAGACCGCCCGCGAGCAAACCCGCGCAGAGTAACGAAGAGACTAACGTTTTGTATTTCATGCTTTTGGTTCGTTTTATTGAGTATCGAATTTGATACCCTTGCTTAACACCCACACATTAAAGTCCTCTTAACGGTGCGTGACAGTATTGTCATTCAAAGCCGCTTACGAAGTCCAAAAGATTGGCGGCGGCGCGGGTGAGGTCGGCGGGACAATCTTGGATTTTGACGCGGGGGTGGCGCGTTTGGCGGGGGATTTCACCACCTCATGTCCCAGCACAACGACGAAACAAGCACCGCAAACGTGCGGATTAACCGGCGAAACTTTTGCGCCGCGAACCATTCGTTCACCACAACAAATGCAAATGCGCGACTTCATCCTTTTCGGCGGCTGGGCCAGGCTACGAAAGCTGGCAGCGGTGTTCCAGCGCGAAGGCAGCGTCGCCGGGAGATTTCTTTCGCACGAGCATCTCGAGGGCGCTCTGGGCGAAGTTGGGTTCAGGCACGTCAACAGCCATGGACATTAGCTTCGTTAAAAACCACTCACGGGAAATCGATGCTGCCCAATCTCTTACATCAGCGTCAAGCCCCAAAGTATACTACTTGAGCACCCGGGTGTGCTTAAAAGTGGATGAGACAAGGGTGGAGAAATTAATCCAGCGGGTCGGAAAATCAGGCTTGGGTGGTTCCCTGTTCGGTTGGACCTGCTCACGGACCCTGAACGGTTCGATTATACACGCGTCATTAATGAATGCGCCTGGGGCCCGCGGCGGCGCACACGGTGGTAGGGCGGGCAGTCCTGTGCACGCCGTCCCCCGAAACGATTTAGGGCGTTCCGAATAGGTATGGTTGATGTTCAATGAGCTACAAAACAGTTCATGGAAAGCACAGGCGACCCCGCCTGTCCCGCTGGCCAACCTGCCCGGCGGAACGGGTAAGGCACCGTTCGAAGAAGTCGGCCAGGGGTAAAAAAATCAAAATCGCCAATAATGACGGGCTTGGGACGTTGGGACGGGTGGAAGAGGTAATATAAACCAAGCCAAGGCTGTCGGTGATTGAAATGCCGCTGAGCAGGCCAGGATACGAATTTCAGAATTTCCAGCGGGACAGAAGCTGCCTGGGCAAAAGGCTGGCACGAGATGAGTACGTTCCGCGAATCAGCAAACGGGCAAGGTCATTCGTGATCCCACGACGCCGGCCAGTCCTTGAAGGCGTAGCCTGCGCCCATATAGTACGCGTCCACTCCTTGTATGAGGAGAGCGGATCCCGTGGGAACTCCAGTCAGCCCGGCGGCGGACATGTTGCCGTACTTGATGGTGTTTCCATCCAGCCACTTGTGTCCTTCGGCGTGACCGTCCGCAAAGCTGAGCGACCCCTTGTTGTTGTGAAAAACGGCGATGTTATCTATGGAGGCAGGCGTCAGGGGATCAAAGCACCACGTTCCCTCGTTGTAGCCGCGCGGGTCGGCGTCTTCGACGAACACGTACATTTTACTCAGCTTTTGGATTTCGGTCAGCTTCGTTATCGAAGGAATGCCGCGGAACGATTCGCCATTCAGTCCGTCGGCCTTGGAATAGCTATCCCAAGCCCAGGGACCGGTGCCTAAAACCGCCGGGGTAAGTTTGCTCCGCCGATCGTCCGGGTCGTGGTAAACATCGATGCTCTTGGCGTAAGGAAAGAGCGGACTGAGCTTGATTTTGTTTTGGATTTGGGTCGTGGCATCGGCTCCAACCACTGGGGAGCCGCTGTATGGCCAAAAGCCGCCTCCATCCAGCTTCATGCTCGCGTTGAGCGAGGGTATGAACATGTTGTTGTAGCCCACAATAACCCCGTTGTTATCCTCGGCGTACATTAGAAACGAGTACACCAACTGCTTCTGATTGTTGATGCATTGGGTCAAGGTCGCCTGCCGTTTGGCCTTGGCGAGGACGGGCAACAGGAGACTGGCGAGGACCGCAATAATGGCAATGACGACCAGCAATTCGATGAGAGTGAAACCATTCCGCTGCCGCAGGGCGTCGTCGGACGTGGGCTTTTGTTTGCGCATAAAAATTATAAATATTAACCCGGGTCAGGCTGTGAGCTAACTATGCTACTTCAGCGGGAGGAATGCAAGTACCGCGTATTAGAACATTCATACGACTGTAAGCCATTGAATTCGGGGAGTTTGCAATCAAATCAGCCCTTTTTTAAGGGCAAATCCTGCTCCCTTCGCTGAATAATTGTTATCAGGAGATTGTTTTTCAGGCTCTTCGGAAGCGATCTCTCCCCCTGGTTGGATTAGCGTTGGTACTCCGGCTGGACAAATCGAACAGCGGCAGGTTGCCCAGCGGGACAGGCGGGTCGCCTGAGCTTTCCATTAACTGTTTTGTGACTCATTGAACATCAACCATACCTATTCGGAACGCCCTGAATCGTTTCGGGGGACGGCGTGCAGAGGACTGCCCGCCCTACCACCGTGTTGCTGGTAGGGCGCGCACTCCTGTGCGCGCCGCCGCGGGCCCCAGGCGCATTCATTCATGACGCGTGTATCATAGAACCGTTCCTGGTCCGGGAGCAGGTCCAACGGAACAGGGAACCACCCAAGCCTGATTTTCCAACCCGCTGGACTAATTTCTCCACCCTTGTCTCACCCGCTTTTAAGCACCTTCGAGCGATGCTTCACTCAGAAAGTTCTTTCCCAGTCTCCGGCAATATGCTAGATAAAAATCCAACATCCCGGAAGCCGGGCGGGTGACCGTGTTCGTCGAGAACCGGGCAACCGGCTCAAAGCAATCAGAACCATAAACTTATTATTCAGACGCATGAAAAATCACATTCTAACCATGGGGGCGGCCATTCTATTGCTGGGCGGGTCAGCACGAGCGGAGATCAAGGTGACCGTCGATCATCGCGAGAACAGTGACGCCACCAGTTCCTTCAAATTCAAGAATGTGCCCGCGCCGGCCAAGGATGACGCGGCGGCCAAGGCTTCGTTCACTGTCGTGGACGGCGAGCAGGACCCCGCTGGTGGCGACGTCACCAAACTCAACGACGGCAAACTTCCCAGCGAGGAGGACGAACCGGCGGAGAACTTCTTTTTTAATGCCGGCACCGAAGGTGGACGGCTCAAAGTCAGTTTCGACGAGGCCATCACCATCAAGCAGATCAACACCTATTCCTGGCATCCCAGCACGCGCGGGCCGCAAGTCTATAAAGTGTACGGCAGCGACGGCGCCGCCGAGGGTTTCAATGCGAAACCAAAGCCTGGAACTGACCCGGAGAAATGCGGCTGGAAATTGATCGCCAAGGTCGATACGCGGCCCAAAGGCGGGGAAAACGGCGGCCAATACGGTGTGAGCATCACCGATTCTGACGGCCCGGTCGGCAAATACCGCTACCTTCTGTTTGACATGTCCCGCACGGAGACTGACGACGATTTCGGCAACACTTTTTACAGCGAGATCGATGTGATTGAGCAGAAGTAATACTTCCAGTTTGAAACTGTACTTTGCTCCCTGAATTCGAATGCGGCCGTCCCGGTGGCGGGGCGGCCGTTGACGGCAGGCGCGAGCGGCCTCAGATCCAATTCCGGCGAATCAGCCACATCTTCACCAACTGGGTGAGCACGACATAGCAGAGCAGCGTTCCGAACAAGAAAGGCCAGTAAAGCGGGGGCAGGGGGGTAAAGCCCAGTGCCGCGCTCACTGGAGAAAACGGCAGCCACATTCCGATGGCCATGATCAGCACAGTGGTGATGGTCAGCGGCAGGCTTGCGTGGGCCTGGATGAACGGAATCTTTTTGGTCCGGATGACGTGGATGATCAACGTCTGGGTCATCAGCGATTCAACAAACCAGCCCGTTTGGAACAGCGACGCCCGCGCCGGGTCCCAACAGTGAAAGACGTGCAGCATGATGAAGTAAGTGGTGTAATCGAAAATCGAACTCACCGGGCCGACAAAAAGAATGAAGCGCGTTATCTCGCCAATGTCCCAGGGGCGCGGTTTCGCGATGAGATCCGCGCCCACATTGTCCGTCGGGATGGGCACCTGCGAAAAGTCGTAGAGCAGGTTGTTGGTGAGCACCTGGATCGGTTTCATTGGGACATAGGGCAGAAATGCGCTCGCGCCCAGCACGCTGAACATGTTCCCGAAATTGGAACTGGCCCCCATGCGGATATATTTGAGGATGTTCACAAACACCTTCCGCCCCTCCATCACCCCTTCCTCCAGTACCATCAGGCTTTTCTCCAGCAAAATCATGTCCGCCGATTCCTTGGCGATATCGACGGCATTATCGACCGAGATGCCGACGTCCGCGGCGCGCAAGGCCGGCGCGTCATTGATGCCGTCCCCCATAAAACCCACCACGTGTTTGTTCCGCCGCAAGGCTTCGATGACCCGTTGCTTGTGCCCCGGCGACAAGCGCGCAAAGACATGCGTCGTTTCCACCGCCTGGGAAAGCTGTTCGTCATTCATGCCCTCGACCTGGTTGCCGAGCAGGACCTTGTCAATCTTGATGCCGACTTCCCCGCAAACTTTGCGAGTGACGAGGTCGTTGTCTCCGGTGAGCACTTTCACGGTCACTCCGTGCTGCTGGAGCGCCGCGATGGCCTTGAAGGCGGTTTCCTTGGGTGGATCGAGAAAAGCAACATAGCCCTTGAGCACGAGGTTGCATTCGTCGGACTTGGAATACGCGGCGCGTTGTTCCAGGTTTTTCACGGCCACCGCAAGCACGCGGAAACCATCGGCGCTCAGGTCGTTGTACTGTTCGATCAGATTGCCGGCCAGAATCGGTTCCATTTCGAACAACTCGCCCTCGCTCTCGAAATGCGTGCAGCGGCTAAAGACCGCCTCGGGCGCGCCTTTGGTCAGCAATTGATGCTCATGGTCGGGAGTTTCGACCACGACTGACATCAGCTTGCGCGAAAAATCGAACGGGATTTCATCAACCTTGCGGTAATTGTCGATGCACAACTTCGCGTTCGCCTCGGTGTGCTGCAGGATGGCGCGGTCGAGCACGTTCTTCAGGCCGGTCTGGAAATGGCTGATGAGATAGGCGTCCAGCAGCACGGTTTCGCTTTCCTTCTGAAAGACGTCGCAATGTTTCTCCAGGATCACGCGGTCCAGGGTGAGGGTGCCGGTCTTGTCCGTGCAAAGGACATCCATTGCGCCGAAGTTTTGAATCGAGTTGAGCCGTTTGACGATGACTTTTTTGCGCGCCATGGCCATCGCGCCTTTCGAGAGGCAGACGGAAACGATCATCGGCAGCATTTCCGGCGTCAAGCCGACGGCCACCGCCACGGAAAAGAAGAAGGCGTCCTTCCAATCGTGCTTGGTAAATCCGTTGATCAAAAAAACCAGCGGAACCATCACGAGCATGAACTTGATCATCAGCCAGGTAAATCGGTGGATGCCCTGGTCGAAACTGGTCTGGACCTGCTGGCCCGCCATGCTTTTGGCCATGCCGCCCAGGTACGTGCGCGCACCCGTCTCGATCACCACCGCCAGGGCGGTGCCGCTCTCGACGCTCGTTCCCAGGAAGCAGATGTTCGAAAGCTCCACGGGCGAGATTCCGGCGCGGGTTTCGGGCGCGTCGAATTTTTCCACCGGCAGCGATTCGCCCGTCAGCGTGGCCTGGGTGATAAACAAATCCTTCGATGTGATTAACCTGACATCCGCCGGGATCATGTCGCCGGCGGAAAGTTTGACAATGTCCCCGGGGACCAATTGGCCTAGCGGTATTTCCTCCGGCTTGCTTTCTCGGACCGCGGTGGTGGTGACGTTGATCATGGCCTTGAGCTTGGCCGCGGCGGCGTCTGCCTTGGATTCCTGCACCAGGCGCAAGCTGACGCCCAGCACCACCATGGCCACCATTACCCAGCCGCCAATCATGTCGCTCGAACTTTCCGCCGTCACGAAAGTCACGACGGCCAGGATGGTCAGTAGAATGACCAGTGGATTCTGCACCGCGTGCAGCAAGCGGTTGAGCCAGCCCTGCTGCTTCTCCTTCCCGATTTCGTTGGGGCCGAATTTTTCGAGGCGCTCGGCGACCGCTTCGGGCGTCAGCCCAGCCGGCGTGGTTGCCAATCGCTGGAGCGCCGCCGCCGCATCCAGGTGCGCCATTTCGATCAGCAACGAGGCATCGCGGCCCGCCGGATTCTTGCGCTTCACGGGCACGGCTTGCGCCGGTTGATTTTCTTTTTCTGCGGTCGATTGCATGAGTCCAATGCGTGAGACACCCGAACTCCGCTGCCCAAACCGAAGTTCTTTGCCCAATAAAACACAGCGCGCTGACCGAGGCAACAAGGGTTTGCATTTACGAGAGATTTTTTTGTGCGAGTTGGCTGGTCGTTGCGGGCGGTTCGGCCGTTATTCAATCGTCCTCGTGCTCGTCCTCGTCGTCGTCCTCGATTCCCTGCCTTTGGAGAAAGAATCGAGGACTACGACGAGGACGAGGACGAGGACGACAATAATGGCAATGAGGCGTCTTCGACACTTGAGTTAACCTCTCCACCCATTAGTCTTGCCGCTCAACGATGCGCGCAACCGAAATCCTGGGCCTGGCCGCCTCCAGCGCGGCGGCGGGCGCAATCAATGCCGTGGCGGGCGGCGGAACACTGCTGACGTTCCCGACGCTGCTCTTTTTCGGCACCCCGCCCGTCGTGGCCAACGCCACCAGTACACTGGCGTTGACGCTCGGCACCGCGGGCAGTGTTTACGGTTATCGACGGCACTTCGAACCAGTAAAACCCTGGCTTTGGCGCTTTGTGCCGGTGAGCATCATTGGCGGATTGATTGGCAGCATGTTGCTCACTCATACCAGCAACCAGACCTTCGCGAAACTCGTGCCCTTCCTGATTCTGTTTGCGACGATTCTCTTTTTGGCGCAAGGCCTCTTTCGGCGCCTCGCCGGATTGGACGATCGCGGCGGGGCGGCGCATCAGCACACGATTTTTGGCGCCATTGTCTTCCAGTTTGCCGTGGCGGTTTACGGCGGCTACTTCGGCGCGGGCATCGGAATCCTGATGCTGGCGTCGCTGGGATTCATCGGCCTGGGCAACATCCACGAAATGAACACGCTAAAGACCGTGCTCAGTTCGCTGATCAACCTCGTGGCCTCTGTCTGGTTCGTCGGCGCGGGGTTGATTCATTGGCCCAGGGCGGCGGTGATGACGGCTGGCGCGCTGGCCGGTTACTATCTCGGTTCCCATTACTCACAGCGGATTTCGCCGCCGCGCGTCCGTCAACTCATTACCCTCATCGGATTCGTCCTCTCGGTGGTGACTTTCTACAAGGAATTCGTGCACCGCTGAGCCTTTCGCGCTGCGTGCCAGGCGATTCCTGCGAAAACAGAATTGACGCCCGCACCAGCCCGGTCTTACCGTTTGGTAGGTTTATGGAGACCCCGGATACGCAACAGCAAATCTTGAAAGCCGCGCTCAGCCGCTTTGCCAGCCGCGGGTATGCGGGCACTTCGGTGCAGGATATTGTCGATGCGGCGCGGGTCACCAAGCCCACACTTTATTACTACTTCAGTAACAAGGCCGGATTGTATCAAGCGCTGGTTGCTTCGGCCCATGACGAACGATATCGGCTGATGCGGGAAGCCGCGGCGCGGGGTGTTGCGCTGGAGGGGCAACTGATCGAAATCCTGACCGCCTTGTTTGATTACACGCGCAGCCATCGCGAACTGATGCGCGTGGCCTTTGCCACCGCGTTCGCCTCGCCCGATGAACTTCCGGAGGGGTTGCAATATCTGGATCGCTGCGAGCGCAATTTCGAGTTCGTGCATTCCCTCATCAAACAGGGCCTGCAAAACGGCAGTTTGGACCGGCGCTTCGACAGCAAGGAACTGGCCTTCGGCGTTTACGGCTTGATGAATGTTTATGTGATGGCGCATTTGATGATGCCGGAATGCAAGCTGGATCGCCCGACGGCTGAACGCGTGGTCCAACTGTTCCTTTCCGGGGCCACCGCAAAAAAAACCGGCTCGAACGGCACGGGCCGCAATCGCAAGAATTGAATCGATGACGGTTTCGATCGGATGATCGGAGGCTTGAAGAAAGGCAGCGTTTGAAGTATTTTGAAACCAGTCCGCGTTTTGAATCATTTAAAGCCTAACTTGGTAGGGCGCGTCACTCCGTGCGCGCCGACGACGGGCAGAGGACTGCCCGCCCTACCGGGATAGGTTCTTAGCTGCAGCAAGGAACGAATATGGGAACTGACACTTTTCTGAGCATCTGCGTTGGCGTGGGATTGGCGACCGCGTGCGGGTTGCGCGTGTTCATCCCGCTGCTGGTCGTCAGTGTCGCCTCCCATTTCCACCACCTGCCGCTCGCGCCCGGATTTTTGTGGCTGAGTTCCACGCCGGCGTTGATTGCGTTTTCTGTGGCGGCGGGTTTGGAAGTTGCCGGGTATTACATCCCCTGGGTGGACCATGCGCTGGACGTCATTGCCACACCTTCGGCAATGATCGCAGGGACGATTGTGTCGGTGGCGCTAATGACGAACGTGGATCCGTTTTATAAATGGGCCCTGGGCATTATCGCGGGTGGAGGCATGGCCGGTTTGGTCCAGGGAACAACCGTCGTGGCCCGCGGCGCATCCACTGCCACCACGGGCGGCCTGGGCAATCCATTGTTTTCCACCGTGGAATTGATTGGTTCGATTCTCGTGTCCGTGCTCGCGGTCTTGTTCCCCGTACTGGTGCTCCTGATTCTGGCGGTTGCGTTTTTCTTCATTGCCCGATGGCTGATTCGCAGAAAGCCGCGGGTGCCCGTTTCGGCGTAAGCCGGGCACGCGCGCACGCGGCCGATCTTCACGACGCCGCAATAAATCTCTGCTTTCGCGGCGCGCCGATTTTGTGTTTAGTCAGCTTCTATGAGCAAAACGGCATTGTTATTCGCGGGGCAAGGCGCCCAAACCGTCGGCATGGGGAAAGATCTGGCCGAACAATTCCCGGCCGCAAAAAAGTGGTTCGACCGCGCCAACGCGGCCTTGGGCTACGATCTGGCGGCGATCTGCTTCGCGGGGCCGGAAGCCGAACTGACCAAAACCGAGAACGCGCAACCGGGAATCTTCCTCGCGGGCTGGGTGGCGTTTGAATTGTTGCGCGAGCGGGCGCCCGCGCTTCGTTTCGAGGCAACCGCAGGGCTTTCTCTTGGAGAATTTACCGCGCTTGCGGCGGCGGGCGCGTTGAGTTTCGAAGATGGCTTGAAACTGGTGCGTCAGCGCGGGCGTTTCATGCAGGAGGCGTGCGAGGCGACCCGCGGCGGCATGGCGGCGATCATTGGACTCGACGAAGGTCTGACGCGCGAGGTCTGCGCGGCGGCGGGGGTTGAACTGGCCAACTTGAATTGTCCCGGGCAATTGGTGATTTCGGGCGCGACAGAAAAAATTGGGCAGGCTTGCGAACTGGCGAAAGCCAAAGGCGCCAAGCGCGCTTTGCCGCTGCCGGTGGCGGGGGCGTATCACTCGGCCTTGATGGCGGGCGCGAAGCCCGGGCTTCAAGAGGCGTTGGCCAGGGTGCGTCTCGCCGCTCCCGCTGTGCCGGTGATTTCGAACGTCACCGCCCAGCCTCATGGCGCGGAGGCGGAAATCCAGGCGCGCCTGGTGGACCAGGTGACTTCTTCGGTGCGCTGGGAGGAATCGATGCGTTATCTGCTGGCGCAGGGATTCACGCGCTTCATTGAACTTGGTCCGGGCAAGGCCCTCAGCGGGTTCATGAAGCGGATTGATCCCAACGCGCAGATGCTCAACGTGGGCGATGTGGCGAGCCTGGAAGCGACGGTGAAGGCAGTATTATAAGAGGAATGCCCGGGTTGCGAGTCAAGCGATCCCGAGTTTGCCACTTCGGGGCTGGAAGCTCTGATCCACAATGCGCATGGAAGCGCAAACTCTCTGGTATCAACTGTCCTGAACGGCTCGAGTCGTTCGTCGTATAAGTGAACGACAACAACAACATTGAACAAAACGTATGAACTCGAAAACAAAGCAAATAAAAGACGCCACCGCCAAAACTGCTCCCGCTGCAACATTGTCAGATCGGGAACTTGTCATCTCACGCATTATCGACGCGCCGCGGGAAAAGGTTTTCCAGGCGTGGACTGATCCCGAACTTCTCAAGCAGTGGTTTGCGCCGAAGCCTTGGACTACACCTGTGGCGGAACTGGACGTGCGGCCCGGCGGCGCCAGCCTGATTGTGATGCGCGGGCCGGATGGCAACGAATTTCCCAACCGGGGTGTTTATCTCGAAGTGGTCAGGAATGAGCGGCTCGTTTTTACCAATGCTTACGTCAGGGCCTGGGAGCCGTCGGAAAAGCCGTTTATGACGGTGATCGTGACGCTCGAGGACCTGGGCGGCAAGACGCGATACACCGCCCGGGTATTGCACTGGACGGTGGCGGACCGCGAGACGCACGAGAAGATGGGTTTTCACAAAGGGTGGGGCCAATGCGCGGACCAGCTTGCGGCGCTTGTGACGAGGGGTTGAAGACAGAGTTTGGTGAACGTGCTGCCGAGGACTCGTCTGGACGTTCGTTCCATCGCCTGACGCTGCGCTTCCGCCTTCGCTCGGAAGCCACGGCAGGACAAGCGGCGACGGGACGGCGCAGCGCACGTCCCTGCCGCACCCCAACCGGCCGCCGTTCACGCGATCTTTTCCAGCACGAAGATTTGCGGGGCCTCGGCGAGAAGGGGGCCAGCGGCGGCTTCGAATGCGTCCAGGTGCGGGCTGTTCAAGTGGGCGTCGAGTTGGGCCTTGCTCGACCAGTTCTCGTGAAAGATGAAGCGCGCGGGATTTTCGGTGTCCACGTGCAGGTCGTAATTGAGGCAGCCGGCTTCCTGGCGCGTGGGCGGGATCAGTGCGAGCAACGCCTGTTTAAGGGCGGATTCATTGCCCGGTGTGGCCTTGATGATGGCGACGACGGTTACGGGTTTGGAGTTCATAGTAGTGTCCGATAAACTGAATGCTCAAACTCTCCACCGAAACGGTGGACTTGGCAAGCGGCGCGCATCAGCGTAAATTTTCGGACTGGCTGCTCCGCCAATGACGAAACAGCGGGTGGCCGGGTAAGATGCGCTCATGATCCAATACCAACAACTCCTGCGGCTCGTTCTCGAGCAGGGCAAATTCAAGGCGGATCGCACCGGGACGGGCACGTACGCCGTTTTCGGCGCGCAAGCCCGCTTTCCGCTCAGCGATGGTTTTCCGGTGCTGACGACCAAGAAACTGCATCTCAAGTCGATCATCTACGAACTGCTCTGGTTCCTGCGTGGCGATACGAACATCCAATATCTCAACGAGCACGGCGTCACGATCTGGGACGAATGGGCGGACGCGAACGGCAGCCTGGGACGCATTTATGGCGCGCAATGGTGCGATTGGCGCGCCGCCGATGGCCGTTCGCTGAACCAAATCGACCAGACCATCGCGCAGATCAAGGCCGATCCCAACAGCCGCCGCCATATTGTCTCGGCGTGGAACCCGGGCGAAATCGAGCAGATGGCGCTCGCGCCGTGCCATGCGCTGTTCCAATTTTTCGTCCAGGACGGCGAGTTGAGTTGCCAGCTTTACCAGCGCAGCGCGGATTTATTTTTGGGGGTGCCATTCAACATCGCTTCGTACGCCCTGCTCACGCTCATGGTCGCGCAGGTGTGCGATTTGAAACCGGGCACGTTCGTTCACACCTTCGGCGACCTGCATCTTTACCAGAATCATCTCGAACAGGCGAAACTCCAGCTCACCCGCGAGCCGCGCGCGTTGCCGCAAATGAAGGTCAATCCCGCGGTAAAGGACATCCATCAGTTCAAGTTCGAGGATTTTGAACTGGTGGGTTACGACCCGCACCCGGCGATCAAAGCGCCGATTGCGGTTTGAAGCGATTGGCCGCGAAAAAGCACCAGAGGCTCAAAAAACCGGACGGGCGGGGATTGATCCGGAAACGGCGGTTTAACCACGAATGCACACGAATCGACACGAATTCGGAATTTAGGTTCGACAGGAGGGGAACTGAGAACCGAGACGCGAATTTCGCGAATGATCGCCAATTCGAACCGGAACAATTTAGCGTCAATTAGCGCAATTCGCGTCACGCTTTGATCAGGGAACTTTTTGGACAGGATTTTGTTGAGCGGATTTTCGGAAGGCGGGTTCGGATGGCTTTTCGGCGGGTGGATTTGGCTGGCCGGTGTGCGTTGACCCGCAATGGCCAAGGGTAAGACCCGCTCACACATTCACGTTGCCTTCGCTAGTGCCCTGACGCACGGGTTTGCCGTGGATCATCCAGTGCCGCAATAATCCCGCCACGTCCGCGACTTTGCGTTCGTCGCTGGTGCGGCTGCGCGCCAAGTGATTCGTCTTCTCAGCGATTTCGGCAAGGTGGTCATCAAGCTGCTTCTTCAACGTACGCGCAGCATTTTCCGCTTCTGGCAAATGGACAGTCCCATGCAAGCCGAGTTCTGATAAGGTGAAGACGATTTCAGCGTGACTGCGCGACGGTAGGGCCAACGGTTTAATCGGGGCCTTGCCGCCGGTCGATTGGCGGAAAAAGACTGTGTTAGCGTCAAGCATGTCATTGGCATCAGGCAAACTAGCGTGGCCTTCCGGAATAGTTTGAGGTTTTCCGGTTTTCACTTTGGCAGAAAGCCAGTTGCCAAGCGCCTGCTTGTCGGTGTCAGTCAGCGCGTCCCATAAGTCGGCGGCTAGTTCATCCGTTCGAAATTCTCGGCCTTGCGTACGGGCACGCTGTTCCTGCTTCTGAATTTCTACAATACGGATTTGCCGGAAGTGTGCCGCGGTTTCGTGGTAGAGTTCATCGCAAAGTGCCTCACGCTCCTTCGCGTCCGTCACGCCCAGCAATTCAAACACGGCCATGTCAAGCGCACGTCGGTCTGGCATCTGCAGCTCGCTCGGCAGGCCAACAGGTTTTTCGGCAAGCTTCTTCGCACGCTCCGTCGAGTGACACTCCATGAATTCTTCTTCCACCATCGGCTGCGTTTCGCGCTGGCACAGTTTGTCGAAAGCATTCCGCAACTTCCTAGCGACAATTTTGGTGACTTGGCGGGGGTCTGGAACCTCCAACAAGTTTACATCTACAACTTCCGTCTTCAGATTCCCTTCGGTTCCAGCGTAACGACCATAGAAGGTTTTAAAGTTCGCAATCAGTGTTGAATTCACTACTGCCTGTAGAACGGAAACATATTCTTGGGACAGCTCGAACGGGTGAACGTCGAAGAGGTTGTGATTGCAAATCAGCCCTTCCGGGTTAGCGGGGATGATGTGGCGGTACTGCTGAGCCATAGGCCAGAAAAATGAACCTGGCTTGGTGTACGTCAGATCATACCAAGGGTCGCGATTTGCACAGGTTGAACGTTCCGAGACAGGGACAGCCTTGCTCTTTTTTGAGGCGAAGGAGTGCCGTTCTCCGTACCGGAGGTATTTATGCACGTAAGTTCCTTTCAAATCCTCCAACGGTTTCGCTACAAGCAAAATCAGGCGGTCAAGCTCCGCTGCGGATATTATGGGGCGGCTTACTTTCATTAAGCTGTGAACCTCCGGTGCGAGATATTTTGCTTCCACTGGGTGCACGGTTCCGTCGCCCGCCTCGATTAGTTTCACTTCGCTGGATTCGACTTCCGAGCGCTTGCAATGATTGACTAGCGGGGCGTCGTTCCATTCCAACTTGGAGTACTTTCTCAAAAAGTCCTCGCTCACATCACGCGGCATAAAGAAGGCGTCGCAACCGCTCTTTACACCAAAGCGAATCGTGGCGATTTCGCCGAGCGGCACGAAACGGTCGCCGAAGCGCTCCATGATATGGAAGTAGAGATTCGGCGCGCGGAGATACTTGCCCCACTTGCCGCCGCCGTATCCGCCGCCGTAAATAGGCCCGGTTTCATGCAAGATGCCATTGCCATTCTCGTCGTAATTTCCATTTTCATCGTCTCCATCATCGTCCGTAGCGCGTTTGACACCCTCGGACAAATCACGCTGTCTTTGCAGCGCAAACAGGCGCCCCGCGCGGATTCCTTCGTCCCAGAGATCCTTTTGCTTCTTTACTACCACACGCCAACCGGCGCGATTCGTGTTCTTTTTGCATCCTAGAAACTCGTCGCGGAATTTTTCGGCGGCAGTTTGACGGGCATTTTCATCGGGACGTTCGCCAAGAATGGCTTTGAGTGGCGCATCCAAGCGTACGAATTTTACGAGTTGCGCATGGCGTTCGGCGGAGTCCGTGCAGCGTTGCAGAAGGACAGCGCATGTCTTTACGCGGGCATCCTCAAACCACGGCTCGGCATTGCTCTCCAAGATTGCGTGGATTTGGAAATTGTTCAGAACCCATTCTTGCAACACGAAGCCGTATTCCACGTCCAGCCAGCCTGACGAAACAAGAAACCCAAAGCGTCCATCATCGGCTAACAGGTGCGTCGAGACCGGCCAGAAATAACAATGCAAATCAGAGCGCCCGCCGAGTTTCAACCCTGGCCAAAAACGGGCACAAAGTTCCGATAAATCTTCTTTTGCCTGCATCCGTTTGACACCTTTTTCTCCACGCTTGGGAATGAGTTCCTGCCGAACGTAAGGCGGATTGCCAACGATGGCTTGCAACGGGGGTAACAATATAGGACCGGGCGTGCGTTCGCCCCTCAAGCCCTGTGGCAACATGCAGAATGGTTTTTTCTTTGATACTTCGTCAGCAATCTCAAAAAAATTTCCACGGCGGATGCGCGGGTAGTTTTCTTCATCTTGGATGTCACGTGCGGCGAGATTTAGAGTGGAGAGATGCGCGGCGAAAAGGGATATATCCGCTCCGTAAATCTGACCTAAACGATCTTGATGAGTATCTGCGTGGTGTGAGAGTCGCTGGTCCTGTTTCAACCAAGACTTACGTTGGTAAGCACGAACAAGGAAGCTGCCGGAGCCGCAAGACGGGTCAAGCACGTTGTCTTCAGACTGGCGGATGCAAAAGGCATTCACTACGTCCACCAAATCTTCGTTGGTATAATGCTGGCCGAACTTGTGACGCTCTTCCGGGTCAATTATCCGGCGAAAGATGCCACCCAGGATATCGGTTGGAATAAGTTTAAAATTGAAAGGTTCTTGATTGCGGATAACGGCGCCCCACACTTCCGCAGAATCGGCATGGCCAAAAATCAGCGGTCCGGCCCAGTCCTTCTCGAACGGATAGAACAGGGTTTCGTAATCACCGGTAGCTTGGACGGCCTTTTGAAATGTTTTTTGGAAGTGCTCGTAGAGTGAGTCTGCAGATTGAACGTTATTTGGAATTTTCAGCGGTTGCAGTTCAGAAAACTTTGCACGCACCGATTCGTAAAAAATTAAACGGTTAGCAAAGACATAACAGAGTGTCCGTGCAGCACGATCAATCAACTTGTGCCAGGCTTCGTCCGAAACATTCCAACCCTGGTCATTAACCATCCAATCTTGCAACTTGGAACGGAATGCGGATTGTGAAGCGGATTGCGCGGAGAGATGTTCAGTCGTGAGCTTGACAGCCCAAGATATGTGACTTTCGAAAGCGCGAATGAACCATTCATCGAGGCGCATTCCCCATTCCGGCTGCTGGCCGGCAGCAATAGCGGAGAATTTGGCGAAGAAATCCGCAAGAAACTCTTTGATGCGAGCTTCGACTCCAGCCCGTTCAACATCCTCCGGTTTTTCCAAATCCAAGCCAAGCGGGTAGTCTTGCACACGCCGCTCCATAATTGGGAGTTGCCACTTCTTTCGGTCAAAGAGAACCAAGTCGTTGATGTTCCAAGTGAAGAAAAACTCAGCGGCTGCGTTATCGGCTTTGCGGGCAGAGTCTTCCACCAAATTGGCGTTGTATGGACTACGGCCTTCGACTGTACCGGGCATTTTGACTTCACCGGCGAGAATCAGCTTTCCCGCGTCGCCATGAACTCGAAGATCGGATCGTTTACGCCGAATGGCTTTTGATTCCTCAATCTCTGCGCGGCGGAATGGCCATTCAGGATGTCGGCTGAACAATTCATTCGCCCAGCCTGCTACGCGGCTGCAAAAAGTCACTTCATAGGTACGGATGTCCTGTACTGACATGACACAGACGTTACGAACTACGGCACGCCTTTGCGAACAAAATCCCGACCAGCGCTGGAAACGGTAGCTTATTGCCCATTGTCCTGCCGTCGCGGAATGTCGGAAACATCCGCCTCCACCAAGCCCATGGCAGACGAAACAGCGAGCCAGAGCGGAATTGGCTTACTCCTTGACCCTGCTGGACACGCTCGATTAGCGGACGGTGAAGCGGCATGAATACCGCGTTCCATATCCCGGCCCTACAGGCCTGGAGATTATTTTGGGCGGGTTTCCTGGGCCTCCAGCCCAGGCTGTCATATGGCGGACTTTCAGTCCTAAGCCGGGCCCCCACCGGAAGGCTCAAAACAGTTTGTCGATTTGGCGGCGGTCTTTTTTGGTGGGACGACCGGCGCCTTTGGGGCGGGTGAACAGGGGTGGCAGAATGCGTTCGCGGGGTTTCTCGTATTCCGAAGCGGGGGTCAGGTCTTCGGCGTACTTGGGAACCTCGCGTGCGGCGACGCGGCGTTCGAGCAGGGCCAGCACTTTTACGGTGCGCGTGATTTCGCCGGTTTTCGCGATGATGAGGTCGTTGAGCTTCACTTCGCGGGAGGGTTTGACCGGTTGGGAGGCGATGGTCACGTGGCCGCCGCGGCAGGCGGCGGCGGCGAGGGTGCGGGTCTTGAAAAGCCGGATGGCCCAGAGCCACTTGTCGATCCGGACGGCGGCGGAAGGGGGAGTGGAGGCTTCAACCGGTGTTTTCATTATTATTCAGTAATTATCAGAGTCGGTTGCAAGGCCAAGCGGTGCCATTCTGAGGGGTTCGGAATCACGCGGCGCGCCACTTCAAGTCGACGACTTGGCCGGCTTGCGGGTGGCGCGGGTCCAGGCAGTGGAGCTCGAGCCGGATGCCGCGGCGTTCGAGCGAGGCCTGCACCCAGCCGCTGGGCCGGCCCGGGGTGAAGACATAAGCGGTGGGCGGGAGGTTGACGAGGTGGATGCCGCTCACGTCCTCCCAGGTTCCCCAATCATGCGTGTGGCCGAAGATGTAGGCCTTGACCTGTTTGCGCGGCCGGATGATTTGAAGCAGTTGGTCCGAATCTTTCATGGCGCTCTTCGGATCGCCGGTCAGTGAAAGGTTGTGATGGGCGAAGATGAGCGCGGGTTTGTCCTGGTTTTCATCCAGGGCGCGGGCGAGCCAGGAGCGTTGCTCTTCGCCGATCAATCCGGGCGTCGAGTTGGTCTTTTCGAGTGAGTCGAGTATGAACCAGTTGGCGCGCGGCGAGCGCACGAGGCCGGCCTGGTGGTCGGCGAGCGGGCGGGCGGCGGTTTTTGCGTCGGTGAGCGCGGCCCAAAAATGGTCGCGGTCGTCATGGTTCCCGAGTGTCAGGTGAAGCGGCAAACCGGCGGTGCGCAAGGGGCGCAGGAGTTGTTCGACGACGGTGTAGTCGCCCGGTTCGCCCAGGGTGAACGCGAGGTCGCCGCAGACCAGCGCGGCAGCGGGCAGGCGTTTGAGCGCGCAGACGCCAGTGGTGGCGGCTTGGAAATTGGCGGTCATGTTGACCCCGTGCGACACCTGCTGTTGGTCCGCGGCCAAGTGGGTGTCGGAAAGCAGCGCCCAGGAATGTTCATCCACGCGGCGAGTGGCGGCCATCAAACGGCCGGGGAGAACCAACCCGGCGCCTGCGGCCAACGAACGGGCCAGAAATTGCCGGCGGGAAAGGGGTGGGAGATGAATTGGCAAACGGCTATTTGATGACCTGCGGCGGGACCGCCACCGGAGCGGGCGCAGCATCGACTTTGGGATGAAGCTGGGCCGTGGGGGCGGGCGCAGGATTGTGCGGGATGGTAGTGTCAAGGTAATCGGCCAGGGAATCGATCTGCTCGGTGCTCAAAGGACCGCCTTGTTCCGTGCTGAACGCGGGCATGGCCGTGCCGACTTTTCCGGTGGTGATCCACTGCTTCCAATAGATCCTGTCGGTCGAATGGTTCAAGGCATGGAGATTCGGCACCATGGTGGCGCGGTGCTCGGCGTCATGACAGATGCCGCAAGCCGCCGCATACAGGTCCTTGCCGGTCTTGCCGTGCGTGGGTTCGGCATGACATTTGGCGCAATCGTCCTTGAAAACTTTCTGGCGATCGCCGAGGGCCATTTGCTGGTTGCGCATGCGCGCATTTTCCGGGTTGTCCGGAATGGTGACTTTCACCGTGAGCGGTTTGGTGGTCTGGTTGGTGAAGAAGACGGTGACGGTTTTGAAGAGGGTCCCGACGGGTTTGCCATGGAGATCCACGGTGACATTGATCTTGCCGTTATCCTGCGGTTTCAAAACCCACGGCTGGCTCGGGAGTTTCGCGACCGTGCAACCGCAGGAGGTTTGGACATGGTCAATCACCACATCTGAAGTTGAAACATTGGTGACCGAGAAAAAGAAATCCGCGGACATCTGGCCGGGCTTCGCGTCCATGTCTTTCATCACCGCGTCCCAGGCCAGTGAATCGGCGGGGGCGGGAGTGGCGGGCGCGACCGGGGCGGTTGACGGGGGCGGCACGGGAGGAACTGGCGGGGGCTGCGGGCCATCAGCCCGTGCGGGGGAATTGACCGCCAAGGACAGAAAACTGAACACCATCAATGCGGCGAGGCGGCCGCGAGTGTTTTTAGCTTGCATAGTAAATCGTAATTTCCAGCCGAAGACACTAGCGAGGGGAAGGACGGTTGACGAGGATTTTCTGAGCGAGTCAACGGCCTAGTGATGGTAATAAGGCACACTCGTTCTTTGGATTACCCAATCGAAGTCGTCACGTTCCTGCACTCGGATGGGTAAGGGAAGCGTAAAGGCGTAGGGCTGGTTGGGCTGCTTGGTACTGTTAAAACGCCATTGATGGATCTCGGTGTGCCCGTCGCCGAAACAAAAGCTCCCGCCCCCGTTGTGATACGAAGCCGGCAGGTCCACCCATTGCAAAGAGTTGGGGTCATCGTCATCGGGTATGTTGAGGAAATAGCCGTCATTGATGCTGTTCGGGTGCTCATCCAGAAAGACGAAAATGGATGACGGGGTGGGGATGTCCGACTCCTTCAAAAACTGGCGATAGTAGGGGTTGTTGCTGTTTTTGCCGGCTTGGAGCAAAGCTCCGGGGTTGCCGACCATCGCATTCATGGAGACGCTGCGAACGCGGGCGGTCCAGCCATTGGCCCGTTGAATATCGCTGAGGGTCCGGTCAGCGGGACACTTGTAAATGCTGGTGGACTCGCTTGCGTACTGGCCCAGCAAAGAAGTGGCCACGAACGAGGTGTTGGTATTGTCCGGGCTGAGTTCCCAATCCATGACGCCGTTCACCCAATTGGGCGAGCCGGACGGAGCGAAGGATTGGCGGGCGGCGTCACCACCGAGGTTGTACACCAACCGGTCATTGTTTTCGCCGGAGTAGAGTGTCCAGGCGAGGGCCAACTGCCGGCCATTGTTCATGCATAAAATGGATTGAGCGCGGCCTTTGGAACGATTCAGGGCGGGCAAAAGAAGGCTGGCAAGAATGGCGATGATGGTCACCACAATCATCAACTCGAGCAGTGTAAATCCCATGCGCCGACAGGTTGGTTGGAAACGCGACACACCAACCGTGGCGGCTCGGCGGTAGAATTTCGATTGTAATCGAATTGCCACGGGACTCTAAATGGTACGGCTGAGTGCAAGCAAAATTACTACTTGGACGGTAATTTGTAAAGAGAATCTTTTAAGAAAAAAGAAAGGCCCTTCACGCCGGAGCAAGAGCCGGAAATATTTGAATCATAGGTAGTTGTACGGGAGCAAATCCCTGGCGTCTTTGTTGGGTCTTTGCGGCCTTATCCCCGGCGTAATGGGTGGAATTGGAAGTGGGCTGACTTACGAGCCTCGGTGTCGAGTTCGGCAGTATAATACCCTCCGTCCTTGAGCAACTCGATGCCAGCCAGGGCGGGGCAAAGCATGACGCGGAACGGACGCCAATACCGGGCCTCGTAAAGTGCGCTGCTCAACCGTTTGGCCGTATGACCCAGAAAACGAATGGGCGGAAGGCCAGCCAGCAAACGGCTTTTCCAGAATACCAGGTTCGAATGCAGATGGCCGATGATGGTGCATTCGATTTGGGGCAGTCTGGCACGCACGATTTCCTCGCGCCATAAAAACGGCAACGCGGTGGGATCGTGGCAGAACAACAGGATGCGCCGATCCGGCGCGATGCTCGCAAAGGTTTCGCGGATTTCGGCGAGATGTTGTTCGCGCAGGCGATGCCATTCGGGCAATTCATCAGGCAAGGTGTCCGCTTCAAAAACCGGCAGCCCGACCAGCGAAGAGGTGACACCGATCAGCACGTAGCGGCCCAGCTCGGTTTGCCAGAGCGGCTGCAATCCCAGGTCCGCGCGCGCGCTTTTCCAACTGGCCAGCCGCATGCCGCCTTGCATGCCGAAAAAACTGACTTTGCCGAATTCATGATCGCCGATAGTCGCTTGGAAATTTGGCGCGAAACGCCGGCGCAGTTTTTCCAGGCATTCCCGCGCGCTCTGGCCGGCGGCTTCATCGCTGACCCCGACGAAAGCCGAGTTGCACGAATAATCACCGTTGGCGATCACTAGATCGGGTGATCCAGCGCGGTTGATGAATTCATCCAGCAGATGTGCTTGCTTGAGTGGATGACGCATCCAGATGAACCGGCGATAGCCCCGCACGCAAAGCCGAAGCAGGGGATTGGCGATGATGCGGAACTCGTAGTCGTTGCCGCGCGCCTGCTCCGCCACGCCGGCGTAATGGATGTCGCTTAAGATGGCGATTTGAAAGCCCCGAGCCATGTTAACCTCAGTCTGGGTGCGGAGCGCGGAACTCCGGAACTTTACGCACTCGCTTTGCCGACGGGCAAAATAATGCTGAAAGCGGTGCCTTGGTTGACGCTGCTCTGAGCGGTGATAACCCCGTGGTGTTCCTCGATAATGCGATGGGTAATGGCGAGGCCCAGACCGGTGCCTTCCGGCTTGGTGGTAAAGAAAGGCTCGAACAACCGATCCAAATGCCCGGGGGCAATGCCCGCGCCGTCGTCCTGGATAATGAGGCGCAACCAGGATTCGCCTGGCTTGCGTGTTACTCCGTCAATCGGCAAATCCGCCGCGATCGTCTCGGTGGAGACGCTCAGGGTTCCTTTGGGCTTCATGGCGTCCAAGGCATTGAAAAACAGGTTGATCAGCGCCTGCTCCAATTGGTCCTGGTCGCCATGGACCCAGTCGGACGAAGCGGCGAACGAGCGCTTCACCTGGATGTTTTTGTCCTGGAGCAAATGGTGGATCAATTGGAGCGATTTATCCAGGACCGTGTGAAGGTGAATGTTGGCGAACGCGGGCTTGGATGGTCCCGAAAACTTTCTCATCTGCCCAAGGATCGTGTCGATGCGGCCCAATTCGAACCGGACGACTTCCGCCAGGTCGGCATCCTTGTTTTGTTCGAGCAAAAGATCGACAAAGGTTTTGACGGCCACAAAGGCGTTCTTGACCTCATGCGCCATGCTGGCGGAAAGAATCCCGACGTTGTGCAGCCGGTCAAGCCGTCGCAGACTGGCCTCCCATCTGCGGGCGGAGGAGACATCGTTAACGACGATGGCCGCGCCACCGATTTTTCCGGCCTCGGTCATTGTCGGAGCGGCGGTGATCCGTAACGCAATTTCGCCGCGGCTTTCGTGGCGCAGGAGGACGGGCCGATCATTGATGGCTTTGCCGATCGTGAAAACCTCGCCGATGATCTGCTGGACCGGGTCCGGCAGCAGTTCCAGGGACTGACCAAGCACGGCCCGGGCTTGGAGATGAAGCAACTGTTCGGCTTGGGGGTTGAAACTGGTGATCTTCCGCCGGCCGTCCACGACGATGATGGCGCAACTGAGAGAATCGTGGAGAACATTGGCAAAATCCAAGCCATGCTGGCCCGGACTTCCCGCAGGTGGCGAGTTTAGCGGCATATGGGCGGCGACTGTTGCCAGTGCCTGATCAATCGCGTTTTCCGTTGCGGGCACGTCATTTGAAAAGCGTCCCAAGCCTTCCCCCGCATTCCACATGGCTTGGTAGGGCAGCCAAGCCCCATCAAATGCGATGCACACGATAAGGAAGCGGGGTTTATAGTCGGCACGTCAAGTGAATTATTCGACAGAACCGGGCAATCCACCGCAGCGCGTCCAATTCGGCGGTTGGGGAACCAGCAAACAAGCGAAGGGAGAGCACCATCAAATGCGAACGGACTTGCGCCAACCGGTTGCGCCGGATTGGGGGCACGTTGGCGGAACGCGGTTGCGTGCCCGGAGACCGCCAATGGTCACGTGGCCACCGGGTCCGTTTGCGCCAATTTAAGCGGGCTGGATCCGTCTGGAGAATTATATTGGGTGACCATTCCGCATGCGCGCATCAGCTTGATGATCCAGTAGGGTAAATCCACCTGCCACCAAACGAGTCCACTCCGCGCCAGGCGAGGATGCGCATGGTGATTTTCATGCCATTCGCCGGCGATGATTCCATAGATGACCTGGTTCACCGGCATCCCTCTTTTTTTCGTCCCAAACAAGCTGCCATGGCCGCGAAAATTAAAATCCCTCACCACGAACGTAAAAAGAAAAACGCCGGAAATAAAAGCCAAAACTCCAGGCCATCCGGCGATGGCGTAACCTACCGCCGACCAGAACAGGTTTGCCACTAACGCGCGCGCGCCGTAGTGCCAGATGTTTTCCACAGAACCCGTCCGTTGAAACTGTTCGTATGAGTTCTTCACTAGTCCGATGTGGTCGAGGCTTCTCGCCAGTCGGTCATACTCCGCGCTGCTGATGTTGCGGTTCATTTTCTGCTGGGTTTCCGTCGCCAAATAGCTTCCCAGCCAGCCGAGGTGCGGGCCGTAGGGATCACCGGGCTCATCGGACTTCGAGTGGTGAATCCGGTGAGGAATGACGTAGCTCTCCTCTCGAAAAGAGATCGGATTCGTCCAAAGAAACAATCGGGCGAACCAAACACTCCGGAATTTAAAGGCCTGGTGCGAACAGTAGCGATGATACCAAACGGTATTATAAACCGAGCCGACGAAAACACCGATGCCAACGACGCTGAGAACCGCCACCACCGAAAAAAAGTGTATCAGGAAGTAAACGAACACCGCAAAAGTGGCGAGATGATACAAAGCATAGAGCGCCGGCGGCAAACGGGTTGCATCCTTCCAAAAGCTGATTGCGTCAAACCATTCCACCAGCACTTCTTTCAACGTCGGCCTCAGCGGCGATGGACCCACGCGACCGTAGGTCGGTGTCACCAGCCAGCCCGGTTTAGCCTGCGGAGTTGGTTCGTTGCTCATCTGACTTCAAGCTCTCGATGCGGCTTATAACAAGGCAATGGGGACATCGACAAGAAGAATCAAGTAAACCATCATTGGACTCCATCGCCAACCGAAACCTTGCGCGGATTTTTCGAAAATGCCTCGCTGAACAAGGGTGGAGCGCCAAACCTCTTCGGCTCACTGTGGTTTGGAGCTTGGTTTTGGTGTTTATCTGTTCTATCCCCCTCTCTGGACCCGTCGCAAGGCCGATAAACATTGATGATTATGAACTTTCAACCCGTCCAAAAGCCGCCCCAAACACCTCAGACCCGTCCCAAAACCCATCCGGACAGGGACTGCAATGCCGGGCAAAGCGAAGGATTGAGGCTTGAAATCGCATGTTTGGCACAAAAAACGCTGCATCTCCTCGTGTTGCACGGCTTTCGCGTTCATTAGTTTGATTGACGCAGCGTATTCGTAATTATAAAAACATTGACTGTATATGCCAGAAGAAGCATTCGATCCCATTCAGTCGTGGTTCATAGCCGCTGAGGAAATTGGCGAATACATTGGCATTCGCTTCGGGCACATCGCCCCCGGCGCGACTGAGCCGGAATGGAACTTTCTGCGGCATACGGATTTCGACGGAATCGGCGGATTTGCGGAGCTTCTGCGCCGGAATGGCGCGATCCTTTCGCGGTTGCCTCAAATCAAGCACCCGGCCAGCGCTTCCTGGGGACCGTTCATCAAATCGCTGCCCAAGCTGCTCAAGCCGCGGCGCCAATTGAAATGGGGATCGCTTGAAGGTCGCACCGCTCCGAGCGCGAACTCCACCCCTCCACAAGCCGTCGCCTGGCATGTGTTTGGCGAACTTGCCACCACCCAGATTCGGCGGGCCTGCCGCAAGAACGGTTTCACGATCAATTCATTTCTCTTAAAACACCTCACCAAGTCAATCCGCCCGTTTCTGCAGCAGGAGTCCGCCGTGATGCCTTGGATGGTGCCCGTTAACCTGCGCGGCAAAGTAGTTCGGGACCGTGATACGGCCAACTATTCCAGCTACGTGGGCGTAAAGGTGTGTTCTTACGAGACGGTGCATGACGTTCATCGCCAAATTTATGCGCGGCTTGGGCGCGGTGAACATTGGGCCAATTGGTACGCCTATCAGTCCGGGCGCTTGCTTAGTCCTGCCATCAAGCGCCACATGGTGGCCACCGGACAATGCATGCCCGAGTGGTACCTGGGCGGCTTTTCCAACCTAGGTGATTGGGACCCGGAAAAAAAGCTCGCGCAAAATGACTGCGAAGGAAGCTGGGTTTTTTGCCCGCCTGTGTTGCGCTGCCAAATGGTAGGCGCTGGATGTGTCACTTTCCAAAACCGGCTCAGCTTAATGATCCAAACCCATCCGGAACTCACCACCGATTCAGCCGTGCCCCGGGCCTGGGTGCAAAGCTGGGTCAAGGAAATCGAAATGGATTTGTCGAGCCTGCTGTCCGACGCGGTCCCTGTGCCGGCTTGGATGGCGGCCTGAGGTTCGAGCTTCAGTACGTGTCCAGTGCATGCGCAGTGAGGCTTTTCCAATCGCCGTCGTCCTCGATTCCCGTTTTCGAACCGGCTGCGGAATGAAGATCGAGGACGCGTAGGAGCGTGCGTTGCCTGCCGTAAGCAGTCCCGCTTTTGGGCGGCCGGGGACACGGAAGTCCGAGAATTTTCAAAATCTTCAATTCACTTCACTCTGCGGCAGCCCGCTGACTCCTTTGCAGGTCATGGAAGCGCGCTCCAGCATTGGTAAACCGGCAGTTCCGTTGTTCCTGACATCACTTGGCATCCGCTTTGCTTTGTAACCCAGCGCGAGACTTATAGCCTACGACGGTCTCGTCATGGTCCGAGCAGTATCTGTAAGCCAATAGTGAACTAGTGTCTCGTTCTGAGACGGGACAATGCATCCGGGAGCCGGGTGCCTCAGAAAAAACCAACATGAAAACTAAATCGTTGTTTGTAAACGCCGTCGTCCACCGGCCTGTTGTGTGGAGTTGCCTGGCCGGGTTGACGCTTTTCCAATGCCTGGAGGCCTCGGCCGTCGGCTTCCGCCTGCCAAACCAGGATCCCGAGGCGATCGCGCGTGGTAACGCCTTCGCCGCCACAGCGGACAATCCTTCCGCCATTTATTACAATCCCGCCGGCATCACGCAACTCCCCGGTGACGAGTTCGACGCCGGAATTTACGCGATCTCCAGTGGCGTCAAATACACGTCCGCTGCCACCGGCGCCACCTTCAAAACCAAGTCAGACTTTCAGCCGGTGCCGCAATTCTACTACGTCCACCCCATGACCAACCTTCCCCTTTCTTTTGGCATGGGGGTTTATGTGCCTTATGGCCTCTCCCTGGATTGGGGAAACAACACCAGTTTCCGAACCCTGGCGGAAAAAGGCAGTCTTACATATGTTACCGTGAATCCGGTCGCCGCCTGGCAAATTCTTCCTAGTCTGTCCATCGGCGGCGGTCCCACCATCAACTACTCCAAAGCGACCTTTGAACGGGGCGTCACTCCCACACCGGGCACCGATAAGTTCAGATTCGTCGGTGACGACGTTGCCTTTGGGTTTAATGCCGGAATTCACTGGCAGCCCCATGAAATGGTGGCTTTCGGCATCAACTATCGCTATGGAACCAGCCTTAATTATGGCGGTCATTCGGTCATTGACCCGTACGTTCCTGGCGCGACGCCGACAACGGCCAAGGTCGAGTTCCCTCAGTTTGTGGTCGCCGGCATTTCTTTCCGCCCAACGGAGAACTGGAACATCGAATTCGACGTTGATTGGACGGATTGGGCGATTGACAAGCAGATTGTCTTCAAAGGCGTTCCAGGTGGGGATCAGACCTTCCTCCTCAATTACCGTTCCAGCTTCATGTATGAATTTGGCGTCACCCGGAAGCTGCCGCAAAGCTATTTCGTGAGCGTGGGCTACTTCTTCAGCGAAAACTCCAGCCCGGATGCGAACTTCAATCCGCTCATTCCAGATTCGGATCTGCATCTCGGCAGCATTGGCTTTGGCCACAAAGGCCGGCGCTGGGATTGGGCCGCGGCTTATCATTTCGGTTTCAACCCTCGCCGCACCGTGACCGGGAGCCAATCCAGCACAACGCCAAACCCATTTGGCGAAACCGCGGACGGCATTTATCGTTTTTTTAACCAGGGCATCACCGCATCGATTACGTTGAAGTTTTAAGTGGACGGGGCGGACCAGCCGGCAGCGTCCGGCCTCACGGGAAGTGCGGCCGCACTTCCGTACCGGGCACACCTGCGACCGGCTTCCTCCCAATCAAACCTGCGGGCTTGCCGCCATAATATCATGGCTGGAACGGCTCAAGCTTGCTATAGATCGTGTCTATGAAGGCCTGATGCCTGATTATGGAAACAACCGAGATCAGCGAAAGTTCGGTTACCTGGCGCAGCAGCCATAACGGGGAGGTCCATGGGCGCCTGGTGCGCCTCGCGCGTCACCGGGTTGTTTTTGAGGTGTATGGCCCAAGCGGCCTGTTGCGAACTTCGGAAGTTCTGAGCGAATTTGAAATCGTGCTCCGGGAGCGCACGATTTATTCGGGGCGGGCGACCGTTAGCAGCCTGGTGGCGACCGAGTTGATGGAGGTATGTGAAGCAAGCTTGAATGAAGGATCGTGGCAGGATGTGGATTTTACCCTCGCCTTGGGGCGGAATGGCAAAATGCGCGCCATGTTCAATTCTTTTATTCAGGATTGGCAGAAGTGGTACCGAATTCAACCTGAATACAAGGTCATCATCGCGGACATGCAGAGTTTTCTCACGGACCTTCGTTTTTGGGCGGATCAACTGGAATTGGGCCTCCGCGCGCTGCCGGCTGAGGCTCGCGCGCAAACCGAGGATAAGCTGGTGGCGGAATTGGCCCCGCCACTGATTCCGTGCGTCAACACACTGTTTGAGAAATTTGAAGCCATCGCGTTGAGCCTGGAAGAAGACAGCCGGGCCGCCCACCGCAGTTATATGCGCCGACAACTTCATCCGCTGGTCTTGTGCGCGCCGTTTGCCCACCGCACGTACGAGAAGCCTTTGGGTTATGCCGGCGACTACGAGATGGTGAACATGATCGTGCGCAATGGCTTCGAAGGCGGCTCGCTTTTTGCCAAGCTCCTGAATACCTGGTTCCTCCGGCAACCTCCTGCCGAAGCGCATCGTAACCGCATCCAATATCTCAAAAGCCGCCTGGAGGAAGAAGCCGCCCGCGCCGCTCGCGCCGGCAGACGCGCGCGAATCTTGAACCTGGGCTGCGGGCCGGCCGTTGAAGTGCAGGAGTTTCTCAAGGAGAGCAAGCTCAGCGACTGCCTGGAACTCACTCTCCTCGATTTCAACGATCAAACGATCCAGTACGCCCGGACGGCGCTGGAGGACATCAAAAAGCGCTTTCACCGCACAACCGGTCTTACGTTCCAAAAGAAATCGGTATTGCAGGTGCTTAAAGAAGCCGCCCGGGCGACCTCGCCGCCACAACACGAAATGGTCTATTGCGCCGGGCTGTTCGACTATCTCAATGATCGCGCTTGCAAGCAACTGATGGACATTTTTTACGACTGGACCGCGCCGGGCGGACTCGTCGCGACCACCAATGTTGAGCCCGCCAATCCGATGCGCAACGGCATGGAACACCTGCTGGATTGGACCCTGATCTATCGGACCGGCGCCGGGATGCGGACGCTTGCGCCTCGCCAGGCCCAGGAAGACGCAGTCTCCGTATATTCCGATCCGACCGGGGTCAATGTGCTGCTGGAGGTGAGAAAGTTTTCCAATGGCTGACCAAGCGACTTTGGACAACCCCGAGTTCCGGTCGGCATTCCAGGCCAATGAAAGGCAGGAACGGATTGATACCGGCAAAGTAGCCTGCCTGCTGGTGATTGTTCTGACGCCGGCTGGAACCAGCCTCGACTTTTTTGTTTACCCGCACAGGGTGCCGCTTTTTCTTTGTTTGCGCCTGTTGTGCTCCGCCCTGGTAGTCGGACTGCTTTATCTGCACACCACTTCCTTTGGCTGGAAAAACTACCGGCTGCTTGGGCTGCCCATCGCTTTGATTCCCGCGGCCTGCATGTCTTTGATGATCTATATCGAAGAGGGCGCCAACTCCCCTTACTACGCCGGTCCGAATCTGGTTTTATTGGCCGTCAGTGTGGTTGTTCATTGGAGCACGTTGGAATCCCTGCTGGCTGTCGGCGGAATACTCTTCATGTATTTCACCGCCTGCTACTTCAATGGCGGCGGAACGTCCAAGACCCTGTTCAACAATTTCTACTTTCTGAGCCTCACCGGCATCATCGTGGTCACCGGCAACCACTTCTTCAACCGGTTGCGTTTTCGCGAGTTTGCCCTCCGCTTCGAGTTGGACAAGAACCGCAAGGCGCTGGAGGAGAGCAACCAAAAGCTTCTCGAACTGGACCAGATCAAAGGCAGATTCTTCGCCAATATCAGCCACGAATTGCGCACGCCGCTGACTCTATTGCTCTCCCCGCTTGAAACCATGCTTCACAGCCGCGACCGGCAATTCGACAGCGAAACGCGCAATCTGTTTTCCATCATGCATGGCAACGGCATGCGCCTTTTGAAGCTCATTAATGACCTGCTGGATCTTGTGCGCCTCGAATCCGGACGCATGGAAGTGAAGCGCGAGCCTGTGGAGATGACCGCCTTCGTGCGCGGCATTATGAACGCCGCCCAGCAAATGGCCACCGGCAAAGGGCTGAAATTAGAAACCTGGGTCGAACCCGCTCTTGGACCGGTACTGCTCGATAAGGACAAGCTGGAAAAAACAGTTTTGAACCTGGTCTTTAACGCGCTCAAGTTCACGCCGGCAGGAGGTTTGGTGGCCTTACGGGTTGAGAAGAAGGATGATCGCATGATCATCAGCGTCCGGGACACCGGCGTGGGTATTGCCGCGAAGAACCTTCCGTTCGTCTTCGACCGCTTTTGGCAGGCGGACAACTCTTCCAAACGAAAGTTTCAGGGCGTCGGCATTGGTTTGTCCTTGGTCAAGGAGTTGACCGAAATCCAGGGTGGCAAGGTTTCCGTGGAGAGTGAGGAGGGCAAAGGCACGATTTTCACCGTCAACCTTCCTTTCCTGTCGCCCGAGAGCAGTCCAGCCGGCAAATCCCAGGAAGCGCATGGGGAAACAAAAGAGATTGCAGCGGCAGGCGCGCCAAAGCCGGAGGCAGCTTCTGCCCCAGTTCTTCAATCCGAGGAATGGCTGGCCAACTTGTATCGCCGGGCCGAACTTTTTCCCGCGGCGACCGCGGTGGCGGACGCCCCGCAGCCAGCCGGCGCGCGGAGCAACGGCGATCATTCGACGTTGCTGGTCGCGGATGACGAGCCGGACATGCTGCGTTTTCTCAAGTCTCAACTCAACTCGCGTTACCACGTGGTGGAAGCCTCGGACGGCCAGCAAGCGGTGGACCGGGCGAACCAGTTTCTGCCGGATGTCATCCTGCTGGACATGAACATGCCGGAAAAGGACGGTCTCCAGGTGTGCCGTGAATTGCGCGCCCAGGCTCCCACGCGCGAAATTCCCATCATCATGCTCACCGCCCGGGCCGATGAAGAAACCAAATTGACCGTCCTTTCAGCCGGAGCCAACGATTTCCTGACCAAGCCGTTCTCCGCCTCCGAACTGCATGTGCGCATCAAAAACCTCGTTGACTCGCATCATTTCAAGGAACGGCTCGCCAAGCAAAATCAAACGCTCGAAACCACCATCGACCAGCTCAAGGAAACCGAAACGCTCCTGGTCCAGACTGAGAAAATGGCTTCGCTGGGCCGGATGAGCGCGGGCATCATCCACGAAATCAACAACCCGCTGAACTTTGCCACCACCGGCCTTTATACGCTCCGCAACAAAGCCAAATATCTCGCTTCTGAACAGCAACCCGAATACACGGAGGTCCTCAGCGACGTCGAGGAAGGCATCAAACGCGTCAAAAACATCATCTCCGGACTGCGCGCCTTTACCCATCCGGACACCGAGCAGGTCGATGCGGTTGAGGTGCAGGAAATCGTTGCTTCCGCACTGCGGTTTTTGAGCGTTGAATGGAAGGACAAAGTGCTGATCGAGCAAAACCTGCCGGCCAACCTGCGCATCCATGGCAACCGCAACAAGCTGCTTCAGGTCTTCGTCAATCTGCTCCAGAATTCCCTGGATGCGTTGCGGCGCAAGAACTTCAGCGCCGAGAAACCGGCCATCTGGATCGCCGGCGCTGTGGAAGCGGACAAGACCATCATCACCGTCCGCGATAACGGCGAAGGAATCGATGCCGGGGCCATCGGCAAGGTGTTCGATCCGTTTTTCACGACCAAGGACGTCGGCGAAGGCATGGGCCTGGGGCTGAGCATTTGCTTCCGCATCGTCCAGGAATACGAAGGCCGCATCACCGTTCGCAGTGAGCGCGGAAAATTTTGCGAATTTAAGCTGGAGTTTCCTGCCAAGGGATGAGATGCCAAGGGGGGAAACCTACTGATCAAGGTCAAATGAAAGAAGTTCAGGATTACAAAAAATTCGCGATCCTCTATGTGGATGATGAGGAGAAGTCGCTCAAATACTTTGCGCGCGCTTTCGAAGATCAATTTTGGATTTTGACCGCCGCCAACGCCGAGGATGGGTTCAGGCTGCTGGAGGAACACAAGGACCAGGTCGGCTTGCTGATGACCGATCAGCGAATGCCCGGGGACAAAGGCGTGCGCTTGTTGGAAAAGGCGCGCCAGATTCGGCCCCGCATCATCCGTGTGCTCGCCACCGCCTATGCCGACATGGATGCGGTGATCGCCGCGGTTAATACGGGAGCGATCTACAAATACGTTACCAAGCCCTGGGACCCGCCCCAACTGGAAATGACCCTGAAGCGCGGCCTCGAGTTTTTTATGGTGCAGCGCGAACGCGACCAGCTCATGAAGGAACGAATGGAGGTGCTGCATCATATCATGGTGGCCGACCGCATCGTGGGGTTGGGATTGCTCGCCGCTGGAATGAGCCATCACATTCGCAATTCGCTGGTGGCGGTGAAGACTTTCCTGGACCTGGCGCCGGCGAAGCTTCAGGAGGAAGAACTCGACCTGAACAGCTTGCGCAACCCCGAATTTTGGAGGGAATATTATCAAAATGTGCAAGGTCAAGTGGAGAAGATCAACAATCTGCTGAAAGACCTGTGGCTGGCCTCCGAAAAGCCACCGGTACAATTTGGCGACCAGATTCAACTGGATCAGTTTGTTTCCGAGGTCCTGCAGAGAGTGGGCCCCGCTTTTCAGGCCAAAAACATCCGCCTGGAGAATAAGATTCCCCGCGATCTCCCGCCCTTGATGGCGGACAAACACAAATTCGTCCGGCTCTTCGAACTGTTGCTCGGTGACGAATTGGTCAGCCTCCCTTCTGGGACCCAAATTACACTCACTGCCCGGCTATCGCCTGAAGCCTCTTCCCAACGGCCCGAAATAGAAGTGGAAATAACTGATGATGGCCCTGGCCTTCCCCAGGAAGCGTTGCGCCTGATTTTCGACCCATTCGTGGCGCGGAGCGACAGTCCCCAGGAATACGGCATCAGCCTGATGGCGTGCTATTTCATCGTCCATCATCACGGCGGGCGCATCGAAGCCAAGAGCGCGGACCCGCACGGCACCGTTTTCCGCCTGCGACTGCCCCTCAATCCCAGCCAAGCGCCGGCCAGCGAGGAGAAAAGCGAGTTCCTCCAAAAAGCCCTGCTCAACGAGAACCTCTGGGAAAAGCTGATTTCATCGGAGTAACATTCCTACCGGCTTTGCGATCAATGCAATCGCGGCTACGAAATGGCCTTTAACCTGGGGTTGATCACCCGGCGCCACCAAGGCGGCAGGAGAACCATGGCAATGGTCCAGAAATATCCGGCCGGTAGTTTGTGCGCCTGCGGTTCGGTGGCCAGCAAGTAATAAGGCTTCACCGCCAGATGGTGATAAGAGTGGTGCCCAACCCGGAAGGTCACATAGCTCGAGAAGAAGTGGTAAGTGTCCCACGAATGTTCCGCCGCGGTTTTGTCATATTCGCCCTCGGACTGCTCGCGCAGCAAGCCGTAGTGCTGAATGTAATTCACCGATTCCAGCACGATGTGCGCGCCGATGATTTGAGCGAGATAGAATAACAGCCCCCTCCAGCCCGAAAGCAAATACAGGGCGAGCAGGAGCGCCAATTGCCCCAAGGCATACGAAAACATTTTATTCCGGATGATGCCCCATCGATCAGATTGCCCGCCGCTGACAAAGCGCCTCGCCTCCAGGCGCCAGGACCGGATCATGCTCCCGGGAATCGTGCGGTAAAAATAGGCGTAAACACTTTCATTGAACCAGGCTGTATTTTCATCCTCGACTGTTCCCACATGGAGGTGGTGACTTCGGATATGGATGAGCTTGTAGTGCGGGTAGAATAAAAAGGAAGTGGTGATTCTCTGTAAAATTTGGTCGATGTTCTCCTTCGCATGCAGCAGCTCGTGGGCGGCGGCAAAACAAATCCCTCCCAACAAACTCGAAGACGCCACAATCAAGCCGGTTTCAATGGCGTTAAAGCGGTGAAGGTTCATCGCAAACCAGGTGACCGCTCCGATGTAAAACCCCGCATAGAATCGGGTGTTCCAGTGCAGCAAGGACGTTTCGAAAGGGGAAAAGTCGGTTTTCTCAAAATGAGCGGTATCCTGCCAGCCGGTGAGGAGGTCCAGGAAGGGCACGACGACGAGTAAAAAAGCAATGGGTAGCAGGAGCCAATACCCTCTCCCGAAAACGCCCAAGGCAACCAGCACGAATAATAACTGGGGCAGGAAGCAGAAGAAGATGTGTCGATACTTCCGGCGAATCACCGCGCTTTGAGGCTGACTTGATTGCACGATATTAAGTTTGTTTTCTTATTCGTTGCATCGCTGCGCCGTGTGACCTGCTTTCGTGACTATCGCAAGTCATTAAACTCATCGTATCTTCCTTGAAGGTACCGTAAAGCCTTTTTTGCTGCTCCAACTGCTGACGGGTGCCGCTATCAAGTTTTGCGTCTTTGCCTTGGCTCTACTATTCCCTCCCACACTTCCAGGGTATTGACGCGTGACTTGAGTTGATGCAACAAACCATAAAGCCCAAGCTCGGCGCGTGAAAGAAACGCAAACTCGGGATTGGTAAGCTTATGGCGCAATACCTGGCGCAGATTCCGGCCGAAAATCTTCAGTAAATCCGGTTTGCCGAAATCGACAATTGCCGCCGCGCCAGTTTTCATCGGAAACAGCACGTCCACGCCCTCTTCAACGGACGATAACATATCGCGCGCCTGCTTGAAGGGCACCTGCTTGCCCCAGATGAGCCGAATGACATGTTCAGCCTGTGCCTTGCCTTGCTTCCAGCTTCGGGCGACGCAACAACGGCTCAGTTCCGCCACATCAAACGACAAACGCTTCACGCACCCAAAGTCCACCAACCCGATTTGGCCGTCTGGCTTGAACAGGTAGTTGCCGGGATGATGGTCCGCATGCAGCGCCTGCACTTGTTGGACCTGGAAATAATAGAGTTCCAACAATCGTGAGCCGATCAGGTCCCGGACTGATTGGGACGGATTGGAGGCCAGGAAATCCGGGGCTGGCGCGCCTTCGATAAAGGACATCGTCAGCACTCGGTCGGTGGTCAGGTCCCGGTGGACAGCCGGGATGGCCAGGTACGAAAACAAAGCCAGCCTTTCGCGAAAGAAGTCCAGGTTGGCTGCTTCTTTGAGATAATCTGTTTCCTCCGAGAATCCCCGCTGGATCTCATCTACTATGGCAACTGGGAAATGGCCCGTGATCCGGCCCGGCAGCATCGCCGAGCGCAGCAACTTGAAATCGTTTTCCATGGCTTCGCGGATGGCGGGGTATTGGATTTTGACGGCCACTTTTTCGCCGTGTTTGGTAATCGCGCGATGCACCTGGCCCAGGGAGGCGGCGGCGAAAGGTTCGGGTTCAAAGACGCGGAACACCTCCTCCGGGTACTTGCCGCAGGAGCTTTTGAATTGAGCCCGGGCGAGAGTGGGATGCATGCCCGGCGCTTGCATCTGGAGCTTGGCCAATTCCCGGATGGTCTCGTCGGAAAAAGTCTGAGTTTGCGTGCTCAAAATTTGGCCCAGCTTCATTACCGGGCCTTTGAGCCGCTCAAGTTCCTTCCGAAGCTGGCGCGAAGCGCCGTGCCGAAAACTTCGGCCCTTTTCCAATTTCTTTTCGCCGTGCAGAAAGAGATTTTGGATTTGGTAACCCAGGTAACTGCCGGTTAGTGACACACCGAGTTTACCGAGGCGAAACCCGCGCAAAAAGACGCCCTCCGGAAGCTCCTCGTTTACCATTCCCAACCTCCCCTCTTCAGGAAGCTGCTCGCCAGGTTTAAGCACCGGTCCAGCAACGCCAGGGTCTTTCCCTTTCCCGGTGACGAGTCCTGGAGCCAATAGGTGATGATCGCCAGGTGGAAGAGCGCAAAAGCATAGGCCCCAATCTCGCCAACCTTGGGAATCTCCCGCTCCGCTTCCGCCTGCGACAGGATTTCGTGAATGAAACGCAAATACCGGAGATTTTGCGCCTGGGACTCCAGACTGAGCAAATTGAGTTTGGAGGCCGGATGCAGGGCGCGCAAATAGACTGCGCCGATGAAACTTTCATGAGGGCCGATGCGTTCCAGGTGCTGGTGAATAATGGCAAAGAGTTTTTCGGGCAGCGGGGCTTGCCGGAGCCGTTTCTCACGCCGGAACCAATCGGTCAAATCGGCCAGTTCCTCTTCAAAAAAGCAGAGGGCCAGGTCTTCCTTCGTGCGGAAGTAATTGAACAGGGTCCCCTCCGCAATGCCGGCTTTCCGGCAAATGCTTCGGGTGGTGGCCCGATAAAAGCCCTGTTTATCAAACAGATCCAGGGCGGCGCGCAGAATGGCTTTCCGGGTCCGCTCTTTGTTTTCAGCCCGCTTTCCGGACTTTTGCGGTTTTCGTTTGGCTGTGGATTGGCGATGCTGGGTTTTCATGAAAAAATTATGAGTGTGCTCATGTTTTAAATTTTAGCCGGCGAAGGGTGTTTGTCAACAGAAAATGAGCATGCTCATGTTTTGCGGGCTGCCCTGCGGGGGGATTCCGTGGATACGACCGGTTTGGAGCCTATCTTGGAGGGCGGCCAGTTCTCTGCCCGGCGGCGCGCAGGGAGTGATATGCCTTGTCGGGAGGAACTCTCAGGAATACAGCCGGTATTTGTGGATTGCTTCCGCGACTGCCGGGACCACGAGATGATCGATCGGCAGGCCTGCCTTGACTCGAGCGCGGATTTCCGAGGCGGAGACGCCGAGCGGGAAACCCTTCAACGCCCGTCCGCGAAACGGTGATGGGAATTCGGTTTGCGGCTGGCCGGGGCGGGGAATCACCAGGAACTCCGCCAATCCCGCCAGTTCGTCCGCCGCCCGCCACTTGGTCAGCGACGGCACATGGTCCGCGCCGATCAGGTAAAATAATTGCACGCCGGGAAACCGCCGCGCGTAATCACGCAAGGTCTCGATGGTGTAGGAAATCCCGCCGCGCTGGAGTTCCTGCTCGTCGATTTCGCACCGGTTCTGTCCTGCCAACGCAAGTCGCAGCAATCGCAACCGTTCAGCCGCCGGCGTTGGCACCGTTCCGGGCTTGAAGGGTGACTGAGCTGCCGGAATGAAGAATAACCGCTCCAACCCGACTTCTTCGAGTGCCGCCTGGGCCACCAACAAATGCCCCAGATGCACCGGATCAAATGACCCGCCGAACAAACCGATACGTTGCATGCATTATTTCTAGCCCGGCGGCCGGGAGTTTGCGATTGAATTCCCGAGAAAGGTTTCGGGCAGGGACATCGCAGCGCGATATCCCTGCCGATGGCGACTTCATATCAGCCTTTCCATGAACTGTTTTGTAGCTCATTGAACATCAACTATGCCGATTCGGAACGCCCTAAATCGTTTCGGGGGACGGCGTGCACAGGACTGCCCGCCCTACCACCGTGTTGCCGGTTGGGCGCGCACTCCTGTGCGCGCCGCCGCAGGGCCCCAGGCGCATTCATTAATGACGCGTGTATAATAGAACCGTTCCTGGTCCGTGAGCAGGTCCAACGGAACAGGGAACTACCCATGGGGTGCCTTCGCGTAACCTTGCGGCAGCACGGGTGGCGCAGACCGGTGGTGAGTGGCGCGGCGGCGCAACGCCGAGAAAAGGAATAAATTAAAGAAGTGCATTACTCCGAGAACGACCAATACCATTCCCACCTTGCTGCTCAGGGTTTCCAGGGCGGTCTGCGCGTCGGTGGCCTTGTCCCCATATTTAAGCGCGAGCGTGACGAACCCGATGTTGATGAGATAGAAGCCCACCACGAGGAGGTGGTTGACCGAATCCGCCAGCGGTTCATTGCCGAGGAAGCTATCCACGAGGAAGATGCGCCCATTTTTGTGCAGAGTCCGGGCGACCCAGATCGTCAGGGCCACGCTGATGGCGAGATAAGCCAGGTAAGTCCATACAGTGGCGAGGCTGCTCGTCGTTTCCATGACTGCGAGTATCGGTTTCATAATTGAGGCCTTTCTATTTTATTTCCTATTATTCTGTATATTCTGTCTTTACAGAAATAATATACACATGACCAAGCTGTTTGGCAAATGAGATTCTAGCGGGCCTGATTCGACTTCCGTCCAGACCGACGACGGGACGAGCGCGATAAGAATGAGAATGAACCCCTGAGAGCTTTGGCTCTCAAGTTGATTTGTCTTTCGCGCGCGTGGGTTCCCGGCTAAGGTGCCGGGGACGCGAATGTCTGGTATGCGATTTGTAGCTTTTGCGGGCAAGCGGCCGGCACGCTTCAAGTGGCTCGCCCGCGCGGGTGTTGTGCTGGTCATCTATACGTTGGCCGGTTTCTTTTTGGTTCCCGCGATCATCAAATGGCAGATGCTCAAGCGCCTGCCGGCGCTGACCAAGCGCACAGCGGCAATCAATCAGGTCAAGTTCAACCCCTATGCGCTTTCGCTTACCATTCGCGGATTTTCGCTCACGGAACCCGACGGCTCGGTCTTCAGTTCGTTTGATGAATTGTATGTGAACTTTCAGCTTTCCTCGATTTTTCGGTGGAAGTGGACGTTTGCCGAAATCAGCCTGAAGAAACCGTTCGCTCAAATCACGTATCGTCCGGATGGCACATTCAATTTTGCGAACCTGATCGCAAATCCGTCGCCACTGCCGCCGCCGCCCAAAGGTCCACCGCCACCGCCGCCGCCTTTGCTGGTGTTTCAATTGAGCATCACCAATGGACTGGTCGCTTTCTCGGACCTCAATCGCCAGACTCCGTTCCAAACTCAATTCACGCCGATCGATCTCAACCTGACGAATCTCACCACGGTGCGGGACAAGGACAGCCCGTACTCGTTCATCGCGCGAACGGGAGAAGGCGAGGTCTTCGCTTGGGCGGGCCGCGTCACGGTCAATCCGCTCAGTTCCGCCGGCACGTTCCGGTTGGGCGGGTTGAGGCTCTCGAAGTATGCGCCCTATGCGAGGGATTACGCATTGTTTCAAATTGCGGATGGATTGGTCGATGTGGCCGCTGACTACCGGTATGATTCGCTGACGAATGCGCTCGATTTGGTGGTGTCCAACGCTGTCGTGCACCTGAACAATCTTGAACTGAAAGCATCCGATACAGATGAAAAAATCCTGGCGATTCCCACGCTTTCTGTGGAAAACGCCGAGGCCAGCATGGTGCGGCAGACGGCCCGGGTGGGCCGGATCAAGTCGAGCGGCGGCTTTGTGCTGGCGCGGCAGCAAAAGGACGGCAGCATCAACCTGCTCTCGCAATTGGTGCTGCCGGCCAAAGATAAAGACACCAGCGCGGTGGTGGAAACGAATGGGGCGCCCATCGCCTCACCGGCCACATCCTGGACAGCCAAGATCGACGAGATTGCATTTGAGGATTATTCAATCAAGGTCGAAGACCAAAAGCCGGCCAAACCGGCGGCTTTCAACCTCGATCAACTGGGCTTCACTTTGAAAGGAGTGTCGAATTTAAGCAACGCGCCGGTCACAGCCTCGCTCTCGCTGCGTTTTCAGGAGACCGGCGCCATTGGCGTCACGGGCACGGTCACGTTGCTCCCGCCCAGTGCGGACATGCAGGTGACGGTCAGCAATTTGGATTTGCGCCCGGTGCAGCCGTATGTGGAGGAGCAGGTCAAGTTGGTGCTCACCGGCGGGGCGGTGGATGTGCATGGCCGCGCACGTTACGCGCCGCCGGAACCGGACGCGCCCCGGCTGAGTTTCGATGGCGATGTGGCGGTTAACAGCTTTGCCACCACGGACGACGTTCTTTTCAAGGATTTCACCAAATGGGAAACCTTGTCTGTGGACGGCATCAAGCTGGCGATGCAACCCGACAGCCTGCACATCGAGCAAGTCAAGTTCGTCGGATTGGACTTGAGCGCGGTAGTCGGGCCGGACAAACGGCCCAATTTGCAGACGATTCTGCGCAAGGAAACGGGCACGAACCAAGTGGCTGGAGAAACCAGCCAAATTGTGAGTGTGTCCACGAATGCCGCGCCCGCGAGCGGCGTTCCCGGTTCGTCAAGCGAACCAGCCGCAGCGGGCAAAATGAAACTTCCAGACATTTCATTGGCAACACTGGCTTTCCAGAACACCTCGATTCATTTTTCAGATCAATCGCTCGAACCGCACTGCTCGTTCACGGTCGAGCAGTTTGGCGGGACAATTCAGGGCCTTTCCTCGCAGGCGGGCACGACGGCCACCGTGGATTTGAACGGGAAGGTGGATGCGCGCTCGCCGTTCAGCGTCACGGGCAAGGTCAATCCGCTGGCGCAGGACATTTTCGCGGACATCTCAGTTGCTTTTACGAATACCGAACTTACTTCGTTCACTCCTTATACGGAGAAGTTTGCCGGGCGTCCCTTGGAGAAAGGTAAGCTTTCGTTCGCGGTGCATTACTTGGTCAAGGCCAAGGACCTGAAGGCTGAGAACGGATTCTATGTCGATCAACTGACCCTTGGCCCGAAAAACAACAGTCCGGATGCCACGAGCCTGCCGGTAAAACTGGCGATTGCGCTGCTCAAGGACCGCAACGGGCGGATCAAATTGGATGTGCCGGTGAGTGGAAGGATTGACGATCCGAAGTTTCGCCTTGGCCCGATCATCTGGCACGTGGTGGTGAATTTGATCGAGAAGGCGGCGACGTCACCGTTCTCATTGCTGGGCGCGGCGTTTGGCGGGGGCGAGGAAATGAGTTACGTGGATTTTCAGCCCGGCCAGGCTGGTTTCATGGAGAGCGAAACCAACAAAATGGAGAAGCTGGCCAAGGCGCTTTATGAACGGCCGGAGTTGACGGTTGAAATTCGCGGAGGCGTCGATCCGGCGCCAGATCGCGAGTGGCTGGCGCGCGTCAAGTTGGATGAACAGATCAAAGCCATGTGGTTGAAGGACCAGAGCGATGCGACGCGGACCAATGCCAACCTGGGGGACATCAAACTCGAGCCGAAGGTGCGCGAGCGGTTGGTGAGAAGAATTTATCGCAAGGAAATCGGCAGCTATCATCCTACCGAAGTGAGGTCGGACCAAGGCACGAATGCTCCGGCAATTGGCATCGCCGCAACTCCCGTAAGTGTTCCGAAGGTGGCGCCCGTTTCGGCGGGAAACAATCTGAGTTCGGAAGGGCTGGAGCACGGCGCTGCCTTGCTCATGGCTCATGCGAACCCGCCGAAGCGCGTGGCCGTTGTTCGGCGAACTCCGGCCACGAGCGCGAGCACAACGCCTGGCGCTCAGCCTATTGCAAAAGAATTGACCCCGAGTGAAGCCGAGTTGGCGGACATGGAAGATCAACTGGCGAAACGAATCCAAATCACCGACGACGATCTGCGGGATCTGATGCAGGCGCGGGCGAACAAGGTCCAGGGTTACCTGTTGCAAACCGGCAAGGTGACGGCGGAGCGCTTGTTTATCATCGCGCCGAAGCCGGTGGAAGCCACGGCGAAGGGGCAGAGCCGGGTGACGTTGTCGCTGGATTGAGGCAGCAAAGCAGGAGCCAGCCAGAAGATCCTCAATTCCCCGGCAAATAGAGAGTAAATGTCGTTCCCTGACCTGGCCTGGTGCGGACGTGCAGGGCGGCTTTGGCTTCGCGGGTGAGGCGCTGGACCACATTCAAGCCGAGGCCGGTGCCCTGGTTGGCGGATTTGGTCGTGAAGTAGGGATCAAAAATCCGTGGCAGGATTTCCGCGGGGATGCCGGGGCCGGTGTCGGTGACGGTGAGGGAAAGGAGCGGGGCGATGTTCTTGAATCCTTCGCGATTGATGAGGCGTTCTTCGCGGCCATCCACGATGCCGTCCAACTCCAACGGTTGCGGGAGCCGGCAGCCCGTAATCTTCACTGAATGTTTTTCCGGGCTGCACTGAAAGCCGTTGACCGCGAGGTTAAGTAAAATTTGGATTAGATCGGTTCCATTTATGCGCACGACCGCGTCTTCGGCGAGCGGTTCAATGACAAACTCGTTCTCTTTTATGCTGGGGTGGACGCGGACGAGCTCCCTGAGGTCGGCCAGGATGTGATTGACGCCCACCGGCGGATGTTCATCGGCGTCCTGCCGAAGAAAGCTGAGGTAGCGGCGGGATATCTCGATGCAATTGGTGACCTGGCGGGTGATGGTGCGCAAGCGGTCTTTCACGAAATCGAGGTCGTCACCCTCGATGCGGCCGCTGTTGCCAATGCGCTGGTTCATGAGCTGGATGAACCCGGAAATGACCGTCAGCGGCCCATTGATATCGTGGATTATGCTGGCATAAATTTCGCCACGGGTGCGGGTGATTTCCTCCTCCATGCGCTGGTTGTGGAGTTCCTTCTGCAATTCCTGCAAGGCCTGGCCATTGTTGCGAATTTCCTCGCCCAACGAACGCCGTTCCATGGCGTTGGACACGGCTTTGCGCATGGTGGCGATGTCAAAGGGTTTGTTGAGGTAATCACAGGCGCCCAAACGCAATGCCAGCCGCAGCGTGTCCACCGTTTCGTAGGCTGTGAGCATGATGACTTCGATGCCGGGATCAACGGCCTTAAGATGCTCGAGCAGTTCCACGCCGGACATGCCGACCATGCGGATGTCCGTGATGGCGACGTCAATCCGGTTCTGCTTGGCCAGTTCGATTGCCCGCGTGCCGTCGTTGGCTATCAGGAGATTGTATTGGTCCTTGAAAACCACCCGCAATGACTGGCGCGGCCCTTCCTCGTCGTCCACAATCAGCAGGGTACGTTTGGCCGGGGTTTCGGTCACGGGTGGTGGGACGGTATCCAAAGTGCTAGTTGCATGCATGGCTGGCGTTTCTGATGATCATGCTAGTGCGGGTTCGCCGCACCAACTTTGTCTCAGGAAACGGGGAAGTTCACAAGCACAATTAAAACACCAAGGGGCGCATCTCAGCACTGTTCTTACCCGGAAAGGTAGGGACATGCGCTGCGATGTCCCCGCCCGCGTTCCAGCGGGCGGAACGCGCCGCCGAAGCCGGGCGATTCGGATCGTTCGTTCCGTCGCCTGACGCTGCGCTCGGCGACGGGGAC
>JAJPHR010000093.1 GCA_021325145.1 Verrucomicrobiota bacterium | reverse complement strand
TGGATCGCTGCCCTCAGCCGCACTGAGGCTTTACGCAAGGCGGGCGTATTGGCCAAGGAGTTTTGGCTGAAGGCTTTTTTGCCAAAAATTTCCTAAACTCACTTAGTACCAACTCGACCCTCAGCGGCTTGCCCCTCCCTGCCGAAGTCCCCGGCACCCAAACCATAACCCAAACCGTGAAGACTGAAACCAGGACCCCTCCTCCCGAAGGCGGCACGGACGTCACCACCATCACGTTGAGTGAAGAATTCACCACCTGCGACCTGATCAATCTGGCCAAGTGTGCTTTGGGGCAGGTTAATGATCCTCCCTGGGACCAGCAATGTTGGGGTTGGCTGGCGGACCAGCGGCAAACGATGTTTGAACTGGACCAGGCCCAGTATTGGTTTACGTATTCAACCGAACCTTGGAAGCTCTACACGATCAAAAAGCATTACACGGTCATTTCACTCGGGTGCGCCCTGGGCAACAATGTGGCCGTTGATAACGTGGAGGTCTCGGAAGCGGTGGTGGGGGACGGCCAGCAGCACACCGAAACGAACAACATGATCCCGGTTTGCTACAACAATTTGATCGGCTATCAGGTCGATGGGGCAAGCGCACCGCTGGGGGGAAAGGGAGAATTAACGATTGCGATTCTGGATAGCGTCACCATCCAGGACATGACCCGTTCTTCATCCTGTGCCAGTTGCGGCGGGGGTGGAGGGAGCGGAAGTCTTCCCGGGGCGGGGCGGTTTTTCCTGTCGGCGGGCAACGCGGAAGCTGACTTCAACCTGGGGGTCGGGCGGCAGGCACAGCCGACTGGGGAGTTGCGGTTCAATGTGTCCACCCCTTCGGCGGCGTTGTCCACAGTGGCGGGTTTAACGCTCCTGGCACCCACCAATTTGGTGACGGTGATCACCAATGCCAGCACCGGAGCGCTACGACAGTTGGGGGCAAGCCAATGCCTGGTCGATTTGCTCACGGTCAATGCGTATCAATATCAATTGCTGTTTTATCCGACCAACGCGTTTACGCCGGGCAGCGACCATGTGACGCTGTTGTCCACCAATGGGCTGAGTCCTTTGGTGACGTGGTCGGTCTTGAATCCGGACGGGGTGACCAATACCAACCGGTTGGAACTGATCGAAATCCGCGGTTCGCAGCAGATCACCAACCTGTTCACGTGGAGCGCGGTTTCCAACCAGTGGCAACTGGACACGGGCACGAGCATGAGCCGCACGCTCATGACCGAGACCGTGAACCCGGCCTTGAGCAACCGTACCGAAACGGTGCAGACGATCAACCCGGCGACGGGGGCGGTGCTGTTCCAGACGGTGTCCTTCTACCAAACCTTTGCGTGGGGTGAGGGATTGGTGCAGCAGATTACGGGCACCGGGCCGGCGGCCTTGACCAATACTTGGTCGTACAGCACGGGCTTTTCGCATCCGGCAGGCAACGGCAATTTTACCCGGCCAATCCAACTGGTTCGGGGTGATGGTTCCTGGGAGCAATATCAGTATGACGATGCGGGCCGGATCACCCAGGTGACCGCTCCCTTCGGCAACACCCAGCCCGCCGGTCCGGGTTCGACGCGAACCACCTATAACATCTACCTGCCGTGGACGGATTTTGGAGATGACACGAACCTGTATTACCTGACGCCGCGCACCAGTTACGATTACCTCTCCTCGGGTGTGACCGCTGCGCGGACTTACTTTATTGCCAGCAACAATATGACCATTTCGATCCGAACCACGGGTTCCAGCGCGGTTCCGTTTGACTCGCCCTCGCTATGCACCACCAACTGGTACTTCCCAACCAATGATCCCAATGCCAGCCGCTTGCAACGGACCGATCACCCGGACGGGACGATGGACTTGTATTCCTATGCGACCAACGCGGCGGGGGACACGAATATCATGTATTCGGGGGTGGCCAATGGCGCTCGCACAGCGGTGGTGGATGGGACCGAGACCATCACGGTATTGGACCCGGTGATGGGGGCAATGCTCTCGCGCAAGACGATAGACATTGCCTCGGGGATTACCACCAGTTCGGAGGTGTACAGTAGTTTCGACAGCGTGGGCCGGGCGCAACTAATTACCTATCTGGACGGCACCACGGCGCAAAAGAGCTATGATTGCTGCCATCTGAATTCGGAGACGGACAAAGACGGGACGTTGACGACTTACACGTATGATTTGCTCAAGCGTTTGGTGACCACGGCGCACAACGGGATAACCACTTCCAACGTGTTCGATGCGGCGGGAAACATCGTGCAAGTGGTGCGCTTTGGCACGGACAGTTCGGCCATGACCAATAGCAGCGCCATTTACGACAATGCCGGGCGGCAGTATGCGTCCATGGACGCGCTGGGCAACACGACTTATTACACCAACTTTTATTCGGGCACGAACCTGACGCGAGAAACCATTAACGCGGACGGGAGCACGCGGCTGGAGACATATTATACCGATGGCCAGTTGGCGGGCATCTCCGGCACGGCGGCCAGTCCGGTCAATTACCTGGAACTGACCGCTGAGGGCAACCTGGCGTCGATCGAGGTGAAGGTGAGCGCCACGGGCGGCACCAACGAATGGGTGCAGACCGAAACGGATGCCTTTGGGCACCAGGTCAAGACGGTCTATGCCAGCGGGACGGACACGCCCACCGCGTATGAGTATTACAACCTGTTCGGGCAGTTGACTAACACGGTCGATCCGGACGGCGTGTCCACGCTTTACGCGTACAACGCCAAGGGGGAGCAGGCGTTGACGGTGGTGGACATGAACCGGGATTACAACATTGATTATGGCGGGGATGACCGCATCACCTACGTGACCAATGACGTGGTGGTGGATAATGGGGTCAATGTGCAAAGGAGCCGGACCTATGTTTATCCGACCGGCGGTTCGACGGCTTCGAATCTGATGTCGCTGGCCGAAACGTCGGTGGATGGACTCAGGAGTTGGAGCGTGCTGTTCAATAACGGCGCGGGCATCACCAACAAGACCCAGACTACGTACGACGCGGCGCATGGGTATCGGGTGGTGACCAGCACCGCGCCAGATGGTTCGATCACCGTGACCACCAACGTATATGGCCGCTTGACCTCGGTCACGCGCAGGGATGCCAACGGGACGCAACTGTCGCAGACCCTTTACGGTTACGATCCGCATGGGCGGCAGAATCTTACCACCAATGCGCGCAATGGCACCAGCACCAACTTCTTCAATAATGCCGACCAGGCGAGCGGGACCGCCACGCCTTCGCCCGGCGCGGGGCAAAGCTCCGAAGTGGCCAGCAATGTGTTTGACGTGGTGGGCCGGGTGATCGCCACGCGCCTGCCGGACAACACCTGGGTGACCAATGACTATGTGGCCCTGGGCACGGTTAAGCGGACCTATGGCTCGCGCGCCTATCCGGTGGGTTATGGGTATGACGCGCAGGGGCGGATGCTCACGATGACCAATTGGAGCGCGTTTCCCACGACGGGTGCGCGCGTGACCACCTGGAATTACGACCAGTACCGGGGCTGGCTCAATTCCAAGCAATATCCGGATGGCACCGGCCCAGCTTACACCTACACCGATGCCGAGCGGCTGCACAATCGGCAGTGGGCGCGCGGAACCAATGCCCTCTATACGTACAACAACGCCGGAGAACTCTCCGGCATCAGCTACGATGACGGCTCCACTCCGGGCGTGGCCTATGGGTATGACCGGCGGGGGCGGCAGACGAGCGTGACCGTGGGCGGAAGCATGATCACCACCCGCGCCTATAATGATGCCGGCAACCTGTTGAGCGAGTCGTATTCGGGTGGACCATTGAACGGGCTTTCGGTGACCAATGGGTACGATGCCCTGTTGCGCCGCACGAACCTGGTGGCGCTTAATGGTTCGACGGTGCTGTCCCGGACTACGTATGGCTACGATGCGGCATCACGGCTGTTCACCGTCTCGGATGGCACGAACACGGCTGGCTATTCGTACCTTGCCAATTCGCCGCTGGTCAGCCAGATTAACTTCACCAATGCGGGAGCCTTGCGGATGACGACGACCAAGAGTTACGACTTTTTGAACCGGCTGACTTCCATCAACAGCGCCAATGCATCGTCGGTGGTGCTGGACTCGCACGGCTACTCTTACAACTCGGCCAATCAACGCACTTCCATGACCAACGCGGATGGCGCGTATTGGGTATATGGATATGATTCGCTGGGACAGGTGATCGCGGGAAACAAGTATTGGAGCGACAACACGCCAGTGGCCGGGCAACAGTTTGGCTACAATTTCGATAGCATCGGGAACCGTACTTCGACGCAGGCGGGTGGGGATCAATGGGGCGCAAACCTGCTTTCCGCCAGCTATTCGGCGAACACGCTAAACCAGTACACAAGTCGGAGTGTTCCGGGAGCGTTGGACATCCTGGGCGCGGCCACCAATATGGCCACGGTCACGGTGAACAATTATCCCGCCAGCCGGAAGGGAAGTTATTACCGGGCGGAAATCCCGGTGGCCAACGGCAGCGGGCCGGTTTACCAGTCGGTCACGAATCTCGCTGTTCTGAATCGCGGCACCAATGCTGATCTGATCGGCAGCACCACGGGCCATATTCTGGTTCCTCCGTCCACGCAGACGTTTACATACGACACGGACGGGAATCTGATGGACGATTCGCTCTGGACGTATGTGTGGGATGGGGAAAATCGCTTAGTCCAAATGACCAGTGACGCGGCTGTGCCGGCGACTGCGCAGAAGCAGTTGAATTTTATATATGACGGTCAGGGGCGGCGCATCCAGAAGCTGGTTTCTACTTGGAATGGTTCCATTTTTGTTGCCCAATCCACAAATATCTTCGTTTACGACGGTTGGAATCTTATCTGCGAGCTGAATGGGGCAAATGGCGCAGTTATTCGCACCTACATGTGGGGGGACGATAACAGTGGAACCATGGGGGGTATGGGCGGGATCGGAGGATTATGTTCGCTATCATGTTCAGGAACAAATTGCATTGCAGCTTACGACGGAAACGGGAATGTCACCGAACTGCTTAATGCCGCAGACGGCAGCCTGGCAGCCCAATACGAGTATGGTCCCTTCGGTGAACTCATCCGCGCGGCGGGTGCAATGACGAAGTTGAATCCTTGCCGCTTCTCGAGCAAATATGCCGACGATGAGTGTGATTTGTTTTATTTCGGATTCAGGTATTATAGTCCGCGCACCGGAAGATGGTTGAGCAGGGATCCATTGGACATCGCTGGGGGTCTGAATCTATATAGCTCATTCTCCAACGATCCGATTTTGAATGTTGACACCCTTGGCGAAGCGGTGGTCGGTCCGATATTTCAGTGGCACCATCCGATTACGTACGCCAATTCCACATATAACTTCGGTAGTCATCCTCTCGTAAAGACGGCCTGCATGGACCTGAAATCGGAACAACGATTAGTCGCTCTGGATGGGCATTTAGGAAGACATTGGAATGAATATCATAACGAGGTGCGGAGGCGTTTAGACGCTGCTTACCGCGATTTGAAATCGAAGGACCAGGCCAGCGCCCGGGCCGCCCTTGAAAAAGTAGTCGATGAGATCATCGACGATATAAAAAACAACAAACTGAGGCTTTATTCAAACGGCAGAAAAGTGGTGGTCGTGACGGATAAAGTGGCGATGGCGATTAGGCCGGATCGTTTCGGTTATACCGCCCGTCAGCTGGCAAGGGTAACAGCAGGCAAAGCGTTTATGGTGATAAATGTTTTTGACGAAGTCGTGCTCGATTTCGGGATGTTCTATTTTGAAATATTCCATCCGAACGCCATATGGATCACCCCGCAAAACGTTTTTTATGACCCAGACAGTCATACTTACTACGATTCCGTAGGGAATCCTTTAACATGGGAGGAATTAGTCGCGTTGGACCTGGCCGTCTGATGTTTATTTATGGAAACACTTTACTCTATCGCTCCACTTCTTTCAAATAAAATAATGAGACTCGCCCTAGACTATTCTCTTAAAAATGTGAACCCGCTTGCAGTAGATGATGAGGCTTTTACGCCCCCAGACTTTCTTCGGCGTTTTGAATATACCTTGTATCAAGGCCGCTTGCTCGATATGATCCCAATAGTGAACGGAATTAGTTGGCAGATCTTCTCCCCAAGAATAATTAAAATCATCAGGACATTCTGCCGCGAGGATGAAGTGGAACTTCTTCCGCTTCCGGTTGAAGAAAATGGGCCGTCCCGTTGCCTAAATGGCTATAGTGTTCTGGGTGTAAAGCGTAGAGTCAAATGCCTGGATCTGGATGCGTCGGAATATCGTCGGAACCCCGAATATATCTCGGCTCTGTACAAATGTGTGATAAAGGAGTCGGCCGTGCCGGCCGACTTAAACTGCTTCATGATTAAGGAATATCCAGCGTTCCAGGTATTCAGAGCGACGCTGGCAAACTCAATTATGGCTTTACGGCCAACTGGATTTAGCTTCGAGAGGATTGAGACATCTTGAACGTACATTTGAACTTCACACGCCAACCACTACAAGAAGCGTGCCAAGGAAAAACGATTCGGCGCTGAAGCAGCTTCTCGGCTACGAACCCTTCTCGAAACGAAGGAAAGCTCGCCTACGTCCAACTCAACACCCAAACGCCTTGCCCGCCTGGTGGCGCTGTCCCGGCCAACCAGGGGCGCGGTTTGACGAGCCTGTTTCAGCTCAGCGCGCCCAGATCGCCCTCGGTCATGGATGCGACTGCTCCAACTATGTCCGGGCCGACGATAACTCAGGGAAGGCGGGAATGGAGCAAAAATCTTCAGCTCTGCCACCCCTTTTAGGAGCGTGTGTAACGAATGTTCACGGTCTGCTCTCAAAGCACATTCAACGATTCAAGGGCTCCAAAAGGACTGAATTGACACTCGGAGAAAGAAAGTGGATTGGCGCGCAAAAAAGCGTTGCAACCGTGTGCGTCCTCTGGTGTTTATAGATGCGCAGAGGGGGCGACTCCTCGAACGCGGTGCTGTTCTTTGATTGAAACTTGTTTGTGAGAGTCACGACCGTGACTCAAAAAAGCATTACGAACAAGAGAGCCCATTGCCAACGAAAAGCGGCATTTAGTCGATTTGAAAACGCCCGCGGATGCGCCAACGATGCGCGACGAAAAAGGATGGCGCAAAGCGACGAATGACCCGCGCAATCAAATAATTTAACTCTCTCCCAAAATTTAACCCCTAAAAACGGTCTTCTCTCCAGCCCTGTCATTATCGAATGGCTGGGCTTCGCACTTCCATAAATCAGTTTCATCGAACTCACCGCATTAACAAATAGCGGCTGCGCAGCGTCGTGCCCGCATGGATACGGCGCCGGGAACTGTGGTGAATTGATGAAAGTGTACACCGTTGAAGAAGTGGCCTCAATTTTGAGGGTCGAATACAAGACCGTGCTGCGCCTGATAAAGCGCGGGCAGATTAAAGTGCTTCCCGGCATCCGTCACAAGCGGATTCCCGAAGCGGAATTGGCCCGTTACCTGGATGTTCAAAACGTCCTTGGGGCAGCCTCACAGAATCGTCACGTTCCCAATTTGCCTGGCGCAACTCCGCCCGCGTCGGGCTTGTCCATCAAAGCGGCGGGAAACCATAAACCAGAAAGGAAAATAACGTGATAGCAACCTTCCAAGTCCACAAACAAACCTATGGCCACTGGCCCGCCAAAAACGGCAAGCCAGCCGGCGAGTCCTTTGACCTAGACTTGATCGATATGAGCCTGCCGGCGGAGCACGCCTACCGGGGCGTGCTGCCTTATCGTCTCACTCCGGAAGAAAAAGACAAGTATTGGGGCAAGGTCGAACGCAAACACATCCAGGTGGCCGTGCATGAAATCCAAAGCACCCAACGCGGCCCGGTGCTCCGAGGCGCAATCATCTCGGTAAATGAGAAATAGGCTGTGGGCTGCCGGATTTTGTCAAGTGCCTGATTCTGGCAGTGCCCGATTCCGGCAGTGCCAATATTGGGCACTATTGCAATCCTGATTCCTGCCCTACAAAGAGAGCATGAACGCAACCGTTTCATTGAAATTGAACAGCGCGAATCCAAAGAGACTCGGCTGGCGGTGCTTGAAATCGAACAACTGCAACGCGGCCCTTTACGAAGGGTCGCAGTCTTCTCCATGAGCGAGAAGCAACACAACAAAAACTTTCCGTTGGACAGCTACGCATATTCACTGGCACGCATTCGCTGGGATGTCTTCGGCACTTTGACCTTTCGGTCAGTGCCCTCCCCGAATCGAGCGTATGGCCGGGCCTGGGCACTGATGCGCCGGGCGGCGGAGCTGGTCCAGCGGTCCTATTCCCAACTCCTGATTGCGTTGCGCGCGGAGTTGGGGGAAATGACGGGACGGTTCCACTTCCATTTTCTATTGGGAGGGACCAAAACGCGCAACGAGATCACGCTGGCGCACCAGCTCGAACACGGGTGGTTTGGACTGTTCGGGCAAGGTGCGATCAGCAAGTGCCGGCCATACGACCGCTCCCGCGCTGGGGTGGCGTACGTGACGAAGTGCCTCGGTCAAGGGACGTGGGGCGCTAACGAATACGAGGTGAGAAAATTCAACCTGGCCGACACGGTGACGCTATCCAAGTCTGTGTTCCGCGTGATTCGGAGCCTGGACCGCATGGGGATAGACGCCGCAGCGCGCACGTGTGAGAAGACGGGCCTTCGATGAGTTGGCCACTGGCAGCGCAGGTTTAGTCCAGCCTCCCAGGTGCTATGCCGAAAGGCCGGTGCCTGGATTACGGGGCCGTAAACGCGGATGTCTCGCCGGTTAAAACGCGGACCGATTGCCGCGCACGTGAAAGGGGACCAAGGGCCCCAAGGGAGGGGCGGGATGGCGCGGAGCGCCGCCCGCCCCTCCCTTGGGTAGCTTGAAGATGAGGTCTGTACGGACTTGGACAGCATGTGTGGCGGATGAAACGGGAGTGCCAGCCCGTGACCGAACAAGAGTTTTATGAAAGAAGTGCAATATCAATTTTTGAGATTGCTTGGGCAGCCTCCGGCCCGGCTCAACGTCGAGCAGGTGGCCTGGCTGCTCAGCTGCCAGCCTCACGACGTGCCAGTCCTAGTCGCCGCCAAATTGCTCAAGCCCCTTGGCAATCCGCCACAGAACGGTATCAAATTCTTTGCCACTGCGGAGCTTGTCGAACTGATGAAGGAACGGAATTGGCTGACTCGGGTCACAGTTGCAATCAATCAACATTGGCATCGGAAGAACGCTCTCTGCAAACGCCGCGCTTTAAAGAGTTCACCTGTCGAACCTGCCACCTTTCCCGATTTCAACCAAGCGGTGAATGGTTAATTTGCTTCGATGCTTCGTTTGAAATTGAAAAAAGCATTGACGTTTGATTAACCCCCGATTTGTTCAAGAGCCGAAATCCCACAAGGGATCGCAAGTATGGCTCACGCGATGAGGCTGCGTTCTCGGTCAAACCAAGCCGCGTGCGGCTCTCACACACAACCCTCTCACCGGTCATTCCACCGCAAAGCACGCCTGTCCTTGCGACGGTTCTTGTTTGCGGTGAACTGCTGCGTCACTGGTGATCTGGCAAGTCGAGCATCCAAAGTTCTACTGAGGCTCAGAGCCGCTATGTTAAGCGGCATACGCTCACTGGTGAAACTCTTTGATAACATTTGTTGGAAATTGGTGGATAATCCAAAAATTATTTCCTCCGACCAGATTGGTGTACCAAGTGATTTTTCCGTCAATGTCGAATTGAAACCGACCCTTATCGTTTGGAGACTTGACGCAGAATGTGCGGCCATCAGGAAAGGTCACTCTGTCGTTGACGAGAACGAGGTTGTTTGTCTTCAACGCGGCGAGAATTTTCTGAATCTCCTCGTTCGCCGTGCGCGCTTCGTGCTCTGCCGCTTCTGCCCGATTTGAATAGAATCCGGCCCGCGTGCCGGCCCAACTGACAGCGAACGTTGCGGCGACGAAAGCCGCCATGCCCCCCAAAAAATACCACCAAGTGTTCTTTCTGATGAAGATGAGGAAATAACGATCCTCAAGTGTCCTGAAAAGCTTTTTCCGTTCATCGTCTGTCAAGTTGTCGAAGCGTGGCATAAGCGTGATAGTTACAGTGTTGTCTAACGTCCAAAGCTCAACCAACAACCGGACACGATCCTCGGTGTCTGAACGCGGCGCAACTTTATTCAGGCACTCGGCGCACATCCGCCAAGCGCAAGCCGGGCAGCTATCGGACTGGCAAAGGACTTCATCGTCTCTCGATCACTCATGCCGCGTGTGCCTTTGTATACGCAGTCCTCTTACCCCAAAGCAAACCCATCCAAGCGACGGATCTTCTTTGCGGTGAATTGAAGATCAGATCTAATGTGCTTTGCAAAGCACGTTGTTCAGCACTTCCAAATTTGATTTCAATTCCCTAAGCACCACCTGCCAATCCGAGGGATGCACTAGCTGCCTTATGTTGGTGATGTTCTGAATGGCCTCGCGGCCTGCCTTTACATCCACCGCATCCAGCGAGTACATCATGGTCACGTCAGTGAACAATGCACTTAAGTCACCAATGTCATCTACTGCTGGGTCGGCCTTTCCATTCAGGAGGGTTTGGGAAGCCTTCCTTGATTGGGATGCGCGATCCTCGTCTTCCTTTTGGCCGTTGTTTGTAGAAGCCTGCTTGGCAATCGTTATCGCTTGGCCAAGTCGCAGTTGGAGCGTAGTTCTGTCCCCGTCGGCCTTGCGCACCTTAGCGGCATGATCCACCCACAAGGGCACGCCAACGGCAAGCAGGGCCACGAGAACGGCAACAGCATCCCAACGAACGCTTTTCTTGGCCGCAAAGCTGTTCAATATCCATTTCTTCATAGATCGAATTGCTTTTTCTCTGTTCGTATTCCGCCACCTTCATCGGGTTTTTACCCACAGAAGACATTTAAAAAAAGATTAACATTCCTATTGCTCAAATGCAAACACTCCGGGTCGTGCCGCTCAAACGCTTGCACAACAACGCCGAAACGCGGCACGACTTTATCCATGCACCTGCCGGGAGCAGCAGGTGCGAGAAAAATAGCCATATTCGAACATCACTGTCCCAAATCGGCTACGCCTTTCTGATAATCGAAATGGAGCAAGAATCGCTTGACTGCGCCGAACATTAATTTTCCGCCTTATAGGTCACGTGTATTTCCACCTCGAAATCCGCAAGGCAGTCGCGAAACTCTTTCCGATTCATTCGCTGCCGTCCGGAGCAAACACCACCCGTCTTGTGGAGTGTTTCGCGTTTGCTGACCATTTCCCGGAGTACGTCGCCGATGCACCAACCGCCGTCTGTGCAACTGGCACGCGGGCATCGCACGTATTCGCCAGGCGGATTTTGGACACTGAAGTGGCGCTTTTGGGGCTTCTGGTCGAGTGGACCTCCTAAGCGGATTGCCACAGTGATACGCATCTCGGCCACAGCGGGGAAGGCTTGTGCAAAGGGCACAGGTCGTTCAAAAATGCCAAGTCCTCTCTCTACGCGATCTTGTTTATCCATTCGGACACGGTGAGACATGACTGATGACTTTGTCAACTGCAAGAAAAGTTGGTTTCTCGGGACCTGAGCCGGTAGACGCTTTAGCCAGGCATTGAATCCCAGTCCTCCACTTCAACGACTTCCCGGTCCTTCCAGATTCGATATTGAATCGCGTCCTGGAAATCCGCCCACGCTTTGTCGTAATTGATAGGGAACTTGATGATGATCAAATTGGCGTGAGCGGGATAATAAAATGCCCATTCGGTGGCAACGATAATTTCGGGAGCCATATCCACACTCAACGTGAGCCCTCGGGTCAATTCGGCTTCATAGTCGCCGTAGGGTTGTGTGACGATTACCCGCTGATCGTTTGCACCGGTAAAATATTCACAATGATCAAAGCCAGGCACACCATTCAAAAGAAGTTGGAGGCGATACCCCAAACGCAGACGGTCGGGGCGGAATTGCCACGCAACTGCGAACCTCGACCGCAAATCTGCTTCCAGCTTTCTGCGTCGGTCGGGTTGCTCGTTTTGCTCAATTAGCATCTGAAGTTCACGTTGCAAGGAGATGAAAGAGGCGTCCGTTTTCATTGACTTTCACCCTAGCGACTATCGCTCTCGGCGTAAAGATTAATGAACAGTCAGGAATGCAGGGACGCGCGATTAGGCCCAAGGCGAGGCGGGCGTAAACGCCTGGAGTCAGATTTTAGGAAGAAGGCCGAACCTTGAATAACGTGATGTTCCCCCCATGATTATAATCGCACGGCAAGGCGATCCTTTTGCGATAATAACATTTTCCTTTCCGGTCGGAAAGGGCGCGCAGCGTAATAGCCAGCGTAGCGGAGAAATGGAGTCCAGAGGCAAAGCCTCTGGCGCGGGACCGGGCCGGCGCAAGGCCCGGCGGAATTTTTTCGAGCTGTGCCTGCGAGACGCGGCTCGTTGAAATGGCGGCGCGGCGCTATTGATTCACGGCCGTTGGCAGTTCGACAATCTTGTTTTCGTATTCCTCCAACGGCGGCAGGACAACTTGCGCTTTCTTGGAATACGCCCGCGCCCATGCCTTGCTGTTGTGCCCCAAGTTCACCTGCGCGAACCGTTCGGGATAACCTGCCGTCTTCGCCCGTTCCGCCCAGGCGTAGCGGTAGCTGTGCAAGGTCACGCCGGTAATTCCCAAACCGCTGCAACGCTGTTTAAACTCGGTCGCCCGGTCGCCGGGCCGCACCGTCGAGAGATACGGGAACAACGGGCCGGATTTCGGCAGGGTGGCAAGGATTTCCTCGACCTCCTTCCCGAAACGGATTTGCGGGGGCGTCACGTTGCGCCAGCGCGTTTTCATCCGCACAAAGCAGATGATGTGGGATTGCCAGTCCACGTCCTCGGCCTGCAAATGGGCCAAGTCGGATTGGGATGCGCCCAAGTGCCACGCCAGCCGGTAGAACGCCTTGCGCTCTGGGTTCTGCTCCCGCGCCACAATGCGCTGGTGTTCGTCCAACGTGATCCCCCGCTTGTCTCCAAACCGCACGGCGGGCCATTGACGTTTGGGAATGAGCGGCCACGGCAGCCAGTTCATGTCCACGCAGAAGTTGTGCAAGCGGCGCAAATAAACGTTGGTTGACACCGTGCCGGATTGCAGGACGCGCAAGAGAAATTCACCCTGCGTCTCAATGATGACTCTCGGAAACAATGGAGCCAGTGCGCGGTCTTTGGTGACGTTCAGCCAGCGGGCCTTGTTCGCACCTTGCTTGGTGTTCATCAGCGCTTCAATGGCCTGGTGCCAGGTGCGCGTGGTGATGCCGATGTCGGTGCCCGCCATGTAGGCTTTGGCGATTTGGAGATTGAGGATGGGCTGGCGCTCGGCGTTGTTCCTGGCTTCGACAAGCTGCCTGGCCTCGTCCTCGTTCGTAGTATGCAAGCTGGTGCGCTTGCCGGTGGTCTTGTCCACGCAATAATACATTCCTCCGCGAATGCCCCGGAAGATTAGGCGGTAACGTGTGCTCATGTTTGCTTTCACGCAACCGCAACGATAAATGAGCCGAATCCGCGTGCGTTAACGAGTACTGGCGGAGTAGTGCCAAAGTTAACGCGAATTGTGGCGGAGTACCGAAGCTGGTATCCGTTTTGGTGTCCGGGATGGAACCCCTGCTTGCAAAGCCCTTGCCGCTCAAGCGGTTTGGGATGGAGGCGAGGGTCGGAATCGAACTCTCGACCGTGGACAACGAGCGTCAGTCGCCCGGTCTCGGAAGCAATTCAACTCCGAACCCTGGACCAGCAGTTGTAGGCTTAATGGGGAAATGCGTCCCGGCCGAGGCTTAAGGCAGCCGGGGAACAAGCCAGTGGCGGGAGACGATTGCGGGCAGACTGTCTTCGGAATTCGGAAAATCAAAATCAAAATCAAGTTCCCGTTGGCGTCATAAATAGGGGTTTTAACGCTATCGGCCACAACATTCAAGTCGTAATGGGCGGTGGTGGAACCGGCCGTTACCGTGAAAGTCTGGTTGCCGGTGACTCTTCTGTAAGCAGTTGAATGATTTGAGGGATTGACTGAGCGTTTTCGACAGACGCCTTTAGTTCATCAAAATCATCTCGCGAAGACCACCCATGCCAGCACCGGAGCGAATTCATAACCATCTCTTTTACTTCAGTAATTGAAAGGGTAAATGACTTCCCTGACGGTTCTAGAGCCTGTCATTAACTTTTGCGAAAGAGAGATTGAAGCATAAGTGTGGCAAAGGCGACCCAATGGTAACCGGCCATTGTGGCGGCCAGTCGTTCGTAATCACGGGCCAGTCGCCGAAATCTTGCAGCCCAGCCAAATGATCGTTCCACCACCCAACGACGCGGCAGTAGAATAAATCCTCTCTTGGCTTCATGGTGTTTGACTACTTCCAAATGCAGGCCATGCTGAGCGGCAGCTGCCGCCGGTTTCTCTCCGGTGTAGCCTTGATCCACATACGCAATCTCCACATTCTCTCCGGTGGCTTCTTGCACCGCCTTGGCAAGCTCACCAACCTGCGCCCGATCTTGCTCATTAGCCGCTGTCACTTTTAATGCCAAAAGGTGGCCCAGAGTGTCCACGGCTGCGTGAACCTTCGAACCTTTGCGTTTCTTATGCCCGTCGAATCCCGCCCGTTTGCCGCTCTCGGGTGTCGATTGCATCGTCCGGCTGTCCATAATCACCGCCGTCGGCTCCGGGTTTCGGTCCTGGGCCATGCGAAGAATCGCCCGCAAATCATGAGCCATCGCTTCGAAGCATCCGGCTCGCAGCCATCGTTGCGTTTGCTGCTGTACGACCCACCACGGCGGAAACTCATGTGGCATCATCCGCCAGGAACAGCCGGCCCGTACCAGCCATCGCAACGCATTGTATACCTGCCTTAAACTGTGTGTCCGTTGCGGCGCTTCTTCTTTCATCAGCGTCAAATATGGAGCGCAAAATTCCCACTCTTCGTCGCTGACATCACTCGGATATGGCTTCGGCTGCTTCGACATCCCAAGGGTATTGCCGGAATGTATCCACTTTGTACATCCTTTTCTGCCTAAAAGTTAATGACAGGCTCTAGTTCGACCTTGATACGTTGATTCATGAAAATATTATAACCGAAGAATGGCCCGATCCCGCGGAGCTTGCGGGCATCAGTGAGCCTGATGGCTCTTCCTCCGGAGTCTACGAGCAACAAATCACGAAAATAACCGTTTTTTAACCCGGCAGCAGTTGTTGTGGTCAGCTTGTCATAGCTTTCTCGTGTTCGCACGAGGTCACCGTAAAAGCACAGGACCGGGAATGCCATTTGCGATATGTTTGTAGCTCCAGTTGTCATTTTCCTGAAAATGCGGGCGTGCGGAAGTAATTGAGTTAATGAGGCCCGCCACTGTCAGCATTAAACACCCAGTTGGCTTCCCTACCCGCCGTGGAAGCCATGCCGGCGGCAACCCAGTTAGGCGTGCCGTACCACAAGCGTTCTGCGAAATTCATTTCTCCTAATCCATGCAACGCTTGATGGAACTCTTGATTAGGCATTCCCATTAAATTCCAAGGCTGGTTTTTAAGCCACTCTGGTACGTTGCGCCCCCCAAGTGTTTCGAGGAATTGCCCAGTGATGAATTTCTTGTCCTTTGAACTCACGCCAAGTGCATTTAGTCAGCCATTTCGAGGTTGCGGGCCAACTATGGCTGCGCTGTTGGTGCTGGTGACCAGGTTCCCGCTCACCCGCCCGTAGGGGTCGTAGGTGTAGCGCGCGAGGATCGTTTGGTTGGCGTCGGTCATTTCTCGGATGCTCCCGAGGTGGTCCCGCTCGTAAAAGAAGCTGCCGACGAAATTCGAAGTGCCGGATATTAGGTCGTACACGTACATCCCTTCGGGGTAGTAGGTCTTGACCCGGTTGGCCGAACCCAAAGTCTCCTGCCGCTGGAGCAATTCCATCCCGTCCCAGACGAAGCTGCTGGTCTTGGTGGTAAAGCCGTTGTCCTTTTCCACAATGCTCACACGCCGGCCAAAGCCGTCGTAACCGAATTCCGTGCGATGATTGGAATTGATGTCATTGATGGCGGTTATCCGGTCCTCGGCGTCCCATTCGTAGGAGGTGATGCCGTTGGGCGTGCCGACCAGCGAGCAGTTGCCGTTGTTGTCATACTGAGGGGTTTTAGGGAGATCCCCGATCACATTCAAGTCGTAATTGGCGGTGGTGGAACCGGCAGCGACGGTGAAGGTTTGGTTGCCGGTGGCGACGGGAACGGTGGCGTTCAGCACGACGCCGTCCGAAGGGTTGGACCAGCCTGGATTGGGACTGAGTTGGGCGGGCTGGCCGTTGACCTTGACTGAGTCGGCGGAGGCGGCCTGACTCAGCCAGGCTTGAACGTGGACGGGCAGCGGGCTCGTGCCCGCGCCATCGCGTTCGGTCAACTGGTTGACGTTGTTATAGATGGACTGGCTGACCGTAGTGGACCAGGGAAGCGGCGAAGGCGGTGGATATGGCGGTTCCTGCTGTTCGCTGGTCCGATTGCCGGCGGGGTCGTAATCGTAGGTATTACCGTTGGCGGCCGAGGTTAATCGCAGGAGAGACCAAGGCGGGGAGATCAGAGCATCTCGCTCCCGGCGTTGGAATCAGACGGGTAATTGAACGGGATCACCTCGGTTGAGCCCTGATAGATCGCTCCCGAATATTGGACTCTGAACTTTCTCGCCATGCGGAGGCCAAATCTTACCGCCAGACCCGCCAGCGTTATTGTGACTCAGAAAAGTAATGTCACAGTTCGCGTATTGCGCTACGGTCTAATATAAGACCGCATGGTTCGGCGGAGGAGTTGGAAAAGCGACGAAGATTGGCCATCGCCCGGCTGCTCGATGGCTATAGTCCGCCGGAGGTGGCGGAATTTTGGGCTTTGGCCGGGCGTGGTAAATCCTCAAGCGGCTGCAAAGCCGGTATTTGCCGCGGAGCTTGATGGGCCAGGCGCTACGCGCTCAACCAATGGCCGGCGCTGGAACGCTTCCTGGAACACGGCGAAGTGGAGCTGGACAACAACCTGGTCGAGAACGCCATCCGCCCGACGGCCCTTGGGAAGAAGAACTGGCTGTTCTTCGAGAGCGAAGAAGCCGGGGAGCGCAGTGCGGTGATTTACACCTTGTCACCTATTTGAAAGACGTGCTGGAGCGCTTGCCGGCCGCCACCAACCAGACCGTCGCCCAACTGACGCCGCTCCATTGGAAGAAGGCATCGCTACGGCCAGCGCCGGTCAAACTGGCCGCTTGAGTTGGGTCCACCCAGCCGAGCCGTTTACCCTTCGTTTGATCGGCCCGCTGTCAAGGGGCGACTCCTTTACCGCTTACCCGTGAACTCCAAGAAGCTGCTTTCCAGCTCTCGTGTGAAAAATTGGCCCAAAGCCTGCTATCGGTTGCCCACTATTATCTAACTTGGATCGTTGCTCGGGGCCCATCCAGCTTCGATGCGCTCGATTAGTAGTGTATCATTCCAAACGCCAACGATGGGCATCTTTCTCTGTTCCGCCGTAATCTCTCCTACTTTCCATTCCTTTTCCCCATCCCAGAACCACCAGACTGCGACTTTCTTGGTTTTCGGGTCTGCAATGCCGTTACGAAAGACAGGGAATGGTTGGTTGTGAAAAGCGACGCTCTCATGCCCGACTACGTTGAATACGCCACCCTTAACGGCAGCAGTTACGGGGAAGAATGTCGAAAAGCGTACTGGGCCATTGACCAGTTCAGAAAACCTGCTAGGGCGGTGCTTAAACACAACGTCGAATACACGAATAAGGTCGCCATGTGTTGGATGTTGGTGAGTGTATTGAGCATAGGCCAATCCCTTTGAGGTCGGGATTTCGATGATGTCTCCTATTTGAGATCGTTTTGGCATATTAGAATCCTGGGTACCCAGCTCGATACAACAACTCGGTTCCCTTTTGTAATGACTGTTGATAGATTGGATTGTTAGGCGAGATGCTGTTGATTTTGTTGAGCAATGTCCCTCCGTCCGCAGCAAGACCGTGCGCATTAATTAGTACCTGCTCAACGGCTCTGACATCTGTGCGTGAGAGATTCTGAAGGCCTGGTATGGGTTGAATTGTAAATGCCCTTTTGAGCTAACTGCGCGGCGGCACGACGCTCAAAACTTTTTGTGATGCCAACATAGTTTACCTCCCTCGCTGAGTTGACTGACTGATAGACTAGATTCTCTGCAGTGCATGATGCCATGCCCGTGCTGTTATCGTACTGCATTCCCGTTTCCATGACTTCTTTTAAGAATGCCAATACGGGATGCTTAGCGCCCCACTCCCGTTCCCTGCTATCCTCAACCGCTTGCACATACGCTGCTACAAACGCAGCCCGTTCGGCATTTTGATTTGCGGCGAGAAGGTTATCGTTAAAAATCTTTTGCCCCATAGCATCATTGATAGGGCTCCAATGTTCTCCTGCGGGAACATCTTCGTGTAATCCGTATGGATCGATGGCGTTCAATGGATCGTTGCTCACATATCCATACAAATTTCCTCCCCCCCGCCTCCCCAATCGGATCCCGACTCAACCACCGTCCCGTATCCGCATCATACGCCCGGAACAGCGTCAAATGCAGGTGGCTGTTGGTGTGGTAATACATCCCGGCGAAGCGGAAGTCGGCGTCCATCAGGGGAACGCCGTTCGTATTGGAACCGACGTTCTGGCTGACACGGCCGCACGGATCGTTTGGTTGGCATCGGTCATCTCCCGGATGCTGCCCAGGTGGTCGCGCTCGTAAAAAAAGCTCCCGGTAGTCGTCGTGCCGGCGGTCGTGTCCTGTACATACATCCC
>JAJPHR010000112.1 GCA_021325145.1 Verrucomicrobiota bacterium | reverse complement strand
CGTTTGATTTCTTGAATCAGTTCATAACCGTAGCTTTCGCCTTTCGCCAACAGGGACAAGATCAAAGGCTCGGTCGAAGCCGCCACCAATTCTTTTTCGATCATGGCAGCACTATACATTGCTCTGCTATGTATGTCAAATGGAAAAATTGCGGGTCACGGTGAGCGTGCAGCCCTGCACCCACGCTGATGATCGCCGCCACAACAATCCACCGACGAGCCTGTATCTTCATTTGGTTGGCGGTGCCGGGGATTTCCTATTGGTTTATCCCTAGCACCTTGCGTCTCTGCTCCCGCTGCTGGAGCAACAGTTTGAGGTTTTCTCCCTCAAGAAATTGAAGCGTCTCCTGTTGTGCTGGCGTGAGAAACTCGGAGGCAGCCTGCAAGACGTGCTGTTGACGGTCAGTTACCATCTGCGTCCATTCATTCACCGGCCGGAACAGGTCGGTGTCATCCATGGAGTTGGCGGCAACTTCGGCTTTGATGGCGCTCTGCAGCCGGTCGCTTTGTTCCTGGGTCAAGAGGTTGCTTCCCATATTGGCCTGGACGGTGCCGGTCAAACGCTTCGCCGTGTCATTGCGCATGCCATCTGCGATCGACTGCAAGGCCGCCCAGCCATCGGGCCCCAGGAGTTCGCGGCGCCGGTCTTGCTGCTCTTGATAATCCTGGTCGCGCTGGCGCACGGCTTCGGCCACGGACAGAGTGCCGGCTAATAGCGCCGTCATGCGCTCGTTCTGACGCCGCTTCATTTCGACCTCCAGGTTGACATATTGATCGGCTTTTTCGGGCGACAGATTTGCCATCTTAAAAAACTGGTCAAGATTGGCTCGTGTTTGGTTGCGTTGGTAATCCACCTGCGATGGTTCAGAATTGTTCCCAAGGCTCCCCGTTTTGGCTGCCGCCTCCGCGGCGGCTCGCGACGCCGCGGTCACTTCACCGCGCAATTTCAAAAGCTCACGTTCGTTTGAATGCGATTTCAATTGCGCATTTTCCGCGAGCAATCCGCCTAATTGGTTTGTCGCATCATCACGCTCGTGTTGCAATTGTGCGAACTGGTCGTTCAATGCATTTTGCTGCTGCTGCAAACTTTGAATTTGTTTTTGCGATTCGGAGTTTTGCTGCGCTTCAAAAATTCCCGCGCCGACGGTTGTGACCAGCGCGGCGGTTACAATTGCTTTTTGGAAGGTGGTCATGGCAATGGCTTTCGTGGCGGCGGCAATTGCCGCAGTGGTGGTCGTGGTTCCTGAAAATACGTTGGCGGAAATAATCGCGGCCAGTCCGGCGGGCGCGGCTTGAACGGAATTTGCCGAAATCGTTGCCGCAATCCCCGTGCTGGAAATTGCCACGCCGCGTCGCGCAAAAAATTTCCGCATTTTTTCCACCGCGCGATGCACACGGCTTTGCGCCGCCGCCTCGGTCGTGCTCATGGCCGCCGCAATTTCAGCCAGATTTTTCCCCTTGAAAAACCGGAGCAATATGGCCTGGCGGTCTTTCTCGCCCAGGCGGGACACGGCCTCATCGAGCAGCGGCACAAGCTGGTTCCAAACCGGTGTGTGGTCGGATTCCTGAAGATGGGATTGCATATAGGCCTCCTGCTCGCGCAGTTGACGGCGGCGTTCTCCCCGCAGGAAATTCAAGGCCGTGTGCCGCGTGGTTTGGTATAGCCAGCCTTCGAGGATGACGCCTTCCCGCAACTGCCCGGATTTCTGCGCGAGGACGACGAACACCGCCTGCGTGATTTCCTCGGCGTGCGCCGTGATGCCGACGTGGCGCAACGCGATCGAATAAACCAGGTGGATATGTCGGCGCACCAATTCGGCGAAGGAATCGTCCGCGCCTTGCTGCGAGTATTTGCGCAACAATTCAATATCGCTGGCATCAGCCATTTATCTAATTATTGCCGTCGGCACGAAAAAGCAGGCAATTATTTGCAATTTCCGCAAAGCGATTGGTTGCGACTTTTTACAATTGTGGCGCTCACCATCGTAAAACGACGCGCCGGTATTTGTGACGGCACAACTGGGGCGAGGCGGCTGGCGCGCAAGAGGCGAGAGACGGTTTTCAACTAATGCCAGAAATCGAGGAATCTGGGTAAGTCATTGGAGGCGAGGGTCGGAATCGGTCGCCTCAAGCGTCGTTTCGGCTCAAATAATGCCCGATTTCATTCGCAACTCAAGCTAACACTGCCACTACAAGAGCCAGCACCGGCACTACACCTTTGCTGACGATTTTGCTGACAGTGGAGGGGCAGATTTTGAGTCTTCTGGATGCATCGACGTAGATGGAATCATCGCCGTGATCTGCGGCATCCATGCATTCATCGTCCTCAGGTTGCTGCACGTTGCCCAATTCTGCCCTGCTCGCCGTGATGGCAGGCATTTTTGATTTGCTGCCCATCATCGGCTTCTTCCTGTTCACCATTCCCGCAGTTCTGCTCGCGCTCACGGTTTCCGCGAAGGCCGCGATCATCGTGTAAGGGACCCTTTCAGGTTGGCTTGCTCAGGGCACAAATCTGGCGGGGCAGTCGGGTGTCCGGGCATAACACCGGCAGGAATGGGCTGCTAACCTCCCTTTCAGCCGTGGCCAATTCTCCATAGTTTTACATAGGGTCAAGCTCGCTCTCGAGGGAGGGAAGTGAGAGCAAAAATGGAACGGGGCAAACCACTTTTGGAGGTGCTTTATGAATCAGTCTAAAATGTTGAACGGGCGTCGCATCGCCATTTTGGCCGCCGACGGATTTGAGAAGGTTGAACTGGCTGTGCCCGCAATGGCTTTACGAATGGCTGGCGCAAAAGTGGATATTGTTTCGTTGCGCCATGGCAGAATTCGCGGCGTGAATTTGCACGAACCCGCCGGCCGAGTGCGAGTAACGAAAACAATCGCCGAAGCTGATCCCGATGCGTATGACGGGCTGCTGATTGTGGGTGGTTTCATCAACCCTGATCTGCTGCGCCAATCAGCGGAGGCGCGGGAATTTGTTCGGGCCTTTGATGCCGCCGGGAAGCCCATCGCTTCGCTTTGCCATGGCCCATGGGTGCTGGCCTCCGCAGGGCTGTTGCAGGGGCGGACCTTGACCTCCTGGCCGGGCATCCGCGACGACCTGGTTAACGCAGGAGCCACTTGGCTGGACCAACCCCTCGTCCGCGACGGCAACCTCGTGACCAGCCGAGGGCCGCAAGACATGGTCCAGTTTGTCCGGGGAATCAAGGAACTATTCGCCGGGACGGTGCCGGTAAGGCCGGCCACAGAGCCGCAGAGCGCGGTTTCATCACCGCAGAGGAATGAACCACCGCAGCTGGTCTTGGGAGCGCTCAAATGGATGCCTCGCCCTTCTTTCCGCACTGCGGCTTTGCTCCTCGGTGCAGCGGCGCTTCTCATCCAGGGGAGGCGACGCCGCGCAGTTGCATAATGGAAACCCAAGCGACACTCCATTGGTTGGAACCGGCGCTGGGTGCGGCATTAATAGGGCTTGTTCTGCTGGATGTCTTTTCGACGGTGCTGTACGCCCGTATCAGCACCGGGATACTCAGTTACCGGATTGCGCGCGTTACCTGGGAGGTTTTCCTCCGGGTGTCCAAGCCATTCGGTCGGCGACGTGGATTTGTGCTCTCGTTTTGTGGGCCGATCATTCTCATCCTGGTGCTCTTTGCCTGGGCCTTGATTCTGACGCTCGGTACCGCCCTGATTATCCACCCGAAGCTCGGCAGCTCCGTTACCGCTAATAACGGTTCCACGCCGACCGACTTTATCGCCGCGATGTACGCCGGAGGCAGCAGCATTTCAATCATTGGCGCCGGCGACTTCGCGCCGCGGACCTCCGCCTTCCGCCTGTTCTACCTCTTCAATTCGCTCGTCGGTATGTCAGTCATCTCACTGACCCTGACCTATCTGCTGCAAATCTACACCGCGCTGCAGCGCAGGAACGTGCTCGGGTTGAGCTTGCATCTCGCCTCTGCGGAGACGGGGGACGCGGCCGAATTCCTCGCCGGCCTGGGTCCGAAGGGACAGTTCAGCTCAGGCTATTCCAATCTCGCGGAACTGGCGGGGCAACTGACGCAGGTCAAGGAGTCGCACCACTTTTATCCAGTGCTATTTTACTTTCGGTTCCGTGCTCCGTACTACTCAGTGTCTCGGTGTACCCTGATGGCGCTGGACACGGTGACCCTGATCAAGAGTGGCCTGGATGACCAACCATATGCGTGGCTGAAAGAATCAGCCTCGGTGGCACAGCTCTGGCGGGCGGCCATGATGCTGGTGACGACCTTGGAAGATACGTTCCTGCCTGAAGGCAAGCCCGAACCGGCCGCATCGCCCGACGAACAAACCCGCGACCGCTGGCACCGGCGATACCGGGCGGGACTGCGGCGACTGCGCCAAGCGGGCATTCAAACCATGAAGGATGAGCAATCCGGCGCTGAGGCTTACGTGGCGTTGCGCAGCCGATGGGACGCCTATATCAGGGCGCTGGCTCCAGCCCTAGCCTATAGCATGGACGAGATCGATCCAGTTGGCAGCACTCCTGAATCAACCGACGAGCGAGGGGAATTCCGAACTCGACTGCGCTTCGCCGATTAATTTCAATCCGCTCGTCACGGTCATCGGCGTTGCCAGCCTTGCTGGAGGTTCTCAGTTGCTGAAACTTCGCATCTGGGTACTGCAAAGGTGGAGAAGATCTACCCGCAAGTCGTCAACTTACTGGCCTGCTGCCGCAAGCGCGAAGCGCTCGTCAAGGTCCTCACCCAACAAAAGGACTTGGAGGCGAGGGTTGAAATCGGTCGCCTCAAGCGCGTTTTCAGCCCTAAACATGCCCAATTTCCCGAGTGAGTCAAGCCAACACCGCCACTACCAGGCCAGCACTTTCCCAACACCTTTGCTGACGTTTTTGCTGACAGTGTTTGGATGGCGAGCAACTGGATTTGTCCGATTAGTATTTGCCAGAAATCTCGTGTGTCCGCATGCCCCGTCGCCCCCCACGCGGCTCTTTCCCGCAACCTCGCCCAACGCGTCGCAAGACCACGTACCCCGAAACAACGGCCCACGATTTTGTTCTCGCCTTCGTTACCACCAGCTGGGTTTTGACCTTCCGGTTGGCATCCAACATCATTCGATGCCACCAGGATAAGTCTAGTTATTTGCGGGACACTAAACTAGATTGAGCCATCATGAAGCTGGATCTTGTGCCGCTCGGCTGCGCCGCCATCGTCGCCGGCACGACTGTCGTTCTGGCCGCCAGCGCCTCGGCTGAACCCCTTCATATCCTGATCGTCCACGCGGATCAACACCGCATCGATTGCCTGGGCGCCTATGGCAACAAGGAAATCAAAACGCCCCACATCGATTCCCTCGCCGCCGATGGCGTGCGTTTCAACAACAGCTTTTGCGCTTTTCCGGTATGCACCCCTTCGCGCTATTCGCTGCTCAGCGGTTTGCCAGTTCACGAACACCAGGGCTGGGATAACCATTGCACGCTCGCGCCTGGCACCCCGACGTTCGCCTCGGTTCTTCGCCAGGCGGGCTACGCCACCAAGGCCGTGGGCAAAATGCATTTTGCCCCCACTTACCTCGATGTCGGTTTTGCGGAAATGGAATTGGCCGAACAGGACGGCCCCGGGCGGTGGGATGACGATTACCATCGCTACTTGCGCCAGTTCGGGCTGGTGGACGCCAACGATCTTGAGGACCAGCGTTCCGAATACCGCCGCGCTGCCCGCCAGATTTACTGGGATTCCTTTGGCGCTCTGCCATCCAATCTTCAGGAGAAGGATTACAGCACCACTTGGATCGCCGACCGGGCGATGGAGACGCTGCAGAAATGGACCCCGGAGCAGCCCGCGCTGCTGATGGTCGGCTTCATCAAACCGCACCATCCCTTCGACCCCCCGGAACCTTGGGCGCACCGGTATGATCCGGAGAAGATATCGTTGCTGCCTGGGTGGACACCCCGGATGTTTCCCTATGATGTTAGAGGCTATTTCACCAATGCCGATCTGACCGAGGCGGCGGTTCGGCGGTGCATGGCCCTCTATTACGCCAGTATTTCAGAAATCGACGAACAGGTCGGGCGAATGTTGGCCCTGCTCAAATCCAAAGGGCTTTACCAGAATACCCTCATCATCTACACCTCCGATCATGGCGAGTACCTTGGCTTCCACCATCAGCTGCTTAAGAGCGGACAGATGTATGATCCGTTGGCCAAAGTGCCGCTCATCGTCAAACTCCCCGGAAACCGGAAGGCTGGTTCAGTCACCGACAAACTGGTCAGCAATATTGACGTCGGGCCTACCGTTTTGAAAATCGCTGGATGCAAGCTCCCGCCCGAAATGAAAGGACTCGACCTCACCGACCCCGCCGCCGCGCGCGACATTGTCTTTTGCGAAACGGCCGACACCGTGATGGCGCGCACCCAGACCCGGAAACTTCTCTATGACACCAGGAATCCCGCCCGCAGCTTGTTTTTTGACGTGCAGCACGATCCGCTGGAAATGACCAATGCCTATGCAGAACCGGCTTTCAAAAAGGACGTCGCAGCACTCATCGAGGCCATTCAAACTTGGCGCCCGAATAAACCCGGCCGCGCATTTTTGGATGAAAATGCCCCGCAAATTCGGCAGCCCAACGTCCCTGCCAACACCCAAGCCCACCGGCAGGAAATGATCGATTATTACGCCCGCAAGATGAAGGAATCTTCTGCGTTTGGGAGTGGCGTCCGGTAAACTTCCGTGCCCAAAGCAGACCGCGTGCCTGTTTTGGATTACACCGCGAGTACACTGGCAAGGGTCGGAATCGTACCCCCACCTGACCGGATGCCGGAGCGGGTTCCGGTCTTCGGGCTCAGAAACCGCAGCCGGGAATTGGTGATAAGAAATATTCAGAAATTATTTGCGCAGCAGGGGAGATGTTCTATAATGGTCATTGCAGTTGAGGATGGGAGGCCGGCGCAGAGCGCCAGAAGGACCCGCCTTCGCTCAAAAGCAGCTTCGGCGGGCGAGCCAATGTCCAATGACAAAGGCCCGGACGCGCCCATGCCCATGGCGTGCGGCATCCGTAATTTGCCTCGCTCCGTTGGGAGCGGGGTTGGTTCTTTGACATCAAGGACGAGTCTGGCGGCGCGAAGCGCCGGAACACCAACCACCAAGCCCCAAGCACCAGAAAAACACCAAAGCCGAAGGTCCGAAAGCTGGAAGACGCCGGGGGTACCGCTTCTACCAGGCCCGGGTGAATTAAACCGCCCAGGCGAAAAAGTTAAGCCGAATTAAAGTAAATTAAACCAAATTAAACATCTTTTTTTTGGCGTCCAAGAGGGCTAGCGGCCCGGAAAATCGACGCAAGTGTCTGATGGACTATGGGTTGGGTGGAAATGAGGCGGCACTGGGCAACAGGGATCAAAGTCCCGATTGTTTTCGATGGAAAGCCGCTGAATTTGGATGCTTTTTTCGGGGTGGAATTCCAAGCCTGCCCGATTCGGAATGCGTTCTGGATCAGGCGCCTACGCGAGTCCCGAGAGCTGAACAAAGCAAAACAAACCCGTTTTGCAAGTTGGTGCCGTCCAAGGAGATAGGACTCCAGTCTCACGTGTCATGAATGAATGCGCTTGGGCCCGCGGCGGCGCGCACAGGAGTGCGCGCCCTGCTATGGGTATTGTCAAGGGAGCTGCTGGGTTATTTCTTTTCTTTCCTTAAAGACGGTTTTTGTTTTTGTGTTTTCCGGCGGCGTTTCCCCT
>JAJPHR010000046.1 GCA_021325145.1 Verrucomicrobiota bacterium | reverse complement strand
GCGTAGTGATCCGCCATCCGCAAGGAACTGTATTGCCCGCGCGCGAGCTGGCTGGCAGCAATTGACATGGCAGCCAGCCGCGCCGGGTTCGCTTTCAGCGAGGCAATGGCCTCAGCCGCGGCGGCCACGTCGCCCACAGGCACTCGAAATCCGGTTTCCGCAGTCACCACTTCACGCATGCCGCTCTCCAAGTCCGAAACCACGGGCACCGCGCCCTCGCCCATCGCCTCAAGCAGGCTCAGCGGCAACCCCTCGAAATCCGAAAGCAACACGAAGATATCGTGCGCGCGCAATACCGCCGCTACCTCGCGATTCGGAAGTTCACCCAGGAAACGAATATTTGGAAAACTGCGTAACGACTCCTTCGCAGCCTGCAACTCGGGTCCCGAACCGGCGAAAGTGAACTCGAACTTCTCCCCCCGCTCCGCCAGCAACCTGGCCAGTGCGATTATGCGACTGATGCGCTTCTGGGTTTCGATCATCCGCCCCAGATAAATGATCCGCAACGGAGCAGCCGGATGGCGCGGTACCCGTCCCTGCTGGCTGGCGAAATGAATTCCGTAAGGGATGCATTCGACGCGCATGCCCTGGTACTGCGAATCCGCGCGAAGGCGTTGCCGGATCCTTTCCGAAACCCCCACCATGCAGTCGAGCCACGGGACATATTCGCGGGCCATTTCGTACGGCCCTGGATCGTCTGATTGGATGACGCCGAGGCGCACGACGTGCCGGGGGAGCACCCGCAGAATTTCAAAGCTTTCCGAGCCGAGACAAGCCAGCACTGCAGCCGGCCGATGCGCGGCGGCGGCCAAAAATCCCGCGCGCGTGCGATCTTCGTAGATGAGCCGCCGTTTCGACACGAGTTCGACGGTGACACCGGCGGCGGCGAACTCGTCCGCCATGGGATGCTGTTCGGAAAGGCAGACCACCGGGAACGAAGTTCCACAGTCACGGAAGGCCTGGCCGAGATTGAGCAGGAACGTCGTGCTCCCACCCATCCCCAGGCTGCCGGTGATGGCAAGCAGCGGTACTTTCTGGCTTGCCGACGATTCAAACATCATTCAATGATAGGAAACTTGACTGTGGAAGACAATTCGCGAAACGCTTTCCTTGAATAAAACCGGCGCCCGCCGGGTTAATGCAATTGAAAATTTAGGCAACCCTTCGCAGCCAGCCTTTGGGATGGTGGGAAATAACAAACCGCTCGCACCGTTCTGAGTCCAACTGAAATTGTTTGCTGGCCGTCAAAAACTTTTTGATGGCGGTAAGCGGGCCGGGGCCGCCACCTGCAAAATCAGGCAAAATCTCTGTAATTCCGTCCTGCACCAAACAAAAGCTCCCAACCGTCACCATGGGGGAGTAGATTTCCAACTCCTTGGCAACGTGGGCCTCGCTATGGTCGCTGTCGAGAATTACGAAGACAGGACCGTTCGTCGTCTTAACCCTTTTCTTCACCTCATTGACGATTTCCGGTGCAGCCGAGCTTCCAATCAAATAGGTAACTCGCGGGTGCGAAAGGTTATGAAGCTTTTCAATATCGATGGTTACAACTTCGCCTTTTCCCATCAGGTCGAAAAGATGCGCGTAAAAGAGAGACGAACCACCCCGGTTTGTGCCGCACTCAATGAGAAGCGAAGGCCTTACCTCCGCAATGGTTTCCTGAATTGTCCAGAGGTCGAGAACATTCTGCCAGATTGGATTCCCCAGCCATTTGACCGTCCCGAAGTTTGAGGTCCGGGCAATGATGTCCCGGAAAAACATTCTGCGAACGAAAGGCGCAATCGTGCGCCTGTAAATTTTCATCGTGATGGCATTCAATTTCATCCTACTCTTATGTCTGTACTTTCAAAGGCTGGCAAGTCGCGTAACGCGGAATCCTTGCGCGGCGCTGGCCAAACAGCCCGGCGCTTGCGGTTGCAGATCAGCGGGCGTGCGATACCAATTGGACAGGAGGCCAGCCGCGGAAAAATCGGCCGCCACGGGGTTACTCATCTGCGAGGCAGATCGGGCGCCACGCTCATTGAAGCCGCGCTTCAAGCTAAGAAAGAAAGCGGGCTGCCTCACCTCCAGACCGCCGTGAATGCCAACAAGATCATTTTCAGGCTTGCCCGAGATTCGGACATTATTCAATGATAGGAACCTTGATTGTAAAAGACAACCCGCGAAACAGTTCGCTTGAACAAAACCGGCGCTCGCCGGGTCAACGTGCTTGTGCCTTCGACGCTTGAAACTCCGCAGGTCCAGGTGGAGAAGGGGTTTGCGCGATGGCTGCGGAGCCACCGTGGTTCCTCCCGCCTGGCGTTCCTCCTGCACCTGAGTGTCCGGTTCCTGACCAGCGCGATGGCGCTGCTCTGGGCTCGGCTGATCCTCCGCGCGATGGGAAGCCAGCTAAACGGCCTCTTCCTGGCTTTCCAGTCCGCTGCGCAGCTTGGCGGCTTGGGCGACCTCGGAATGGGCGGCACTGTGGCCATCAAAGCCGGGCAGTACCTCGGCAACAAGGACTCGCGTGCTCTCAATGACTTTCTCGCGTCTGCACGGACGGTCTTTCTGTTGCTGTCGCTGCTGGTGAGCGGCGGTTTCCTGGTGCTCTCTCCTTGGCTGCCCGCCTGGCTGCATTTTAAACCTGAGGCGGGGGCTGGATCGCTGACCGTGTTGTACGCTGTAGGGTCCGTGTCCGTGTGCATGCTCGTTCTTTCCAGCTACGCCAAAAACCTGAATTATGCCTGTGGAACCGTCCTCTGGCCGGTGATTCCGTCCTTTCTCCTTTTCCAAGGATGCCTGTGCGCTCATTGGTGGATGGCCCGGCGGAACGAACCACTGTGGATCCAGTACATCCCATATTCCGTCGCGGCGATCATTGATTTCGCGCTCGCGTGCTTCTATTTGCGGGCGGCATTCCCCGCGTTGGCCAAGGTGTTCCCGCTCAAGTTCGAAGTTCGCCCGGCAGTCCTCTTGTTTGAAAGTAGCTTTTGGATGTACCTCATTGGGCTGGGTTACGCCATCTTCACCTCCAGCGATCGTGTGGTCATTGAGGCGTTCTTTGGCGGGACCCAGGTCACCGTATACCACTACAACTATCGTCCCTGCGAATTGATCATGACGCTCCTTTGGACCGCCGGCCTCGTCACAGTACCGAAGCTTACCCAATGGATGGCCACGCCCGGGCCGGAAGCGCGCACACGAACGATCAATGGCCTGCATCGCCTCAATCAGTTCGAGTTGGTGCTTGGGTGTGCGGGCGCGTTGTGTTACTTGCTGGCGAACGACTTTTTTATAACCGTCTGGCTGGGCCGGGCCTATCGCGCGCCGCTATCATTGCAGATAGCTTTCGCTTTGATCCTCGCAGTTAACAGCGGAAGAGATGCCAGTTTCCAAGCAGCGACCCGTTGCGGCGATAATGGCGTCCGTATTGTAGGCATTCTCGTCGCTGTCGGCGCTGTCCTGAACCTGGGCCTCGCGCTGCTGGCCGGCAAAATGGGTTCGGTAGTTGGGATCGCTGTCGCGTCAGGAATCGGACAATCGGTGCTGGGCCTTGGCACGGGCTTTTATTTTTGCCGGCAACTCAACCTGGCCTGGTTGCCCTGGGCACTGAGAAGCTGGCTGGTGCCTGTGCTGGCCGTGAGCCTCGGCGCAACGGCAAGATGGGTACTGCCTCCCGATTCGGCTCCCCATATTCTGTTGCTTGCGGGCGGCTATGCGCTCATCGTGCTCGCCGTCGCCTGGATCCAGGGCGTGCGGCCTGCCTTGTTCAAGGAAGAGTGGACGGTCGTTCGGTCCCTCTTCCGATTAAGTTAATCAACGAAGGATCTCATCCGTCGCGCCGCCAAACGCAGGTCCCTTCCAACTTGGGTTTTGAGCCAAAGCCACTGGCCGCTCAGAAGGCCTGGGTCACCAAGTCGGGAATCAAAACTCCTCCTCGACAGGAAAAGACTCAGGAACCAAGTCCGGCTCGGTGGCAACACCGTTAAGGCTCACGCTGAATCCGACCGAACCACAGAAGAGAATCAATCCGGAATAAAAGGAGCCGAAAATGAAGATATAGCTGAAGACTTGGACGAGAAAAAAGGCCAGCAAAAAAGTGTTGAAATTCTTCAGTGCAGGGTCGCCGTAGAGGTAGTTCCGATACAATACCCGCACGGCGGCGCACAGGAACCAGGTAAACGCGGCGACCCCGTAAATGCCGAACGGAATGATCACCGAAAGCGGCCCGCTATGATAGTCACCCGCGATGATGGCGCCCTCCGCCGTCACACCCGTCCCGCTCCACCTTGCCAGGTCCGCCTGATAAAACTCGTGTGGATCGATGGCATAACCCTTGCCCTTGAAAAGGTATTTGGGAATTTGGGGCAGCAACTCCTTCCACATCAGCAATCGCCATTCGGTCGAGGCGTCCGCGCTGTTTCGCACCATCGGATCCACTTCCACCGGCAGCATGCTCAAAGTGCGCTGCATGGCCATCGGCAGTTTGGAAGTGAAAGGCAGGATGGCACATGCAATGACAATTATCGCGAAGGATAACATCATCAGATATCGAATCTGAAACAATCCTTCCCAAAAGAACATGCAACCGAACGTCAGAAGAACGCAAACTAAACTCGAGCGGAAGCCGCCCGCCACCACTCCGACCAGAGCCAACCCGAAAAACAACAGCCGCCAGGGCCGTTGCACGTTAATGACTCCGCGAATTCCATGGCGCGACAGCAGATAATAAGCGAGGGCGGTTCCCATCATGCCAATGCTGCCCAGGCGAAAAAGGCCTTCCTGTGGAGCAAGCACGTCGGTGCCGTAGGCCCGGTCCCCCATTAATTCCGATTCCACTGGAAACAGCTTCACCAGGAAATCGAATGGCGGCCCAGCCAAGGCCCCCAAATATCCCAGCAGCATAGTGAGTGCCGAAAGCCAGAACAGGCCGATATAAAACGGCGCCTTTCCCAGGCTGATCCGCTGGCAGGCCAGCGCGAAGTAGCACAGGATGCCGGCACACACACTGAAATAACGCTTGCCCCCGACCATGTTGGAACCGAGCGCGGCGAAACCTATCCCCCCGTTCATGCCGGCCGTGATCACCACCACCACCCCCAGGCAAATAAGTGATTTGGCCACTCCAGGCGCCTCAAAAAACGATACTCGACGCCCAATCGCCCGGTTCAGGATCGAAACGAAAATGCTGATCAAGGTAAGCGCCATGCACAGGCTTATCGGCAGGAGAACCAGGCTGCACACCGAATTCCAGCTAAAGATCAGCATCGGGTGGTGCCAGCGCAGGAATACCGGCACACTCAGGGCCGCCAGGACCAGCAACACCAGCGCAATGCTGCCGGAATCCATCGGTTGCGCCAAAATGTAACCAATGAGCACGGCCAGCGGCAGGCAGACGCCATAAATCAGATAGGACCGTGGTAATGGTATCGAACTTGCCATTTGTTCCTATTATTAATTGGAATGCCGTCCACGGCGCAACCCTTTTATCGGATTTTGATTCTATCAAAAAAAGCGCCATTCGAGCCCAATTTACTGGTCGTCGCTCTCCTTCAGTTCACAGTCCTTTGACGTCAGCACATAGACCCTGCGCGGATGGGTGTCAAATGCCGGTTTGGGTAATCCAAGCGGCCTCCATTGCGCGGTTTGCTTTCGCAGATACCCATAAACCCGGAAAGCGGCAACCGTTTCCGGCCCACAAAGCACCACATCGCCTTCGCGGATTCCTTGCGAAGCGTAGTCCTCAGCGTCGAGCCCGGCAAAGCGGGCATCTATGAATCCAGCCGGAAGCCGGTAATCAAAGAGGTACCGGGCAACTTGGTTGTCCACAAGCACGGAATGATCGGGCGTTGATCGCATCGCAAAAGCCTGATCCCGCCGCCGCCCAGGATCAGTGTCGATCTTCCCCCTCAGTGTCCCATAGATCTGCGCGCAACTGGCTATATTCGCGAATAGAATACTGCCTGCCAGCCCAAATTTGAGCAGCTTCGCATGAGCACGCGGAACGCCATTGAGAACCGGAATTGCCAAAACCAGCACCGCTAAAACGCCAAACCAGATTGAGCCATGGCCGAGAAGTTTAAATGCCGCGGCGAGGAGCAATCCGCCGAGTGCCGCAAAACCCAGGTGTGTTGGCTCATTGCCGGGACGTTGACAGGCAAAAAAGAGGAACTCCACCAAAAGTAGCAGCAGGGGCAACTGTGTCGTGTCCGGATAGGCGAACAGGAATTGCATTGCGAGGGTAATTCGGCTGCCAAGGACACGTTCATGGGCGTGAACACTAAATGTATGCCAAAACTCACCCAGGCAGAAGTGGATTTGAACAAGAAAAACCAATGTGGTTATCCCGAAAGCCGCAGCCATAGGCGCGAGAATTTTCCACGGCTTGGACTTGTCGCCCTCCAGGTTCTTCCAAAGCCGATATGCCGCGAGCACCGTGAAGGCCACCGATAGTGGGGCCATCCGCGGAGCTGCCGAAGCCCCAAAAAACGTCAGGAGAAATCCGAAAAGAGTCGCGATTAGCGCTCGGCTGTAAACGAGCATGGCGAAGCCCGCCATGATCAAGGCGCCAGCCATCGCCTCCGGACGGAACCCCAGCGGCATAAAAGCTGTGCAAACGCCAAGGGGCACGAGCCATTCCAACCAAACCGGCCCGCCAAACCGTCGCAGGATAAAAATCGTGGCTGCGGCAGTGATGACATACATTGCTGCCTGGAAGCCGGTAAGTGAAGCAGCACTCACGCCGAACAGTTTCAACCAGCTCGCCAGGGCGTAAGAGTGCAAGGGCGGGTAAACGAAAAAAAGCTGGCTGGAAAAGCCCTGCCGAACCAGTAGAGGGTTTGAAAGATTCCCGCCCCCTGCGAGGTTGATTGCCGCACCGCAATAAAATAAATCATCATTGGCCGGTTTTGGAAAATCCATGCGCCAAAGCACGAAAAACAGTGCCAGAGCGCCCGCCACGGATAAAGGGATGAATCGCAATCGGCGTGGTAAATTCATGGAGCAGGAAGCCGCCGTTATCTGTCAGAGCTTTCGCCCAGGTAGAAAAGTTTCACCTCGGCTGTGCTGGCCGAAGTTTGTATCCGCAGTCTCGCAATCCAATCAGGCATTTATCATTTATTGGTACGCAATGAGTGGCGCGCCGCAAGTTCTTTTACAGGCCAGGCCGATTAAACCTTGCAATTCAAGTTTAACGCCTTGGCCTCAACAGCTTATGAGCATCAAATTCGGATTCCAGTCTCTCCGCGACGGTAAAGTGCCGCCTTGAAATGAAAGCAGAGCGGTAACAGTGGTAGTTTGCCGTAGTTCGTCGGCAAATTTTTTGCTTGCAAAGAGTGCTTCGCCCTGTCATAAAAGAGCCAAGGCTAGACCACGGCCTAGGGAGTGCTTCGCAAACCACACGCGATATGACAATCCACGAACAGCAGATCCAGGAAATCGTTGACCGGGAAACGAGGGCTTGGGACACGCAGGACATCGAGTTGCTCATGACCATTTTCCATCCGGACATGGTCTGGCCTTGGCCACCGAATGCCCAGGCGCATGACCCCATGGAATGGCTGTTCTGGGCGGGCCGTTACGACGAGGAACGGTGGAGCCGGAATTGGCGGGAACTTTTTGACACTTACACCCTGATCCACAACCGCCGCGTTATCCGCAAGATCGCCGTCACGCCCGAGGGGGACGGCGCCTTTGCCGTCGTGGACGTGGATACGTTATGGCGTGACGCGCAGGGGAAGGAACTGCGATGGCTTGGGCGGGCCTGCAAGGTGTACTCGAAAGTGGGCAGCGAATGGAAAATGACGATGCATACCGGCTTGCTCGACTATGGAACCGCTCCCAAATCAACTCCCGAGCGGCCGGCCAAAAAGCAACTGCGCGCCACTCCCCGGAAGGTCCAGAAACAAGCCTTCGTGCTCCAATCCTGAACCATCGCGCCGGAAGTTCCCGCCTCCCAACAAATCGCGCAGTTCCCAATTGACCCCGGCCAGGCCAGGAACTGACAAACGCACGCGACATTGAGCTTGATGCGACGCAAGATTCACGACTACCAACGTAAACATATGGAACCACCGAGGTGTTTCGGCTTTTTTTGATATTGCGGGGGCGTTGCCTTGTTGGTCCGATGGAAATTCCCACTGGACGATAATAAAACTTTCAAAAGACGGATTGCCCGGCCAGGCGGGCTCAGGAGAGAGCAGCTTGAATTCACCCCGCCCGATGGACGGAAGCGCATTGGCGGCACGCCCGATTTTCGCGAGAGTGATTGGAGAGTTCAGCGCGGTCAGCACGTTTTCATAAAAGGTCTTGATTTGGGTGTCGACTGGCTCGTCAGGAGCGCGCGACAGTTGGACCGGCACATGAATGCGCTTGCCGCTCAATTGCCCTTCGTGCAGAAATCGCATGCCCGGCAGGCCGAGCGTCAACACAGCGGCCGCGCGATGCTCGTCCGGCGGGAGCACCTGGGCGATGCGCCGCTCATCGTGGTTTTCCAAAAAATGCGCGCTGTGCTCGACATAACTGGGCGAAGCTTCGAGCAGATGCCGCTGCACTTCGGCTGCCTGCCGTGCGATCACGCGGTCGTAAAGATCCTTGTCGTAAGTGAAATCAAAACCGAGTTCCTGCAATCGGGACTGCAAGCCCCAATAGGCTTCGGCGAGAAACAGAAACCCTGGATTGGCCGCTCTGACTGCGAAAATGGCGTCTGCCCAAAACTCGGAAGCTGGCGGAATCGCAGCGGCTGGAAATTGCACCCACGTTTTTTGGAAGACGTCATTCAGCACCAGCATCGCCATGTCACAACGGACCCCGTCGCAACGGCTGGCGGCTGATTGCAACAATGTCTTCATGGCATCGCGCGTTTCCGGGCGGCGATAATCGAGTTGGATGGTGTCAGTCCACGGCGTGAAGTAAGGGTCCTTGCCATGTGCCAGCCAGCGTGTGCCGGAGTTGGTTTGCAGTTCGAACGAACCCGGTGTATTGGGCGGGCATTGGACGAACAATTCCGGGCGTTCGACAGCCCAGAGATGGTCCAGCCCGAGATGGTTTGGCACAAAATCGAGGAGCAATTTCAAGCCACAGCGGTTGAGTTTCTCACGAAAAATTTGCAGGGCTGATTCTCCTCCCAAAGTCGGCGGGACCTCGTACGCGCCGATGGCATAAGGCGAACCAGACACATCTGCTTCACGCCAATCCGGCAACACTCGATCAAATAATTCGCGCAGGCCGGGATCGTTCAGAGCCAGGGCGCGGCTGCGTGGTCCCGTGGTCCAAACGCCCATCAGCCAAATATGCGTGAAGCCCAGCCGAAGCCAGTAGGAGAACTCGCTTTCCGGCACATCAGCGAGCGTCACTACCCTGCCCTCACGATGCGACAACGCCGCAAGCCAGCAGCGGGTATTGATCTCGTAGAGGATTGGATGGAGGCTTTTCAATGTTTCGAGTCCTGCCTTCAGAAGATAAGGCATGCGCAAACACGATGCACTGGGGACATTTTAAGCAGGTGTGCAAAAATAAATGTCACACCCGCTTGGCTCTCCCATTGAGGCAGGACATTCACCGCCCAAAGGTGGAATATCGCGTCTCTTGGTTATCAGCTATTCAAGACCTTCAACGCCTTTTGAGGATTGGAAACACGCAGGATCAGCAGTCCTTTTTTGGCGCTGGGGCTGGTGGCGCAATAGCAATACTCAATGTTGACCTTCGCGTCGGCTAGTTTGTGGGCAATTCGCGCCAACGAACCGGACTTGTTGTCGCCTTCCAGCATGAGCACATCGTCTTCGACAACCAGCGTGCCGTGAGCCTCGAAAACCTCAAGCGCCCGGCGCGTGTCACTGACCACCAGACGAATGACGCTGTGGTCCACGGTATCGCTCGTGGAAATGGCGTAGATGTTGACCTTGGCTGTGCTCAGCGCGTCGCAAACACGCGCGAGCATCCCGGGCCGGTTGTCGAGGAAAAGGGCAAGTTGTTGGGTGATTTCCATATCGGAGCCTTTGGTTGCGGGTTTAGGTTCACAGCCGATTGCGATCGCCTGAGCAACTGCCACCAAAGTCCGACATCAACCCGGGAAAAGCAATCAAAGAATAAGCGGTTGCGTCATGCCGGACACAGCTCGACACTGTTCTTACCCGGAAAGGCGGGGAGCGCTGCGCGGCTGCGCGAACTTTCGATCCCCGCTTTCATCGGCGTGCCTTTCTCCGGCCTTACGGTTGCAACTGGTCCAACTGCCACTTGATGAGGTTGCGGACCATCTGTAATTGACTGGGAGACAGGCCGGTTTGACGCAAGTCCGCCGAGAAAGCCGTGAACCAGATTTCCCCGGCCGGCCGATAATTGAGTTCCTGCACCAGCCGTTTCTCCATGTTATCCATGTGGCCAGTCCCGTAGAAGATGGCGATCGACCCGGAGCGCGGCACGCGCCGCGATTCCTTTTTCAAGTCCTCGATCACCGCCCGATTGCGCGCCTCGATCAGGACTTTCATCAATTCCTGCATGTCCGGCGGCATCCCGCGCACGGCGGCCAGGTCGCCTTTGAGTTGCCCGATGGTTTCAATGAAAGTCAGTCTCGTGATCGCCCGCAATGACGCGCTCGAACCGATGAATTGCACGCCAACCTTCATGAGTTGGCCAAGGAACGAACTGCCGTCCATGGCCTGCATCAGGTAATTGAACGATGGGTTCGCCGTGGCGGGCGCGCTGGCGTGGGACTCCGGCACAGGCTTACCCTGCGGTGGTTCGGCGGAGCCGCCCATCAATTGGGCAATCTCCTGCATGGAAAGGTCGCTGTTCAGGAAGTTGGTTTGGTCATAGTCGATGGCATCGAGTTGAAAGACCAGCCCAAGCGATTCCGCGAGGGCCGACTGGAGTCCTGGCTGATCGGCAGCCGACGCCGGCGGCGAGGCGGATTTGGACGGTGGCGCAGCCGGTGGCTCGGCGGCTTCACGAACGCGCCGTTTGTGACGCTCGGCATTGACCCCCTCGTAAAGCACCAGCGTCTGGGCGTTCAGATGCCGCTGGAGCGCCTGATAATATTCCGGGTCACCCACATGCGAAACACCCGCCAGCCACACGACCGGGCCGCGATGCCGCCGCGGAAGGAATTCACGCACGGCAATCTGCAACTGAACCGTGTTTGTGTCCGGGCGAAAGACCCGCGTGTATGGCTGAGGCGGAGCCAGGGTCGGCGAAGATGCGTGGCGCGGCGAAGAACAGGAAGCCAGCAACAGCCCGCAAGCGGCAACAACTGTTGTAATTCCGGTCCGCCAGCGATACTGCGCAAGAAACCGCACGCCGAATCGTATTCCGGAGGCACGACAAGGCGCAACAAAATTTGCCCGCTTACTGCAGGATAAGCCGCATTTGGCATCGCCATCGGGTGGGAACAGGCGTTCGCGGACACGCGAATAGAAGATCCTTTTTTGCGCTCACCTTGAACGAGCCTCAGGACCAAAGCCGTGATGCATGATCATGCCTGATTTTTGGAACTTGGAGCTTTTCTGGAGCTTGGTGGTTGGAGGTTGGTGTTTATGAAAGAAGCTCGGGCTGAATCCGCCTTTCAAATAATATGCCTCTTCACTTACTGCAACCCAACCACCCTCAAAGTTCATCTTCTCGCTCCGCATAGAACAATTGATGCGCCCGATCATAGTCCGCCTCAGGCACCAGCACGCGGGCTGGTCGGCTCAAATCCCCATCGTCCGGGCCGGGATCGACAAATTCCTGCGTCGCCGCAATCCCATGTTTTTCCAGCATCATCACGAGCATTTCCGCATTCACCACCGGTCCGGTGTAGAAAAGTTTCACCCGGAAACTTAACCACACCGAAGGAACTCCGGCAATGGCACATGCCTTGAGCTTCTCACAGCAATGTCCAAACTCGCGATACGCCTCGAATTTCAGCGCTTTCCTTTCATCCATTGGATCGTTTTCGTCCTTTTTGATTTGGGCAGCACGCTTGACATGCGCCTTTTACCCATAACCATACTTCGGCTTCGAAATCCCATCCCCGCGCCACTGCAGTTTCTCGCCAAGAATGTCGTAGTAATTGATCTCCGGCAGAAACGCGATCGGCACGGTCTCACCCGATGTGCGCACCACGAGGGTGCTTTCGGGCGTCGCTTTTGCCAGGTCCATGCCATCGACCTGCACCTGCCCCGGCCCGGACGCCGCCTCCAGTTTCATTTCGATGGGCTCGGTCGAGTTCACCACCACCGAACGATTCGTCAGCGATTGCGGGCAGATTGGTGTCACAACTAATACATTACACTCCGGGCTGATGATCGGTCCGCCCGCTGCCAGCGAGTACGCCGTCGAACCCGTCGGCGTCGAAACAATCAATCCGTCGCATCGGTACCTGGTCAATGGCCGTTCACCGACCCGCGCGGAAATGCTGATGAGATGCGGATTGTCCCCGCGAATGATCACTACGTCGTTCAACGCCCAGCCTGGAACGCATTTCCTGCCCGTATGGATGCTCAAATCCAGCGCCGTGCGGCGGCTGATGACGAAATCGCCGTGAAGAATGCGCCGCATCTCGCGCCGCACCCGGTCGCCCCGGATCGAAGTGATGAAACCGAGATAACCGATATTGATGCCCAGGATCGGAATCTCCGTTCCGCGAAAGCGGTGCGCCGTTTGCAACAAAGTGCCGTCCCCGCCGCACGCAATAATCAGATCAGCGTGCTTCCCGCGCATGTCTCCCAGGCGACGATAGAGATTGCGCCGGGGCGGAATCGCTTCGATCCATTCCTGGGTGACCTTCTCGCGCGAAAGGGTTTCCCTAAGTGTCCGCGCCGTTTCCTTCGCGTGCGGCTTGCCCCGGTTGATGACGATGATGACCTTGCTGATTTTCATGGCTTGTCAAGAAACTTGGCCTGCCGCCTGGCGATGCAACGCACTCAAATACTGGCAACGCAACAAAAGCCCGGCGGCGCCTCCGCCGGAAACCAATCGTCGTGCCGCCTCGCCCAACACATCAAATTCAAGCTTCTCCGCGCGCGCCGCAACCGCTGCCAGCCGGTCCAACCTGGCTGGCTTCGGAGAGCTTACTCCCGGCTCTGCCAGCGCGAGCAACGCATCATCCAGTTCGTTGAGCAGCGCCGTAATCGCCGACGGACGGACCTCAACGTCATTCCAATCACTCTCCTCCTCCCCCTGCTCTTCTGCTTCTGCGTCCGAAACTTCGGAAGCATTCTCCGAAAGTCCCGTCTCGCTCGCTCCATCCAGGGCAAGGTTTATAATTTTCCCATCCGGCTGGTGCAGGGCATGCGGGTGAAACGTCAATCCGCGTGGCGTCCGGCCGACGCGCCCCACCAACCGGCATTTGGTTGACGGTGTCCCGGCTATCGATTCGAGACGTTTAATTGCCGGTTCGGTAAACGCCTCAAACCGTAACTCGAGCAACAAACCGCGTTGGGCCCCATCCCTCAGCACCCACCGAAATGTCTGCGCTACCGGATCAAACGCGTGCTCACCCCATTCTGTCGGCTCCAGCACCACGATTGCATCGAGCGGATTCGGCTCGGCCAATCCCAACGCGTTGCATCGCTCAACGTGCGCCGCCACCTCGGTCCAATCCGTGAAGATTTTCAGACCGCTTTTTTCGAATTCGCTTGGGCCGGTCACCAACACGCGGCTCTTGCCCGAGGCCGAGAGCCGGCCGGCCTGGTTGCGCCGCGCATTCATCAACCGCAACCGGCTGTGTGCCAGCTGTCGCGGTGATTCCGCGCCCTCCCACGGCCCCGGCTGGGTATAGCGCGCCACCGGGTTGAAATCGCGCTGTTGCTGGCGCGGACGCGACTCCGACCACGAATTCCAGCAACCGGCCGTCGAGTCCCAAAACAGCACCGTCAAGCCTTCGTAACCCGAAGCCGTCCGCCACGGCCACGCCGCCACGCCGCTTAAATCCAAATGCCCCACCTCGTCGTACCGCGTGCGATGCCAGCCGACCAACTCCGGACGCGCTGCCGCCTCGGGCTTCGTGAGCGCGGTGCACAAAGCCGCCGCACGCGCCATGGCGTTCAGCATGCGTCCGGGATCAGCCAGCGCATTCCGGGCCAGCGCCGATCCCGTCTCATCCCCCAAACTGCGGAGCAATAGAGAAAGCCTCGGCAGGTTCACCCCCAAAGCGGAAACCGCCAGCGTGGCATAACGCTGCTGGGTCGCGGCTGACAATCTCGACAACCCATTCCGGAGCGTCTCCGAAAGTAAAACTTGCGTGGCAGTTAATATTTCCTCGCGCGAACGCGGCGCGCCGGTGGCTCCTTCCAGGACTCCGCTATTCCCCTCCTCCGCATGCCATTCCACACCATTGGCCCGCTGCAAAACGATGGCAGCGGCAATCTTCAATCGCCGTTCGTCCGCCTTGAACCCGGAGACGATCATTCCCTCCAGGCCGCCGCCGGGAACGCAATGACATTCGGCGTTGAGGTTCAAAAACCGAACCACCAAACCACGTTCGCGTAAAATTTGCGACGGAGCTTGAAGCGCCAGTCGCAGTCCGGCGCTGAAGGCTGCTTTGCCCGCCCATTTCTCCATCTCCTCACGGGTCAAGGCGCACAGTTCCTCTCCCACCGGTTTCTCCGCTTCGCTCCGTCCCCCGTTCTCCGGCGCCCCCTGCTGCAGAAAGAGGATCGCCATCAGGATGTGCTGGCAAACGCCCGCCGCCGGACAGGAGCACGTCGCCCGTGTCGGACCGGCTTCAGGCAGCGTGACTTCAAATTCCCCCACTTTGATGCGCAATGCGCCTTCCGACCCGCCGCTGATCTCCACGCGCAAGCCGCGTTCCAGGTCCTTCTGCGCCCGGCGCAGCAATCCCTTGCTCGCAAGCGCCTCCAGCGCCGCCGGATCGAGGCCGGCGGCCAGGCTGCGAAGTTTTGACTCGGTTATACTCATTTCGAACTGATGACCCTGGCCAGCCATTCGGCAAAATGTTTGGGTGTCAACGCGGCGATCTCCATCCCGCACTCCGCCAATTGGTCCGCCATCGCCCGATCATAAATTGGCGACGCCGTTTCATCAAGCGATGCCAGCCCGAGCATTTTGACTCCGCCCTCGCGAATGCGCCGGCAGACGCGCAGCATTTCCGCCGGCGAACCGCCTTCGCAAAAATCGCTCACCAGGGCCAGCACCGTCCGATGCGGCGTTTCAATCAACGTTTCGCAATACCGCAACGCCTGCCCGATGTCCGTGCCGCCGCCCAGTTGCACGCTCATCAGCACTTCCACCGGGTCCTCCGCCTGGTCAGTCAGGTCCACGACGCTCGTGTCGAAAACCACCAGCTTTATGCGCACGGCCGGCAATCCGGCCAGGATGCCGGCCATGACCGCGCTGTGTATCACGGAATTCGCCATGCTGCCGCTTTGGTCCACGCACAGGATGACGTGCCACGGCAACTGGCGAGTGTTGCGCGAAAAAAACCGCGCTTCATGCAGCACCAACTTCCGCCGTTCCGCGTCGTAATGTCGCAGGTTTCGGCGAATCGTTCCGCGCCAGTCAAAATTCTGCGCGATCTTTTGCGGGCTGTGACGAAAACGATTCAACCGGCCGGCCAGCGCCCGCCTTACCTCCGGTTCCAGCTTCCGCTTGATCTCCTCCACCACCTGGCGAATGATCCGCCGTGCCGTGGCCAGCACTTCCCCTTGCAGATGGCCGCGAAACGTCAGCAGCGTCTTGAGCAAGTCCATGTTCGGCTGCATCTTCTCCAGCGTTTCCTTGTCGGTCACCAACTCGGTCAGTCCATAACGACCCAACGCATGTTTCTCGATGATCTCCACCGTCTCGCGCGGAAACAGTTCGCGCACTTCGCTCAACCACGTTGGAATGGTCAGTTGAGATGGATCGAGTGAACCGGCCTGCCCTCGTCCGCGCACACCGCGCCCCTCGTATTCCCGCGAATAAAGAAAATCCAGCGCCGCCTCCATTCGCGCCGTTCCGGCCCCCAGTGGAATCGAAAGCCGTTTCTGGGAAAACTTCCCCAGAATAAGCCGCCAGCGCGCCATCGTCGCCTCCGTCTTCGCGTCCGGTGTAATTGCTTTAGTGTCGCTCATCGCCTTTATCGCGTCTCTCTCCCCCCTCAAACCATTCCTCCAAACCGTCCAGGCGCAATGATTTTTTGACCGCGGCATTCACCTTCGCCGCCGCCAGCGCATCCGCTTCATCGACGTCCAGTTTCAACAACCGGCCAACCTGCGCGCCACCGTGCAGTTCCGCAATCACCGCCCCCACCCGGTCGGTTTCGCGCGGAGTCAGGCCCGCGAAGGCCAGGCGAAGGTGCGGCAGGCGCTTGATGAATTCGTCATCGTCCCATCGGTCCAGCAGGCGCTCAACCGCTTCGATAAACGCCGGTTGCCGCCAGGCCAGTTCCGGACACGTCCGCAACAGGCCGACGAGAAAAGCAACTTGGTCCGCCGCCTGGCTGGTGGAAGCGTTTACAAATCCAGTGACCTGGCTCAGCAATGCGCCTTCATCCAGTTGTCCCGCATCATGCCTCAACCCCGCCACGCCTCCCGCCAACAGCGCCGGGCACCGCGGTTCGGATGACAAACTTTCCAACGGCGACCAGAATAACGCTGCGTCGAATGTCGTCTCCGCTTTGTCATCGATTCGGACGCCCAAAAGTTCGCGCAGTTTGATCAGCGATTCGAGCATGTCCATCGCCTTCTCAACTGGCGTGTCCGCCACGTTGTGCAGCAGGTAACACGCGCGCTCGTAAGCCGCGCGGATAAGTTGCGGAATCTCCGTCAGTCGTTGTGCCTCCAATGGTTCGCGCGATTCCCAAAGCAACAGCAGTTGGCCAATCGCCGCGACCACCGAGACTAGCGAAGGATCTTCGGCAAGTTGCGCGCCGATCAGCCCGGCCAGCCGGCCGGTGTGACGATGCAATCCCATCCGACACGCCTGGGTCAGAATTTCCACCCCAGCCGCCGCGCTGCGGCCCCGGCCCTGCTCCTCCAACTCCGCGATGGCCCGCAGCAAGCGATTGGTCGCCGCCTCCTCCATGGTCGCCCCGTAAATGCTCGCCTCGACCAACTGGCTTTCCGTTTGCGGCGTCCATTGGTAGTCCCAATGTTCATGCAACCGTTCGAGTCCGGTGCCGCGAACAAAATCCGGGCCGGCCAGGAATTGCGCAAACGGCACCCCCAAGAACTGGAGCGAATGCAGAAACCGGCTTGATTTTCGATGCGACGTCTTCCGATACAGGTCCAGCGAAAGCTTGCGTCGAATCGAGTCGCTGATGTTCAGCCGCAACGTTTGCGCCTGCCTGCGGAAATCCTCCACCAACGGCGGCACACCCGCCTCTGCTGGAACTTCACCGATGGCTGAACCCGTGAGGGCATGCCGGGCGAGACCCAGCAACACTTCTCCCTCCGCATCGATGGCCCCTTTGACATAGCAGCTTCGCACGCCATCGAGCAGATCTTCGCGGGTCGGTCCAGGATGCGCCCGCAACGCCGCCAGCCGGCGGGCTTGCTCCAGCGCCGCAATCTCATCTGCCGGCGAAAGCGCCGCCGCCATTTTCTTGGTGCGTGTGAGTTGCCCCAATTCGACCAAAAATCGCGTTGCCACTTCCAGAAATGGCTCCGGTTTGATGCCGTCCGGCAAGTCAGACCGGGCGTCTGCTGGATTTCGCGCCGCCCGCCACAGTTGATCATAGTAAAATGGCGATGGCATCCCAGCGGCATAGCCATTCAGCGCATCGAGTTGCTCGAAGCTGTACCGCACCAGGCACGTCATCACGCCTTCGGCTGCCGGCTCTTCCGTTGCCGCTTTGGCCGGCTTTTCCCTGACCAAGTCCGGCAGGACCACGGTGTGAAATCCTCCTGTGACCACCAGCACCGGCCCCTTTTGGTCCTTTCGCAGTTCCTTGCGAATGGCTGTGGCCATGGCCGCTTCCCGCGCCTGAGTCCCGTCCATCGCGAGTTCCTCCGGCGGCGCATCCGCACGCGCCAGATAACACCACGCTGCCACGTCCCGGACAAACGCTTGGGTGGACTTAACGTTCTCCTTTGCCCCCTCACCCGCTTGCGCCATCCGCGTTTCAAACAAATGATCCCACAAATCATTGTGGTCGCGGCACCCCGCGCGTTTGGCGAGCGCCTGCAAATATTGGCTGCGCTTGAAATGCCTCTCGCCGAGCAGCGATTCGACCCGCGGAGCCGCCGGTTCCGTCCGCGCTTTTTGCTCCGACAGCACCTGTTCCGCATAATCCAGATCAATGAAGGCCACCTTGGCTCCTTGAGCCGAACCAACCCGCAAGGCCACCAACTCCGGGGAGTAATCGCAAAACGGATAATACGCCGCAAAGCGTTCCGGAGTGAACTCGCCGGTCGACTGAGGCGCCAAGCTCTCCAGACCTTCCGGCAGTTTTTCCTCCGGTGGAGCAAAGCTCGTATAAACCGCAAACGGCGCTTTCGTGCGCGGATCCAGCATCAATTTGGTCAGCGAAGTAAAACTCGCCGGCCCCTCAATCAACACGGCGCGCGGTGAAGTTTCACGAATCAGCTTTTCAAGATGCCACGCGCACGCCGGACTGTGATGGCGCACTGGAAAGAAGATGACCTCCGGCGTCACCAACCGATCCAACAGAGCTGTCAGTCCGGCCATCATTTCTTCATGCGTCGAATCAGCTCACGCGCGAAACCATTTCCGCGCCTCGTAGAATTGCTGCCAGACTTTGCTGTCCTTGCCCCGCACCTTCACCACCACATCAAAGTATTGCCGCAGGCGCTTGATGTCATCCGGGTTGTCCTTAAGCACCGTCCCGAGAAGCTGGCGGGCGACGTGCCCGCCCTCCAGCCGTGCGTTGCCGAAATACGCCGCATCCAGGGCCGCCGAATGGCTTACCGCCACCGCCTCCGCCGTGGACATGACGGTTGAAGGTTTCTCGACCACTGTCCCCTCCGCTGTGCGTCCGTGTCGCAGATCGTTGAATGTCGTGACCAGCAAATCGAGCACATCGGCCGGGCACTCGATGTTCAAACCGGACTCGCGCAACAACGCGTCAGTTTGCTCCTTCACTAATTTCAGTTCCATCACCTTGTCCGACAGCGGCGCCACCGTCTCAAAATTCAAACGCCGTTTCAGCGCGCTCGACATTTCATGAACGCCCCGGTCGCGGAGGTTGGCCGTCGCAATCAGGTTGAAGCCCTTGCCCGCAAACAGCACACCGTCCGAGCCCGACAATTCCGGCACTTGCATTGCCTTGTCGGACAACAAGCTCACCAGTGTGTCCTGAATTTCCGGCTGGCAACGGGTGATTTCCTCGAACCGGACCAATGCGCCATTCTTCATGGCGGTATAAAGCGGCGATGGCACCAATGCCCGTGGCGATGGCCCCTCCGCGAGCAGCAACGCATAATTCCAGGAGTATTTGATCTGGTCGTCGGTCGTGCCCGCGGTCCCCTGAATGCCCAGCAGTGAATTGCCCGAGATCGCCGCGCTCAAAAGTTCGCTCAACATCGACTTCGCCGTCCCCGGCTCACCGACCAACAGCAGCCCGCGATTCCCCAGCAACGTGACAATGCACCGCTCGACCAACGCATCATCCCCATAGAACTTTTGCGTCACCACGGTCCTGGTCTTTTTCCCATCCCACGTATGGGCAAGCGCCGCACCGTCGCTGCCCACAATGAATTGCCGCACCGCGCGCGGCGACAACCTCCATCCCGGCGGCTTCGGCCCGGCATCATTCGCCGCCAGTGCTGACAGTTCTTCGGCGTACACCACTTCAGCCGGTGGGCGGACCATTCGCGGCGACTTCTCTTTGATTGTAGTGCTCATGGTGAGAGGTTGATTCAGTGGCGACAAAATTTCGATTCTTTTTCAGGTTCCTGGGTTTTAGATCGCGCTTATAAATTCTTCCCATTTTTTCACCAGCGGCTACGCCCGGTTTGAACGTCCTCGCAGATGATTTACGTTCGTTCAGAAATAAGACCACAGGTCTGTGATATCAGTGGTCCAGACCCCACCCCGGTGGCGCAACAGCTACTGGTCAGTCCTCGGGCTTGCCATAAAGGGGAGGGGTTTCGCGCATGTTGGGCAGAGCCTCCCCGGTAGCGGTTGATCCAATACCGAGATAGCTGTTAATTTCCGATTCCAGTTTGCGAATCTCCTCCGCAGGTCCCTCCGCAAACAGGGCATATTGGCGGGCGTTCAGCGGCAGTATGTGTCTGCGAAGGGACGCCAGAGCTCGATACAGGCAACCCAAAGCCTGGTAAGTTGCTTCCAACTGTTGGTCGTTTTCGATCATAGCCGCATTAACAATACGCCCTTGCGCCGATATTCCTCGTAGCGCACCCTTTGAAATAAATCAAGGTATTGCTCGTATTCTGTGGTTTCTTCGCACGCCACCAGAATATCGAATCCCCAGCGTCTTTTGACCTGCCGATTTGAAAGCAAATTGTAGCTGTCGGGTGCAAGATCGGCATGCAAATTCCAGTTAGCCGGCATCACAAGAATGAGGTCGATATCATTGGGCTGTGGATTGGCCGTAACGAAACTCCCATCGATCACCAGGCTGTGCGCCAGTCCGGCAACTCGAAGGTGATCCACAAATTCTCGCAATCCGGCGCAAAGCCGGGGTCGGCGGTCACTCGACTGAAATCGACAAAAACAATCCGCCAGTTCGGCCCAGGAGCAGTCATGAATACCCTCGGGCAAAAGACCGTGTTCGTTGAAGTCAGGTATAGGCACGACCAAAATCAAACTCCATTCTCCTAAACTTCCGACCTCTTCTGCCACTCTGGGTCAAACCCCGGGCCCTCGGCGGCGAGCAATCGCAGGTCATTCCAACACTCGCTTAGCAACACCGGAGGCAGGTCGGAGAGCGTCAACTGTCCTCCCGCTCCCCCTTCCTGGTCTTCTTGCGCGATTCGATTGAAGTGAAGAGCCGTCAGGGCCACGACCCGATTGTCCTCCGGCAGGCTGTTGCCGGTGAATTCGATCACCACCTCGATGCCCAGCGTTGGAAAGCGCTTGCGATAATCGTAAAACCAGCCGCCATCCTGCGTTTCACCCCGCGTATAACCCAGTTTGGTGGCGCGTCCGCGCAGTTTGAACGCCTCGAGCACGTGGCCCTCAAAATTCCCCAGTTGCTGCTCGTGCTTTTGCTCCTCGGACAACGCGAAGGACGGTTTTCCAAACTGCTCGAACAGCGGCTCGATTTCGTAATCCACCAGGTGTTGCCGCCAGGCTTTTGAGATGTCGGGTGTCACCTGGCATTCGTGGGCAACGCGAACCATGTCGTTGGGCTGCAACTTCACCGCTTCATCCGCGGCATCCGTGAGCGAACCATCCGCCAGCGGGCGAAATGTCAGCGCCAATTTGTCGTTCCGAAACACGCTCCAAACCAGGCGCTGGCAAAAATGCCGAACAATGGGATGTTCATTCAGGTAGCGCTGCCAGTCGTCGTACGGCCACACCCGCTGCGTGCACATCGCTTCATAAAACCGGTCCTTCTGCATCCGCAGCACCGATTTCAATTCCTTTTTCGCGGCGGCGAACAGCTTCTTCGCCTCGGCCGCTTTTTCTTCGTTATCGTCCTTGCGCGGTTCTGGCAGCGCCTTTAGCACCTTGCCCTCGGCGTCCGACAATACCAGGTCCAGATCTTCATTCAGCCGGGCGATGAACTGTCGCGGGCCGAAATCGATCGTCACCTCGCCTTCTTCATCCAGGCCCGCGCTGGGAATGGTTCGATCGGCCAGTTCCGCCAGCGTCCAGCCTTTCCGTTCCGCCAGCGCGCTGGCCTGTTTGCCGGCTTCCTCCTGGATGCTCTTCGTCCGAAAGCGCGAACCCGTTGCCAGCAGCACTTGCGTGGCGCTCGGGTGCTCGATCCATCCCAACATTTGGAGCAATGCCCGGCAATGGGCCGCGCGCATGCCATACCAGTCCTTCAAATACCTCTGGACTACCGGCGCTGCTTCCGCGCCCGCGCAAGCGGCTGCAACGGCCAATATCCCCTTTGAATCGATTGCCGAGCCTTTGGGCTCCCGGAGAAAATTGGGCAGCGATTGCGTATAAATCTGCTGTACAGTGCTCTGCTGCGGCATGGGAAGGCCTTGGGCGAGTTGCGGATTCTGGGCGGCCCATTGAGCCCAGTGCGCCATTTGTTGCGCGTGCTGCATCGCCTTGGCTTCCGCCGCTGCCTGCGGGATGGGCGCTGTGTCTTCCGCAATCCACGCCTGCAAAATAAATTGCCCCAAGGCCTCGCGTCCCGGTGATTTTAAGCTCGCGCAATAGCGACGCAACAGCGGCCCGGGTTCGGGGCTCTTCAACTTGCATTGCTGCGCCAGCCACCATTTCACGATCTGACGATCCACTTTCTTTCCGCTGTCTGCCCATTGCACCTCGGGCAGTTGGTCGAAAGGAAACCATTTCAATGATTCCGGTATCTCCCTGGCAAGGCCCTTTTCGGCCTCTTTCAAGAGTCCCTTCCGATCCAGAAATTGATCGACCGGCGCTCCCAGCTTTTCGAGCGCAGACATCAACACGCCCTTGGTCAATTCGTTCTTCTCCTTTTGCAACGCGGCCAGCAGCGGTTCCCGGGCGGCGGCGACGCCTGACCGCGCCAGCCACTCGGCAGCGGCAGCGCGCGCTTCCGCTTTGCCGGAAGCCAGCGCCGCCAGCAGACGCTCCTGCTTGTCGGGAACATTCTCAAGGCAACGTTGCGCCGGTGGGCGTTCGGTTTTTGGCCCCAGCGCCAGTTCCCAGAGATACGTCAACAGCCTCGCTGGGGGCTGCGGAAAAGCTTGGAGCGCCTTGAACGCGTGCAAACGTCTGTCCCTCGACCCATAGTCGGCGTGTTCCGGCCGCAGTGCTTCCTCCAGCAGGTCCAGGTGTTCCGCCCAATAAGGCCACGTCGCCTCGGGTTCCCAAGAAAGCGCATCGCCCATGAGCCAGCCAGCAAGTTTGTGCAAGCCGAGCACTTTTTTATCCACACCGACCTCATCAAGCACGGCCGCCAATTCCCGCAGACCAAACTTCTCGTGGTGCCGACGGTAGTCGTTTACCGCCGTGTCGAACCACCAGGAGAGCGCGTAATGCTTTTCCTTCCGGTTTGGATCGACGACACCAGACAGCACCAAAAACCGCAGCAAATGGAGCAGCTTTATTTCCGGGCGGCGAAAAAACGGGCTCAGCGCTTTCGGGGTATCGACGCCAATTTGAAACAGCCTGGAGAACTCGTCTCCGCGTTTGTCCCTGGCGGGCAGCGGCTCCTGCAACAGGCGAAACAACTCATCCACAGCCGCGGGTGTAAACGGCTTCTGCACTTGATTGCGCGCCTGCTGTGCGCGTTTTGCGAGCGTGGTCAATTCGCGATTGATTGATTCAAAACACGCCTGGAATGCCGCTTGCGTTTCTTTTCCCAGGGGCAAATGCAATTCCAACGGCGCGAGCGGAGGAAGTTGCGGCGTTGGGGAAGCAGCAGCCGATGTCTCCGAACGCAAAGCCTCGTCGATGGCGGCCAATACGCTCTTGACCTTCTCTTCGGCACGCCGTTTTTCCAGAAATGGCCGTGCTTCTGCCGGCGAGCAGAGCGAAAGCAATCTTACCGCCTGGGCGCGTTCGGTCGGGCTTCCCTCCACCGCCCTGGTTTCGAGCAACGGTCGAAACACCGCAGGGTGCACGGTCACGAGCGGTTCGACCGCCTCCCGCGCCGTCTTGGCCGGTCCCACCGACATTTCAAGCAGCTCCGCCGCAAACGGAGCCGCGTCCGCTTTGTGGTCCTTCAAGAATTCAACTGCCTCGAGGCGCGTTTCGAGTTTTGGGTCTTTGAGAGCGTTAAGCATCGATTGCGGATAGCGGCAAAAGATCTTCCCCAAGCCGGGCAGGCGGACCAGCAATTTCATCCCGCCGAGGACCGTCATATTCATGGTATTCGGCAGCAAGGCTCGCTTAGGCAGCACCTCGGGATCGAACCCTTTTACCTGCAGCATCCGCTCGACCAAACTGGCATCAATGGACCGGCTGTGCTCCAACCTGGGCGGGTAGGACGTGTGAACCCTTTCCGAAACTTCCCACAGGAACACCTCCAACCATTCCAGATCCGGCTCGCCGAATACACCCGTCAACTGCCGGCTCGACCGTCGCGAAGCTGCATCCCAAACCGCGGCGAGCCGGCAGAAAAACGCGGCGTCGGAACATTTCACCAGCTCCAGAAAGCGCAGCCGGGGTGGCGGCTTCGGATCCGAAAGATGCCGATGTATCCCCGACTTGGTTACCTTCAACCGCAGTTCAGCCCCGCACCCGTTCGCCGCCGCCAGCTCGTCGAGAACCTCCGGGCCTTCGCCAAGCACCAGGTAACGCATGATACGTTCCGGCAATCCCGGCCACTTCGCCTCCAAACACTCAAAGTCCTCAGCCAGTAACTCCCCTATCGCTTCCGGCAAGCTCACCGCTTCCTTCACCGACTTTGCCGAATCAATAATTTTCTTCAACCATGCATTCATATTTGTGGTTCCAGGTTAAGAGCCTATCTCGGTAGGGCGCGTCACTCCGTGCGCGCCGACGGCGGGCAGAGGACTGCCCCGCCCTACCGGGATAGGTTCTAAGCGTCTTCCTGCCCTGCCTCGGTCTTTTCACTCGAGCCTTTGCCCGCAATCCTTGCCAAATCACCCATCGCTTCAGAGAAAGCTATATCCGGCACCTCCCCGTACGCCACCAATCGTTCATCACTCTCCTTGCCCGGTTCGTCGTAGTTATAGCCGGAAACTTGCACACTCCCATGCTTCACAAAAAAAGTCCGGCCAAGCTTGATTTCCGCATACATGTCCATGGCCACGTACATCCCGTCCAGTTCGACGAATATATCCACTCCTGCCGCGGGAAAGCTCTTGTAATAAAAATTGATGCTGCCCCCATCGATCACTGAGCCGCGGCTCCAGCCGAGCCGTTCAGCGCGGCCCTTGAAGGTCATGCCATTCATTTCCGTGCCGGCCACCTCGACGCCGAACTTCATGCTCCGCTGCTCCGGCTTCACCTTGACTACCGGACGATCAAGCTGCGCGAACGGGGGCACGATGTCGTAATCCGCCAGGTGCTTGACCCAGGCCTGTCGCAATTCCACTGAAAGTTCCAGCGGGTGCACAATGCCCACGCTCCCTCTGGATGGCAGCTCGAATGCTTCATCTTGGGCGTCCGTAAGGGAACGATCTTCCAGCGCCCTAAACGTGGCCGCCAGTTTCCCCTGTTCATCGTAAACACCCCAGATGAGGCGTTGCGCGAATGGCAGCAGCAACGGATGCCGCAAATAAAGTTCCTGCCAGCGGGCCTGCGGCCAGCGGAACTGGCGGACCATCAACGTTTCCATCCGCAAAAGCTGTGCTTTGACTGCCTCCTTCAATCCGGCCGCCAGCTCCTTGAATTCCGCCTTGATCTCCGCCGGAGCGCTGTCGGGCAACTTCGCGATTTTTTTTCTCGTGCCCGCGTCATGGAAAGTCAGTTTAAAATCGCTCGAAATGCGCGTCTCTATTTTCCCTTTGACGGTTTCCACGATCCGCGTTTCATCGGGCTTGAACCCAAACCAGGGCACAACCAAGTCGCCCAATTCTTCAACGGTCAACCCCCGCGCGCGCGCCGCTTCCGCAAACGCCTCCACGGCTGCTTTGCCGATGTTCTTGTTCTTCGAGCGATAGCGAATTCCCATGGCATCGACGGCCAGCAACGCCGAATCAGTCCCCAGCAACGCCAGCGCCTGCACCGCATACTCGGCCAGTTTGCCGCGCGAGCCATCCGCCCATTCCTTGATTTGCCTGCCCAGCAACGGAACGAGCCGGTCGTCCCCGGTCAAGGCCGCAAACGCCAGCACCCAGCGATCCTCCGCCTCCATTTTCGAACCAAAAAATCCCTGCAACACCGCAATGCCCAGATCACCGCTCGTGGAACGATCAAGTTGCGCGTAGAGCGGTTTTGCTTCGATGTCCGCGCGTATTTCCTTCACTCGCGATTGCCGATAGAGCAGATACAACAGCGAATCGGCGTCCAATGGTTTGCCTGCTTTGGTTCCGGGCACGGGCAGCTTGCCAACCTCCAGCCATTTCACCGGTGGGCCGCTGAGTTTGGCCACGGTCTTTTTGATTCGCCGTTTCAGTTCGGCTGGTTCGATCTGATTTCCACCGCCCAATTTTTCCAGTGCCAGGAGGATGCCGTCCCGAACGTCCTCGTCCTCCTCGATCTCAAGGCGGGATTTCAATTCGTTCGCAGCCGCTGGCGTGCCCAGGGTTTTCAACCAGTTCACCGCCGCCAGGCGGCTGTCCGCGCGGCGGGCGGTCCACAACTCGGCTGCCTTCGTCAGCCGCGAGTCGCCCAGTTTCGCGAGGACAGATGCCGCCGCGTCCCGAACCGGTCGCGACTTATGGCCCAACAGCGGCCAAAGATCGGCCTCGATCGCCGCCACATTCCATTCTCCGGCCAGCCGCACGCAACGCGCTACTGTGGCAAAATCGCCGCCGGCCAAAGCGGTGCGAAAATGGCTGGCCAGCATCGGAACATCTTCCGGTGTTGCCTTCGGAACCCAAAGTTGCAATGCCTGCAATTGAGGTTCCGGTTGAGCGATCTCGAACGCAGCTTCGTAAAGAGGGATGGCGCCGCGTCCGAGATGTGTATCGGCCGCTTCAAGGACAGAAACCCTGTACCTCGGGTGATCGTTGGCGAGTTTGGACGCTGTCCCCGCCGGATCAGTGCCGATATATTTTTTGAGCGCCGGCATGGCGGCTTCGGCAGAATTAGCGATCAGCCAGCAAGCCCCATGAACCGCCTCACGTCCGGAAATCGAACCCGCCGGTCCATTGCCCATCAACAGATCAAGCGCGATTTGCGTGAGAACTGGCCGGAACTGTGCCGGGTTGATATCAGCCAAATCCTTGCCAAGCCAGAAACGTGGCGACAACTCTTTTAGTCTTTCGAACACCCGCGCCGCCATCCCGGCGAACCGCGTCTTGTCCGCCTTCAGCAAAGCGATCCAAAACTTCACGTCTAAATCCCCGGTCGGCGATTTCTTCAATCGCTTTTCAAGAATTTCCAATATCTTTGCTGGCGCATGCGCGCCAAAAAATGCGGCGAATTCCTGATCCGTGTCATCCTTTGGAGAAAGCGCCTCCAGCACTGATGCCATTTCAGCCGTGGAAAGGGTGAGCAGGAACTTGCCAGCACCATTCGGCTCTCCATTCGCCAGAACCAACTCCCGGATGTGACGAATGGTCAGCGCGCCCAATTGTGCCGGAGCACATCCGAAATCTGCCAGCACCGCTCGCGCTGCTTCAAAAGAATCGCGCGCCGGTTGCCCAAAAGCCAGGCCATGCCGCAACCACTGCCCCAGCGCTGTCGAGAATTTCGCCTCCACGCAGGCCAGCAAAAACCGCCTGCCCTGTTCGTTCAAACCACCCGGATCGCCCAGCGCTGTGAGAATCTCCACCGGCAGAGCTGCATAATCGTCAATGGCAGGCAGGGCCTTTAGATGTTTGCGGTCCCCGGTTAGCACGAACTGTTTCCAACCCGGAGCCTGCCAGATCCTCATCCATGAATTCTTCGCCGCCTGATCAATCGCTTCAATGATGGTCGCCATAATTTGCGTGAGCGCTAGCCTTTGAACGATTTCCTTTTACCACCTCGCAAGTTGGGAAGCGACTGTAAAAATTCCGCGCATTCGAGCCTTCCCACCGTCGCCGCGATTCCATTTGACTTAGTGTTTATTTTACACTAACATAGTGGTGACGATAACAAAACATGAGCTTTACCTACCAATATGCGCGACCGGCCCTGACGGTGGATTGCGTGGTGTTCGGGTTCGATGAGGGCGAGCTGAAGGTCATGCTGATTCAGCGCGATCTGCCGCCATTTGAAGGCAAATGGGCGCTGCCTGGCGGATTCGTCCGCGTGGACGAAACGCTGGACGATGCCGCGCGGCGCGAACTCGAGGAGGAAACCGGCATCAGCAAGGTGTTTCTCGAACAGCTTTACACCGTGGGCGATCTCGGGCGCGACCCGCGCGAACGCGTGGTGAGCGTAGCCTATTACGCGCTGGTCAAGCTCAGTGATTATCGCATCCGGCCCACGACGGATGCCCGCAACGCCGCATGGTTCGGCGTTTCCGACGTGCCCAAACTCGCCTTCGATCACGACAAAATTCTCGCGCTGGCGCTCCAACGGTTGCAAGGCAAGGTGCGCTACCAACCCATCGGTTTCGAATTGCTGCCGCCCAAATTCACGCTCTCCCAACTGCAGCACCTGTACGAAACCGTGCTGGAACAAAAATTCGACAAACGCAACTTCCGCAAAAAAATCCTGAGCATGGGCCTGCTCATCGAATTGGACGAAATCGAACAGGACGTCGCCCACCGCGCCGCGCGGCTTTATCGATTCGACGAACGAAAATATCAGCAGCTTAAGAAGCGCGGCTTTAATTTCGAACTCTAACCATCAACGAAAGGCGTATTATGATCGGAATTAAATTCATCAAAGTTCCGCCAACGACCTACCTGCTGCAATACCGGGCGGGCAAAGTCGTTCGCGAAGGATTGGGATTGTCTTTCTTTTATTATGCGCCGACCACTTCGCTCGTCGCGGTGCCGGTCGGCAGCACCGACGTGCCGTTCATTTTCCAGGAAACCACCGCGGATTTTCAGAATGTCACGCTGCAAGGCCAGATCACCTTTCGAGTGGGTGACCCGAAACGGCTGGCATCGCTGCTGAATTATACGCTGGCCGGGAACGGTCACACCTACACTTCCGAAGATCCGCGGAAACTTCCGGAGCGCGTTGTTCATGTTGTAAACGTGCTGGCGCGGGCGGAATTGCAAAAGCTCCCGTTGCGCGAGGCGATTGTGGCTTCGGATGTGGTCGTCCAAGCGGTCCGGGCGGGTTTGACAGGATCGCCGGAATTGGCGTCGCTCGGATTGGAAGTGCTGGGGCTTTCGATACTGGCGATCAAGCCCACTCCCGAAACCGCGCGCGCGCTCGAAGCCGAGACGCGTGAAAAGTTGTTCCGCGAGGCGGACGAGGCGGTGTATGCCCGGCGGAATTCGGCCGTCGAGCAGGAACGTGCCATCAAGGAGAACGAACTTAATACAGAGATCGCGGTCGAAAACAAAAAGCGGCAGATTCGCGAGACTCAAATGGAGGCCGAACGCGCGGTGCAGGAAAAGAAACACCTCGTGCAAAAGGAAGCGCTGGAAGCCAACATCGGCCTGGAAGATCGACGCAAGCGGTTCGTCGAGTTGACGGCGGATAACGCCCGGGCCGAAGCGGACGTTCGCGCCTACGGCGTGACGGCCACGATGAAGGCCCTGGGCAGCGCGGATGCGCGAATTTTGCAAGCGCTCGCGACCACTGGGATGCGGCCCGAACAATTGATCGCGTTCGCCTTTCAGGAACTCGCCGGCAAGGCGGATAAGATCGGGCAGCTCAACATCTCGCCCGATCTCTTGAGGGAGTTGTTGACGCCGCCGCCGATGAAAACGCAGCGCCTTCCCGCCAAGGCGGAAGCTTAATACAATTGGTTCCACAAAATGAACCGTCTGACTGACAACAAAATCGTCCTCGTGACGCGCCCGACGCGCCTGGCTGAACTGGTGGTCCGGTTCAACACGGTCAGCCAGGCCCGCTTTTACATCGAACACCAAGGCGCAGACTTCCTCGATTACCAACGTGAGGATGAGACTTACCATCACGCGCTGGTGGAGGCGCAAACGGTGCTCGCTGAACTGGGCCGGGTGCAAACCGTGGATCGAGCGTTCCTGCCGAACTTCGTGTTCGCGCCCGATGACACCGTCGTGACACTCGGTCAGGACGGCTTGGTCGCGAACACCTTGAAATATCTCGACGGCCAGCCGGTGGTGGGCGTCAACCCCGATCCGGCGCGCTGGGACGGCAAGCTGCTTCCTTTCAAGGTGTGCGATTTGACAAAGGTAATCCCGGAAGTGCTCGCGCATGGACGCCACACCAAAACCGTGACCATGGCCAAAGCGACCCTGAACAACGGCCAGACTATGTACGCGGTGAATGACCTTTTCATCGGTCCCCGCACGCACAGTTCGGCGCGGTACGTGATTCAGTCCGGCAAGGCAAGCGAGACCCACTCTTCGAGCGGCGTCATCGTCTCGACCGGAATGGGCTCGACCGGCTGGTTCAAGAGCCTGATGACCGGCGCAGCCGCAATCAGCCAATCCGCCGCGTCGGTGCTGGTTCGACCGGAAACCGAAAACATGATGGCTACCCGCAGGCAGACGAGCGTGCAGCCACCAAGGCTCCAAACGAACGTCCGAACTGAATTCGCCTGGGACGCCAATTACCTTTTTTTCACCGTTCGCGAGCCGTTTCCCACGATGACCACCGGCGCGTCGCTTGTCTTCGGCCGCGTGACATCGGAATCGCCCTTGCGGCTGCAATCGTTGATGGCCGAGAACGGAGTCATTTTCAGCGACGGAATCGAGAAAGATTTTCTGGAGTTTAACTCCGGCGCGCAGGCCGTTATCGGACTCGCGGAACGCAAGGGCTTGTTGGTGGAGTGACCGAGAATTGAATTATGGAAATCATGCCCGCAACCCGAACCATTTTGATTCTGGAAGATAACGACGAGCGCATTGCGGCATTCGAAAAGGCTGTGCCAACGTTGGGCGGCGGCTTCCAACTCCGGCTCTGGCATGACGCGCCGTCGATGATCAAGGAGTGCGAGGCGTATTTTCCAACAGCGGCTTTGATCTCGCTGGACCACGATCTCAATCCGCGGCCGGGGGTAACCGCTGATCCCGGCACCGGATTGGATGTAGCGAAGTTTCTGGCTGAATGCCGTCCGGCATGTCCGGCCATTATTCATTCCAGCAACACCGAACGGGCCTGGTCCATGTATAATGAACTTCGGTTTGCGGATTGGATAATCGAACGTGTCGGACCGATGGGTATTGTTTGGGTGGAAACCATTTGGCTTCGTGTTGCGCGCAAGCTCATGGCCGGTCATCCGAACAGTTGGCCGGCTCGACTTCCGGTTGACCACGACTCTCGAATGGAAAGGGCGATGCTGGCGTTCGACGGACTTTCATTGGGGGACGGATTTGGCGAGTGTTTCTTCGCCAGCCCGCTAACAATTGAGCTGCGCCTGCAGCATCGCGATCCGCCGCCGCCTCCCTGGTTCGTCACCGACGATACCATGATGGCGCTATCCATTGTCCGATGTTTGAAGCGCTATGGCCACATTGAGCGGGAAGCTTTGGCTCACGCTTTTGCCAGAGAATACGCCCGTGAACCTCAACGCGGCTACGGCGGGACTGCACACGGCATCCTTCGGGCCATCGGCGAAGGCATGCCTTGGCAGACCGCTGCGGGCAGTGTCTTCGATGGTCAAGGATCGTGCGGGAACGGTGGAGCGATGCGCGTTGCCCCCGTTGGTGCTTATTTTGCGGACGACCTGGATCGCGTAGTTGCAGAAGCATCCGCCTCGGCCGAAGTAACACACGCGCATCCGGATGGGCAAACTGGCGCGGTCGCGGTCGCCTTGGCGGCCGCGTGGATGGTTCGCGAAGGCGAGCATCAAACGCAAACCAGCCATGCGATGATCGAGTTTGTGCTGGAACGCATCCCTCGCACGGAAACCTACTATAGGCTGAAGAAAGCCTTGGAACTGCCCTTGAACTTGTCATCGCGAACGGCGGCCTCGGTACTCGGCAACGGGTCTCAAGTGATCGCTTCGGACACGGTCCCATTTTGCCTTTGGTGTGCCGCTGGACACGCTCAGGATTACACGGAAGCGCTTTGGACTACCGTTAGCGGTTTGGGTGACCGCGACACTACTTGCGCGATCGTTGGCGGAATCGTAGCCTTGAACGCGGGGCGAAATGCGATTCCAAGCGGGTGGCTTCAGGCCAGAGAAAGAGTTGAAATATGATGAATTCACAGCCCGATAGGGCGAAAGAAAATAGCCCGCCGATTCATCGGTGGGTCAGCGGACGGACGCAAAGCGAGTCCCGCCAGGGACGAAAGAACACCATCGCGAGCGCGGACGTTCTCTTTCACCCCCACGCGGCTTGGGAATTTTCTTTGATCGTCAACCCAGCGATCAATCGCTGGGCTATTTTCAAGTGTCCCTCCGGGACAAGGTCGTGCCGGCAAGTCGCCGACTGGTACAGGCAAGTTGCCTGGGCTGACCATCGAAGGCGGTCTCAATTCACTCACCCATTGATTTACTGACTCATCCCTTTTCCCATGAAAGCTTTAATCCTGGTTGATCTGCAAAACGATTTCCTGCCTGGCGGCGCGCTGGCGGTGCCGAATGGGGATGCGGTTATTCCCCTGGCGAACCAATTGCAAGGCGCGTTTAAGCTGGTGGTGGCCACGCAGGATTGGCATCCGGCCAATCACAGCAGCTTTGCCGCGAATCATCCCGGACGGAAACCAGGCGAGGTGGTACAGTTGAAGAAGCGGTCGCAACTGCTTTGGCCCACGCATTGCGTGCAGAACACCCACGGCGCGGAACTGGCGCCCGGACTCATGCGCAATCGCATCAACAAGGTGTTCAAAAAGGGTATCGACACGGACATCGACAGTTACAGCGGCTTCTTCGACAACGGGCATCAGCGCGCCACCGGTCTGGGCGAGTTTTTGCGGGAAAAGAAGGTCAAGGATGTGTACGTCCTCGGACTGGCGACGGACTACTGTGTGAATTTCACGGCGCTGGACGCGGTCGAACTGGGCTTTCGCACCCACCTGGTCGAAGACGCCTGCCGCGGCGTCAATTTGAAGCCAGACGATGTGAAAAATGCCATTGAAGCCATGAAGAAAGCCGGAGTGATTGTCGTGAAGAGCGAACAATTGCTGACCGGGAAAGGAAATCACTAAGTGGACGCCGAAAAAAGAATCATTCTGTGCGAAGGCCGTTTCCTCAGGTTGATCAAGTGCGGTCGTTGGGAATACACCGACCGGACGAATTCCTCGGGCGCAGCAGTCGTCGTCGCAATCACCACTGAAGCCAATCTTTTGTTGATCGAACAATACCGCATTCCTGTGGCGCGAAGGGTCATCGAACTCCCTGCCGGTCTGGCTGGCGACATTCCCGGCCATGAATCCGAAGCCTTGGCGACGGCGGCAAAGCGCGAATTGCTCGAAGAAACCGGCTATGAAGCAAAAAAGGTGACTCAACTCGCCAGCGGCCCGCCGACTGCGGGTCTGGCGTCCGAGATTGTCACCTTCTTCCTTGCCCGCGACGTGCGGCGGGTGAGCGCGGGCGGCGGCGATGGCCACGAGGAAATCCAGGTCCACGAAGTGCCCCTCGCCGATGCGGGCAAATGGCTGGAACAAAAAGCCACTGCTGGATTGTTGATCGATCCCAAGGTGTATGCCGGATTGTACTTCGCAACGGTTGCTCCGCCGAAAGACATATGACCGCACCCACACATCGAGAGCGCGTTCTGGGCGGATTGTGGGGATCCGCTGTCGGAGACGCCTTGGGTGTGCCGGTTGAGTTCCGATCCCGCGCAGAGGTGCAGGCAAATCCTGTCACGGATATGCGTGCCTACGGTTCGCATCATCAACCGAAGGGCACATGGTCGGATGACACCTCGCTCATGCTTTGCACCGTGGAAAGTCTCCTGGGCGGGTTTGACACGTCCGACATGGGACGTCGATTTGTCAGTTGGCTCAATGAGAACCGCTGGACTCCGTGGGGAACGGTCTTCGATGCCGGTTTGACGACAACTGATGCGATCCTACGCATGGCAAGTGGAACCAGCGCTGAACAAGCAGGTGGGACCGATCAATTTACCAACGGAAACGGGTCGCTGATGCGCATACTGCCAGTGGCCTTGCGTTATGCATTTGAGCCTGCCACTTGCCATATCCAGCGCGCACATCGCGTCTCGTCAATCACTCATGGTCACCCGCGTTCGCAAATGGCATGTGGTTTCCTGTGCCTCTTGGTACACGGCCTACACAAGGGTTGGGATGCACGGAAAGCCTTTGATTCGGCAAAGAACGAGTTTGCGCGCCTTTATCAGGACGCCCCTTTCTGTCAGGAAGCTCACTATTTCCAATTGCTGAGCACCGACCGGTTCGACGAGTTGCCTGCGTCCGAAATATCGTCCAGCGGCTATGTTGTTCATACGCTGACTGCAAGTGTATGGTCCTTGTTGACCTCACGCACTTTCGAGGAAACGGTGCTTAAAGCCGTCAACCTCGGCGGCGACACTGACACAACGGGCTGCGTGGCAGGCGGACTTGCTGGTGTGCTATACGGGCTGCCTGCCGTTCGAGCGGATTGGATAAATACGCTCGCCAGAAAGGGCGATCTCGACTGTCTGTTCAATGAGTTCGCCGATTTGTGTGAAAGCGAGAAGAAGCAGGAGGCAGTTGAATGAATCTCGTGCCGCAAGAAAGGTTCGCCGGCGTCCTGCTCGGTACTGCCGTGGGAGATGCCTTGGGTCTGCCAGCGGAAGGGCTCTCGCCGCAACGCATCCGCCGACTTTGGAAAGGCGAGTGGAAGCACAGGTTGGTACTGGGGAAAGGAATGCTCAGCGATGACACTGAACACACCCTGATGGTCGCGCAAGCCTTGCTGGCGCAACCGAACGACGCGGTCGCGTTTCAACGCGCGCTGGCCTGGAAATTCCGCTGGTGGCTCGCCGGCCTGCCTGGCGGTGTTGGACAAGCCACCGCGAAAGCGTGCATCAAACTTTGGGCGGGCGTGCCCGGAAGCAAAAGCGCGGTGGCCTCAGCCGGCAGCGGCCCGGCCATGCGCAGCGCCATACTGGGCGCATTCTTTGCGGATGATCCACCTAAACGCCGGGAATTCGTGCTCGCATCGTCGCGCTTAACGCACAGGGGCTGGCAGGCGGAAACCGCGGCGCTGGCCGTGGCGGAAACCGTCGCGCTAATTTTCCAGCAACAACGACTTCCCGCCGCGTTGGAACTTATTGGATCCCTGCGAAAACTTTCCACGGAAACGGAGTGGCAGGCGTTGCTCTCAAACATGGAATCGGCCATTGCCCGCGACGATTCAGTGGGCAAGTTCGTGGAAACTCTCGCCATGAAGAAAGGCGTTTCGGGCTACTCCTTGCACGTCGTCTCGGTGGCGCTCTGCGGCTGCTTGAGTCACCCGGAAGACTTTCGCGCAGCACTCATCGCGGTGCTTGATTGTGGTGGAGACACGGACACGGTTGGGGCCATTGCCGGCGCCGTGGCAGGCGCCGTGGTCGGGAAAGCAGGCATTCCCGCCGAATGGCTGCGCGGACTCCTGGAATGGCCGCGTTCGAAAGTGTTCATGGAGCGGCTGGCGGAAAGACTGGTCGCTCAACAGGACACACAACGAGCGCTTGGCTCGGTGCGGTATTTCTGGCCGGCATTGATTCCCCGCAATCTTGCTTTTATTCTAATCGTGCTCACGCACGGGTTGCGGCGTCTTTTTCCGCCTTACTGATCCAAAGCTTCAAGTGTTATGAACCGCAAAATCGAACTCACACGGGCGAACCTCACCATGCTGGCCGTGGATGCCATCGTGAATGCCGCCAACTCCACGTTGCTCGGCGGCGGCGGAGTGGATGGGGCGATTCATCGCGCGGCGGGTCCGGAACTGCTGGAAGAATGCCGGACGCTTGGAGGATGTGAAACAGGTCAGGCGAAAATTACCAAAGGCTATCGGGTGCCGGCCAAATGGATAATCCACACGGTCGGTCCAGTTTGGGGCGGAGGGGCACGCGGCGAGGCAAAGTTGCTGGCTTCATGCTATCGCACGAGCCTGGAGTTGGCGGTGAAAAATAACGCACGGACGATTGCATTCCCAGCGATCAGTTGTGGCGCGTACCGTTACCCGATCAAATCGGCGGCGCAAATCGCCGTGTCCGAAATATCGAGTTTCTTCGACGCCAACTCCTCTCTCGAAAAGGTGCTGCTTTGTTGCTTTACGGACGAGGTGTATGAGGCATACCACGAGGTGATGCAGCCATCGTGAAGGGATTCGATTTGCAAGGGTTTTCCCATGAACAAGCAACACGTAAAAATCAGCAAGTTCCTCAGTCTGGTGCTGAGGCACGAACCGGGGAAAGCCGGGGTCGAACTCGACGCGGCAGGCTGGGTCCCGGTGGACGTTTTGCTCCACGGGTGCGCGAGCCACGGGTTTCCCATCACGCGCGAGGATTTGCAGTTCGTGGTCGCGAACAATGACAAGAAACGATTTGCGTTCAGCGACGACGGGCAGAGGATTCGCGCCAGCCAGGGACATTCCGTGGAGGTGGAGCTGGCGTATGAGCCGGGTATTCCGCCGGAATTACTTTATCACGGCACGGCGGAAAGGTTTCTGCCGTCGATCCAGAGCCAGGGGTTGCTCAAAGGCAGCCGGCAGCACGTGCATCTTTCGCGCGAAACCAGGACAGCCCTCGCCGTGGGCCAGCGGCATGGCAAACCGGTGGTGCTGAAAATCCGCGCGGGCGAGATGCATCGCGCAGGCCATGCGTTCTATTTGTCAGCGAATGGTGTCTGGCTCACCGAACACGTTCCGGCAGACTTTTTGGAAATGGATGCCGCTTCGTAATTTGCCCTGACAAATGCGCGGCGATGCGCTTAATTAACCAGCGATGAGTCTGTCCCACTTCCTTGTGGCGCTGGCTGAAACGGGCCAGGTGGCGGTGTCGCCGGAGTTCGTCGAGGACGAGGACGGCGACGTCGGCGCAGTGCTCCTTGAAATGGACCGGGTCACACGCCTCAACCTGGCGGGATCGGCTCCCGAGTTCGTGCCGGACGCAGCATCCTGGTCGGCGCGCCTGCTGTATCGCGGCTGTCAGTTTCTGGTCTGCCGCGACGTGGATGGAGGCATCCTTACCACGGCCTTGCAGGAACCTTGCCCCACGGCGCATTCACCGGGCACGGATTATTCGGCGGACTTGGCCTTGCAATATTTGCCGGACCTTATCCACATGGCCCGGCAAGTAGCCTCGGGCGACCCATTGGTGCAACAACTCCTAATCATCGCGCGCGAATGGCCGCTTTCCTCGGTGGGAGTGCGAGGCCTGGAAGCCGTGAGCGTGGAAAGTTTTATTTCGGATGCCGCGCTCCGGCAACTTTACGTGGATCGCGTTCTCGCGCGGGAAGATGTTTCGCGACTCGGCGACTCCCGGGTGGCCCAGGCGGTGCGTGAGGCGCTGGGAGCCTTTCCCGAATTGTGCCACACCGTGGCGGAGCAACTGGAAGTCCCGACGGCGCCTTGAATATTTCATGACTGATTCCAAACTTGAGATTGGCCGCCGGCTGGCGGCGGAAGTGTTGCAACCGATGAAGCAGGCTTTCGTCGGCAAGGATGAAATCATCGACCTGCTGGGCGTTTGCCTCGTGGGCGGTGAAAACTTGTTTATTCTCGGGCCGCCCGGCACCGCCAAGAGCGCGTTGGTGCATAATCTGGCGGCGCGCCTCGAAGGGGACACATTTGATTATCTCCTGACGCGCTTTACCGAACCCAATGAATTGTTCGGGCCGTTTGACATTCGTAAATTGCGCGAGGGCGAGTTGCTCACGAACACCGAGGGGATGCTGCCGGAGGCTTCGCTGGTCTTCCTGGATGAATTGCTGAACGCCAACAGCGCGATCCTCAACAGCCTGTTGACGGCCTTGAACGAACGCGTGTTCCGCCGCGGCAAGGAATCGCGTCCGCTCAAGGCGTTGATGTTTGTGGGCGCGAGCAACCATCTACCCGAAGACGATGCGCTCAAGGCGTTGTTCGACCGTTTCCTGTTGCGCGTGCACTGCGGGAACGTGGCGGCCGAACAATTGCCGGAAGTGCTGACCGCTGGTTGGAAACTGGGCCAGGGTCCGGTGGCGGCCTCATCGCTGCATTTTGACGAAATCCAGATCCTGCAAGCGCTGCTGGCGCAGGTGGATCTGGCGGGCGTACGCGCCGATTATTCGGAACTGGTGCATCGCATTCGACATGCGGGCATTCCCGTCTCCGACCGGCGCGCGGTGAAATTGCAACGGCTCGCCGCCGCCAGCGCGCTGCTCTGTGGGCGAATGGAGGTACGGCACTCGGACCTCTGGGTGTTGCGGTATATCTGGGACACCGAAGAACAGCAGGAGGTGCTGCAAGCGCTGGTTCAAAAGGTCCTCGAAAAAGCCGACCCCGACTCCCAGGACCACGCGCGCGCGCGCACGACCGACGGCCCCGATCCGGAAAGCCTCGCGCGCGATTTGGATCATATCGACCAGGCGTTAAAGACCGACACGAACGGGGCAAACATTTTCTTGCGCGATCGACTCAGCCTCCTCGAAGGCCGCTGCCAGTGGGTGACGGACGGTGGCAAGCGGGACTTTCTCGTGAAACGAGTGGCGGATTTGTGGGCGAAGCTGAAGGCCAAGGGCTGAAGGCCATATTCAACGTTTCAAGTTGTTTCGGGCGATGACGTGCGGAGGATTGCCCGCCCTACCCTCCTGATGGCACTCCGTGCGCCGCAAATGCACTCAATGCGTAACGCGTAACGGGTTATTTAAATGGTTAGGCTTAGAACCTTATCTCGGTAGGGCGGGCAGTCCTCTGCCCGTCGTCGGCGCGCACGGAGTAACGCGCCCTGCTATGGGTATTGTCAAGGGACCTGCTGGGTTATTTCTTTTCTTTCATTAAAGACGGTTTTTGTTTTTGTGTTTTCCGGCGGCGTTTCCCCTTCTTAATGATCAGAACCTCTTCTGATCCACCTGCTATCCGCACGTGCCCCCTTGGGGTCAGT
>JAJPHR010000038.1 GCA_021325145.1 Verrucomicrobiota bacterium | reverse complement strand
TTTGGTTGTAATGGTGGAGTGGGTATTGGTGTTGGTTTTGTTTTTCATATGAACCTTGGTGTAGCGCGATTTCGCTCACCCGCCAATACCCATGCCATCTACCGAGACAGGCTCTTAGCCGCAAATTCTAACGTGCAGAGAATATCAAGGCTTGCCGACATCGCTTTGGGGCTGGCAGTCGCCCTTCTTGTTGGCTATGCTTGCGAGAAAGTTCGACGCCACCACCGAGTATGAGCGAGCGAAGCGAAATTTCATGACACCAAAACTCCTCCGCCTTTTCTTCCTTTGCCTCGCCAGCGTCTTTGCAATGAGCGCCGCGCTCGCGCAGACACAGGGCTTCACGATCCCCACCGCTTGGACGCGGCACGGAGTGGTTTTGGAGCGAAAGCACGGGGAGGGCTCCAGCGTCAGCGGTGATCCGTGCATTGTTTGGGACGACGCGATCAACGGCTGGCGCATGGTTCTCTTTTATGACCCGCCGGGACATGCACAGGCGGTCTGCACGAATCGTGAGGAGGACGGCGCGCTCGGGCCATGGAAGCTTGAAGGCCCGCTGCCGGTCGCGAATCCGGAAGCGGTGGGCGGGTTCCACAAGCCGTTCATCGTGATGGACCCGGCCCATCCGAACCACGCGGCGAAGATCGAGGGCCGCTATTGCCTGCTCGTGGTGAGCTTCAAGGACGGCCACAAACACGTCCAACGCGCCTGGTCCGAAAAGCTGGCCGGACCGTGGACGTTCGAGGCCAAGGCGATCATTCCGGTCGGCGACGAAAGCGATTTTGACGCGAAGCACACCGACGCGGTGACCGGGTACTATTTTTCCGAGCGGAAGGAATTTCTGTATTTCTACATGGGCTATCCGCGAAAGGCGCAACCGCGCCAGATCAGCCCCTTCGGTTCGGCGCAGGCGGTCGCGACGCAAAAGTTGGGCGAGAAGGTGGCGACGAAGCGCGGGATAATCCTCGAACCGTGCCAGCAGGCCGGGCATTGGGCTTCAGGCTGGGTGGGCGGCTTGCAATTGCTGCGCGGCGCGGCGCATCGCTGGGTGGCGGTAGTGAACGCTTCGCCCACCGCGCCTGATCCGGGCAAAAAAGCCGTCTGGACCGAGGAGCCGGCGCCGAGCCTCGGCGGATTCGCCTGGTGCGATGAGGAATGGCCGGTGCAGGGCTGGCACTTCGCGCCCGAGCCGATTGAGTGGGTCAAGGACATTCCCAAGGAGGCGCTCGACGCCGGTGAGGGCTACAACCTCTGGCGCCAGTTTATCCACATTTTGCCGGACGGGCGCGCCGCGCTTTTTTACAACAGCGGCTATTATGGGCGCGAGCAATTGTATTTGAAGGTGGGGGCGAAACCGTGAACGTCAAGCCCCACGCGTTCCATGAAATCCAAACGTACCGCCGCCAAGAAGAGCAAGCCAAGTGGAAGTTACGCTGCGAGGCTTTTGTTTCAGTTTCGGGTCATGGTCGATGGTTCGCCGGGCGCACGCCGAACGTGCGAGGAGCGCAGCATCACTTTTTCGGTCCACAGACGTTCGAGCAGCGAATTGATATTCGAACAGCCGGCCGAATCCATCCGCCGGGAATCGTAAGAAAGCGCTCGCGAAAATCCCGCCGATCTCATTGATCCGGCCGAACGCAAAACCATCCTTTTCGGTCCCGGTTTTGGGTATCTTCACGCCCTGCAATGTCCGAATTTGATAAGTCTTTTTGTTTGCAACCGATTACAACAGGGTATAAAAAAAGGCCAAGGTACTGGTATATCCGACTGCCTGATTGTGCGGGCCACTGGCTGGCGCTCTCGTCTCTTTGAATGTCAATGTTCGGGAGTGATGGCCGCAAACTGCTCTCATCTGTGTACGAATATTTAATCGTATGTAGATGGAAGCACAGCACGTTTTACGTTAGTACACGTCGACCTACGCAGTCCCGCAGGAGAAAGCATATATGCCCACTTCAATCAACCTTGAAATCAGCAAGTCGGTCCTGCTTTCCCTCGTTCGCGGGAACGCCCAACAGACACTGGATACGACGTGTATAGCGCCGGTGGCCGTTGCCAATGACACTATTTTCGTGGATCACGCCGATGTCACGAACGTGACGCTGACGGTGCCGCAGCCATCCGCTGCCCAATTCGCAGTTCAGGTTGGCGCGCTCCTGGTCACGCGCACCGCGGTAATGGCAAGCCCCAATGGCGTGCCGGCCGGGGTTGCTGCGCCGCTGGTGATTACGCTTCAATTGACAATCAATGGCACGGTCCTATCCCTCGCATGCACGGACGTCGAGCCATCCAGTGGCCCGTTTGCGAGCGCCGCGCAGCAGATTAAGCAAAGCATTGGGACTGTGGCGACGGTTGATTTCGCAACCCTGTTCTCGCAGTTGGGTTTGGGCACTCCGTCCACCTCCACGATTGGAGAAACCAATGACACGCTGCTGATTCGGTTTGATCCCGCAGGTCCAGCCGTCAACCACCGCCAGCCTGGCCAGGATTGGTGCCTGTTTATCGAAGCACCAACGATCGTGAGCCTGATCCAAACCAAATTGAGTCCCGTGAACGCCGCACTGACGTCCCGTGGTGCGACCGGCGTGGCTGACCAAATCAACTGGGCGCCGCACGGGACCACGCCGCACGTGGATACAAGGATCACATTTGCTTATCCGGTTCCCGACCCATTCGTGTTGTTCGCCACTATTTCAATCGGGTCGGATTTCGTTCTCACGCACGGCATATCAGCTTCCACGCATCAGGAGGTGACGGATTTGGATATCATCTGTTCGTGGGATCTGTCCGTTGACCTGGGCGCCTTAAATTTTCTGGCGGGTGACATAGCCAATATCGCCAAGACCGCAATCGCGAACGGATTGAATCCGGCGAGTTTTGGCGCCGTGGCTTCCGGGCCTGATCAGTTTAGCTTCGATGAAGCCCTGCCTGTCATGGCCTTCGGAGGCGGCGTGCTGGGTTATTCCTCCGTTGTGGGATTGGCAGATGGAATGGCGCTGGGCGGCCCGGTTACCGGCATCCTTACCGCAAGCGTCGCGACGATTGCGTTTGATCTTGCGCAGTTCCCCACCGATTTCACGCTCTGGGTGGACTGCCAAAACGGGGGGAAACCGCCATCCGCCACGCTGGCGAATGTGAGCGTGAGCGCCCAAGTGAGTTATGCCGGGGCCGGGAAGCTCTGCTCGGTTGATATCGTCTCGCCCCAAGGGCCTCCCATTTCTTTGACATCTTCCATCGACATCTCGCCAGGGGTGGGAACCATTACCGATTCTGGTTCCATTTCGATCAAGCTATCTAGTGTGGCGGCGGCGGCATTGGCGACTGGCGGACAGCCCGTCCGGCTGCTCGTCAAGACCGCCCGGGGTGTGCGACTTGTTGACCTGGGCACACCGCCATCGCCGCAGCTTGCCAATGGCCTGGTCGTTAACGTGGTGGTTCAGCGGATCAATGATTGCCCATCCGGAGTGGATCCCTGGTATAAGTTTTTTCACATGTACAACCCGATCTGGGGAGTTGATGGGGGGCCAGACGCTGGCGGCCAGGTCGAGCGATCTTCCATGTTCGAAAGTTCGCTTGTTCGACTGGCTGGACTGCAGCCGGGGGAACTCATTGTCTTCGAGATGCCGGCGAATGGCAGGCGGGCGGTTTTCACCGCGCCGGCTTCCGGCGAGCTGGTCATCCCCATCATGCTGACGATGAGATCGTTCGACGAGCGGGCGGGATTGCTCAGGGTCAATCGACAGCCATTGCAGATCGCCAGCGTGACGACAATGTTGTTTGAACGAGTTGCGGCGTTCGCAACGCCGGGGGCACTCAGCCACACCTTGCAGGGAGATAGTGGACGCGCGCTGCTTACCACGAGTTACGCCGACCGGACACAGACCATCCTGATGGATGAATTGATGGTACCGCGGACCGTTGGCCGAAAGGCGGGTGGAATTGAGGCCATCATGGGGGAGGAAAAGGCCACTCCCACAACGAATGGCTGGAAGCTCGATCTTCCACAAGTAGCGGCGATCCATCCAGTAATTGGTTTTGAGAATAGTGACGTGGCGATCGCACAGATGACGGATGGTTCGTATCTGGCCCTGCAGCGTGGCGAAAACGGCACGGCGAAGGTGACCGGTGTTGTTTCCTCGTGGCCACACATGCCTCCCGTATCAGGCCGTTGGGCAATCAGTTCCGGCACCGGTGATCGCGTAATCTTGTACAGGATGTGCGCGATCGCAATGCCGTGCAATTGCGCTTCGTGAAATGATCAGGCTCCGACAAAGCTGCTTCGCGTCGGTTTGACTCGGGATTCAAGGCCAGTCCAGGCTTCTACGCCTGGACGCCGTCGCGCGCTGCCTACACCAACCTTTGTTCCGGGATGCCCAGGCTCCTGGATTCTTCTGCAAGGTTTCGTGTTTCTGCTCTCTGGGCCCCGTCACCATTCCCTTGAACTCCCAGCCCCGGATGGGTTACGCTGTGCGGCTCGTTTAAGGCAATTGAGAACATGAAAGTAACGCTGAATTGGCTCAGGCAATACGTGGATTTTGACTGGTCGCCGGAAGAACTCGCCGAACGGCTAACGATGATCGGCATCGAGGTCGAAGGGGTGCAGAAGGTGGCGGGGGAGTTCGAGGGAATCGTTGTCGCGCAGGTGGTAACGCGCGACAAGGTGACCGGCTCGGACAAGCTGTCCCTCTGCCGCGTGAACGATGGCAGGGGCGAGCGGCAAGTCATTTGCGGCGCGAACAATTTCAAGGCCGGCGACAAGGTTGCCTTGATCCTGCCCAATTTCGCGCTGCCGATGAAACCCGGCGACAAGGAGCCGTTCGTCATTAAAGTTCGCAAGGTCATGGGCGTGGAATCGCACGGCATGCTTTGCTCGCCGCAGGAACTGGGTTTGCCGGACCAGATCGACGGAATCCTGATTCTGCGCGAGGACGCCAGGGTGGGGCAGCCCTTTGCCGAATATCTCGGACGCAAGGGTGGCGACGTCGTTTATGACCTCGAAATCACCCCGAATCGTCCCGACCTGAACAGCGTGATCGGAATTGCGCGGGAAATCAGCGCGGTAACGGGAGGAGCCCTAAAGCTGCCGAAGCTTCCAGAAGGTCCGAAATCCGAAATCCAACCCGCCGTCGCGAAAGACGCTTTAGCGGGCAGGAATCCGAAATCCGGAGATTTAGTTACGGTCCGGGTTGAGGATGCGGAGTTGTGTCCGCGGTACACGGCGCGAGTGGTGCGCGGCGTAAAAATCGGGCCCAGCCCGGAGTGGTTGAAAACCACGTTGGAAAAAGTCGGCGTTCGGAGCATCAGCAACGTCGTGGACGTAACGAATTTTGTGATGCTGGAAAGCGGGCAACCGTTGCATGCATTCGATTATCATTTGATCGCCAAGGGCAAAGACGGCAAGCCAACGATTGTCGTTCGTCGCGCGGCGGAAGGGGAGAAGTTTACGACGCTGGACGGACAGGCGCGCACGCTGACGAACCAGATGTTGTTGATCGCGGACGAAGCCAAGGCCATCGCGCTCGCGGGCATCATGGGCGGGCAGAACACGGAGATCAACGACCGGACGGTGGACGTGTTGATCGAGAGCGCGTATTTCAAGCCGCAAAACGTCCGCGCGACTTCCAAGAAACTCGAATTGCGGACCGAGTCGTCGTACCGGTTCGAGCGGGGAGGGGACATTGGGATTTGCGATTGGGCCAGCCGGCGGGCGGCGCAATTGATTTTGGAAACTGCCGGGGGCGAACTGGCGGAGGGCGTCGTAGATGTCTATCCGCAGCCGGTGCTTCCGAAAGGGATCAATATGCGCCACCACAAAGTGTGCGAACTGCTCGGCGTGAAGATTTCGTCGGCGCAGAACGTGAAATACCTGGAGCAGCTTGGGTTGAAGGTGGCGGCGGACAATGCCGGTGAATATTGCGTGGTGGACGTTCCGACGTTCCGGGTGGATTTGAAGCGCGAAGTGGATTTGATTGAGGAAATCGCCCGGATGCACGGTGTGAACAGAATTCCCGCGACGCCACCGCGCGGGGCCATCGGGTCGAATGCGTTCGATGCCGTGCATGATCAACTGGCGGAAGCGCGGCGAATCCTGACGGGATTGGACTTGAACGAGGCGCAGGGGCAGACGTTGATTTCGGACAAATCGGTTGCGGATTTGCCCGCCGTCGCGCTGGCCAATCCCTTGAGCAGCGACATGAACGTTCTGCGGCCCAGTCTGCTGCCGGGTCTGCTGGATGCGCTGCGGCGCAACTTGAACCGGAAGAATAACGATGTGGCGTTGTTCGAGCTTGGGCGTGTGTTTATGCCCGCGAGCGAGCAAGCGAAGGAGGGACAGGAAGCACGAATTCAGGAGGAGCGGCGCGTGGCCGTCGCGTTGACGGGGCTGCGGAACCCGCCGTTTTGGTCGGGCGAAGACCGCGAAGCGCGGTTTGACATTTACGATTTGAAGGGCGTGCTGGAGGAATTCTTTGAGCAATTCGGCGTGCGCGGGATTACTTACGCGCGTCGCCCCGGCAGCACGGCGCTTTACCTGGAATCGGCAGTGGTTCGCCAGGGCAAGTTAACGGTCGGCGAGATGGGGCAATTGTTGCCGGCGCTGGCGAAGCGTTATGATTTGCGCGATGCGGTGTTGCTGGCGGAATTGAACCTGGATTTGCTGTTGAAGTGGCGAAACCCGGACAAAAGCCTGAAGCCGCTGCCGGCGTTCCCTGCGATTCGGCGCGACGTGGCGATGCTGGTGCCGGAGACCACCACGCACGAAGCTGTCACCAATACTGTGCGGCAGGCCAAGCCCGCGAACCTGGAAAGCGTGCAGTTGTTCGATGTGTTTCGCGGCCGCAATGTGCCGGAGGGACAAAAGAGCATGGCGTACGCGTTTACGTATCGTAATCCGGAGCGCACGCTGACCGATGCTGAGGTGAACACGGCGCATGAGAAGCTGGTCGAGCAGTTGAAGCGCGGCGTTCAGGCGGTGATTCGAGAGGGATAAGGCGAGTGAGCAGTGAGAGGATAAAGATTGAAACGGCAGCGTTAGGGCGTTTCGTGGGCGTCGCAGGCCCCCCAACCCTCGTATAGCTTCTCTGGACTTATTCACCGGTTGGACTGGTGTTGGAGCAAGTGCCCGGCGCAAATAGAAGCGGATGTTACCAGAATTGGTGACAAGAAATGTTCAGAATAGGTTTGCAGAGATAGGGCGGCAATGGTAAGGTGAGCCGCGTTAGTGAAGGAGGGCCGGCGCAGAGCGCCGGAATGACCAATGACAAATGATCAGGGTCCAGGCGGGTGTTGGGGAGCTTGGCGTTGGCGGATTTTGCCCATGCTCCATTGGGAGCGCGGGATGGTTCTTTGACAATCAAGACGAGTCCGCCGGCGCGGAGCGCCGGAAACACTAACCACCAAGTTCCAAACACCAAAGGAGCGTCCGGTTCCGTTTGGACCTGCTCACGGGCCATCCACTTAAGACCGGCTCGGTTACGGGAGAGCATGGAATCCCAGCTTTAGAGCTATCTCGATAGGGCGCGTCACTCGGTGCGTGCCGACGGCGTGCGAGGACTGCCTGCCCTACCGAGGTAAGTTCTTAGCCGGCTACAGGGTTCGATCAATGCAGGCGCGGGACTGCCCGCACGGGCCGTCTCCGAGGTTTAAACCGGTCGGGGAAATTAAGGTCAATTAAAGTAAATTAAACCAAATTAAACCTCTTTTTTTCGCGCGGGAATCCCCGGCCAGAGCTCGGGATTTTGCATAAATGACTGCTCGGGAGCAAGTTAGGCGGAAACGGTGGAGGTTTCTGGGTGAGGTGTCATTCTGGCACACCACCGAGGTGTTCCGAAGATGGCGGTGGAAAAAGTGTGTGCATCGCAAAGTGCGGATAGCGAGCCGAAAGGAGGATTGCAATTTGCACGAATATTGAGATGGTATCTAATGCTTTGGCCAAAATGCAATTGATAATCAACGGCTTGCATCGATTGCTCGATGATGGCACGGGTTCCGCTTATAGGACCTATGCATCGAGAGTGTTTGTTATGTTGAGCTGGACGCTGACGTTTTTGGTTGTGGCTTTGCTTTCGGCCTTGCTCGGGTTTACGGGGTTAGCGGGCACGGCCACAGCAGTCGCAAAGATGATGTTCGGCCTGTTCCTGATTATCTTTCTGGTGTCGGCGTTTTGGGGACGCAAGCACGTCTAGTAAGCGCGATGGAAACAAGTTGCAGCAAATGGCAAATGGAAGTTTTGACGGTTGCCGGGATGATCGATTCCGACACACCCCATAGTCAATCGATTGTCCCGGTCCCCAGATCCCAGGCTCCTTTTCCCCACCCCGGAGTCTGGGGTCTTTTATTTCGCGGTTTCCCGCAATCGCAATCGTGCTCGTCCTCGCCCTCGTCGTCGGTCCAATTTCCTCACTCCAGCAGCAAATCGACGACGAGGACGAGGACGAGCACGATGAAAAAGTTTTTGGGGTTTCAGAGGTTATAAAAAATATGCGCGTGCTAATCATTGATGACGAGGCGAACATCCGCAAGACCACGTCGGTCGCGCTGGATGGGATGGGCCATGAAACGGCGGGCGCGGAGGACAGCGCTTCGGCGCTCAAGCAATTGGAGAACGCGCAGTTCGACGTCGCCTTTCTCGATCTGAAATTGAACCACGAAAGCGGCCTGGAATTGCTGCCCAAGCTCTTGAAAAGCAATCCTCGTTTGGATGTGGTGGTGTTCACCGCTTATGCGTCGATCGAGAACGCGGTGGAGGCCATGCGAACCGGAGCGGTGGATTACATTCCCAAACCGTTCACGCCGGAACAAATCCGCCAGGTGCTGGGGCGGATTGTTCAACGCCGCAAACTGGAAGGGCGCGTGGCGGAACTGGAGTCCCGCCTGTCGAATGATTCGCCGAGGACCGATCTCATCACCGCAGAACCGGCAGTGCAAAAGGCGTTCGACATGGCGCTGAAGGCGGCGGTGACCCCGGCGACCATTATGATTCTCGGCGAGAGCGGCACGGGCAAAACCGTGCTAGCGCGCGCGATCCACGAAAGCAGCCCACAACGCGATAATGCTTTTGTGACGGTGAGTTGCCCGAGTCTGTCCAGGGAATTGCTGGAGAGCGAACTTTTCGGGCACATCAAAGGCGCCTTCACGGGCGCGATGGCGGAAACCTGGGGCAAGGTTTCGCGCGCCGACGGCGGAACGCTGTTTCTCGATGAGATCGGGGATTTGCCGCTGGAAATCCAGCCCAAGTTGCTGCGTCTCTTGCAGGAGCGGGAGTACGAACGCGTGGGCGAGGCCAAAACGCGCAAGGCCAACGTGCGGGTGATTGCCGCTTCCAATCGGAATCTCGAGCAGGCGGTCAAGGACGGGCGTTTTCGCGAGGATTTGTATTATCGGCTCAATGTGATTGCGTTTCGCATGCCCTCGTTGCGCGAGCGCAAGTCGGACGTGGGGCGGATCGCGATGAATTATCTGCATTTTTTTGCGCGGCAGTGCGGCAAAAAGATCGAAGCCTTCTCCGAGGCGGCGAGCCAGGCCATGCAAAGCTACGGCTGGCCCGGGAATCTGCGCGAACTGCGCAACGTGGTTGAACGCGCTGTCATTTTGGCGGGCGGCAGCCGAATCGAGCCAGGCGATCTGCCGGAGAACATCACCCACACGCCCCTGCCATCCGCGGCGGACAACGGCGTTACGGGAGCCGGCGCGCGAATTTCCCTCGAAGAACTCGAAAATCAACACCTCAGAAGGGTCATATCCCAGGCCTCAACGATGGAGGAGGCGGCGGAGATCCTCGGAATCGATCCCGCGACCCTCTATCGAAAGAGAAAGAAATTGGGCTTGTGAACCGACTCCGGGTGGAAGCAAATTGGGTCGTTGCATCGGTCGTTAATGGGACCCGGTCGTTTGGGCGAAACCTGACCCGGGAACTCCCGGCGTTTATGTTGCGCACGCGTTTGTTTCTGAATCTGTTGCCGTTCGTGGTGATCCTGCTCGCGGTGGGCGTTTATGCCATCGTGCTGTTCTCGCGCATCACCGAGAACGTGGACACCACCGTGACCGGGAATTACCGCAGCGTGCTGGCCGTGCAGCGGATGAAGAACGCCCTGTTGCGCATGCAGGACGGTGTCTCGATGGCCATGGAGGACAGCAAGGGACTGGGCAACGCGCTGTTCGAGAAGAACCGGACTTTGTTCGAGCAAAACCTGGATACCCAGCTTCATAACGGGAAGACGCGACAGGAGGAAAACTTAAACCGAAAGTTGGACAACAACTACCGGCTGTTCAGAACCGCCGGCACGAACATACTCGCGTTGAATCAGCCGGGGGAACAGCGGCGCTTGTTCCAGGTCAATCTCGTGCCTGGCTCGGAAGCCATGGACAGCCTGCTGGACCAAATCCAGACCTTGAACCACAACGCGATCCTGGCCACGACGCAGAACGTGCAAAATGTCACCAAGCACGTCACCAACCTGATGATCGCCGGCATCCTGGTCGCGTTGATCATCGCCAGCTATGCCTGTTACCAATTGGCGCGTTCGATTCTTGAGCCGATCCAGGCGCTGACGCGTGCGACACATGAAATGGGCGAGGGGAACCTTGACCAGGTGGTACCCGTGTCGGCCGGGGATGAATTGGGCGACTTGGCGCAGTCATTCAATAAGATGGCCGCGCGGCTGCGGGCTTACCGGCAGACGACCGCGGAAAAAATTGTCCGCCTGGATCGCACCATGGAGACGACGCTGGCCTCGTTTCCCGATCCCATCTTCGTTCTGAATCGGGATGCGAACATCGAATTGACCAATCCGGCGGCGGTGGAACTGGCCCGCGCATTGAATCTAAAAAACGAATTGCCGGAACGCTTGCGCGAACCGGCCCGCAAAGCCTTGCAATGGGGCGAGGATTTTCTGCCGCACAGTTTCAAGGAGGCCGTTTCGTTTCGGCTGAACGGGCAGGAGAAATTTTTCCTGCCGCGCGTGCTGGCGATGCGGAACGAGGATTATGCCTTGTTCGGCGTGGCCGTGGTGTTGTACGACGTGACCCGATTTCGACTGCTCGATGACGCGAAGACCAACCTGGTGGCCACCGTCAGCCATGAAATCAAGACGCCACTCACCAGTGTGCGCATGGCGCTGCACTTGTTGCTCGAACGCACTGTTGGCCCGCTGACGCCGGGCCAGCACGAACTGCTCGTGGCGGCGCGGGACGATTCCGAGCGATTGCTCCGGATTCTCAATGACTTGCTGGATCTCACCGTGTTGGAACAAGGCAATACGGATTTGCGCCGCGAAAAAACGTCCCCCGCCGAACTCATTCAAAACGCGGCTGACCTGGCGCGTGACAGCTTGCGGGCCAAGGAACTCAAGTTGGAGTGCGACATCGAACCGGATTTGCCGGCCGTCCTTGTGGATCGTCAGCGGATTTACCACGTCTTCACCAATTTGATACAAAACGCGATCAAGTACTCCCCGGCGGGCGGGGAAATCGTGATGCAAGCCCGCCGGTCGGACGATCAAGGCGTCCAATTCAGCGTGCTGGATCGCGGCCCGGGAATCCCGGAGGATTATCACGACCGCATTTTCGACCGCTTTTTCCGCGTGCCCGGCCAAACGAAAACCGGCGCTGGGCTGGGCTTATCCATCGCGCGCGAAATCGTCCTCGCCCACGGCGGCCGCATCGGGGCCAAGAATCGCAAGAAGGGCGGCAGCGAGTTTCACTTTGTGCTCGCTGGAGCGGACGAGGAAATAGCGGCAATGGCAACCGCGCAGGAAGAGACGGTTGAAGAGGCGAGGATTGCCAAATCCGAAAGAATTGAAAACGATGGTGGAGTGATCAAAGAAAGCGAGTCGCGGATCATGGGCGGCGGATAGCCGGGTAATGGCAACGCAAGATTCCTCCGTCAGGTCAGTTTCTTAAGTTTGGGATCCTCAGCGAGCTTCTTCACCAGTTCCTTCACCTTTTGTGCCTGGCTCTTGTGGGCCAGCAGCGTGGCATCATCGGTTTGGACGAGGATTGAATCGCGCAAACCGACCACGGCGATGGGCGTGCGATTTTTGGTGCGGGCATCGAAAATAATATTGCGCGCGCCATCCACGTGGACGAAATGATCAGCGACGACGCCGTTACCCTCGGGATCGCGTTTGAGATGGCGACCGAGAGCCGTCCAGGAACCGAGGTCGTCCCATTCGAACGAGCCGTCGGCCACGACCACATTTTGGGCGTGTTCCATGAGCGCGAAGTCGATCGAGATTTTTTTGAGCGCGGGATATTCCTTGGCGAGCACTTTGTCCAGCTTGGCGGGAGTGTTCGCGACCTTGAACCAGCGCTGGCAGGCTTCGAACATCTCGGGTTGATGCTTTTGCAAGCCCTCCGTGATGGTAACAAAAGACCAGACGAACATGCCGGCGTTCCAGCGGTAACGGCCGCTGTTAACGTATTCCAGAGCGCGGTCAAAATGAGGCTTTTCCACGAACTGTTCGGCGCGAAAGAAAGTGGTTTTGTAAGCCTTGACGCCTTCCGGCGGCGGCAGCGGTTCACCGACGTGGATGTAGCCATAACCCGTGGCGGGTTCGGTGGGTTTGATTCCAATAGTTACGATGGCCCGTCCGCGCGAGGCCAGATCGAACGCATCGGACAAGACTTGCTGGAATTTTTTCTCCTCCGGAATGACATGGTCGGCGGGCAGCACCGCCATCACGCCCGTCGTGGAGCGCGCACCGACAATTGCCGCTCCCAACGTGACCGCCGCGCAAGTGTCGCGTCCGCAGGGTTCCGCGATGATGTTCGCCTTGGGCAATTTGGGAAGCTGCTTTTGGACCTCCGGCGCCTGCACTTCATTCGTAATGACGAAGATGTTCTTCAATGGCACCAGCGGCAACACCCGGTCAACCGCTTCCTGCAAAAAGGAGCGTTTGCCCAACAAGGTGAGAAGCTGCTTGGGAGTTTTTTCGCGGCTGACGGGCCAGAAACGTTCGCCCTTCCCGCCGGCCATGATGATCACGAAACGATCCGCGTTGCTCGACTTGGACTTGACACTCATATTAAACCCACTTTCAACCATCAGGAATCGACAATCAAGCACCAACCCCGGCGCCTAACCGGTGCTATTTCTTCACCGCATCGACAAGCGATTTCACAAACGCCGCCACTCGCGGCACCAGTTCCTTGCTCCTTCCGTGCTGGGCGATTTGATTGACGATTGCGCTGCCAACCACAATGGCCTGCGCGCTCGCGGCGACAGTCCGCGCCTGCTCGGGATTGGAAATGCCGAAGCCCACAGCGATGGGCAATTGCGTATGCGCCCGGATTTTCGCCGTCATTTGCGCGATGGTGTCGGACACTTTGCTTTGCATGCCGGTGACCCCTTCGCGCGAAACATAATAGATAAATCCAGTGCCTCGTTTGACGATGAGTTCGATGCGATCTTCCGGCGTCGTGGGCGCAACCAGATATATCACGCACAGACCAGCCGCGCGCATCATGCTTTCGTAGTTGCCGGATTCCTCCGGCGGCAGGTCGAGCACCAACAAGCCATCGACGCCAGCTTGCGCCGCGTCCGTGATGAACTTCTGAAATCCGTAACGGTGGAGGAGATTAAAATAAATGTAGAAGACAATGGGAATTTGCGAATCCTTGCGGATGGCTCGCACGGTCTCCAGCACTTTGGCTGGAGTGGTTCCCGACTCGAGGCCGCGCTGCGCCGCCAATTGATTCACAAGGCCGTCGGCCAGCGGGTCGCTAAACGGCACGCCCAACTCCAGCACATCCACACCCACCCGATCGAACTCCAGCGCCAACTGGCGCGTCGCTTCCAGGTTTGGGTCGCCGGCTCCGATATAGACCACGAACCCTTTCCGGGCCTGCTCTTCCAGCCGGGCAAATCGTTCCACAATGCGATTCATTCCGGCGCAGCTTGCCAACAACGTACCTGAAGCTCAAGTTGCAAAGGGCAGGACGGAATCATCAAGCACACCAACATCCAAGCGCCAGAGAAGTTCCAAATTCCAAGCACCAAGCGAAACGGCACGATTAAAGTTTGGTATTTGGAGCTTTTCTGATGCCTGGGTGTTGGTGCCTGGCGGTTATCCTTTTTTCCACCTCTCCCAATCATCAAGCATCGCGCCGCGCATGACTTTCGCCATTCGATGCAGCCAGTCGCTGCCGAGCGATTTCAAATCGGCCCTGATCCGGGCAGCTTTGCCGCTTCCAAGGTGGACGTTGGCTGTTTCCCAACCCATCGAATAAAGCAGGTCATTTTCATCGCGTCGTTTGGGCAGGTCCACCAGCTCGATGCGAAAACAATCCGGCGACAAACGGCGGGTGAGCCAGGGCGGCTGCACCGCTACCATCGGGTCGCGAGCACGAACGGACGTGCCAAGAATCCGGTCGTAGAAAATAGGACCGCCGCCTTTGGAGCCGGTGGCCCAAATACATGCCGACGGTGTGAGAGCCTTCGCCTCGCGCGCGAGCAACCCGCCAACCCAGGTTCCAATCGCGGTGAACCTCAACTTTCCCAAACTGCCAAGCCCCGCAATCCGATGCACGAAGCGCAGGGGAGTCTGCGGGTCGGGCAGAAGCTTCTTGATGCCCTTGACTGCGCGCGGCGGCGGCAGTTTTTTGAGCGGAGCGTACTGATGGAGCTTGTCCCAAAATCTTTCAGGTGTATTCAGCCGCTCTCGCGCCATGAACCGTAATGGACTGCTATTGTCCGCGAGCACGAACGGCTTGCCGCCCGCGTTGAGGCAGTCTGAATACCCCCGAAGAATGGCCGTGGAGGCTTCTTTGGGAGTCAGATCGAGCTTTCCCTCGGAGATCGCGAAGGCTGCGCTCACCGTCAGGCGAACCAGGTCATTGGTGAACGGCAGCGGATAGCACTCGTCGAAATCATTGATTCCCCAAACCAGGCGACCTTCCACGTCACGCCAGGTGCCTAGGTTCTCCACATGCAGATCGCCGACCGACAGCACCCTGGTGACCTTCGTGCATTCCGGACAAGCCTTGGGCCAGAGCTGAGCCCAACGATAATACGTCGCGCGCAGAAAGGAAAACGCATCCGCCCGCATTCGGTCGTGCTTCAGTTTCAAGTCCGCCGGCAAGAGTGGGGTGAGCCTGCCGAGCCACGATTCGTAAAGTTTCGTTGCTTCAACAATGTTCATGGCACATTTGGAAACTGTCTCGGTAGGGCGCGCCACTCTGCGCACGCCGACGGCAGGCAGAGGACTGCCCGCCCTTTTAAGACAGGTTCTTATTCGTAAGCGCGATCAAATTCAAGGTCTTAAGCCACGCTTGTCTTTTTATTCCACACGAGCCGCAAGCCTTCCAAGGTCAACAATGGATCCACAGAAGTGATTTCAGGCATTCTGGCAGCCATTAGTGAAGCGTAACCACCAGTCGCAACGACTGGGAGCCGCCGCACGCGAAGCTCCTGCTTCAATTCCGCGATCAATTCGCGAATCAACCCGCGATATCCGTGCACCGCGCCGATCAACATGGCTTCACGTGTGTTCTTTCCGACCACCACATTAATCTCGCGGATCTTGATTTTCGGCAACAAAGCGGTCTTCTCGTGCAAGTATTCCGTCATGGCCGCCAGCCCAGGCGCGATGATGCCGCCGATGTAATTACACTTTTTATCCACGACATCGAAGGTGACCGCTGTGCCGAAATCAACCACCACCGCCGGCGCGCCGAAATGGTGCGATACAGCCACGGCGTTGGCCAGACGGTCGGGACCAATGGTTTGCGGCCGGGGATAATCGATCCCGACTCCAGCCAAAGTCTTGGGAGTGAGGACGAGGCAGGACAAATTCCAGATGCGTTCGACCGCACGGACGGCCAA
>JAJPHR010000015.1 GCA_021325145.1 Verrucomicrobiota bacterium | reverse complement strand
GTTTGGTTGGCATCGGTCATCTCCCGGATGCTGCCCAGGTGGTCGCGCTCGTAAAAAAAGCTCCCGGTAGTCGTCGTGCCGGCGGTCGTGTCCTGTACATACATCCCCTCCGGGTAATACGTCTTGACGCGGATCGTCGTGCCAAACGTCTCGCGGCACTGAAGCAGTGCAGTTCCGTCCCAGACGAAACTGCTGGTTTTAAGAACGGTGCCAAAATTGTCTTTTTCCACGATGCTCACGCGCCGGCCAAAACCGTCATAGCCGAATTGGGTGCTGGAATTGTTGGCGATATTGTTGATGCTTACCAGGCGATCCTCAGCATCCCAGCCGTAGGTCGTGGTGGTGCCACCAATAGTGTTGTCTTGCGTGCAATTGCCATTGTTATCGAACTGAGGGAGTTTAGTCGTGTCTCCGGCGACCGCCAAGCTGTAATTGGCGGAGCTCCCTCCCGCTTGAACTTTAAAGGTGTGATCGTAGCTGCTGCCGCCGCCCGTGGCGACCGTGGCGTCCAGAACCACGCCGCCGGAAGGCGAGGACCAGCCGGGATTGGGGCTGAGTTGGGCCGGCTGAGCGGGCTGGGAATCGACGCTGACAGTGGCGGTGGAGGGGGCTCCGCTGAGCCAGGCTTGAACGTGGAGGGGAGGATTGGGCTGGCTCAAGCTGTTGCGGGCAGTCAATTGATTGACATTGTTGTAGCCGGACTGGCTGACGACGGCGACCGGGCCGGTAATTGGAGGCGGGTTCCAGTACGGCGGTTCCTGCTGTTCGCTGGTGCGATTGCCGGCGGAGTCATAGTCATAGGCGTAGCCATTGGTCAGGACGGCGGGGCTGACGTAATCGGCCCAGGCGACGGCGTTGCGCAATTGGCCTTCATTGTCATAGCGCAGATCCAGGTCGTCGCTGTGGGCAGTGTCCTGCGTGCGGGTCCACTCGATAATGCGGCCGAGGACGTCGTAAGTGTAGCCGAATTGGGAGATGAGAGCGCCGTAGCCATCCTGGTGCGTAATGCTTTGGAGCCTTTGATTGTGTGCGTTGTCCAGATAGGCAAAGGTAGTGAGTTGGCCATTGGGAAATTGAATGGAAGTGGGCCGAAACGTGGCATTCAGGTACGTGGGCGTAAAAGTGCCCAGGGGCGTGACATGGCCGGTCACGCGATTCAAGGCATCGTAACCCACGGAGTCTGCCAGCGAGCCGATGGATCGGCCGGTGCGGCGGCCCAGCAGGTCGTAGGTGTAATGGATGGAATAGTTATTGTTTGGGCCAGTGACGCTCTGCAACTGGCCGGCACCCAAAGTTGCACCGAAGAAGAGGGTGTTGAAGCCATCGACGAGGACGTGATCCGTGGTGACGGGATAATAACTGTACGTCGTGGTGCCATTGCCGTCGGTGAAGGATGCCAAACGTGGGAAAATGGGATCGTAGGCAAAACTGACGTTAGGGGTGGCAACGCTGTTGCCGGAGTACGAAACACCGCGGAGGGAGTCGTCCTTGAAGTAAGAGTAGGTTTTGACCTGGTTTTTGGGGTCGGTGATCGTTGAGAGCCGGCCACTAAGGGGTTCGTATGTGTACGAAACGGCGCTGTTATCGAAGAAGACCTTCCTGGTGACGCGCCCTTCGATGTCACGGAACCAGGAAGTGACCTGATTGAGAGGATCGGTGATGCTTTCGAGCGAACCGCAGCCGCACCAGGAATACTTGGTGATGCGGTCAAGGCTGTCCCTGACGGTCAGCGGGCGGCCAACGTTGTCGAACGTCGTGCTCGTAGCGTGGCCGCTGCGGTCATAGAAATAGACAAGGTCGAGCCGGGAATAGATGAGCTTTTCGAAGGTGGTGTCCGGATATGTGATTTGGGTGACACGATCAAGCAGATCATAAGTGTAAGTGAGCGTATAACCTTCGGAATCCGTGGCGGAGTAGAGGCGGCCGAAACCATCATAGGCGAGGGAGGTCGTTTTCGTTCCTCCGCTCCAGTCCTGGCTGATGGTGGTCAGATAAGTTGAAGTGTACGTGAAGTGGGTTGCATTCCCGTTTGGATCGCTGATCTGGCTTAGCTGGCCGACGGCATTCCAAGTGAGGTTGTAGGTTTCCCCGGCCGGCCCAACGTACGTGGTTGGGCGGTGTTGGCCAAGAGCGTAAAGGAATTGGGCCAGATAACCATTTTGCTTGGACCCCACGAGTTGACGAACCGAGCGCACGTCAACGGAGTTTATGGCGTAGTTGATTGCCGTAGAGCGGCCGAGCGGATCCGTCTCCAAGGTCAAGCGGCCGAGTTGATTGTAACTCATGCTGTGGGACTGCGTCGAATAACCGCCCGAGCCGCTGGGGTCTTCAACGACTCGCGCGATGAGGCTGGGCATTCTGAGGGCGACGCCGCCTGAGTATTCGGGCTGGGATTGGCTTGGATAGGCATACCAGATGCGGCTTTCCAGCGGCAGCTTAAGGCTTTCCAGAATGCCTGAGGCGAGCAATGGACCCGAAACATCATTATCATGCAGCCAATGGTAAATGGTAGCCTTGGTCGGGTCTGAGGAGCCGTATTGTTTCATGACGGCTTTGTCGAAATAGAACGTATTACGAAACTCAAGACCGCTGTTGTCACCCAACCCGGGATCATGGCTCTCGCTGTCTGGAGGGAATGAGTTCCCGCTACCAATCGGGATGGGCGTGTCCCGGTAGAGGATATATTCCTGATCCCCGTTTGGATCGGTCATGGAAAGGCTTCTGGTCGTGCCATTTTCCGTGTAGCTATATCTGCTGACCCCGTAGGGAGTGGTCATTTGGCTGATAAAATCTCCCCCGGGACTGTAAATGAAGGCGGAACTCATGCCGCTGACATCAGTGCTTCGCATGAGGTAGCCGTTCTGATTGTACTCGAAGGAGGCGATGCGGTGGAAGGGATCCTCGATGCGGGTGATGCGGTAAGGCTGGCTGGCTAGATCATAATGAAAGAGCGTGGATTGGCTGAGGGCGTCGTTGAGGTAAGAAATCCGGCCGAGGCTGTCGTAGTTCAGAGTGACCGTGTTTCCCTGGGGGTCGATCACCTGGGTCAGGTACATTTGGCGCTGCCCAAAGTTTACGGTGCTGGGCTGGCTGAAAATGTTCACTGAGCCGTCCGGAAGGGTCATTACATACTTGTCGGAACGGAGATACTGAAGGACGTTTCCATCACGGTCCGCAGCATAGGATCCGGTCAAAGTATTATACGAGCCATGCGTTATCTGGCCACCGCCGCTCACATAGCGAGTCACGGTGGTGCGATTGCCCAGAACACCGTGGTCGGTGATATAGCTGAACCAGCCAAACGTCCACTTACTGCCGAGGTTGGAGTAAGATGGTTCCACTTGGGAATAAACATCTCGCTGGTTGTAAACAAGGGTGAAGTCAACGTCGGGTCCGAGCGGAGGGTGATAGCCGACCGGAGTGTCAACGATGTTCAGGCTGACCAACATCAGATGAGCGCTGGACTGGGCCATACCGTAAGCCATGCCCTGTTGGCAGATCTTGCAGTCATTTGGGGTAAACGCAGTCTGATCTTTCGCCGTAACGGCTCCTTTGCCCCAGACTTTGCCACCATCTTCGGGGGCAACAGGCTGCCAACCAGGTGGCAATGGTCCTGCGGGGATGAGGAAATAGCCGCTGGATTCCTCGTCCAGCGCGGCCTGGCTAATCCAAAGTTCCTGCCCAAAAACGCGGTTGAAGGTCGAATCCTGAACGAGATAATGGCCATCTTCCTGTTTGAGGATTGCGCCGTAGTGGTTAAGTTTCCAATGGATGACGGAGTTTGTGGGGATAAGGCTGCCCGGTTGTCGTTTGGCCATTTGATATTGCAATCCCATCTCCGCAGCCAATTGATTCACTTGTGTGAGGGAGAATCCTTTGGGCGTGGACCTGGACTCGATGAGTCTGGAGAGGTCGGGTTTGGCCTGAGTGGCCAGAGCGATCTGCCTGAGCGCCAGGGGCCCGCACAGAAAGCCCTTCTCGGGTGTATTTTTCATGATCGAGAGACCTTCGCGTGCGCCAGCGAGCATTTCCGTCGCGCCTCCAGAGATTTCACGATCGCCAATCTCGGCCAACAAAGGTTCGAGAGCTTCGCGCCGGCCAACCCAGGCATTGATTTGCAACAATTCGCCCAAAGCGCGGTCCGCGATGCTCTTTGGCTTGACGGCGGTTTCGGTTTTGGTGAGGTCCCAGGCTTGTTGCCAGGAGTCCAGAGCCCGCGAGAAGAAGCCAGTCTGCCGCCAGACGATGCCGAGGTTCAGGAGCAGCGCGGGTTTCCAGGCGGAATTTGGAAACGCCCGGAGGAAGGCAAGCATGGCGGACTGGTCTTCAGGGTCAGCGCGCCGAAGGTACAGAAGCAAGGCATCCGCGAGAGCCTTATTTTCCTGAGGTGCGGGTTTGCCAACGGGCAGGAGAGCGAGCGAAAACACGTGGGCCGCGAAAATTTCGGCTTCAGTGGGCATGGCTGAGAAGTGAGGCATCATATCCACGCGCCCCAGATTTGGCAGCCGCGTGACAGGTGCTGGCGGCATTTGCGGCGGGGGAATTCCGCGCGTCTGGCTGACGGGCGTGACTTGGGGCGAATTGGAAGTACCCAGAGCCGCAGCCCAGGCAGAGGGCCGCAGAGGGCCAGCAAGCTGCAAAACCACCAGAAACAGCGAGGCGATGCGAATCGTCCAATGATGTGAGGTAACTTTCATAGGTCAAGGAACCTGAACGTTGTTGATAGGCTGAAGGAGTTGGAGACTGGGATTTGGGGAAGTTTGCGGGCTCCAAAGGAAGTCTGGGACAAATGGGTTGGTGCCGTTTTTCCATTCCTGCAAATTGGTGACGTGGTCGCCGTCAGAGTCGAGATTGGCAGCGAGGGCGTAGTCAGCGATCACCTGGTCTATAGTCAGGTCATAGTTGAAGGTTTCCAACTGATCGATGACGCCGCCCACTGGGCCGGCCCCGCCGTCAGTGCCGAGGCGAAAACTGCCATTAAAAGCGCCATCGAAACTACAGCCACTAGGCAGGACCGGTTGACCAGTGGCGACATGCGTTGTTCTATCGTCCACGTAAAGAGCTGTCTGGCCTCCGGAGTAAGTCACTGTGATCAGGTGCCATTGGTTAGCGATCCAGTTGACGCTGCCGGAAAGAAGTTTCTGGCCCCCATTGGCGTAAAGCTCGATTAGGGTTTGATTCGGGTCACTGGAATTAGGATTAGGATCAAAGCGAAGCTTCCAATCGCCGGCGAGCATGTCGAGGAAAGTACCGCCATTAGCGGGAGTGCCATTGCCGCCGCCGCTATTGATGCTACTCCAATTGGGGCAGAACCAGAAGCGTACTGTACCCCGATTTCGGCTTATGTTTGGGGTGCCACTGCCAGCCGGGGAGTCGGTCTGAGGCAGGTTGTCGTTGCCAAAGGCCGGATATTGGAGATCCATGTTTTGACTATTGAAAAGAAGGCCTTGACCAAAGGGCGAAGGAGAAAAGGAGGAAGAGGAGATGTTATTCTGAACGACGGGAAACTGTCCGCCGTCACCATTCCACTGGCCGTTGAAGGCCCAATACGCCAAACGTTGTCGGGCGAGGACCGCGATACGGACGGGGCAGGGCTGCGGGTAAGAAGGAATTGGTCCAAAGCCGATGTTTTCGGTGGCGGAAATGCTGACTTTGCCCGATTCGACGCGGTTGAAAGAGAAGGAGAAGGGACCAAGCGGACGGACCGGGAGACCTCCGGAGGCGGGCGAGCCGGAGGTTGTTCCCCACGAGATGCTAACGGCATTGACGTAATATTGAAATTGCAAAGGTGGAAACGAGGACGGGCAATATGGGGAGGGATTCCCACCAAAACTGAAGTAAATCAGTTCCATCAACCCGGGAAGTTCGCCGACTGAACCATTGATGGTGACCGAATCGCCCGGGATGCCTGGCTCCGGAGGACAGGCGGTGAGCATGTATGTGGGACTATAGACGTTTTGGGCATACAGGAAGCAGTAGTTCAGGCCCCCGCCTACCGCACCGACGTCCGTCGCCGCAAATGGATAGTTATACGCTCGCAACTCATCGAAAGCTCCGTGCGCCTGATTAGTACCGCCATCGCTGCCGATCTTTAGACCGCTGACTGCGCGCTCGGCAGCAGTCGGAAAATAGGAGACACCGACACTGTTGGTTTGTATGGCGTTGTTTGTCGAAAGGAGGCCGTTAACGTAGAGTTGGCTGTTCGTGGCCGTGTACGTGAGGGCCAAGTGCTGCCAGTTGTTGGAAAGCCAAAAAATAGGCGTAGCCAGGTTCGTGACGACGTTTCCGCTCGACGCCGTGATGAAATAGAGGCTGTTCCCATCGGCAGCCAGGGAAAGTGTCCACCAACCTGCGGAGTAGTTGGAACTCCAATTGCCCATTTCGACTAGCCGGCCGTTGCTGCCCGGACCAGTGCCGCCCAAAATCGCACTCGTCCAGTTCGGCTTGAAGAAAAAGCTCAATGTTCCCTTTTGGAGGTTAATGTTCGCCAGGGCGTTGGTCTCCCGGTCGTTGAAGATGAGCACGGCGGTATTCGTGCTGTCCAAGAGCAACGCGTTGGTGACGATACCCGTGACGCTCACGGCGTTGGTCGCGATTAGCGGGGATTGGCCCTGAGCACCCGCGTAGTTGGTCGTATTGTCGAACGACCAATAGGCCAACTGGACGGGCAACACGCTATTTGGGTCAAGAGGGTCGGTGCCATCGATGATTTCCTGGCCGTCATTGCGACCGTCGTAATCCGTGTCGGGATTGGTTGGATCCGTGCCGTGGAGGAATTCCTGTATGTTGCTCAGGCCGTCACTATCGAAGTCGGCATTGGGGTCTTGATTGAGATTGCCGAAGTACTGCATTTCCCAGGCATCAGGCATGCCGTTGTGGTTGTCGTCCTGGAATTTGCCCCCAACGGAAGCTGCGTAGATGGTTTGAATTTCGGAGGCAGAAAGCGCACGGCTGTAGATCGCCGGCTCGTCAATGAACCCGTCAAAGTAGGCGTGGTTGTTGTCATCACCGCTGATTCGGAAAGGCGCGCTGTTGGTGACAACAGCATGGGAACCAATGGCGCTGCTGGCGGCGAGTTGACCATTGATATAGATCCGAGAGGTGGATTGATCGTAGGTCCAGGCCACGTGGGTCCAGACATTAGAAACCATGACACCGGAAGCGATGAGTTGATTCCCGGGCCAATTCTGACCGGGGCTGTTGAATTGACCGACGATGTTGTTGCCGGAGAGGACGAGCTGGTAGCCGTTGTTTCCCACGGCGCCGCCGACTTTCGAGACAATGGACTGGTCGGGATGGCTGGAGGCAGTAGAGCGGGTATTGATCCAAGCTTCGATGGAAAATTGACCGGAGAGGCGCAGGCTGGGTGAATCGGCGGCAGTGACGCAACCGCTGGAGGGATCGAAGCAGAAGGCCTGGCCGACCTCGCCGGGGGTGTAAGTGACACCGCCCGAGACGCTGCCGTTATTAAGGGCATAGACATCGTTGGCATTGGCTTCAGCGCGCCACCAACTGATAGTGTTGGAAGGCGCGGAAACTCCCACGGAACGATTGACCGTCAACAGAACATTGGAGCTGAGGGCTGAACTTTGGGAATTGGCCACGGCGAATGAGTAATAGCCAGCTTGGGATTTTTGAACATTGGTCAGGCTCAGACCGCTTTGGGTGGCACCCGCAATGGCATTGCTGTTGAAATACCATTGGAAGTTGAAAGGTGAAGTTCCGAGGATGGTAGGCTGAAACAGCACATTCTGGCCAGCGAGGACGGTCAGATTGGAAGGTTGGGCGAGGATGATGGGCGCGACGGCGCAACGGCTGGGATTGCCGCTATTGCAAATGGCCGCGATTTCCGAGGCTGATAACGCGCGCTTATAAATTGCGACCTCATCGATGAGTCCGGCGAAGTAGAGGCAGCCACCGGAACTGCCGATGGCGAGTGGGGCATTGTTGGGCGGCCCTAACGTGCCGGAGCCGGTACCCGCCAGGACGCCGTTGGTGTAGAATCGAAAGGTGCTGCCATCGAATGTAGCCGCCAGATGCATCCAGGTGTTCAACGGCATCTGCAAACCCGTGAAGACGCCACCGCCGCTGCCATCAAAGCTGAGTCCACTGTTCGGATCGAAGGCCATTTGGTATTCCCAAGTCGATCCACAGTTGATGGCCCGCTTGCCGAGGAAATGCATCACGCTTCCTGAGCCGGTGCGGTAAGCCCATAACTCGACGGTCATGGGCGAAGTGGAGCCGAAATTGAGGCTCGGTGAATCGGGCACCTGGATGTAACCACTTTGGCCATCGAAGCTAAAAGCCTGGCCGACAATGCCATTGGTGAAGTTGACTGCACCGAAGGTCGCGCCGCTATTGGTGCCATAAACGTCGTGCTCGTCGCCCTCGGCCTGCCACCAACTGACGATGCCTGAGGGGATGGAGGCGCAAGTAAACGCGGAAAAGGTGACATGGACAGAGTTGCCAGCGCTGGAAGCAGAAGCCTGGACGAGATTGGTAGTGCCGATCGTTGACGGAAGGAGCAAAAACGCGGTGGCATTGCCAGAAGAGTCAGTTCTAAGCAGTAGGTTGTTTGTGAAAGCGCCGTTGGAATTGCTGGCGACGAGCGCGCCACCCTGCGTGACGGAAAACAGAATGGGGGCATTAGTGAGAGGCGCGCCATTGCGGGAAACTCTCATCACCAAGGGCTGAGACAGGACGGTATTGGTTAAGCCCACCTGATTATTTCCCCCGACGATGCCAATCGTGGGCAAGGTTCCGTCGTAATAATCCGTTGGATCGATGCCCAGCAGGTATTTCTGCAGGTTGCTCATGCCGTTGCCATCGAAATCTCCACTGGCGGTTTGGTTGAGGTTGCCAAAGTATTGCCTTTCCCAGGCGTCCGGGAGGCCGTTCTGATTCATATCGATGAACCGGCCAGCGAGGGAGGCGTTATAAATGGCCTGAATCTCGGCGGCGGAGAGGGCGCGATTGTAAATGGCCAGTTCATCAATCAGGCCATGAAAGAGCGAGCAGCCACCCGAACTGCCAATTTCCAATGGAGCATTATTTGCTGGGCCTAAAGTTCCGGTGTTCGTGGCAGCCAGGACGCCGTTCGTATAAAAGCTAAGGGTGCCGCCATCAAAAGTGGCGGCCAGATGCAGCCACGTATCAACCGGCATCTGGATACCCGTGTAAACGCCTGCGCTGCTGCTGTTGAAATACATGCCATTGGTCGGATCAAAGGCCATTTGGTATTCCCAGGTCGCGCCGCAGTTGGTGTCCCGCTTGCCCACGAAACACATGACGTTTTCCGATCCCGTGCGATAGGCCCACAATTCCACCGTGACCGGAGAGTTCGTTCCAAAATTCAGGCTCGGTGAATCGGCCACCTGGATATAGCCGCCCTGACCGTCGAAACTGAAGGCCTGGCCAACCTTTCCCGTGGCGTAGTTAAGGGAGCCGGAAATGGTTCCGTTGTTCGTGCCATAAACGTCCAGCGCATTGGTTTCCGCTTTCCACCAACTGACGATATTGGGGGCGGGTGCAATGGCCTGAGCGGCATTGATCGTGAGCAGGGCATTCGAGGTGGCGAACCAGCCCATATTGTTGCTTGCCGTCGCCAGATAATAACCCGCTTGCGACATCTGTAGATTGGTCAGCAAAAGGGAGTTCTCCGTGGCGTTGGCGATGAGGTTGCTGTTGAAATACCATTCGTAAAAGAGAGGCGATGTCCCCAGGACGGAAAACTCCAAGAGGGCGTCATTTCCCTGGGTGATGGTGAGATTGATAGGTTGAGAAATAAAACTGGATTCGATGCAGCATCGATTGGGAACACCAGCATCGTAAATTGCGGCGATTTCCGCAGCCGACAAGGCCCGGTTGTAGAGGGAGACTTCATCAAGCAACCCGTTGAAATAGGCGCAACCGCCGGAACTGCCTATTTGCAGCGGGGCATTGTTGGGCGGGCCAAGTGTGCCGGTGTTCGTGGCGGCCAAGACGCCATTTGTGTAGAAGTTGAAGGTGGTGCCATCGAAAGTCGCGGCCAAATGGATCCAAACATTGGTGGGCATGGGCATACCCGTGTAAACGCCGGCGCTGCTACTGTCGAAATGCAGACCGTTAGCGGGGTCAAAGGCCATTTGATATTCCCACTGACTGGCGCAGTTGGGGACGCGTTTGCCCAGGAAACACATGGCCGTTTCCGAGCCGGTACGATACGCCCATAACTCGATCGACATGGGCGAATTGGAGTTAAAGTTGAGGCTGGGGGAGTCAGCCACTTGAATGTAGCCGCTCTGGCCGTCGAAACTGAAGGCTTGCCCGGCGATGCCCGGAGCGAACCCGACACTGCCTGCCGCAGCCCCGCTGTTGGTCCCGGACACGTCATGGGCATCGCCCTCGGCCTGCCACCAACTGACAATGCCCTCGGGCGGCGGGTCGCACGCCTGAACACGGGGCAGCAGCGCGAGAAACAACGAGCAACTTGCCGCCAGTGTGAGGATAATGCTCTTCGCTTTCATGTTAATTCTCCTGGTTGATAAGGCCCGCCTCCTTGACGAAGGCCACCTAGTCGGGATGGTTTTCACCTTTGCATACATTCCGGCACAACGGTCGTTCTTCGCTGATTGAACAAAGACCTATGCAGGTTCTGAAAGATTTCCATGACTACGTAAGTAATACTTCCAATTGCAAAACCTGACGTGATTAGTTTTAAGATCTATTGTTTTTGAACCCCGATCCAACAAAGCGCCATGGAAGGGATGGTTACATTACGCGGGTAGTTTTCCAGAATGACCGCGGGTCGTAAAGCATTTTTGATAGTACAATTCCGACATTATAGCATAAAAACGACAAGCTGCGATTCATGCTCCCCGCCTGGCCGTGAATGCTTGAGGGGTTGCTCTGAAAACCGCCTTGAATTCACGGCAAAAGTGCGACGGATGGGCATATCGGAGGTCCTCGGCGATCGATTTCGTGGAAAAACCCCGCGCCAGGAGATCTTTGGCGATGCAACATCGCAGCTTTCGGAGCCATCTGCCGGGGGTGTCCTCCATATGTAGCTTAAAAAAGCGTTGTAACTGGCGCTCAGGAACACCGCAGAGTTCGGCAAGGCGGGCGGATCTGAACCGGGCACGGATCGCGAATTGCTCCCATTCTTTGGTCTTAATGGCTAGAAGTCGTTCCATATACTATATACGTAACCAGAAGGCCGAATCTTTCAAAAATCGTCAAAATTTTTGCACCGAGCCATTTCCTGCGCTGGCAGCGACTTCTACGTCGCTTCCCTGCTTTGCTCAGGTTAGCACACCACGAAAGACGTTTTGGACACCTCCGCGTTTTCCAACAGTTACTGCCGCTCAACCCGCGCAACGGCTTCGTCACAAACCTCCCGAGCAGGAAGTGCAGGTGGCTTTTGGCCAGGGAGCATGGGTGATCCATGAGGGCAGGCGTAAACGACTGCATCTGTTCCGGATGGTGCTCAGCCATTCCCGCAGGGGTTTATCCGAATCAGCCACACGAGTTCATTGGTTGATCGTCTTCAATTGGCCGAACGCAATCTTGGGATAATCAAGGAGCGATTCGAGGACATCGAGAAGGATTTTCAGGCGCTTGCTGCGGTTCAGATGACCAACGGGCGGCTACCTGATTACTTGGCCAGAGTCTTCCCGGACCCCGAAGACAAAGACAACGAGCGCGCCCGCCAAACGTCGAGCGCACTCGGGCTGAATCAACCAAGCTCTTTGAAGCGGGTTTGGGCAATCAGGCGAGTGGCACGCTGTGGGCAGCTTGCAGGTTCAAGTCCTGCTAAGCGCACCACTTTTCCCAAGGAAAACGGTGAATTGGCCGATCACCCCAAACATTCCCCAAACATTTCGGCGCAGGCAGGGATTGAAAACGAGCAAAAAGTGAAATTCCCGAAACAGTTGCGTTATAAGGGACGAGGGCAGGTCTGGGCGACCATCTACAAGCGGCCACATAAATCCCAGCCTTATCGGCTCTACTGGAGGGCGCGGGTTGACGGCACGCCAGCCAGTCGGACGAAGGACTTCGCCACCTACGGCGAAGCAAAGCGCGCAGGCGACAAGGTGGTTGCGGACTTGAAGAAGGGGTGCCAGTCCGCCGTCCTGTCTCCAGGCCAGGCATCTGCTGCCTTGGTGGCGCTGGAACGACTGCGCCAATTCTATGTAGACACGGGGCGACGTGTTACCCTGTCCGAGGCAGTGTCGCATTACTGCGACGCGGCAGGCAAACTGCACGGGAAGTCGGTAGGTGAGGCAGTGGACGCGTTTCTGCGCACTGAGGTAACTCTGAAGCGAGTGAACCTGAAACAAGCCGTTGAGCAGTTCCTTGCTGCCGAGGAACCACGCACGAAATCCTCCGATGGGAAGCGGCCCGAGATTAGCCCACGGTACGCGTACAACCGGGCTATCATGCTCCGGAGGTTTGTAGCCACGTTTGCGAATACCGACGTTTGCGACTTGGGCAAGTCGAGCCTCGACATTTTCATGGCGGGGCTGGGAAAGCTGCGTTCCAAGTCGCACAATGGCCGCGCTGCCATATCTACTAAGTCCCGCAATCATTACCGGGCAGCAATCAGGCAATTCCTGCAATGGGCTGTTCGTAACGACCTTCTTTCCCAAACGCACCGCCTGAACGAAGCCGATGGAATGAGGCCGCAAAAAGGCAACGGGTCTGAAATCTTGTTCTACACGCCGGCCGAATTTCGGGCCCTGCTCGATGCCGCCTCGGGTCCGTTGCGGGCGATGATCGCCATTAGCGGCCTCGCCGGGCTACGAACTGCTGAACTGACCCGGCTGGACTGGGAAGACTTGCGGCGAGTTGAGAACCACATTGAGGTCAGTGCCAGCAAAGCCAAAACCCGGCAGCGACGACTCGTTGAGGTCGTGCCGGCCCTGGCGCAGTGGCTTGCTCTTTACACCGATTGCACAGGGAAGATTTGGACGCTGCACGAGATCACGTTCCAGCAGCAATTCCGCGACCTTTGCGGCAAGGCGCTTGTGGAGGTTAAAGGCAAGAAGGTGCCCTTGGCTCGCAAGCCTAACGGTCTGCGCCACAGCTTTTGCACCTATCACTTCGCGCTTAGTGGCAACGAGAATCTAACCGCACAGCAGGCTGGAAACTCGCCTACAATGTTGCATGGAAACTACAAAGGGCTTGCAACGAAGAAGGAAGCCGAGAAATGGTTCGCTGTGGCGCCAGTAGATAACACGTGATTTGACTTTCTCCCATCACAATTAACAGCCTCGGGCTTGGGACAGCAATCCTGGGTTCAGCGCCGATTTGACGGCCGAAGTGTGCCGCCACGCCCCCCGGGTGGTGGTCTTGCGGCTTTTCCTCGGGGGTTTGGTGCGCGCGAGGCTCGACGCCTTAACTCGCTGACTTTGGACCGCCATGACCCGCCAAACCGCACCTCGGCCCCAAAAACTGCCCGTGACTCCCGGAACAGCGCCGGGCGGGTGGCAGGGTCAGGTGCAGGCATAGACGTCGCAATTCTTTTTCTAAAAAGTTGTGGCCTCCCAACAGGTCTTTCATCCCCAATTTTCGCGGAGTTTTGCTTACCATATACCATATGCATGTTTCTGTCAATAACTTAATAATTTGCAATTTAACAATAACCATTAATATTGGGGATATAGGCCTTTTGACGGCCAATAGAAAAATTTATGCCTGAAGACGACCATCTAATGACCGACAGCAAACCCGCCCCGGAGGGGTTTATCGACACGGAAGAACTTCTGAAGCGAGTCCCGGTGAGTCCGGGAACGCTCCGAAATTGGAGGAATTCCGGGAAAATTCCTTACATTCGAATTTCAGGTCGGCGGATAATTTACGACTGGAATTCAGTGCGGGAAACATTGATCCGCCGGCAGAACTGAGGCGCGAAATGGAGATCAAGGATGATTGCCAGAGCCTGATTCTGCCGTTGATCCCTAACGAATCCACCAAGTTGCAAGAAAACCTGAAGCGCGACGATTGCCGGGTAATGGACCGGCTTCGTTTCCCCACATCACCCGATTGGGACAACGCGGGCGGCTTCGACGATCAAGCAGATGTTGATGCCGTGCTGGCCAAGCTAGTCCCTGCCCGCCACCTGCTGGCTGAAGCCCAGTCGATCCCTGAGGTCAAAGCAGTCGCCGACGTCGCCCGGGCCGCCGAAATCTATTTTCAGCGGCAAAAACAGTCCGATGACATCATAAAATTGGCGCACGAGATCAAGATCGACGCATTCAAAAGGCTCGGCGAATTGTTAGCTGCCATGCCCAAAAATCCGGGGACACGAACGCTAGGGGGCGGAGGGGGCGCAGGCGGTCCCATGATGGTACCGCCTGAGAATACACCAAGACTGGAAGATTTGTGCCTCACCAAGAAAGAGAGTGCTGACGCACAATTCCTTGCCACAGTGGCCAAGGACAAGCCGGAGATGTACGGGGCCATTCGCCGACGCGAGTTGTCCATCCCTAAAGCGCGGCGTGAATGTCAACGCGAGGCCACGATCATCAAACTGACCAGAATTGCCGCTCAATCGCCGGCGGACATTTCCGGTCGCTTTGACGTGATCGTTTGCGATCCGCCTTGGCCGGTAGAAAAGATCGAGCGCGACGTGGCTCCCAACCAAGTGGCCCTTGATTATCCCACGATGAGCTTGGGGGAACTGGCCGAGTGGCCCGGCGTGGTGGACAAGGCGGAGCCGAACTGTCATTTGTGGCTGTGGACCACACCCAAATTCCTGCCGAACGCCATCGAACTGGTGAAGGAATGGGGTTTCAGCTACGTGTGTTGTCATGTCTGGCACAAACCTGGGGGATTCCAGCCCTTTGGCCTACCGCAATACAATTGCGAATTCGCGGTTTATGCCCGGAAGGGATCGCCTTTATTCAAGGAAACGAAAGATTTCCCACTCTGCTTTACGGCACCACGTACTGGCCACAGCGAAAAGCCAGACGCGTTTTATGAACGAGTGCGGCGGGTAACGGCGGGTCGCCGCTTGGACATGTTCAACCGGCGCCGCATTCCGGGCTTCATCGGCTGGGGGAATGAGGCCCCTATCTGCAAGGCCGATGCGTGGATGCACGGGCAATTCCAGCCCCAACGGTCTAGCGAATGATGCTTCAACTTCCGCCATTTATTCAAGATTTGTTATCCACGCCGCCGCGTGCTGGTGATGGCGTCCACAACTGGGTTTTTCGCGTAGCGCGACACCTTCATCCGCACATGCCGGAGGATAAAATCGTTTCCCTGCTGAAAGATCGAGTTGCCGGATGTGGACGTAACGTCCCGATTAATGAGATCGAGGACGCCGTGCGCAATTCGGCGCGTTGCGCATGGCGGCCGGCGACAACAAGAACATCAGGGCCATTAGCAAAGAAGTGGCCAAATGTGAACTGTAACCAACGTGCCGAGATCATCCGAACCAATGGCGGGTTAGCGGACCTTTGGGAATGCTCACCGGTGCGAATTGAAGACAACAACCAGCACACTGAGGAAATCATTGATAGGCTTTTCCCGCACGATGCATTGCTCTGCTGCGGAGCGTCGCAGTTCGCTTTCGATACCCGCCCACGCGAGCAATGGCGCGCTAAATTGGCACACCTTCAGTTCATTGTGCCCAATCCAATGACCGCGCGGTTTGGAAAGAAGCAGCATCCCATGCCCGGCACAAGGGACGTATCCGCTCACACATTAGATAATACCGGGCCGCGCAGGTTCCTCGTGTGCGAGTTTGACGGCGGCACTTTGGATGAACAAGCTGGGCTGATGTTGCACCTGTCGGCTTTGGGTCCGCTCGTACTCGTGCTCCATTCCGGCGGGAAGTCATTGCACGGATGGTTCTTGGCAGAAGGTAAATCGGAAGAAATGCTTCGACGCTTCTTCCACCATGCCGTCAGCTTGGGTGCCGACCCGACAACCTGGACGCGCAGTCAATTCGTTCGAATGCCAGATGGTACGCGGGATTCTGGGGAGAAGCAAGCAGTTTACTTCCTTAACCTGTCGCTGATGAAGGTCCAATGACACACACACTCGCGAAAGAATACAGATTCGAAGACCTTTTAGAAGCCAGCACTGCGCGACCTTGCCCGACGACTTTGCGCCTTGCGGATTTAAAAGCACCAACGCGCGATGACGGCACTGAACTAATTTGTAACCGATTCCTTTGTCGCGGCGGTTCGCTCTTATTCATCGGCCCGACAGGCTCCGGGAAATCCTCAGCGGCCATGCAAGCAGCGATTCTTTGGAGCGTAAATCAACCCTTTTTTGGGCTCCGCCCGGCTTTGCCGATGCGAGTTCTGTACGTTCAAGCCGAGAACGATTATGGCGACCTTTACGAAATTCGTAACGGAATTTGCGAAGGGTTGAATCTCAACCCATCCCAAGTTGATCAAGCGGGTGAAAACATCCGCATCGCCAACGTCAACGACGCCATCGGTGACCAATTCACCAATGACGTGCTTCGCCCCCTGCTTCGAGAACATCACCCTGACCTTCTGATTCTTGACCCGTTGCTGGCTTACATTGGCGGAGACATAACTCGGCAGGATGCTGTTTCGAAATTCATCCGTTTGGGCTTGCAGCCAGCTATCTCAGAGACCAACAGCGGCTTACTCCTGGTGCATCATCCGCCAAAACCACGCAGGGACACAGGCGAATCTAAATCGAGTGATGATGCTTACATCGGGGCGGGAAGCGCCGACTTGGCCAACTGGGCTAGGGGCATCATTGTTTTGAAGCCCACGCCGCACCATGGGATTTACAACTTGCGACTTGCCAAGCGCGGACAGCGCGCCGGATGGGTTGAAGCCGATGGCTACACAACCTGCTATGAACGGGAAATTGTCCATGGGAAGGGAGGCCTAATTTACTGGCGCGAAGCTGAGTCGGGTGAGCGGTTCAAAACGCTCAGACCCGACAAGACAAAGAGTGATCTTCTCGCCCTTATCCCGATTACTGGAACAATTCTGAAGTCAGTTTGGGTTGAAAAGGCCAAGTCGCTAGGCATCGGCGAAAAGCGGGCTTGCCGCATTCTGGACAACTTGGAGGAGGAGAGCCAGATTTTCGTGTCGCAAGTTCCCCGTCTGAGAGCGCGTCCCGCGGTCGCCATATCGCGTCAACAGCAACTGGCCACTTCGACATGAAAATCCCACCGTTACGGTTAACACTGCAGGCAGCCCGGTTACAACCAACCGGAAACCAATCCCAGCGCTGTTTCCGCCGGTTATCGAGAAGTAGACCGGTAGAATCGAGAATTGCATCAATTGCCCCATTTTAGTGGTTAGCGCCGAGATAGCTGCAGTGTTAGCGGCAAGTAATTTGAGTTACCCGCGCACGCCCCTTATAAAGGGCGTGCAGCGGCTAACAATAACGGCTGCTGGATGTACAGAATTCGACATAGTGTGGCCAGAACGGACAATGGGGCTAATGGAAACACCATTAACGCTTTGCCGGAGCCAGTTAGGCACCAATTTGTCAACAAATGCCTGACCGCAGCCGGCCACGTTCTCCCACAAACCGGCCACGGCGGGCTTGAGCGGTTGGATGGCTGGGTGGGTTTTGGTCCGGCCCTGGTAAACGGCACGTCGGGGGATCGTGGGCGGTTTTGGCGGCGGTTCAGTCCTTGATCCGCAGGAGCTTCTCGACCGAAACCCCCAGCGCTTTAGACATGGCCAGGATCACGCTTCTGCCCGTTAGCCTACCTGTCCTTTCCCAGTGAGCCAGGGTTCGTTGGGGAATGCCGGTCATCGCGGACAGCTTGGCTTGGGTAAAGCCCCGTTCTGTTCGCAGATGTAACAACCAAGCGCCATACGAATCGCGCCGTTCTTTCGCTTTTCTGCCCACGCCCGCGAGGCTAAAGGCAGGCAGACAAATCGGTTGCATTTTAGCAATCAATTGCTAAAATCATGCTTGTTCACGAAGGAACTCGATCTTGACAAAGCACGAATTAAACTCAGCTAGCTTCGCCGCCGCCTTGGACGCTGCACCAGACCCGAATTATCTCGGCAGCGTCGAGGTAGTTGAGGGCATTCTTCGCAACTTGGCGAACGAGGGGGTAAAGCGCCACCAAAATCCTTCCGAAGACTTGGAGGATTGGGAGCAGGAGGTTTGCACCCAGTGGGCCAATGTTTTCCTTGGGAAAGACCCAACCAACTATCCGCCGATGCTAGCGTGGAATTCGGAGAGACTGATTGATCGATTTGTGGCCAAGGAGTCGAAATGCCCTTTGCCTCTTATGTTCATGCAGTTCATCCACGATTTTTATCGATTGGTGGATGCCGTAAACGCAGGAGAGGTGCCAGATGAAGATATCCCCTGGCACGTCCAAGGCACGGTGGAAACCTACCGCAATTTTCTATTGGGTGTTCCTCTTGAAGAGGATTAATCCAAGCAACGATGGAAACCATCACCTTCAATTGTCCGGCGTGCAGCCAGAGCATCGAAACTCCCGCCGAAATGGTCGGGCAATCGCTGGTCTGCCCTACCTGCGGTCAAGAGTTCACCGTGCCTTTCCGTTTTCCCAAAGGTTCACCGTCCGAACGGCAACAAACTCCGCCAAGTCCCATTACTGCGCCTCCGAAAAGGATTAAGGCTGTTCCCGAAGTGGCGGGCCTTGCAGCCCCGGCCGTGCCTCATCCGTCAAGCATGCCGGTCACAATACCGTTGGGCCGTAAGCACCACGTTCCCGTAAAGCATGAATTGCGTGCCAACACTGCATACCGGGCGGAGCGCGCATTAATAGCAATTAGCACTGCGGTCCTCATGGTGTATTGCGGTTATCGAGCTTTATCTTGGGTAAATGAGTTACCGCCGACGGCTGACCAGGGAGCATTGGAGGGGATCGGCATCTATGGGGTAATTTCTCTAATCCCGGTTGCGCTAGCGATCATCACATTGGGTCGTTTGGCAACCGTTGTGGTGGACATTGCTGATTTGTCGCTCCGAAAGCCAATACGCGTCGAAGCCGAAGATGATGGCAACGTGGTACAAAAACCTATGCATGACGGCTTTGAAACGCCAACTCGGCGCTGAAATAATAGATGAGGCAGTTGCTCAAGATGAACAAGATTCTCAACAAAAAAATTAACACGATGAGCGCCATTGTCCTGATCTCCCTCGCGCTCGGGCTTAACTCGTCCGCCGATGAATTTGAACATCCGTCGAGATCGTTCGGCCCGACTCAGGTCGTGGACCTTACTCCGCTGTTTCAGTATTGGCATCGAGAGATGACAAATTACACACACAAGGGTAGCAGCAATTCGCCTGTGCGTCCGCTTGCTTCATGGAAGTTGATTTGGGGACGAGTGGTGGAGGTCAAACCCTACAGCTTCGTCATCGAGGCGACCGTGTGTTCAGGCCCGAGAACAGGGGCCAAGCAGGAACGAATATTCCTTTGGCGTGCTCCGGTTTCAGAAAAGGAGGAGTGGGACGCGATGGTGATTGAACGGCAGATGATTTGGAAAGAATGGCATGGGACAAACTATACCCTTGCTGACAGGAAGATGGCTGGGCCAGCGTTTAGCGAAGCCGCAGACCCGCGAGGGCTCCTAAAATGGCCTTTTGTACCGCGGGATGAGAGAGGTTCCCCAAGTGGCCACCGTGCTCGAAAACGGTTAACTGGTTCTCTGTAAAGGTGGTCTTGAGCCAGGCCAGGTCTTCATCGGGCAGGAGAAAGTCGTCCCGGTTGACGATCAACCTGATGTTGGGGTTGGCCTGGAGGCCGGCGGCGTGGGTGCGCAGGCTGCTGGCTTTTTCCAAGCTGTCCGGCGTGCTTAATTCAATGCCGCGAGTCCAATAATAGGGAACCAAAAACTTCTGAAGATAATCCTGGTACGAGTACTGAAGGATTTCCCGATACACTGGCGCCCGCCGTAATTTTCTGATCGGGTGTTCGAGGACTCCCCGATTGTTTCGTCGCTGGCTGCTGAAAATAGCATCTCGCAGGATAAGTCTGAAAGCCATTCCGATCAGAAACTTGGACTCGATGCCGCTGAAGGGCAACGAGGTGTTGGGCGTGAGCGAGTTCTTGCTCAAGGCAGCGACCTTTAAGAATACGTTTTCGATGTTGTCGGCTCGTTCGTGGGCGGGCCAAGCCAGGGGGGCCTGGAAATATTCATCCAATTTGGAAATGCCATAGAGCAACCGGACCGGTGAATTGATGGCAACGTAACGGTCAAATTTGATTAACGGCGTCTCATTGGTCGATTCAGTGGCCGCCACGAATAGAGCTTCGAATCCTCCCATTGAATAACCCATCAGAGCCTTGGGGCCGAGCCGGTCGGGATAGAGCTGTTCCAATCGATGATTTATTGAGGTGAGCGCGACATGCAGATCGTGAACATCGACCGGCATGTAGGCTGGCAACTCCGTCGTGGACGCGCTTTCCATGAACTCGAAGTTGAACGTACTGCTGACGCATACGGCCGAGAAACCCTGCCGGTAAACCAACTCGGCCAATGCCAGCGCGGGTTCCGCCAGGCGATGCGAACCCAACCCCGGAACGATATAGACCACTGGGGCTTTCCCCGGTTGCAGCCAAAACGTAAACTTCAATCTCCTGCCCGTGGCTGGAATCAAGACTGACCGCGTCTTGCCCCGGCCTGGAAATTCTTTATCTTGAAAGGTGAAAAAGACGGATTCGAGCGTTTCCAGGGAGGCTGCGTCGGGTTTCCCTTTCACCTGGAAATCAGCCACCCGGTTTTCCCGCACGAAGGTCCAGGCATATTGCAGTTCTGAGTAAGCATCCATTTCGCTCCGGGCGACTCGCACATAATCATCCACGGTATCGCTGAGGTTGTTATACATTATTCCCGCGGCACAGTAGGTATAGGGACTGATGTAGGTCAGCGGGTTGGCCACATCGAAGGGGAAGGGAGCGACATAGGTCAGCGGGTTGGCCGCGGTGTCAGCGGCCAGGCCGAGCGCATCGCGCTCGTTGCTCGGTCCATAGATCGGCAGCATTAAATAACATCCCGGTTTCCAGCCCCATTGGCCGAAGGTCTGTCCAAAATCCGCGTCCGCCTTCGGTATCTTCCACTTGGTCCCCACGTCGAAGAACCCGGCCACGCCGATGGTGGTGTTACAGCCAAACCGGTAGGTTTCATCGCGCGCCCCGCTCCATTTTGCCTGAAGCAGGTTGTTGATCAGCCGTCCAGGAAACGTGATATTCCGGCCAAAATTTCCAATTCCGATCCTGATCGGTTTGATGACAACGCGTCGATAGACTTTGGCGGTCGGTTGGACCATTCCGACCATGACCCCCTTGTTGAAGGAATAGACCATGCGATTGAGGGGTTCGATGGTATCTGGAACGGACTCAGGCAGGACGACAGTCTCCACACTGCTAGGCGGCAGGCTCGTGTTGCGAGTCGGGTCGGTTGAAGTCGACGGCGGAGCTTGTGCCAGGGAACTCGCGACCAAGCTCCATCCCAGCACGGCGGTCAGAGCGATGCGCCCCAGTACGAAATAGTTCATTTAGTGGTTCTACTCGCGGGTGACCGCGCCGATTCCGACTGAATTTTCGACCAAGGTGCCATCCTTCAGGGGATTTGCTTTCATACGCTGATCATTGCCGCCCGTGCGGAAAAGTTCTTGAGTTATGTGACGTTTTCATCTGGCGCGAGCCGCGATCCTCACGTGTGTCGCGGGATTTGAAAACGTGTTGTCCCGCTTCTGGGGCTTGGGAGGCTGGCCGGCTGCCCCAGCCACCGCCTTGGTTTTGCCGAGCATCTCAGCCCGTGAAAAACCCAATAGTTTGAAAAGGAACGGATTCACGTCGTTGATTCGTCCCGTCGGAGCGCCTGCTCGCTCCGCGGGTCGGTGCCGAGCCCGGACGCACTTTGACTCGTCGTCTCTACGGTGTGGACTGACGCCCCGACCGGTGATGACTGACACTCGGTCTTTGGGACAGCAGGGGTTTGGCTCATACTCAATAAGGCACGTGCTTGCTATTTCGTTGCCTGAGAATGGGCTTCAACAAACCACAGCCACTTATCGATTCCGCGCGAAATCTCGGTGAAAAGATCCATCGTGTCGGCATCATCCAGTTCGTCTGCTTCGTAGATCGTGGCGCGGGCTTCTTCTCCAAAGGTGGAAAGTGCCCGGGCCACGGCTTCGACATGAGCCATGCCATCGGCAATCGCGAGCGGATACTCGGCCAGCCGTGAGCGCGCCGCGGCCACGCGCACCGTACCCTCAGCGATGCCACCCAGTTGCACGATGCGTTCGGCAATCATGTCCACGTAGGACTCCACGGCCTCGTCCACCTTGTCAAAGAGTTCGTGCAGACCGATGAAGCTCGGGCCTTTCACATTCCAATGCGCCTGCTTCATCTGCATCTGCAAGTCCACGGCGGATGCCAGCCGCTGGTTCATGAGTGCGTTCAGTTCCGACCGGTTCTTTTCCGAGATGTCGTTTTCGGTTTCATACATTTTGGGTGCTTCGGCGAGGTCAGCAGTGGATGCTTTCATAAATCGATTCTTCCGTAGTGGGTTGTCGAAAGAACTTATTTCAAGAGCGTTCAGGAAAACCATGAACCCGGGTAAGGTCGCGTTCCGCAAGCAATTCCGCTTCGGCCTGCAGCCAATGCTGAACCTCGTGGCCGGGCTTCGAGCCCTGGTTCACATAAGTGAAATAGGCCTTTCTGGCCACCTCATCCCGTGAGGGCGCAAAATTAGCTTCGTTTTGGTTTGAGCCTGCCGCCGTGGTTGGGTGTGATGCGGTGGCGAGTTTTTGGTTTTGGGTCTGGGGATATTTATTATGCTTCATAAAGTAAGAATGGCCAGCGTGCGGTCAATTGACCGCGCCGACCGGAGTCAGATCGTGTATTGGACTGTGTTCGACGGCCTCTTTGGTTAAGTTCACGAACACCGTGGATTTCTCGTAACTGATCCGCTCAAGGCTGCTCGTCGGTATCAGCACCTCTTTACCGGTAAACCGGTGCCCGGTCTTAATGACCAGTTGGAGAATCGCCCAGTTCCGGGCGTCCATCATAAAATCGCAGATGTAGCCGACGGCTCCGTCGCTCGCCTGGAGATTGTAACCGTTCACCGCCCGCGTGCTTCGGAGATGAGCATCGGCACGTTCGGGTTGCGGGCCGCGGGCAGTCGGAAAGCCGCTCATGCCCCACACCCCGTCTCCCTGCCAGTAGGAAGGCCAGCCGTAATAACGATAATACTCCTCTTCGTATTGGCGCGACACGGGCTTGTGCGATTCAATTGAAGGGCTGGCCTCAATCTGTTTCCGGGTCAGTTTCACGAGCAGAAGTTTTCCAGCCAGATGGAGATTGTCGAAGGCATGGGGAGAGATGAGCACCCGCCGCCCCGGCAACCAGGAACTGGCGTCCGCAACCACATAACGAACGACCCAGCGCTGATCGTCAAAATAAAAATCCTTCACCTCGCCAATTTCGCCATCCGCCGCCCCAAGTTTGCCTCCGTACAGTTGTTTGATGCTTTGCAACATAAATCGCTCGCTTGTGTAATTGGCGCGAATCGTCATCCGAGAGGATAACCTCGACCTTCAGCCCATTCACTTGGCAGCCTGCGAAGGCGTACACCGTCCAATTCAAATCCTGCCCAGCAAGAGCAGGATAACCAAAATGGCCAAAAGCACACCCAGCCCGCCGCTCGGGTAATAACCCCATCTCCGACTGTGCGGCCACGTCGGGAGTGCACCGAGAAACATAAGAATGAGTAAAATCAATAGAATAGTTCCTAACATAAAGTTTACTTTCAATGTGCGGAGGTATTCCGCTGGATTAGCTTCCGCTATTTTCTTCCCGCGCCTCACGTATGCAGCGGCTTCCGTGGCGGATCAGTCGCGATCGCGAGTGATCAGATAGCCCACGAGGGCGCCCAAAGCGAAGGCAATGCCGATGGCCTCATAGGGATGCTCGCGCACGGTCTTGTCGGCCACCTTGGCGCCGTCGATCGTCTTTTCGCGAACGCGGCCGGCGATTTCCTTGCCACGATCCAGCGCGGCGGTGAGACGTCGGCGGGCTTCGCCGACTTTTTCGCCGGCTACGTCGGCGGTGGCGGCCATTAGGTCGCGCGCGTCCTCAGCGAGCGTGCCCACGTCGTTGCTGCTTGCATGTTTTTGTTTGTCCATAGTCTTTCTTCTCTTGGTTTTGGTGGTGGTTCATCCTTTGTTGGATGATCGATTGGAATGCCTCGGCGGCCAGGCTGATTGAGTCGCCGGGCTTGTTTTGGCGGATGCGGGGACGAGCGCGGCTAAAGGCAGCCGCAGTTGGAGTTGACGTCTGCTCGGTTGCCGAACTGTCCCTGATTAAAGAAGTGTCACGGGTGGTGCAACCGTTCACGGTGACTTCCAAACGCAACTCGCCGATTTCCACCCACCTAATGGCCACCGTAAAGGGTCGCGCCGGCCGAGTGGATGGTTCGTCGTGCAGACGCTCGCGTTTGCGGCCGAGCGTCGGGCGCCGCGCGCGACCGGGTTTTTCAAGGTGAGGGAATCTTTCGTTTCTCATGCGAATATATTGACTCCTTTCGGGAGAACAACTTCGGGGGCGTTTCGAAGGTGATCCGCGATGCCGATGGGGCTGAAATCACAGCCCGCGTCGGCGATGGCGGAGAGAACACGCTCTTCATCCATGATGATGCGATCGCGTTTGTAAATCGGGTAGTCCGCCCGCGCCGAGGAGGGCGTAAGATTGATAGTGGCCAGGTTTGCACCCGCCTTGAAGGCGCGCACGTAGCCGTCCTCCGACACGAGCCGCATGGCACTGACCGCGGGGATAATCCAATGCGGCGCGCACAAGCGCAGCCGGGCCACACAATTCAAAGTCTGTTCGATGTCCCCATTGGGAGAAGTGCCAAATGGCGTTTGCTCGCCGGCCACAAACGGGCTGACGCTGCAACCGGCCAGCGGCAGGAGCGTCAGGAGATTCAACGTTTGCTCGACCTCCGCCGAAGTCTGGCCGGGGAGGCCCATGATGAGTCCCGACGACACTTTCCAACCCGTGCGCGCCAGATAGCAAATCGCCGCCACGCGTTCAGCCAAACTGCCCGGAGCGCCGATCAAATCGTAGTGGTCAGGATTACCAGTCTCAATTTTCATCACATAGTAGTCGCCACCCGCTTCACGGAGTTCGTCGTACTCTTGCTGCGACAAGGTGCCCAGGCAAAGCGTAATTCCCAGATTGGTGCGGCGACGCAATTCGCGCACCAACGGCAGCACCACCTCCCGCACGGCTACAGGGTCTTCGCCCGCCTGGATGTCAATGTCAGTGATCGAAGCGGGGCGCTGGTGAATGATCAACTCGGCGAGTTCGTCCGCGGCCAGCCGGTAGCGCGTCAGCGCGCGATTATCGCGGCGCATGGCGCAGTAACGGCAATTCTCGCGACAGTGGCTGGACACCTCAACCACCCCGCGCACAAACACGCGAGGTCCGAAAACTTTGTCCCGCACCGCCCTTGCTTTCTCGTGCAGGAACGGCGGCGTGGTATCGAATGTGGCTGCACGCATAGGAACTGAAAATGGCCTTCTCGTTAACACCAGCGCCTTCCGATCAAATGAAACGGAAAAGGACATCGCGGTCTCCTTCACGTTCGCCTGGTCGAATCATAAAGTGGCCCGGTCCATGAAACGCAATCAGGCGGGCGTGGGCGGCAAGCCGGATAATTCCGCCTGCCCGACGCCCGCCGACGGCGTGATAACCGCTCTCGATGAGATCACCAAACATCAGTGGCTGTCTTTTTTGGTTGGCTCTCATCAGATGAGGATAGGCCGCTGAACGACCCGGCGCTATTGGGGATTCCCCCGATGCGAGATATTCTGAACGTCGGCCAGCACCGGGTCGGGGTGATCAGAACCGACAACTTACTCCCGCGGTTCCATAGACCGTGGCTCCCAGGTCGAGCCGGGCTGTGTGACCGCCAGCCGATTGCTCCAAGTCGGTCAGACTCTGGAATTGCGCGCCAACATAGATACCCCAATGCTTATTGAAGTCGTAGCGAAGCGTCCCGCTCACGTAGGGGCCGTAGAGAAGTTTAGTCTTGGACGAATGGCCGCTCGTCACCGACGGAGCGCTGCCGGCCAGGGCAGTGGTTTCCGTAAAGTCGTAATCGATCAAGGCCGGAGCCAAAGTCAGGCCTACGCTGGCAGCGAGGCTCAAATGGCGACAGAAATTCCATTCGCCAAAAGGACCGAGTCGCAAGCCATATAACTGGCCGCTTAACTTTTGACGGCTTGTCAGCGTAGCCATGGCAGACGCAGTGGTGCGGGTTGGCGTGTCGCCGAGCAGCGCGCCGGGTCCCTGGAAGGTGCCATTATAGCCCGGCCCGGGAGGTAACACACCGCTAAGCGCAAAGGTATCGGTGGTTACCGTGGCCAATCCAGTCGCGCTGCGCTTATCAGTCAGGTCAATTTCCGTGAAGCCAAAGGCGGCTTCGAGGCCCCAGTGGATGGACTCCAGGAAAGGTAAGTGACCCAGGACGCGCTGGTAGGCCAGTTCGGCTCCGTATTGCGGATCGTCGCTGACATGGTTGATGGCAGAGGTGGAAGGACCACCAGACTGGATGGCGTGGAACTGCATGGTATCGCCTGCCACCTGAGAGGCATTTTGGTAGCCCCAATTCCAGGTAAGGCCACCTGCGTTTCCGCTGCTGTCCAAAAGGACGTAACCGTCATTGTACGTGTGATTCGCACCGCCGGCAGCAGGCCCTGGATTGACTGGTGGCGCGTTGTTGTGAAAGTCGGCTTTGATGTTCATGCCGAAGCGCGGGCCGAAGCTCCAACGATTGGGGTTCTCGTTCTCGGGCGAATCCGCGCCGTGCAGTGCGAAAGGAGTAACGGCGGCCAGGGTAAGCGTCGTGGAAAGTATAACTCGGTTCATAAGCGTTGAGATAGTTGATGGCGGCGAGACTCAGGGCAGTTGAACGATCCGGTAAAAACGGCTCCCGGTAGTCGTGGGTTTGCTTTCGGTTTTGGGCGGGCCGTCGTCGTACCACTGCACCCGGTTGGCCGGGGCGGTGATAGTGGAACCGGCGGTTTTCCAGTTTGTCATGTCGCTGCTGTACTGCACGGCGTAGTTGCGCCCCGGGGTTGCGGAGAATTCGATCAGGAAGCGTCCGCTTGCCAATTGCACGTCACGATCGATCGCGATGAGCGGTCCGGTTGCCGTTACGGAAAGGGCAGTGGTGTCCTGAACTAGAAATGTAGGCTGTGGAATGGCTTGGCGATTGGTGCGATAATACTCGACCAGCAAGTCAACGGTAGCCGCGGGAGCCAGGGAGAGATTATACTGCGCGTAGGGCGTGCCATTGGTCCTGCCGCTCGCATTATAAACCTGCACGTCGGCAGGAAGGACCTGGATAAGCAGTCGGGTGGCAGAGACGGTGTTTGGGCTGCTGTTGCTCAAGCTAACGGTCTGCTCGAACAAGCCGGTCTGCGGATTCAGGGTAATGGGAGAAGCTGCAGTTACAAAGACGTTGGTTGAAGCAACGGATCCGCCTCCACCAGCGTTGCCTGTGGGCGTGGACACAAGGACTCCATTGCCCTGCAGCGTCACGGCGCCAATCCTGGCCAAAGCCCTGCCATCGAGTGTGGCTCCTGTCTGAAGGCTAATCGATTGGTCGGCCAAGATGTTGCCTTTCATGGCAGAGGTTGTCCCGATGGTGGCGGAACTGCCCACTTGCCAAAATACGTTGGCCGACTGTGCTCCGCCGATGAGGATCACCTGACGACCGGAGGTGGTGACCAAGGTGGTGGCAATCTGGAAAATGAAGACGGCATTGGGATCGCCCTGTCCGTCGAGCGTCAGATCGCCAGACGAGATGGCCAACGAAGAGGTGGACTTATAAAGGCCTGGAGGCAGGGTCTGTCCACCGATGTTTCCGGCGACGGTGACAGGAGCAGTGGACCGTCCGGCCGCGTCGTTAAATGCGGTCGTAAGATCGCCTTGGGCGGCTTGCGCGGTCGGATCAGTAATGTGCATGATCCCGGTCACCGTCCCGGGCGGAAAGCCGGATACCGAAGTGCCTGGCCAGAGTCCCAGGTCGCCACTGACGGTGGTGGCGCCACTGCTGGTAACCGTAGAGCCAGCGAGCACGCCGAAGTTGGCGGCACTTCCCAAGGCCACGGGCGCTTGAGCTGCAGTGGCGAGCTGAGGGGGGATGGCCAGAGCTAGCCAAAACAAAGTTAAGGTTCGTGCGGTCAGGTTTAGTTTAGAAAACATTGCTTTGGTTCCTTTCGAGAGGTTTGTAGTCACTGGTCTTTCGTTTTTGTGTGCGTTTGTTTAATCCACGCTGACCGTGGGCTAATGAAGAATCATTGTTCTTACGGCATGGGGCCACCTCGGAGGAATGCGACACGCCGCCGGTTGCCAAATTATTGCTCGTGTTCAGATGGTCCGCGATGCCGGCGCGGCATGGTCTACAGCCTGCATCTTCGACGGCCGAAAGAACGCGCTCCTGGTTCGAGATGACACGGCAGGTCGCGCCCAAGATGTTGCTCACGATTTCCAATAACTCATTGCTGGTAAACGGCTTCTGCATCATGGCAGCCAGTTGCAACCGTGAATGCCGGTCTGGCTCCTCTGCGGGCACCGCTCCCGACGCGAGGATAACTGGTAGCCCCATGCCGGCGGAACGCAGCTTTCGGATCAGCTCCATGCCGGTAACCTTCGCCATATTGTTGTCCGTGATCAGAAGGTCATAGCGATTGACATGAAGTGCCTCCCAGCCAGCCTCGCCGTCTTCGGCAGCGTCCACCTCGTAGCCGGAACTCATGAGCACGTCAGCGCTGAGTTGGCGGACATCGAGATCGTCATCGACCACAAGAATGCGGTAGGGCGGCTTGGTTTCGTATTGAGCTTGTACGCTGGCTGGTTCTCCAGCGCATAGAGCTTCGTTGGCTTTCATGGCGTGCTAATCGTTATTCCCCTTAAGGCTTGAACACGTTTACGATAACCGGCACTTCAATTCTGGGTTGCGTCGCCACCGAGGTTTCAAAGGACACATTGCCGCTGACGGTTCTCGCCGGCGCATGATCAAGTCGGGCGACCAGTTCATAAACCTTGCCGGCCTCCTTGGGCACCAGTTCGACCTTGATGCCTTCGATTGTGCTTTGCGGTTTCTTCAATTCAAACGGCCGGCCGTCGGCCGAGCGGATCGTTACGCGCCGCAGGACTAATGCCTCCGGGCGCTCCGCAGCTGTATTCGTCGCGTCGGGGACGCTCCAATACAGCGACTCTGGACTGAGCGAGACCTCGCCCATGATCTGGCCGTAAAGGGCAATGCCAGCCACGGGAGTGTTCGTCTGTCCGATGGCATAGATGTGGACGAATTCATTGAAGCGACGTGGCGGTCCCTCTCGTTTAATGGTGACGCGAATGCGGGCTGTGGCATCATCCGCTTTATCCCCCGGCTCCGCCTCCGCCGTGATCCAAGGCTTGGAGCCGTCGAGCCTCACGATGTGGAGGGGCTGTCCGTCCGTCCGGGTAATGGTGGTAAATTGGTCTATAGTATTCATGCCAAACGCCAGGTCGGAGGCGAGCGTCACCGGCTGGATGTCATAGAGCGGCGTGTAATCCACCTTGATGGTGAGGGAGACTTCGGGAGTCTGCGGATCGTTTGACAACACGGCGATGTGCTTTTCCAGTTGCGTCTTACTCGGGCCGAGATTCAACGTGAAGGCCAGTTCCCCGGTTGCGCCCGGCGGGAGCGTGTCCGGCTTCAACTCGGCAACCGTGCAGCCACAGGATGGCTTGGGCGGCTCCACTTTGAGGACGCCGTCGCCAGCGTTCTTGAACTTGAAGACGCCCGAGACGGTTTCGACCTGCGAGGTCTTGCCGAAGTCGTAAACCGTCTGATCAAACTGGATTTTAGGAGCGCCCTGAGCCAGTGCCGCGATGCACCATGCGCCCGTCCAAATTGTTGCCGCTAATAACTTTTTTTTCATAATAGTTTCTTAAGTCGTTTTGCATGGCTGCTTTCTTCATTCAACCCGGATTTTCCCTCTGCGAAAATCCGACCGGAGGAAGCGGGATTTCTCTTGCTTGCCTCCGATTGGTGTTGTCATTCGCCGGCTTCAGCTAATCATGGCACTACCATGACCCGATAGAGGCGTTGCTTGGATGATCCCATGGCGTCGGTTTTGGAGGCCGTGTTGCTGCTGGCGGTCACATTTCCCGGAATGTTGGTCCAGCTTGAACCCGGCACGCCCGTTTGAAATTGCAGGGTATAAACGGTCCCTGGTATGGCCGCCCAGGTAACGGTCGCCATACCGTTGGCAAGAGTCACCGAAATGATGGTCAGCGGTGAGAAAGGCCCGAAGCAATTGGCCATGGCCGTGACGGTTTGTCCCTGGCAAGTGTCCGTGCCGCGGGCCGTGACGGTACCGATCGCCGGGTTGGAGCCGGCCGTAACCGTATAACCGCCACTGAACGCTTTCGTTTCACCCGGCGCCAGTTCAATCGGTCCAAACAACGGGGTGTTGGCGTTGGGCTGGCTGGCAACGACATAGACGTTCGTCAAAACGACATCGCCCGCGTTGCTCACCGAGCCACTATATGTAAACAGGCCACCCACCGGCACCGATGACCCCGGACACACCTTGGTGACCGTGATGCGCGGCGAGCTTAGTAGCGGACACAGGGCCGTGGCTGTGGCAGTCACCCGGTTGCCGGAACAGCGGTCCTGACCACTGGCAGTGAGCGTGTCGAGGGCCTCGCAACAACTCAGCGGAGCGGTGTAGCTGCCGCTAAAGTTGGTGGAGGCGCCCGGCGCCAGAGTAATGGGGCCAATGACCGGGCCGTTTGTCCTCAAGAAACAATCGATCTGGTAGTTATCTGTGACCACAACATTCGTCAACGTGACATTCCCCGGATTGCTGACTGTGCCCGTGTAAGTCAACACACCGCCCCGCGGCGTGATTTGTAGCGGGCAGTTCTTAGTCACGGCAATGCGCGGGGCTGTTATGACCGGGCAGGTCGTCGTCACGCTATTGACAACGGGGGCGAAGCTGCACGCATCCAGACCGCGCGCTGTGACCGTATCCGTTCCGCAGAAATCGGACGCAACGACGTAAGACGCGTAGTAGCTGACGGATTCACCGGGTGCCAGTGTGATCGGCCCCAACACCGGCGAACCAACGCTCGGTTGAGTGTTCACGATGGTCACGCTAACCAGGGTGATGTTTCCGGCGTTGCTAACGGTGCCGTTGTATTGCAGCACCCCTCCCGTTTGCACCGCCGTTGGCGGGCACACTTTGGTCACGACAATCTGCGGCATCGTGAGCACCGTGCAGGTGGCCGTGAACGTGTCGGCGACGATGACGCCTGTGCAGATGTCCTGCCCCGTGGCGCCGACGGTGCTGGAAACGACACAACAGTTCAAAGGCACCTCATAGCTGCCTGTGAAGTTGGTCTTGGCGCCCGGGGCCAATGTGGCGGCCGTGAAGATCACGGTGTTGGAGGCAGGCCGATTGTTGACCACAATAATGTTGGTGAGCGTGCTAGTGCCGGCATTGCTGACGGTGCCGCTGTAGGTCAGGATGCCGCCCGGACCTACCAGGATCACCGGGCAGGTCTGCGTGATGGTAATGCGCGGGGCCGTCAGCAGCGGACAGGTCGAGGGCGCGCTCGTGGTGACCCGGATGCCGGTGCATTTATCATAACCGCTGCCAGTCAGCGTGGAAGTGATGGAACAGCCACTGTTAGCGGGCACCGTGTAGCTGCCGGTGAAGTTGGCGGATGCTCCCGGGGTTAGCGTGGCGGCCGTGAAAACGGGCGTCGCTCCACTGCGGTCATTGGTCACCACGACGTTGGTAAGCGTGATGTTGCCCGCGTTGCTGACGGTGCCGCTGTAAGCAAGGACGCCGCCGACGCTGGCCGGGTTTGCCGGACAGTTCTGCGTGACGACAATGCGCGGAGCGGTTGCCAGTGTGCAGGTCGCTGATGCAATGTTGGTGACCATGGCCGCCGTGCAGGCATCGCTGCCACTGGCGGTCACCGTGCTGCTGACGGAGCACGCGTTGGCGGGCGTCGTGAAGCTTGCGGTGAAGTT
>JAJPHR010000023.1 GCA_021325145.1 Verrucomicrobiota bacterium | reverse complement strand
GCAACCGTACCAGCCGATCATTGCCGCTCCGATGGCGCTCGTAATGTGATCGTAGCCGGGCGCAATGTCCGTGGTAAGCGGACCCAGCGTGTAGAACGGCGCTTCATGGCACCATTCCAATTGCTTCGTCATGTTCTCGTGAATCATGTGCATGGGAACGTGGCCGGGGCCTTCGTTCATCACCTGCACGCCGTGCTTCCACGCGCGCTCGGTCAGCTCACCTTGCGTTTTGAGTTCGGCGAACTGCGCTTCGTCATTCGCGTCGGCAATGGAGCCGGGACGCAAACCGTCACCGATGCTGAAGCTGACGTCGTACGCGGCCATGATCTCGCAAATCTCGTCCCAATGCGTGTAAAGGAAACTCTCCTGATGATGCGCGAGACACCACTTGGCCATGATGCTCCCGCCCCGGCTGACAATGCCCGTCGCGCGCCGCGCCGTCAGCGGCACGTATCGCAGCAACACACCCGCATGAATCGTGAAATAATCCACGCCTTGCTCGCACTGTTCGATCAGCGTATCACGATAGATTTCCCAGGTCAGGTCCTCGGCCTTGCCGCCGGTTTTTTCGAGCGCCTGGTAAATTGGCACCGTGCCGATTGGCACCGGCGAATTGCGCAAGATCCATTCGCGCGTGGCGTGAATGTTCTTTCCCGTCGAAAGGTCCATTACCGTATCGGCGCCCCATTTCGTGGACCACCGCATTTTTTCCACTTCCTCCTCGATGCTCGAGGCCACCGCGGAGTTGCCGATGTTCGCGTTGATTTTCACCAGGAAATTGCGGCCGATGATCATCGGTTCCAACTCCGGATGGTTGATGTTGCTCGGGATGATCGCCCGCCCGCGCGCCACCTCGGCCCGCACAAATTCCGGCGTGATTTCCGCTGGAATCGCCGCGCCAAAACTCTGCCCCGGATGCTGTTGCCGCACATCATTGCGCGCGACTTCGGATTTCGCCCTTTCGCGGCCCATATTTTCCCGGATCGCGATGAACTCCATTTCCGGCGTGATGATTCCCTGCCGCGCGTACCAAAGCTGCGTCACCGGATGTCCCTTGGCGGCCCGCAATGGTTTGCGCTTGTGCCCGGGAAATTCCAGCAACCGGTTTCGTTCTGACTGGCTGGCATACTCCGCGTGGGTGCGGGACAAGTAGCCATTATCCATCGGCTTGATTTCGCGACCGTCGTATTCCTCCACGTCGCCCCGCGCGCGAATCCAGTTCTCCCGCAAGCGGGGCAGGCCGTTCGTGACGTCGCCGTCGAAGCTCGGATCACCCCAGGGGCCACTGCAATCGTACACCCGCACCGGCTCGTTCGCCTCCAGTTTGCCGTTAAAACCCTTCGTCGGGTTCTGCGTGATTTCCCGGAAGGGCACGCGTAGATCGGGATGGAGCTTGCCGGGAACATAGATGCGCGTTGAATTGGGCAGCGGGTCGCGGCTTTGCGGTTCGAAGGACTCTTTCGTTGCGATCATAAATTGGCCCATGGTTTGGCGCCGGTGGTTGTCAGCCATCGACGCCGCCACACTGTCTGATTAAGTCCAGGAAACCAGCGAGAGTCTGCGCGGAGCGATGCCCTCCGCAAGGAGTCCCTTCGCCAGCATTATCTGGAGCAGGTTCTATGGGTCTGCCGCGCTCCCGCGCCGCACTCTCAGCCTTCGTCCCCGTGGGACTGGTTGGCTCCCCGTTAGGTCGCCCTACGTTAGGACTAAGGATAACTGCCGTCAAGCGAGGAACGCGACCGGGTATCGTTGAGTTCCCATTCTTCATCGTGCTCGTCGTCGTCCTCGATCCCCATTGGAAGGTACCGAGAACGACGACGAGGACGATTGGAAAACGGATCAGCCGCTCATCAATTCTCTTTCACCACCAGCGTGCTCCCGGGCTTCCACGGATACTCCTTCCGATCCACCGTCAACACCCGGGGAATCAATTGCACCTCATGTCCGAAAAGCTTGAACACTATTGTTCCCGGCTGGAACGTGGTGTCCTCAAAAATGCAACTGCCAAACGGCACCTCGAACGGCACCGGCCTGGGCACACTGAAAACCATGGTTTCGTTGGTAGGCGTCGCATTGACAGCAGGAAACGTAATCAGGACATTCGAAATGCCCAGTGCCGGTTGATTGATGACGAGGGTTGGCAAACCATCGGCAACCTTCGTGAACGTCACCTGCCAGGGGCCCTTTCGCGTGCGCCGGTTCTCGATAAACGAGTAGGCGACCACGTACAACACCAGCGCAATGATGAACGCAAAAACAAAGTGCTTGAGGGGCCCGCTCGATTTCATGACCGCCAGCCTTGGAGACCTGGCGGTGGATGTCAATAAAAAGGCCGACGAGATTATTAGTCCCGCCGGCCCGAGCCATTATGTCTATGTGTCGGCACTATCAACAGGATAATGCCAAGTTGAGAAAAAGCATGGGCCTTGCCAACGCAGAAATGAGAAACACCCGGAAATAGGCCGTTTTAAACCACAAAGCAAAAGGCCAGCCCTGTAGGAGCAGTTGGCCAATATCCATTAACCCACACGGTTAAGATGCCATGGTGTGGCTCCTGTCAGACCTTGAACATCCCACATCCATCGTATTGCCGGCCCAACAGGGGGGATTGGAGCGCGGCAATCCCTATTCTTCGGGTTTCTGGCGCGGGTGTATTCTGACGCTATGCATTCGCTCGCCGCCAAAGCTGATAACGACCTCCAAGTTCAGGCGTCCGGTTTCGAGCGCGTAATCATGCGCGCTTCGCAAGTCCACGAAGTTGAGTGCCTGCTTGAGATCGGAAGTCCAGTGACCTCCGGTTTGGGCATACAGTAACGAATCCCTATTTTGAACAACGATCCGCGGGCGATCTGCTTTCATCCCAGTCCCTTTCCGCTTGTACCCATCAACCACGAACCATCCAAGCATCGGGCATACCAGCGAGCATTCCGCCCCTTTTTCGGGACTTTTTTAACGACAAGCGGGAAGGGGAAACTAATTCGCTCGCGGAACGCGATGAGAAAACGGGCGCATTCGCAAAAAGCGAAAGCAGGCAATGCCCTTGCAAAAGGAAGACTGGTGGAGCCGAGGGGAGTCGAACCCCTGACCTTCTCATTGCGAACGAGACGCTCTACCAACTGAGCTACGACCCCATTCCATCCGCTGTTTTACGGGCGATTTGTTGCTTTTCCCTGTTCTTCGCTATTGACTTTGCGTAGCAGTTTGCGTAGTGCCTATCTTATGCCAAAACCGCTACTCAAAAGAGCAACCATCTATTCCCAAAAACATCGTAGCGGAAATCTGACTTGGATTGTCAACGTCGGCAAGAAAATAAATCCGAAATTCGACCTGCGCCGATTTGCCAACAAGGAGGAAGCCGAAACTTCAAGAACGAGTGGAATCTCCAGCTGGTAAACCAGAACCTGACTGGCCTTCAAGACTTGAGCGCGGTTGCAAAGCACCTCCTTGCGGGGAAGCGCTGAATGCCTGAACGTTCGCGGGTTCAAGACGCCTAACGGCAAGGCGTTCGCCGCTCAAACGGTCAAAAATCTCCTTGCGCGAGTTACTGCTGGCACGGAATTGGGCAATAGCAATGGGGCCAGGTGAGAAAGTTAGCGCACCGCAAAATCACCCAACGTCCCGTTCAAATTGTCCTTCGCGTAATGCCTCACCAAATCATTTGAATCCTTGGTTAGTCGTGCGATTACGGCTCGGGGTGTTCTGAGATTTCTCGCTACGAATACTCTCACGGTGTCGTCTGTTGAAGATGATAAATCTGCGAGCAGTTCAGGGGGAGCTTGAGGATTCCGTGGGAGGTATGATGCGACAGATGGAACCGAACGAAACCGTGCAAGTAGTCTCGGTGAGGAATTAGGATTCTCGGCAATTCCAGAAAGGAGGGCTGAACGGTCATCGAGGCCGTCGGCCAATCGCTCTAGAACCTCAGCGGGCGCAGAGCGGTTCCGACTGAGCTGTTCCATCACTTTTGTATCGCGGGTTTCAGATAAACCTCGATGCGAATCAGCACAGTAGCTATCAATCGCACTCACCAATTCCTGAGAATGAACTGTGGGGTTTGATGCCAGCGATGCCAGTTGACTAGAATGCGACTCTTCCCGCCAAATCGAGAAAAGCCCAGGCGCAGACGGGACAAAAGCTAATGCGGCTACTACCAGCACCACGGCCTGCGGGAACACAGAACTTGGCTGCGAACTGTTCCTCTTGAAGCGGTCGCGTAGAAAAACCACCAACGTTATCGGAAACCAAACAGCCCCAAATAGCAAAACCGTGAAGAACGGAATAATCAGAGGGACTGCCTTGGCAACCCCGAATGAACCCTCTCCCGCAGGCAGCATGGCGGCGGTCCAGAGAACCGCACCGATGAATGCGAGGGCGGCACAGATGACAGTGGTTACAAAATATCGCTTCATAGCTCGTGGCGCGCCCTCTCAGAAGTGGCATGACTCACCAGCCAAAGTCAACAAATGATTAAGGAGCTTGCGTAGTGGACAATTACGCAGAAAGTGAGTTTTAGGCCTGAAAATCAAGGAATATATGCCTCATTGCGAACGAGACGCTCTACCAACTGAGCTACGACCCCATCCAATTGACTGCAAGCTGCTTACAACGCAAGCCGCGAGGCCGCTATTTTGCTTCTACGCGGTTGCTCGCGAACGAACGGCCGTAATATCGGAAGAATCCGCCTCGTTCGCAAGCAGATTTTCCTTTATTTTCCGGCATTGGCGCCGGGGAGGTCAGGTGGAGCGCCTCGCAGCGCGCAACACGCTCCTGCTCAGCCCCAAAGTCTGGTAAACTCGAGCCATGTTCCGATTTTTCGCGTAAAACCAGAATGTATCCGCTGCGAGAGAGCCCATGGCCCACAAAATGGAGAGCAGCCTGGATTTGGCAACTTACGGCAGCGGCGGGCCGAGTTTGATGCGGTAGAAACGGACCGGCGAGTTGGTCACGGCGTTCGTCCAGTTGAACGGCAGCGCGGGTGAATTGGTGAGGAATACGCTGGTCCATTTTGTGAGGTTGGTCGAAGTCTCAATCGCGTAATCCGGCCCGCTTTGGCCGCTGACATGGAAGCTGAACTGCCCGCCCGCGAATGAGATGTTGCTGATGCCCGGCGCTGGCAGCGGATTGACGACTACGGAGAAATTCTGTGTCGCGCTCAGGCTCGGTGTGCCGTTGTCAGCGACTTTCAGCGTGAAACTGTTCGTCGAGTTTGCCTGTGTGACGAGCGGACGGAACGAAAACGCGCCGCTGTTCGTATTGAGCGTGGCGTTGGTCGCGCCGGCGAGCAGCGCGAAAGTCAGCGTCCGTTGCGGCTGGCTGGAGTCCGTGGCGCTGGCGGTAAAGGCGACGGTCTGGCCCACGTTCACGGTTTGGTTGGCGATGGGGGCCAGGGTCGGCGGCGTGGTGACCGGCCAGTTTACGGAATCGATGTAGCAGGTGCCTGACCAACCGGCGCTGGTTGTAAACTGAATGCCCAGTTGCTGTAATGGCGTTACGGCGGTCGGCGGTACCGCCAAAGTGATCGTATTCCAAGCGTTGGCGGTCAGACTCCCATAATAGCCACTGGTCCATGCCCAATTGTAGTCCTGCAAATATGGCTGGAGCGTGGTGACCTTGCTGCCGCTCGGAATCCAGACATGGAACGTGATCGTTGTGCCGGCGGGGACAACCACGTTGCCCACGGACGCGGACGATGTGCCCGCTGCCGTGCCGTTGAAGCTTACCGCCAGCGACTGCCTGCCCGAAAAATGTTGCGCGGTTGAAGTCGCGATTCCGGCGATGGGACTGCCGCCTGCCGCCCAACGTTGTGGGTCGGTTTCGAAGTTGAATTGCGTCGAATCCGGGTTGACGCCGGTTGTCGTCGCGTGGGCCTCGGGTGAAAAACCTGACGGCCCGGAGCCATTGGCGGCGACCACCTGGTAGTAATAGGTGGTGCCGCTGTTAAGATTGGTATCGGTATAAGCCGTGCCGGTGAGGCCGGTGACGAAAGGAGTGGTGCTCTCGTAGCCGGATTCCGCTGCCCGATAGAGATTGTAGCTGGTGGCTCCGCTGCCAGCAGTCCAGGACAAGGCCACCTGGCTGTTACTGGCTGTTGCGGTGAGTCCGGACGCGGCGTAGGGGGCGCCGTTCGGAGGCGGAGGCGCGATTCCGCCGGTCAAAACGGAAATAAGTTGTGCGTCATTGACGGCGCCCGAGGTCCAATCAAAAGGAGTGCCAGGAGTGCTCCAAAAAAACGGACTGAGTCCATGACCGCGGGCGGATTCGGCAACATACTTGTGCCAATAATACGAGGAAGCTCGATTCCAAGCTGACTCCGTGGCGTTTGTGGCTGCAAGGGATGGCTTCGAGGCAGCCCCGAATTCGCCCACCAATACGGGAATGCCCCGGCTGACGTATTGGTCATACAACTGTTGGAACCCGGCGTCTATGCCCCCTTCTTCGGGCGCGACGCAGTTGCGGGCTGGGTCGCCGGAATAATGGTACGCCTGTCCCCAAAAGTATTGCACATTGCCCCACGATGCATCGCTCGACAAAATCGCGAATTGGGCTGGAGAGTAGCAATGATACTCCACCATCAGACGATTGGGGGTTGAGTCCGTCGGCAGGGAATTCATCCACGACGGGTCCGCTATATTTTGCAGCACCAACCAGCGATTGGTATTATTGCCGCCAACGCCGCGAACCGCGCTGACGAAAGTCTGGTAGTAAAACATCAATGTTGTCATCTCCGCGGGACTGTTGACGTTTGGCTCGTTCGCCCCGGCAAAAAGCAAACGGTTGTCATACCCCGCGAACGCGGTTGCGATCTGCGTCCAGTAGGAGTTCATCTTCGCGTTGATGGCCGGGTTCACACTGGCGCCAATATTGTTTTCCATCCAGCCGTCGTCCCAGTGATCGTTGATCATGACATACATCCCCGCGCCCATGGCCCAATCAACCACCTGTTTGACCTGCGCCATGTAAGTGGGATTGATCGGGTAGTTGGTAGCGTTGCCGGTGATGTTAGTGGTGGCATTGAAGTCCCAGGCACAGGGAATGCGAACAGCGTTGAACCCGGCGTTTGCAGCGGTATAGAACGGCGCCGCTGTCACATACGGTACTCCCCACGTGGCCTCCATCGTATTTCCGAGGTTCCACCCGTAGGTTGGACTCGGCAGTGGCATGGTGGCAGGGATACTGGTGGCCGCAGCTCGCAGACCAAGCTCGAACACCGCGTCAAACTTGTGGCTGCCGCCAGTCGTGATGGTGCCGCCGTTGATGGGAATGATCGCAATTTCGCCGCCGGCATAGGCGTTCGTGGCCACAGCCAGTGCCGCGTAGCCGCCGCCGGTCGGCTGGATGCCGAAAGAGAAGGCGTAGGTTTTGTTCGTAACCAGCGGCACGTTCAGTCCGCTCCATTGCAGCCAGTGGCCGTCGGTGAAGCCGGGATTCGCCGCGCTGAACGTGATGAACAATGACGCCGTGCTGTTGCTCATCGAGTAAATGCGCAGGTAATACGTCGGTGTGCTGGCCGGCGTGCCATAGCCGTTGCCGGAATTCAATCCCGCCGTCTTGATGGCGACCGACACGAGATTCATCGCGTTGGTTCCGGTGGTGAAGGTCTGACCGACGGGCGGATTGTTGTCGGTGAAATAATTCAGCCCGTCGGGCCAGGTCTGGTTGCCACTGGTGGACAGTTGGGAAATATCATTTGCCCCCGGAATTGGCGCGGCAGGTCCGACGTCCGTAAAAGTTTGCGCGCATAAACTCCCCGCCAGGCCGACGGCGAAGAGTTGCAACACAAGACTGTGAATGGCGGTGTTCACGTTGCCTTCACAATAGCTCGATGCGCTTGGAATGATAGTCGTCAGTTCTCACGACGCCGACAATTCGACAATCGTTGGCCGCGTGAGTCCAAATGGAGGGAGAATAGGTCCAAGTGCCCGGATTTACTTGCGAACGAGACGCTCTACCAAGTCGGGCAGGAACGCTCGCGCTCCGCTCCAATGACTTCGGCAGTACAACAGCGAACTTGCTCCACCGTGGTCCGTACGTTTATATTCCCGGCACGGCGCCCCACGAAAATTATGAAGAAAGTGATCCTTAGGGCCTGAAAAATGGTAGCAGCAGAATCAACTTCACTTCAGCGCACCACACGCGCTTGCCTGGCTTTCTGTAGCATTTGCTTTTGGAATGTTTTTTCGCCGATGCGAAGCCACCTATGCGTTTCGTTGCTTATGTTGGGATCTTGCGCATTTGAGGCGAACGCGGCCACCTCCAACGACTCTTCGCTTGAGCAAAGTTTTCGCGAAACGATCCACCCCTTCATCGAAAATTACTGCTTCTCCTGCCATAGCGGCGATAAGGTCAAAGGCGACTTGGACTTGAGCACCTACGCCACTCTCGCCTCCGTCACAAAAGATTTCCGCCGCTGGAATATCGTGGTCGAGAAGCTCAAAGCAGGGGAGATGCCGCCCGAGAAGGCCAAGCTGCATCCAACGGCCGATCAACGAAGGCAAATCATCGAGTTGATTGAGGGCGCTATCGCGGAGGAAGCGAAACGCCATGCCGGCGATCCCGGCATTGTGCTCGCGCGGCGGCTGAGCAACGCGGAATATGATGACACCATCCGAGACCTGACCGGCGTCGATATCAAGCCAACGCGTGAGTTCCCGACCGATCCATCCAATATCGCGGGCTTTGATAACTCGGGCGAGTCGCTGGTCATGTCCCCGGCCTTGCTGAACAAATACCTGCAAGCGGCACGCGAAGTGGCCAATCACATGTTTTTGAAGCCCGGCGGTTTTGCATTCGCGCCCTATCCAATGCTGGTGGAAACGGATCGCGACAAATTCTGCGTCCAGCAAATCATTGATTTCTATCACCAGCAGAACACGGATTATGCCGATTACTTTCAGGCGGCCTGGCGTTTTAAGCACCGGGCGGAGCTGGGCAAACGGGCGGCCACGCTGGCTGATTTAGCCGCCGAAAGCAAAGTCAGCCCGAAGTATCTGGCGACGATCTGGACAACGCTGGAGGGATCAAAAGAAAAGGTCGGCCCACTGGTCAAGCTGCAGAAGATGTGGCGGGACTTGCCGGCGCCGGGAGAAAATCAGCCCGAAGCCGCGCGACCGGGCTGCGAGCAAATGCGAGCCTACGTGCTTCAGTTGCGCAAGAAAGTCGAGCCGCGATTCCTGAATATAACTGCCGGTAAAATCGGCGCTGCCAGCCAGCCGCTGCTGATTTGGAAGAACGTCCAGTACGCGACCCATCGCCGGACGTTTGATCCAGCGCAGTTGCAAGTCGAAGGTGAAACGAAGCCCGCGCCGGAAGAGGCATCCGAACCGGACACAGCCAACCCTTTTGGCCCAGGGCGCACGCAGTTGATTAAAAATATTCCCGGTGATCCGGATTTGGCGGTGCCCGCCGGGCAGCGCGCCCGATACGAAGCGGCTTTCGGCAGGTTTTGCAGTGTGTTCCCGGACATGTTTTACAAAGAGGAGCGGGGGAGGAATTATTTCGATACCACCAAGGACCGCGGCCGATACTTGAGCGCAGGCTTCCACAACCTGATGGGCTACTTTCGCGACGATCAGCCCTTGTATGAGTTGCTGCTGAACGATGAACAGCAAAAGCAATTGGATGAGATGTGGCACGAATTGGATTTCGTCGCTTCCGCCAACATTCGCACTTATATTCAGTTTTACCTCAGTGGCCGTCGAGGCGCGCGCGGACAGCCCGATGAGGAGACGCCCGAGGGCGTGGCGCGGCCGGAGGACAAGGAAATCACATCAGAAGCCCGGATTAATGAACTCCGGGACAGGTTTGTGATGCAGGCGCAAGGCGGCTCTGAAGAAGCGATCAAAGCCGTCAAAGATTATTTCAAGTGGGTCAACGATGGCATTCGCTGGGTCGAGAGAGCTCGGAGCAACGCCGAACCAAGCCACCTGGAGAGCCTGCTGCAATTCGCCGCCCGTGCCTACCGGCGCCCGCTTTCCCAGGCAGAGAAGAACGATTTGACGGGTTATTACCGATCCATGCGCCAGAAAGATGGGCTGGATCATGAAACGGCCATGCGTGAGTCGATCGTAGGCGTGTTGATGTCTCCCGACTTTTGTTATCGAATTGATCTCGCTGAAGCCAACCGGGGCGTTCATCCATTATCGGATTACGACCTGGCCAGCCGACTGAGTTATTTCTTGTGGTCGAGCATGCCCGATGAAGAGTTGTTCGCTCATGCCGCGGCGGGCGATTTGCACAAACCGAAGATCATCGTGGCCCAGGCCCGACGCATGTTGAAAGACCCTCGCGCGCGGGCGCTCGCCATCGAGTTCGGCGGCAACTGGCTCGATTTCCGCCATTTCGAGGAGATTGGCACGGTCGATCTGGACCGGTTCCCCGTTTTCACGAGCGAATTGCGCCAGGCGATGTTCGAGGAACCGATTCGCTTTATGCTGAATGTGTTCCAAAATAATCGCTCGGTCCTCGATTTTCTGTACGCCAATGACACATTGGTAAATCCTGTTCTGGCGAGACATTATGGAATGCCCTCGACGACCAAGGCATCGAACGAATGGGTGCGGATCGAAAACGCCAGCCAATACGGTCGCGGCGGCCTTTTGCCGATGGCTGTGTTTTTGACCAAGAACGCTCCAGGATTGCGGACGAGCCCGGTGAAGCGCGGCAATTGGGTGGTGAAGAACGTCCTGGGCGAGCGCATTCCGCCGCCGCCGCCGGTTGTTCCCGAGTTGCCGCGCGATGAAGCCAAGCTCGACTTGCCCTTGCGCGACATGCTGGCCCGCCATCGCGCCGACCCAAATTGCGCCGCCTGCCATGCGCGATTCGATTCGTTGGGGCTGGTTTTTGAAGGCTTTGGGCCGGTGGGAGACCGCCGGGAAAAAGACCTCGCGGGGCGGCCTGTCGATGCGCATGCAACATTTCCGGACGGCAGCGAAGGCACCGGGTTGGAAGGTTTGCGGCAATACATTTGCGGGGTCCGCCAAAATGATTTTATCGATAACCTTAGCGGCAAACTGCTGGCCTATTCGCTGGGCCGAAGCCTGATGCTTTCTGATGACACGCTGATTCATGAGATGCACGGCAGGCTGGCCCGCGACGGCTATCGGTTTGATAATCTAATTGACAGCATCGTCACGAGCCCCCAATTTCTAACGAAGCGGGGCCGCGACGACCTTGCGGAAAGGTGAACATGATGGACAAAAATTCGCGTCGTAAAGGCAGCCTTCTTCTTTCGCGGCGAACGTTTCTCCGGGGCGTGGGTGTCACGATGGCGTTGCCGTGGCTTGAATCACTGTCCGGTTTCGGCACGTCGTCCGCGGCAGAAAGCACTTCCCAAGCGGGAATACGGGCGGCGTTTCCGAAACGCTTCGGCGTCATGTTCATGGGGAACGGTGTCAACCCGGACCATTGGTGGGCCAAGGGCGCCGGCGCTGACATGCAGTTGGGAAAATCGCTGGAGCCGCTGGAGCCCATAAAAGGAAAAATCAACGTCATCAACGGCCTGTTCAACAAACGCGCCACCGGGCAGGGGATTCATCCGGCGATGACGGGCAATTTGCTTTCAGGTGTGCCCATCCAAAAAGGTGCCATCATCCACGGCGGAATCAGCATGGACCAGGTGCTGGCCAATCATATCGGCCAGGACACCTTGCAGCCCAGCATGGTACTCGCGTGCGAGCAGCCAATGACCGGGTATCACGAGTCGAATTTTTCAAATGCCTATAGTTCGCACATTTCCTGGCAGAGCGCGGATTCCCCGGTGCCCAACGAAATGTATCCATCGCTGGCGTTCGACAGCCTGTTCGAGAATCGCGGCAGCCTTCGCAATTTGAGCGTTTTGGATCGCGTCAAGGAGCGGGCCGAAAAGCTAAGCCGTCAAATCAGTTCCAGCGACAAACTGAAACTGGACGAGTATTTGTCCAGCGTTCGCGATGTCGAAAAGAGCATTGAGCGGATGCGCGCCGACAAGGACAAGGCCGAAAATCGCGCCCGTGACAAGGGCCAGCCGGTGTTCACCATGAAGCGGCCGGACAACGGTTTGCCCGAGGATTTGCGCGAGCACGCGCGGTTGATGTGCGATATTATTGCGCTCGGCTTTCAGACTGATAAAACGCGCGTGGCTTCGCTGATCCTGGCGCGTGATCTCTCGTCGCTTTATTATCCATTCCTGGATGTGCGCGAAGCACATCACGGTGCTTCCCATAATGACACTTCGGATGGTTACGAACGCATCACTCGTTTTCACTTAAGCCAGCTTGCATATCTGGCCAAACGGTTGGATGAGATGCCCGAGGGCGAAGGCACCGTGCTGGATAATACCTGCCTGATGTTCATGTCCAACATGTGGTCCGGCACGAGGCACGATAACAAGAAAGTGCCTGTCGTTACGGCGGGCGGCTTGGGCGGCGCGTTCAAGACCGGCCGCGTTCTCGACTATAATGATCGGAGCGACGACGACCGCAAGTTGTGCAGCCTGTACCTGAGCCTCATGGATCGCATGGACGTGCGGCTCGATCACTTCGGAGATGCTGACACGCGGTTGGCAGAAATCTAAAGCGTCTTGAGATTTAGGGGTAGCAGGTGCCCCAAAAGAAGACAGTTCCCGGACAACGGAAACCGTTCAGGGCAGGATTACCTTTGGCTTTAGTTGGCGGCAGCCATGCCCGGATCCGGCGCCATTGGCATCGGAGGCATTGGTGGCGCGGTACGGCTAATTTGCCGGGTCGGAAGCGCCACCGAACCGGGAGTTTGGGAAGCCGGCGACTCTGCGGGCGCGGTGGGTAACTTTGGGCTGGGCAGATTGAGCACCAAAACCCTGGTGCCAGTCCGCAATCTGGCAGTGCCTGCCTTCTCATCGATATCCAAAAGCTGATAATCGCCCTGGCGCTGGCCCACAGTCAGCATATACGACTCATCCTTCCCCTTGGCTGCGCCGGGTTGTTGGACGATAAAGAACGCCCGTTTACTGCCTAGAACTGTGGTGAGTCCGGTGAGTTTAACCTGGGCAGAAGCGGGCGGGGCAGAATCGTTACCTGTGTCATAAACCGGGTTGGAAACCAGTCCAAAGACATTCCGGTCGGAGATCTTATCGTAAGCAGCTTTGCCGGGACGAGTTCCGTCCGCCTGAGCGGCCCCAATCAAAGAGGCTGAGGCGAGCAACCAAACCAGCTTTTTTCCCGCGCGTTCCATACCCCGCTATGAGCAAGGAACGCGCCAAGTAGGTGAAGCTTTTGTCTTACGCCAAGTAGGTAGCGTCACTCCGTGCGCGCCGCATCACAAGCACATGGGGGCGGTGGGCAGAAAACTGGCCGCCGTCCTTTCCAATCTTCGAAGGCAGCGGCCTGGTCGCTCAACCGAATGCTTGTCAAATCAGTAGGCCGCCTGCACGCCCTTGACCGAGCGTTTTTTCATCCAGGGCATCAAGCCGCGCAGCCGCGCGCCAACTTTCTCGATGTCATGCTGCTCGCCCTTTTTCAACAAAGCGTTGTATTTTTTGTAGCCGCCTTTGTACTCGGCGACCCAACCCTTCGCGAACGTGCCGTTCTGGATGTTTTTGAGAGCTTCCTTCATCCGTTTTTTCACGCTCGCGTCGATGATTTTCGGGCCGACGCTCACATCACCCCACTTGGCGGTTTCCGAAATCGAGAAGCGCATGCCGCTGATGCCCGCTTCGTTCATCAAGTCCACGATCAGTTTCAATTCGTGCAAACATTCGAAGTAGGCCATCTCCGGTTGGTAACCAGCTTCGACGAGCACCTCGTAGCCAGCTTGCACCAGCGCGCTCGCTCCCCCGCACAGGACGGTCTGCTCGCCGAACAAATCGGTTTCGGTTTCTTCCTTGAAGGTCGTTTCAATGACGCCCGCGCGGGTGCCGCCGATTCCCTTGGCCCAAGCCAAGGCAACCTTCTTCGCCTGCTTGCTTGGATTTTGGTAAACAGCAACCAAGGCGGGCACGCCTTTGCCCTCGGTAAACTGCCGGCGCACAATGTGCCCCGGCCCTTTCGGCGCGACGAGGATCACATCCACGTCCTTGGGCGGAACCACGGTTTTGAAATGGATCGCGAACCCGTGCGAGAACAACAGTGTTTTGCCTTTGCTCAAATTGGGCGCGATGTCCTTCGCGTAAGCGCCCGGCTGCTTGGTGTCCGGCAACGCGACGAAAATCACATCCGCGCGCCGGACGGCTTCGGCGGTGGGGACGACTTCAAAGCCGCGCTCCCGCGCCACCGCAATGGATTTGCTGCCCTCATACAATCCGATGATGACGTTGAGTCCACTCTCCTTGAGGTTGAGCGCATGGGCGTGGCCCTGCGAGCCGAAGCCCAGCACGGCGAGAGTTTTGTCCTTGAGCACGGCCAGATCGGCGTCTTTGTCGGTATAAACTTTTGCAGGCATGATAGTAGTTTGAGTTTTCTTGATCCTAATCTTGAACTTAATCTTTTGATTTTCTTGGCAACGCCACCTTGCCGGTCCGCGTCAGATCCAGAATGCCGAACGTTTTCATCAGCACGATGAACTTCTCGATCTTGCTTTCGTTGCCGGTCACTTCGATGGTCAGGCTCTTCGGTTGCACGTCCACGATTTTGGCCCGGAAAATGTCCGTGATCTGCATGACCTCGGCGCGGGCCTTCGAATCGACGGAAACTTTGATCATCACCAGTTCGCGGTCAATGTACTCGTCCGCGCGAAAGTCCTGGACCTCGATGACGTTTACGAGTTTCTCGAGTTGCTTGACGATTTGTTCCAGGGTGGCGTCGTCGCCCCGGGTCACGATCGTCATGCGCGAGGTCTTCGGATCGTCAGTCGGACCGACGTTGAGCGTGTCGATGTTGTAACCGCGCCCGCTGAACAGGCTCGCCACACGCGTCAGCACGCCGAACTTGTTTTCCACCAGCACCGAGATTGTGTGTCGCATATTTCCCCGGAATTCACGGGGGCGCGAAGGGTATCAATCGGGCGGAATCGGGTCAACCTGCATTTTGATGTAATGCCTTGGGCGTTGCTAAAAGCCCGCTGTTCCAGTATATGATTTAAAACTATCGAAATCGTTCCTGCACTCAGAAGTAAATTAAATCATTGCGTTCCTCGCAGTTAACAGACAGCCGGCCCCTTATGCGTGTTTTCCTCGCCATCCTTTGCGTTATTGGCCTCGATCTGGCTGTGGCATTCGCCCAAGTGAACGTCTGGACGTATCACAACGACAGTGCGCGCATGGGGGCGAACACGAACGAAACCACCCTGACGCCCGGTAACGTCAACACCAACAGCTTCGGCAAGCTTTTCTCTTACCCCGTGGACGGCTACGTTTATGCGCAGCCTCTCTATGTTGCGAACGTCGCCATAACCAACAAGGGCGTTCACAACGTGGTCTTTGTCGTTACCGAACACGACAGCGTCTATGCTTTCGACGCCGACAGCAATACGGGGAGCAACTCCGTGGCGCTTTGGCAACGAAGCTTCATCAACCCCGGCGCTGGCATCACCACGCCGAGCACGAATGATGTCGGCACCACCGACATCCTGCCGGAGATCGGCATCACCGGAACACCGGTCATCGATGTCGCTACCGGAACGATGTATCTGGTCGCCAAGACCCGGCAAATCTCCGGCGGCATAACCAATTTCTTTCAATGGTTGTACGCCCTGGACATCAGGACTGGCAACGACCGTCCGAACAGCCCGGTCGGCATTCAAGCCTCCGTCCCCGGCACCGGTGAAGGCAACGATGGCAGCGGCCATGTGCCCTTTAGCGCGCTCCGGCAGAACCAACGTTCCGCGCTGTTACTGCTCAACGGGGTGGTGTATATCGGCTGGGCTTCGCACGGCGACAATTCTCCCTATCACGGCTGGATCATGGGTTACGATGCCGCGAGCTTGCAGCAAGTGTGCGTGTTCAACGCCAATCCCAACGGCGTCAAATGCGGCATTTGGATGGCGGGCGGCGGATTGGCCGCTGACCCGGGCAACAATATTTTTTGCGTCACCGGGAATGGCACCTTTGATGCCGCCACCAACAACGATTATGGCGACAGCCTGCTCAAGCTTTCCGTTTCCGGCACGACGAACCTGACCCTGGCCGATTACTACACACCGTTCAATCAGCTCCATCTCTCCACGAACGACACTGACTTCGGTTCCGGCGGCATCATGGTGCTGCCCGATTCGGTTGGCAGCACGAACCATCCTCATCTGGCAATCGCGGCGGGCAAGGAAGGCAAGGTTTGTTTGGTGGATCGCGACAACCTGGGCCACTACAACACCACCAATGACAACCAGATCGTTCAATTCATCACCAACGCCATTGGCGTGTGCCTTTCCAGCCCGGCGTATTTCAACAACCGCGTCTACTACATGGCCTACAAGGATTCCCTGAAATGCTTTGCGATTACGAACGGCTTGCTCACCACCAGCCCAATCACGAAATCGACCCTGGTTTCCGGAATCTTTGGCGCGTCTCCCTCGATTTCCGCCAACGGCACGAACAATGCCGTCGCGTGGATTCTGCTCACCGACGCTTACAAGACCCAGGGTCCGGCGGTCCTGCACGCCTACGACGCCTATAACCTCTCGACCGAACTATACAACAGTGCCCAGGCCGGAACGCGCGACGTCCCAGGCGGCGCGGTAAAATTGACCCTGCCCACGGTGGCGAATGGCAAAGTGTACGTCGGGACCGAGACCGCCCTGACGGTGTACGGGAACGGAATTTTCAGCAGCGCGCCAATCATCATCGCGCAACCGCAGAGCCGGACGGTCACAAACGGCAGCCCGGTCAACTTCGGTGTCGGCGTCCTGAGCAACGGCTTTACCAGCCAATGGTTTTTTGACAGTGCGAGCATCCCAGGGGCAACCGCAACCAATTACTCCATTCCGAGCGTCCGAATGACCGATGCTGGGAATTACTCGGTTTTGCTCAGCAACTCCGCGGGAACGACAGCCAGTTCGCTCGCCTATTTATCGGTATTGTCGCCGCTGACCAACGCGCCCGGCTCCATTCTTGCGCCGACGGGGTTGGCCAATTGGTGGCCGGCGGATGGCAACGCGGTGGATATTTTCGGCGGGAACAACGGCACGCCGCAGGGAGCTTTTGCCTATACGAACGGCGAGTCCGGCCTGGCGTTCCACTTTGACGGCGCGACCAGCATTCTCACCGTGGGCGCGCCGAGCATTCCGCCGCCGTGGACGGCTTCGCTCTGGGTCAACCGGCAAAATGCGCTCGGGACTTCGGCGGTCCTGTTGGGTGACGCTACTTATGCGTTGAAACTTGAGCAGTACACCAACTCGGTGCCTTCTCCCCGGAAGGTGGGCTTCACCCACTTTGGTGTCGCTGATTACCCGTTCAACTACACCGCGCCCACCGGGACCTGGGTTCATCTGGTTTTTGTGGGGTTGACCAACCAGACGATGCTCTACGTCAATGGCGTGTTTCAAGACAGCACCAACGTCAGCATTTCCCTGCCGCGCGCTTACATTGGCGCGACGCTGCTGACGACCCAGTTCCTCGATTACCTGCTGGGCAGCGTGGATGAAATCGCGCTCTTTTCGCGCGCGCTGAGCAGTTCGGAAATCGCAGCCCTTTACGCCGCGGGTAGCGCGGGCATGTGCCGTTCGCCCCAATTCACCAGCGCCGGTGCGGTAACCAACGGCCAGTTCGCGTTCAACCTTCGCGGCCAAACCGGCAAGAGTTTTACCATTTATTCCTCCAGCAATCTCATCAACTGGTCCGCGCTGGGCACGGTCTCGAATCCCACCGGGGCGGTCCAGTTTATCGATTCCGGAGCGACTACTGGAGAACAGAAGTTCTATCGCGTTTCGCAGCCATAGCGGCTGGCTGGCCGGGCGTCATTGCTTGCCCGGCAATTGGACGCCGAGGAGGTTGGCGTAGTAGGCGATTTGGGAGTCGGGAGCGAGATCGGCGGGAACACGCTGGAAACTGCCGCCACCGTGGCGGGCATCGGAGATACCATACCAGACAGTATGGGAGCCGTCGTTTTCCGTGGCTGTAAGAAAGCCAATGACTCGTTCGTCAGCACCGAGGTTGTCCATGTGTTGGAAGAGGTAGGCGTCCGTTTCCTGGTTGAGAAGCTGGGCGCGGGAATTTCCCAGGGTTTGTTGAAGCTGCTGCGAGAAGGATTGCCGCGCAGCGTCCACGCCAGCGGACAACGCCGGGATTTGACAGGCCACCGCCGATTCCAATTTTGCCCCGAATGTGGCTCCCTGCCACCATTCAGGCGGGGTGATGCGTATCAGGTTGTTGACTTCGAGTTGGCGAAACTGGCTGAACAGATCATTGAACAGTTGATTAACTGTCGAGCGCTCAGCGGGGGACATGCCCAGCAGTGTAGCGGCTTCGTCAGTCAAGCGGCCACCTTCAAGCAGCTTGTAATGGGCATTGGTCAGATATTCCTTGGGAAGGTAGAAGTACGGTGTATTCCCGGGCCACCCGCCCTGGCGGGAAGCATCCGGCTTGGCCGGGGGCGTATAAACGGGAGGTTCACTTGCGGCGGCTTGAGCGATAACGGCCTTGCGCGTGGTGAGTTGGGCGCGCAGATCGTCGGATAGGTGTTCGGCGGTTTCGCGCGCGGAGTCGGCCCGTCGAGCGCGGGCTTCCATGTCATTGAGAGTGGTGGCGAGGCGTTCGTTCTCAAGGATGATGGAGCGGCAATGCGCATGCTGCCGGGTCCAAACAAAAAATGTGAGGCCGGCGGTCAAGGCGATGAGCAGCAATTTCTTCATGGTTGTTGCCGGGGTTGCTGGGTGGATTGGGCGGCCATTTCCCGAGCCCAAGTGTCGGCGTACGCCTGGAGCGCCGGCGGCAAGGCCAGGCCGTTGCGCTGCTGATCCAGCGTGCCGATACTCGTACCATCGTGATAGGAGTTGAGCAATTCCAGGGATCCAGCCTGTTCATTGCGAATGAGTTGAAGTTCCCGGGGATACTTGCCGAAGTCATTGAGCAACCCGGTGAACACAGGTGCGGCCTGTTGCCAGAAAGCATCGGCGCGCTCCGGCCCCAACAAGCCGGCGATTTGTTGCTGGAACTGTTCCCGGAACTGGCTGCCTTCGTCCGGGAAGGCGGTGGTTTTGAGCTTCATGGTCGTATTACTTCCCAATGGCTCGGATTTCAATTCGCTGTGATCGGCGGCGAGATTGTTGAATTGAGCGAAGGCAGCCTGGCAAATTTGCCGAAGGCGTTCGGCTTCGTCCGCCGAGAGGCCAAGCGCGGCCTCCAACGCTGGCTGGGGCGTGCCATCACCGGCCAATGGCGGAAGTTGGTAACGCTCGATCTTCCCATCGCGGGTGAGGCGCGTCGCGTAAGGGGCAAAGCGCACCTGGGCCATGAGCTGGCGAGGCACACGAACGTAAGGCGAGTTTTCATCCCAAAGGTAAAGATTCTCGGGCGGGCGGATGACGGCCGGATTGGAGGCGGGTGGTTGCGTTGGCGGAGGCTGAGCAAGCTGACTTTGCAGTTCCGCCAACTGGCGTTCGGCGCGGATTTGATTGTTCTCGCGGGCGAGAGTTTCCCCCCCAAACGATTGGAGTTGTGCCTGCATGCTTTCGTGTGCCTGACGCGCCCGGTTAAGCGCGTTCCATTCATAACCGAGCGGGAGGGCCGCAACGGCGACACAGAGAGCGATGGATTGAAGTTTGGTGAGAGTCATAAGTTTCGTTATCGGCATGGCCAGGCCGCCCAGCGACGCCGCCGCGCCGGAGCCAAGCGCGGCCTGTGTGGCCAGGGCGCCCAGACCGGCGGGAACCGCGCCAGCCGAGGCTTGTTGCAATGCAAGTGCGGTCGCGGCAGCCCCGGCAATGTGAAATCCCCGGCGGCGAAAGCGTTCGGTGAGCGCGTCCAGCGCCTTGGCCACCCTTTTTTGGGCGGCGTCTTCGCGGACGCCGAGAGCGGCGCCGATCTCGCGCATCGACTTGTCGGCGAAGAAACGCAAAAGCAATGCCTCGCGATCGGCCGCGCCCAACTCGAGAAGGATTTCGTCGAGGACGGGCGCGATTTTGGAAAAGAGCGAATCATCGACTTTCATAGTGGTGCCGAGTTCGAGGGCGATTTGTTCACGTCGCCGCCGGCGTTGCTCGGCGCGGACTTGATGCTGGGCAAGATGAACCGCGGTGCGATAGAGCCACCCGGCAAGGGAAGGATGACCCGTCAGCCATATGGCGCGGCGGGCGAGAGTGATGAAGACGTTTTGCGTGACCTCCTGCGCGAGGGCGGGGTTCCCAAGCTGCCGGAGAGCCGCGCCGTAAACGAGCGGCAAATGACGTTCGACGAGCGCGGCGAAGTCGGCCTCAGCGCCGGCGGTGAGATACCGCTGAAGCAACTCGGAGTCCGTCATATCACTCGTCATTCTATATTGGTATTCCCGCAGCGAAGCAAAAGCCGAAAAGAATTTGTGGGAAAGTCAGAGAAACATCTTCCGCCATTATCCTTCGTACCCGCCTTCGCTCCCTGTTCCTCAAGGCAATCCTGGACAGCGGGGAGGCGAGCACTCTATGGCAGCCCGTTACTCTCCAATCACCGTTTCAATTTCCTTGATCCTGCCCTTGTTCTTTTCATCTGCGCCAGGGAGGCTGGCAACGTTGCGCAGCATCTCCCGGGCGGAATCCAGGCGGCCATCAAGTGCCAGCATAATGGCCAAATCGATGCCGGAAGTTACCGCGAGTTGCGCCGTTTCATCACTCGCAGGCATCAGTTTCAGCCCCTCGATCACGGCATCGAAGGTCTGCTTAATCTCAGCCTCCGCATTGGGTGCTTCGGGCCGGCGCAAAAGCAGCGCGCCAAGGCAAACGAGCGCATTGGGATTGTTGGGACCAAGCTTCACGGCGGCACGCGCGTGTTCGAGGGCGGCCTCCGGCAGGTTTGCATTGTCGCATGCCTTGGCAAGTGCCATGCGGTTGCGGACCGTGTCTGAAAACTTTACACGTTGTTCGCACACGCTCACAAGCGCATGGGGATCGCCCCTGCTCGCCAGGCCCACAAGGCCCTCCCAAGCCTGCTCGCGCGACGGTTCGAGCGCTACAGCCCGTTGGAAGGCCGCTTTTGCTGCCTCTAGTTCCAGGGTGGCCATGAGGCGCAGCATACCCAGGTCCTCCAACGCACTGGCGGCTACGCGGGGATTGGGATTCTCCCCGAGTCCCTCAAGCAGGCGCATGGCCTCGAGCACGTTGCTTCGCCGATCCTCGGGCAGGCGGTCGATTGGTTTCGCATCACCCCCTTGCGTCAGGACTGTGGTCAGTATGGTCCAACCCCAACAACCGATTGCCGCCTGGTTCGTGGGACTCAAGTGCACGACTCTCGCAAAGTCGAAAATAATTTCCGGTGAAGACATATCGCCAAGCCATTCCTTGGGGTCGATTTTGACGCCCGTGGTGAGGGAGACGAGCATTTGCCGGACGAGCGCATGTCCCGAGCGATGCAGTATGCGGGCGATGTAGGTTTGCGGTTCTTTCGGAGCGAGTGCGACTGCATGGTCAAAGCACTTGTCGGCCTCGTCCTGGCAGGCTGCGGCTTCCTGGAGCAGTTCCGGCGTTGGCTTTTTTGGCAACATGGCGACCAGTTGTTTTTCCAGTGGCGCATCGGTGGGAGGCCGGTTTGTTCCGCCATAAAGAGCGATGAGTTCCCGGTTGTCCAACACTTCACCGAGGCCGGTCCAGCAGGCCCAATCCTCGGGAATGGCGGCAATGCCTGCGCGGAGCACCCGTTCGGCCTCCTTGCCGTCGCCGGCTTCAGACAAGGCTCGGGCGAATTGCGCCTGGAGGGCACCGTCACGTGGTCGGTTTTCCGCGCGGGGGCGCAGGAGTTGAACGGCCTTGGCAAAGGGCTCCGTGGCTTCATCCTTGCGTTCGGCCTCCGTGAGATAGCGGCCCAGTTGGAACTGTCGCTCGGCATCGTCCGGGTATTGGCGCAGTTCCTTTTGCAACTTTACAATCCGTCGCGTCAACTCGTTCGTGCCGACTGCCAGGTCGGGATTCTGCAGCTCGGCAGTGTTCATTTTCACGTTGATCGAGACCGATGGCAGCACCGCCAGTGAGCGTAGCTTCTGCCGCGTCTGTTCCGGCGCGGCGGCGCGCACGTTGAGAGTGGCGAGAAGAAGAACCGGAAGGAGCAGGTTTTTCATTTGGAGGCGTGCGGCTCAACGTTCGTACCGGAATGCCTGACCGGCAATGTGGGTGATGTAAAACGAATTGTCGCCGGGATTCCAGATTCCATACTCGAATCGCCCCGTTCGCAGGGCGGGATCCTCGCCGAAGGAAACGGCCAGGGTCCAGGTCCTGCCGCCATCCTTGCTTTCGGAAAAGCCGCCGGCTCCGTAAACGACAAGGTGCTGATCGTCCTTCCCAAACATAACTGGCCCGCGCAATCCAGAGCATTCCTGGCCGGGCAGTGACCAGTGCTCGCCGCGATCACGGCTTACCAAAACTCCCGTCTGCGTTGTCAGATAAGCGACGCCGTGAAACACGACGACATGCCCGATGCGATTGAACTGGCAATCGGCGACCTTCACCCAGGTTTGCCCGGCATCCGTGCTGCGGAACAACTCGCTTGAATTCGTGCCCTTGACTCCCTTGATGAGCACGTCGGCGCCGATCAATCCAAGCACAGCGATTTTCGATTCGCCTTTGCCCAGGAGCGTCCAGGTCTGGCCGCCGTCCCGGCTCAGGACGAGATCGCCGTTGTGATGTTTCTTGGCGAGGATGGTCATTCCACCGCCAGCCCAGTCCACCGCGCCGACATCATAACCGAACGCATGGTCATCCGTGGTCAGCGAGTTCCAGGTTTTTCCACCGTCGCGCGTGAGGGCGCAGGTGGAATTGGTCGTCCACCCCTGAATGGAGAAGAGGCAAAGCCCACGTCCTTCGGGATCAATGTCCGGCCCGGCGTTCTCGTAATAACCGTCATACTTTCCGCCGTCCACGCGTTCGAAAGCGATGCCCGCGCCGCCGCCCGGTTTCCAAACACCCTGCCCGTGAATCACGATCCAAGGATTGGGCAGCGAACGATCCACGAGAATTCCACAAACCCCTGCGCCGTTTGTAGAATCGTACTTGAACTTGATTTTGGGTTGCACGCCTTGCCGGGCCAGGTTGGTCAGCAGGCTTTCGGAGATGTTGACCCACTCGCCGCGCCTGGTCTTCAGCGGCGAACTGGCACTCGGATTGGCCGCGTCTTCAGCCGAGACTGCGGAACTACTAGCCGCCAAGGCAATCAAAGATAGGAAGGAGAGACGGAGGAAAGCATTTGAAAGCATGGCCGCGAGGTTGCCATGCGCCTGCATGAGGCTCAAACATTTATTGGCTCCGGGCTTTCAGTGGCAGGGCGGGCAGTCATCTGCCGCCGCTCGTCTGCACGTGGACGGCGCGCACGGAGTGCCGCGCCCTACCTTGCTGTGCCTGGGTGAGGTCGTGTTTGATGGTTGTTAGATTCGATTGCGCTCATAATAATGGCCAGCGTGAGCGACCTGATCGAACAAGTGGAGAAAGCCGTTCTAAAGCGCCGGCTGTTTGGCTCGGCCAAGGGAATTCTTGTCGCGGTTTCGGGTGGGCTGGATTCCATGGTCCTGCTCGAAGTGCTCAGACGGCTTGCAGACAGTCACGGTTGGCGATTGGCGGTGGCGCATTTCAATCATCGGTTGCGCGGACGAAGCAGTGACGCCGACGAACGATTGGTCGCGAAGACGGCCAGCAAGTTGGGGTTGCGGTTCGTGCGAGGCGGGGCAGACGTGCGCGAGCACGCCATCAAGCAAAAGGTTTCAGTGGAGATGGCGGCGCGGGAATTGCGGCATGCCTTCCTGGCGCGAACGGCTAGGCGATTGAAGATGCCGACCGTCGCGCTGGCGCATCATGCGGATGACCAGGTGGAACTCTTCTTTCTCCGGCTGTTGCGCGGGGCCGGAGGCGAAGGATTGGCGGGAATGAAATGGCGGAGCACGTCGCCGTCGGGTCAGCACGTGACGCTGGTACGGCCGTTGTTGGATCGGTCGAAGGAGGAACTGCGGGTTTTTGCGGAGGAGCAGGGGATTGCTTTCCGGGAGGATGCGACAAATGCGCAGTTGGACTTTCAGAGGAATCGGATTCGCCACGAGTTGTTGCCGCTTTTGAAAAAAAATTATCAGCCCGCGCTGACGCGGGTGATTTTGCGGCAAATGGAAATCTTGGGGGCGGAGGCGGAAGTGGTCGCAAGGGAGGCGCGACAAGCAATGAAGGAACTGGAATTGCCAATCACCAGCCGCCAACCGCCAAGCTCCAGAAAAATTCCGAATCTCAAATCTCAAACTCGCAGGAGTGAAGGCTTGGAGGCGCTGGATGCACGTGCGGTTGGCGGGTCTTTCGACGCGCTGCCCGTCGCGGTGCAGCGGCGGTGTTTGCAGATGCAGGCGGTGGAGCAGGGGATTGCGGCGGATTTCGAGCTGATCGAAACATTGCGTGAGGAGGCGGAAAGGATGGTGGTGGTTGATAAATCGCTGGTCGTGTGGCGGGATATCCAGGGGCGATTGCTCGCGCGTAGGGAGCCCAAGCAAGGTCGGCCAAAGGCGGCAATTCAAACGGGTTTTGGCGGGCGGTGTAAAACGCTGCATTTGGGGTCGAAATCGAGTGGCAAAAGCGGACTAGTGTTTGATGGCGTGCAGTTTAAGTGGAGGATTCGCCCGGGCGGGGATGGCACTGTTCGTGCTCAAAACAAGCCTGAAAGCTGCGAGTATTTTGACGCAGACAAGGTGGGTTTGGCGGTGGTTTTACGCCATTGGCAGCCGGGGGACCGATTTCAGCCCATTGGCATGCCGACGGCGGTAAAATTGCAGGATTTGTTCACGAATGAAAAGGTCTTGCGCAACGTGCGACATGAGTTGATTGTTGGCGTCACCGCCAGTGGAGAAATCTTCTGGGTGGAAGGATTGCGAATGGGCGAACGGTTCAAACTCGACAAAACTACGCGTCGCCGGTTGCAATGGGCCTGGAAAAGGTTAAAATAAGCGGGTTGCTGAAAAACGCCACCCATGTTAGCTTGGCGCAACTACTTAACATATAATGCCTGACGACAATCGAAACCAAGAGGATGATCGCCGCCGTAGTGGTGATTTTAGAATGCCTTCCCGTAACTGGATCGTGTGGATCGCCATAATCTGCGCCATCCTGCTCGTAGTCCTGTTGAAAGACCGCTACGACCAGCCGGCGGAGAGCCTGACCGGTTACCAATTCCAGAGCCTCGTGGAAAAGGACCTGATCAACACCGCCACCATCAAGTTCAGCCCACAATCGGCCTACATGACCGAAATCGACGGGTCGTATTACAAGCTGCCCGAGAAGCCGGAAGGGGACTGGAAGAAAACCGCCCAGAGCGTGCCGTTCCGGACGAAGGTCTTCATGACCAAGAAGCAACTGAGCGACTTGCTGAACAACCACCAGAATTTCAAGGCGGAGGAGCCGAATACGGTGCTGCTGAGTGTGCTTTGGAGCGTCCTGCCGATTCTCGTCATCGCCAGCCTCATTTGGTTTATTTTCATCCGCCAAATTAAGATGGCAGGCAAAGGCGCATTGAGCTTTGGCAAGAGCAAGGCCCGGATGCTGGCCAAGGAAAAGAACAAAACCACTTTCAAAGATGTCGCCGGCGTTGAGGAAGCCAAGGAGGAAGTTTCCGAATTGGTCGAATTCCTCAAGGACCCGAAGAAGTTTCAAAAGCTGGGCGGCCGGATTCCCAAAGGTGTTTTGATGGTGGGCGCGCCCGGAACGGGCAAAACCCTGCTCGCGAAGGCCATCGCCGGCGAGGCGGATGCCGCCTTCTTCAGCATCAGCGGCTCGGATTTTGTGGAAATGTTCGTCGGCGTGGGCGCCAGCCGCGTGCGGGATATGTTCGAACAAGCCCGGAAGAACACGCCTTGTTTGATTTTTATCGATGAAATTGACGCGGTCGGACGGAGCCGCGGCCACGGTTTGGGCGGTGGCAACGACGAGCGCGAACAGACGCTCAACGCCCTGCTCGTTGAAATGGACGGTTTTGATACCCAGGAGGGGATTATCATTATCGCCGCAACCAACCGGCCGGATGTGCTTGATCCTGCGTTGCTCCGACCGGGGCGGTTTGACCGGCAGATTACCGTGAACCTGCCGGATGTGCGCGGACGCGAGGCGATCTTGAAGGTCCACGCCAAGAACGTGAAGCTGGACCCGGTGGTTGATCTGGCGATTATCGCGCGGGGAACACCCGGCTATTCCGGCGCTGAGTTGGCGAATTTGTTGAACGAGGCGGCCTTGCTGGCCGCGCGCACAGGCCGCAAGGCTGTGGGCATGCTGGAATTGGAAGAGGCGCGCGACAAGGTGCGCTGGGGCCGCGAACGCCGCAGCATGGCCATGACAGATGAAGACAAGAAGTTCACTGCCTGGCACGAAGCCGGCCATGCGTTGGTGAATGTGCTGCTCAAACACACACATCCGCTCCACAAAGTGACGATCATTCCGCGTGGACAGGCGCTCGGTTCGACCATGTATTTGCCCAAGGACGACATTTTGAACCGTCGTCGCAAGGAGTTGCTCGACATTATCGCGGTGACCATGGCCGGACGAATCGCGGAGGAAATTGTTTCGGATGACATTTCATCCGGCGCGATGGGCGACATCCAGCAAGCCACGCAAATGGCGCGCGCGATGGTGACGCAATGGGGCATGAGCGACAAACTGGGCATGATCCAGTACGGAGAACACAATGAATATGTGTTCCTCGGCCGCGAGATGGCCCGCAGCAAGGATTACAGCGAACAGACCGCGCAGGATATCGACGCCGAAGTGAAGCGGATTATCGACAACGCCTTCCGGGTCGCGAGGGATATTATCGATACCAATCGTGACAAGCTCGAGACCATCGCGAACGCGCTGCTCGAGTACGAGACGCTGGAAGGCTCACAAGTCGAAGAGATTGTGCGCACGGGCAGCTTTACGCCCCCGCCAGAGACGCCGAAAGTCGAGCCGCCATCGGGAGCACAGGCCGCGACTGCGTTGCCCGAGGTGCCGCCGAAGCCAGCCCCGCCCCATCTGCCTGGCTTGGGCTCGCCTGCGCCAGTGGGAGCCTGAAAAGGTAATTATTGAGTCACGCCCTGAGGCTTGGAGTCCGGTAAGGCATCCACATTCCTCAGGGCGTGAAAGGTTTTCCTGTTCGTGGTGTTAGCGCGCACTCCGCTGCCTAAAGGCAGGATCCGTACTTACCGTGCTTGAAAGCATGCCGGGCTGCTGTGCCCGAAGGATGCTCTGATCTGAGTGGAGTTTGGGGGCAATATCCACAAGAATGCCTGACAGGGTGAATTTTTGCCCAGTTGACGCGCCCGCCACCGATTCATTAACGTATCTCGTAATGATTATTGCGCCTTCTCTGCTGGCCTCCAATTTTGGCCGTTTTGCGAGCGAGACTGCGCGCATCGACAAGGCAGGAGCCGATTGGCTGCACCTGGACATCATGGACGGCCATTTCGTGCCGAACATCTCGTTTGGTCCGCAATTAGTGCGCACGATCCGTCCACTCACGAAGCTGTTCTTCGACGTGCATCTCATGTGCACCAAGCCGGAGATCCTGCTGGAACCATTCGCCAATGCGGGCGCAGACCAAATGAACGTGCACGTGGAACTCGGCGATCGCGTCACCTCGCTGTTGTGGAGCATTAAGAATTTGAAGAAGCGCGTGGGCCTGGCGATCAACCCGCCCACGGCCATCAGCGCGGTGCAACCATTTTTAAAACAGATCGATGAGCTGTTGATTATGACGGTCAATCCCGGTTTTGGGGGGCAGGAGTTCATCTACGAAACGCTGCCGAAAATCCAGCAGGCCGATGCATGGCGTCGGGAACTCAAGCTTAATTTCCGGATTGGGGTCGATGGCGGCATAAATTTTAAGACGGCGGGTGAATGCGCGCGTGCGGGGGCGGATGCATTCATCAGCGGGACAGGTCTGTTTGCCCAGCGCAGTCTGAAGGCCGCGATTTCCAAAATGCGCAAGATCGTTGTCAAAAACGCCCCGACGAACGTGGGTGAATTGGAACTGGCGGGCTTTCCGATGGGGCAGGGGACCGCGTGATTGATTTTGGATGAAACCAGGCTGCAACCGTGCAACGGGCGAACGCAAGAACTTAAAATCGTAGCAGCCGGAGTGAGGAGGCTCCAATCTCTTGGACGAGAAGTCAGAGCCTCCTCATATCGGCTGCTACGATTTCTTGAATACACTTTGCGCCGGGTGTTGGGGTTCAGCACCCGGTAAATTTTGTTATGACTCAGATCAAGTTTGGAACAGACGGCTGGCGCGCGGTGATTGCGGAGGGCTTTACGTTCGCAAACGTGGAACGGGTGAGCCAGGCCACGGCGGATTATTGGAAAGCCAACCCGGTTCCGGGGACGGAACAGAAAGTCATCGTCGGGTATGACCGGCGGTTTTTGTCGAACGAATTTGGCCGACGGGCGGCGGAGGTGTTCGCTGGGAATGGTTACGAAGTTGTCCTGACACCGGAACCAACGCCCACACCGGCGGTTTCGTTTGGCGTGAAGAACCAAAACGCAATCGGCGGGGTCATGATTACCGCCAGCCACAATCCGCCGGCGTTCAATGGATTCAAACTCAAGTCATACTTCGGCGGCCCGGCTGAACCGGCCACTTGCCAGCAAGTGGAATCATTTCTGGATCGCAACCCGGTTCAGGCGCAGGATTTAAACGCGGCGGTGAAAGCGGGCAGGGCCTCGGTTGTCGACATTCGTCCGGCGCATTATGAGGCGATCAAAAAGTTGGTGGATTTCAAGTTGATTGCGCGGTCGAGATTGCGCTTCGCGCACGAGGCACTGTTCGGAGTGGGGGCGGGCTGCTTCGACGAGTTGCTGGCGGGCACCACTTGCAAGGTGACCACGTTGAACGGGATCCGCGATCCATGGTTCGGCGGCATCAATCCCGAACCCATCGAGAAGAATTACGCCCGAAGCGCGGCTTATCTCAGGAAGCATCCGCACGACATTTGCCTGGTGACCGATGGCGACGCAGACCGGGTGGGCGGCATGGACGGGCGGGGCAGGTATTTGTCCACGCACCAGTTGATTTGCCTGTTGTTGCGCCACTTTGTCGTAAATCGGAAGGGCAGGGGACGGGTCGTGAAGGCGCTGACCACGACTTCGATGGTGGATAAAATGTGCGCGGCGTACAGCTTGGAGTTGGTGGAAACGGGTGTCGGATTCAAATACATCTGCGCCGAGATGCTCAAGGGCGATGTGCTGCTCGGCGCCGAGGAGAGTGGCGGGATCGGCTTCCCCGGCCATGTCCCGGAACGCGACGGCATCCTGGCGGGCCTCATACTGCTCGAAATGCTCGCCACCGAGAAAGTTTCCGTGAACAAACTGGTGGCGAGTTTGGAGAAGGAATTTGGTCCGCACCGGTATGGCCGCATCGACACCCATTTCCCGCTGGAGAAACGCGCGGCACTCATGGACTACTGTGCCCGAAACCCGCCGGCCAAACTGCTGCGCTCGTCACTGGCAGACGTCAAGACCTACGACGGTGTGAAGTTTGTAGCGCAGGATGGATCGTGGCTGATGTTGAGGGGATCCGGCACTGAGCCGATTTTAAGGATTTACGCTGAAGCCAAATCTGAGGCCGATGCGGAAAAGTTGCTCAAATTGGGGGTTAAGTTGACCAACCAAGTCTGAGTACGCGTAGGAGCAGGAAAACAAAGCAGTAGATTCAACCGCGATAAATTTCCCGGCGATGGCCTATGGCCACCAGGTAAAGCTCGCCTTTGGCAAGATCGAAACGGTAAATCACCCTATAGTCGCCGACGCGCAACCGGAACTTATCCAAGCCGACCATTCGATGGTGCGGAAATGTTGCCAAACGCAGACCCATCGCATCAATCTTTTGCTGGATTCGCGCCTGAACTGCCGAAGGCATCCGAAAAAAATCGGCATCAAATTCGCGTGAAGCAATCTGAATTGCTGCGCCGTTCACTGGCGCGCTCAAGGCTTGCGAATCTGTACACGGCCTTCTTGAATATCCCGCTCGCCGCGGTCAATCTTGGCCTTGAATTCGTCAGTCAACTCCAGTTGATCCTCAAGAAGATTTTCCAGCCAGTCACGAAGCTCTTCTTGCTTCTCCAGTGGCAGCATTCGCACATCCGCTTCGACTTCTTCCAGAGTTTTCATGCCGCTAAGATGATACCTCGCCCAAGCGTATCCGTAAAGTCCATTTGCCAAACATGTTACTAAATTGGTTTTCTCGGCCTGCGTCCCAAAGACTTGGTGGTCTTGACCCATCTGCCCCAAAGAGTTATCGGGTTCTAAAATACAAGGGGTAGCGTTTGGCGGCTTGCTGACAACACAGGACTGCGGTACAGCCACGATTAATGCATTGACACTGCCACAAGTAAGATTAGTCTTACTTCATGACAGTGACCATGTCCAGCAAAGGCCAGATCGTCGTTCCAAAAGAAATTCGCGAGCGCGCCGGCATCGAAACAGGCGACAAACTGGAGATCTCCCTGACAAGCGGTTGCGTGCAGCTTAAAAAGCTCGAGCAACCTCGACCCCGCCGCCTTAAAATCAAAATCAACAAAAAGACCGGCTTCCCGTATTTCGACGTGCCGAAGAATGCACCCCAGATCACCAGCGATTGGGTGAAGGAACAACTGACTGATTTCCCGTGACTCGCTTGTTGGATATCAACGCCATGCTAGCCCTAGCCTGGCCGCAGCACCTGCATTACAGCAGGATGGAGCGCTGGGTGCTGGCACAAACTGCGCAGCAAAAACTGTCCATCGCCACGTGCCCAATTACACAATTGGGTTTTGTGCGCGTCTCCATGAACGTGAAAGGCTATGCCGCTGATTTTGATAGCGCGGCGGAGATGCTGAACCTGCTGGTGGATCGCAAGGACTTTGACCACATTTTTTGGCCGGATGATCGTGCCATTAATTCGTTGGATAAGGGAAAATTAAGCTTTTTGCGCCCGAGCCAGTTGACGGATGTTTATTTGGCGAGCCTAGCTGAGGGGCGGCGTGCGAAATTTCTGACTCTCGACGAAAGAATCAAGCACCAGAGCGTTGAAATAGTTCCATTGTGACGCCAACCCACGTCCGGTGTGTCACACCTCCCAATTCCAGCCGAAAGACCGTCACATCTGATAGTTTCCGCTTTTCTTAACCACCGGTGCCGTTATCTTTTCGCCGGTATCTGTGGGCAAGGCCCCGGATTTGGATTATGTTTTGGTTTGAGAATTGGAACTGATGGACGCAACGCATATTAGAAATTTCAGCATCATCGCCCATATCGATCATGGGAAAACCACCCTTTCGGATCGCCTGCTGCACCGCACGGGCACGATTGCCACGCGGGATATGGAGGCGCAGATGCTTGATTCCATGGACCTGGAACGGGAGCGCGGGATCACGATCAAGGCGCATCCGGTCACGATGACTTACACGGCCAAGAACGGTCAGGTGTATGAGTTGAACCTGATTGACACGCCGGGGCACGTGGATTTTTCCTACGAAGTTTCGCGGAGCTTGAGCGCGTGCGAAGGGGCGTTGCTCATCATCGACGCGGCGCAAGGCGTCGAGGCGCAGACGGTGGCGAACGTCCATCTGGCGATGAAGCAAAACCTGACGATCATCCCGGTCATCAATAAAATCGACCTGCCGCACGCTGACGTGGCGCTCGCCAAAACGCAATTGGAGGACATCCTGGCGATTCCAGCCGAGACGGCGATTCTGGCCAGCGCGAAGGAAGGCATCGGCATCGAGGACATTCTGGAAGCGATCGTGGCGCGGATTCCGCCGCCTGAGCCCACCGGCGCTGCCTCGTTGCAGGCGTTGGGATTTGATTCTTATTTCGACACGTACAAGGGCGTGGTGACTCACGTGCGGGTGTTCAATGGCGAATTGAAAGCCGGGCTGCAAGTGAAGCTGTTGCACTCGGGCAAGAACGTCGAAGTGAAGGAAGTCGGCAGCTTCAATCCCAAACCCTACATCCGCGAGAAACTCGAAGTGGGCGAGACGGGCTATTTTACCGCGAACATCAAGAGCCCCAAGGAAGTGAAGATGGGAGATACGGTCACCGACGCGCGCAATCCGTCACCCGCCTTGCCAGGCTTCAAGGAAATTCATCCCATGGTGTTCAGCGGGATTTATCCGATTAACACCGCGGATTACGAACATTTGAAGGCGAACCTTGCCAAGCTGCAACTCAACGACTCGGCCTTCGTTTACCAGGCGGAAAGTTCCGTCGCGCTCGGGTTTGGGTTCCGTTGCGGGTTTCTTGGATTGCTGCACCTGGAAATCGTCCAGGAGCGCCTCCGGCGCGAGTACAACATGGACATCATCGCCACCTATCCGAGTGTGGTTTATCGGGTGACCATGACCGATGGAACCCTCAAGGAAGTGGATAACCCGGCCTTCCTGCCCGAAGTGAATTACATCCAGAAGATTGAAGAACCGATGGTTAAAGCCTTCGTGATTTGCCCGAACGAATACATCGGCGACATGATGGCGTTGATCGCGGAGAAACGCGGCGCGGTGGACCACACGGAAACGCTGGATTCACGCCGCGTGATGTTGACCAGCCTGCTGCCGTTGAATGAAATCCTCATCGACTTTCATGATCGCATCAAGAGCATCACGCGCGGCTTCGGTTCGATGGATTATGAGCACGCCGATTACACGGAATCGGACATGGTGAAACTGGACATGCTGGTCAACGGCGAGTCCGTGGATGCGTTTTCCTGCATCGTGCACCGGGCGAAGGCGGAGAGCAGGGGACGGGCGCTGGCGGCGAAGCTGAAGGAAGTCATTCCCAAGCAGCAATACGCCGTGGCCATCCAGGGCGCCATCGGCGGGAAGATCATCGCGCGCGAAACTGTGAGCGCCATGCGCAAGGACGTTACCGCCAAATGCTACGGCGGGGACATCACGCGCAAACGCAAATTGCTGGAGAAGCAAAAGGAAGGCAAAAAGCGCATGAAGGCGTTCGGCTCGGTCAACATCCCGCAGGAAGCGTTTATTGAGGTGCTCAAGGCCTGAGGGTTCCGGCCTTTAACTTTATGGCTTTTAACTGGTTTGGCTCCCAAATGCTCCGTCAGGCAAAGGACATGCGCAAGCACGTCCAGAAGCTGCTGGACGCCCAGCGGGATATTCTTTCACCACAGGCAATCGGCGGGATGGAGTCGGCGTTGAAAGATCTCCAAAAAGGGATTCAAGAGAAAGCCGGCGACGAGGTGCTGAACAAGCAGATGCTCAGCCTGCACGATGCCGCCGGCAAGTGGCTCAAGCCGTATCCTCACGCGGGCATCCGCGAGAATGTCGAAGTCCTGCTTGTCGCCCTGGCGGTGGCAATGGCCATACGGACGTTTTTCGTGCAACCGTTCAAAATTCCGACGGGCTCGATGCAGCCGACGCTCTTCGGCGTCACCCCGGGGTTATACACCGGCAACCAGCCCGATTGCAAAATACCCGGCGCCCTGCAGCGTCTCTGGGATTTCTGGATCCACGGCTATTCGTATAATTTGATTCTGGCTCCGGAAGACGGTCAGTTGCAGGCGCTAAAACCGCCCGTGAAAGCGCTGATGTTCGACCTCAAGCAGCAGTACGAATTCAATAACAAATGGTACACGGTTTGGTTTCCGAGCGAGGATTTGTTTCAACGCGCCGGCTACGTCACCGACTACGGAGGAAAAGTCATGGGCGTACACTTGATGGGAGCCCAGCAAAGTGAAGGAAACTGGTCGGAGACGCCTTTTTTAAAGGCCGGAGAACCGATTGTGAAGTTGAAGACGGTGGCGGGCGATCATTTGTTTGTGGACCGCCTGACCTATAATTTCCGGCATCCGAAACGCGGTGAGATCATTGTTTTTGAAACCAGGAACATCCCCACATTGCCAGGCGACCAATTCTACATCAAACGGCTGGTGGCGTTGCCCAACGAGCGCGTCCAGCTTGGCAAGGACCGGCACCTGATCATCGATGGCAAGCGTTTGGATGCCAGCACACCGCATTTCGACAAGGTTTATTCCTTCGATCCGTCCGTGCCGCCGAGCGAAAGCCATTATTCCGGCCACGTGGACACCCCGCGGCTGGCGCCGATATTTGCGGACAGCCTCGACGGAGTCCAGGTGCGCCCGGGACATTTCATGGTCATGGGCGACAACACCATGAACAGCCTGGACTCGCGGTCCTGGGGCGACTTCAGCCGAACGAACGTGATTGGTAAGTATTTCTTCGTCTATTGGCCGTTCAGTGAGCGTTTCGGCTGGGCGGCGCATTAAACGCGCTTGAAGAGTTGGTTGGCTTTGCGGAATCCGGACAAGCAACCGAATGAAGGCTCTGCCGCGAAAATAGATTATACGCGCACAATGTTTGTTATGTTCACTTAAAAACGCGTCCATAGCGTTGCGCTGGGCTTGATCTCCCGGCCCTCCGGTGGGATAAATCCACCGGAGGTTTACAACGCTAGTTTAAACGCTATGGACCAAACAGACCTGTCCGCTTTAAAGCGGTCTCTTCATCAGTTCCTTGGAGGTGTTCCCGAATCGGTCAGAGAAAATCCAGAGCAAGCGTTAGCTGGCCTGTGCCTGTCAGTGGGAAAATGTCTTGCCTGGATCGGCCCCATGTTGGAAAGAAGCGGTCACACCTACCCAGGGTTGCCCGCTTCAATGCAACCCGAGAGTCTGGTTGAACTTGGGGAAAAATACAAAAGGTTGGGGCTGGAATTGTGGGACCAAAACCCGAAAAAAAATCCAGTCGCTCAGGAATTAAATCAAATTTGGGGGAAGCTGACAGAGCTTGCCCAACTAACGCGGGCTGTCCTCGCCGTCGCACAATCGAAAGGGGGTGACAAGTGAACTACAGGGCGATAACGGAAGGGGGAGAAATCGCGCAATGGGTTCGGGATTTAAAAGGCTAAGGCCGTCGATATGGCGCATACCTGGATACTCGCATTGAGGAAAAAGCACGGCAGGCAATCTAGGAGGCCACTCTTAAGGCTTCTCAGTCACCAAAATGAGAACTTCATTCGACTTCGGGGCGGGCCCAATTCCGAAGAATTCGCGCGATACGTTCGTACTAAACGTTACGCTTATGCCTGCGAATTGGAAAGCCCTGCCAAGCCAAGGAACATAGGGAGGGGCATTTGATATGCTTTGCACAAAAAAAGCAATCGAATCGTTCCCATTGAGCCACACAAGATTGTCGCGATAATTTACAGCTAATGGAACGGTGTAGCCGCTCGCCTGGATCATAGTCTTGACCTGTTCGAAATATTGAGAGGACTCGCGAGAAACACCTCGACTTCCCATCATCACGGGTCCTTTTGGTGCGTTTGTTAAGGACCGTATGAACGTTTCGCGTTGTTCTGGTGTTATTGTTCTGTCTTGCGTCTTCATTTGAAGCTCGGCCAGGTTCGATCGGAGCACCAATTTGAATTCCTCCAATGCGGCGTGCGTGTTCGTAATGACTAAACCCAACGCTTCTGTCTTTGAAGCCATTGAGGAGATCTTCTCGTTCTGCTCTGCCAGCGCAGATTGGGCCGTATCAACCGACTTTTGCAAATTCGACAGCGCGGGCGCGATCGAATGCATCATCAGATTGGTTGCTTGCTTCCCAGCCACCTCCTGCATGGTGCTCTGGACGTTTGTTTCCTGTAGCTTAAGTACGATCTGGTTAGAAACGTCCATCCATGCTCGCTCAGTTAGATTGCTGGCCTTGGTTTCCACCTGCTGGACAGCCTTTTCGGCGATGTATTTTACGGTTCCGAAATAGCCGATAAGCAACACCGCCGCCGCCGATGGAACGATCTTTCGTAGAAAGACGGGCGACTTTAGGAGTTCCGTTGCAAGGGCTTTTATATCCGCATCGGATAGCTCGCCAGCCTGTGGCTTAGACTTCTTCATGCTGCATTATACCGAGTCAGCAATGGTTGTCACCTATAAATGGGCGTATGGATTGTAAGCGGAGTATCGAGAAAGGGGAAAGGAGGATTTGACGGGACACGTGGGTTTTGGCACTGTCACCGCATGAAGGCAAATCTGTTAAACGCAGTCCTAGCGCTCTGTCTGTGCGCCCTGGTGGGGTGCGCAAAGCACGAATCAACACTGGCGGTCACACTCCACCCATAAACCCGAATGCAGCGGGGCAATACGCTGTTGGGCAAGTCCTCAATCAGCGCATGGTTGCATGGACAAATTCGTTTCGCGTGTTGAACCCCGTCCTCGTTGGAAAGGTGAGACCCGAACAGAACACAGTTTTTGACGATGCCGCCTACGTCAGGCCGTCGAGTCCATCTCAACAAAAGACTGCCCTGATAAATTCCGGGCCGCTTGGCTTGGATACGTGCAGGCGTGCGAGAACGAGAGCAAAAGAGGACTTGGGGATTCGGCCAAAGCGGTCGCGCACCGCGATTTGTCAGTGTTTGTTTCGGACCCGAGGGAAGGTTGCCACCTTGCTTATCAGGAGTGCGAGCGGGTAGCAATGGAGCTTGGAGTCACCCCACCTGGACGGAATTAAGAACTTTTGGTGTTGCTGGCGCTATAGGTTCGCCACCAAAGGAACGCTGTCACCCCGAGCGAGACCAAGGCCCACTTGGTAGAGATTTTCTTTTTCCACCAGAATCGAATGCTCATTTTATAATTGAAAGGGCAGTCCAGTGTGGGACCATGCAGCATGAAGGATAGCGGAATACTGGGGCCTGATGGTAACCCTATACAAACGGAAACGGGGATGCAGGACGACCGTATGATGTCAGAGGCTGCAAACAATGTGCCAGTTGCCATGCAAGCTCTCATTGAAGCGCGGGTGAATACTGCCATGGATCAGGCGCGGGAGAGTTTGCGTCGTGAGGTCCGGGAGGAGCGCGACGAGAATCGGAAACGCTCATGGTTGTTTTATGGCGGGTCGGGTATTGCAACGGTCGTGTTCGCAGTTGTCGCTTGGAGGTGTGGTTACGGTGAGGTGCGTGAACTCACGGAGAAATACGTGACGGAGAACATGAACAAGCCGACGTTAGAGGCCGCTGCCAAGGATGTAGTGACCAATAGGATGGGAGGTTTTGTATCGGAGGAGATGAAGCCGGTCGTGGACAGGATTGACGCGCTGCGAGGTCTCGTTGAAAAGGCGGAAGGCGGGATGGATCGGTTAAATGTTGAGGAGCGCGCTTTGAGTGATAAGCTAGGGGTTCTTATGGACAAAACTCACGCATTCGAGCTCTTGCCTGATGGCCGGGTAGTAATAGGGGCCACCGTTCTGGGAAATCCCTGGAAATACGCGGAGGGCGGTTCGAATCTAACGCAGACCGCATTGTCCAGCCGGTGGGAAGAGGCATATTCATTGGCCACTAACCTCATATGGTGTGAGGAGGCAACAGAGGTCAGGATCAAGGGGCTCAATGGAATGGGTGACGTTTACCCCAATCCTTTAAGTCGGGCTTCGGTGTTTGCGGTGGGGTCTTTCTCCGCTCTGAAGTGCAAGCGTCAGGCCGAGGCTGTTGCGCTGGCAAAAAAGGCTTTTGACATCTCCGGCACGGCGAACAACAGGGCTTTGGTTGTCGTCGTCCTGAGGGCTGCTGGTCAGAATGACGAAGCGCAGAAGTGGACATCACAGGGTATCGAGAAGGGCGGCGAAGAAGCAGCGGAATTTGTGAAGGCACTCGAACTTTTCGGTATTCATCGCGTGGTGCCAAAATAGACGGCCGCTGTTCTTCCATCTCACTCCAAAGTTGCCGGGAGACTCACCGACACTAGATTACCGCCGTATTAAAATTTTGCAAGAGTTTTGGCGACGAAAAGCCTCTGGATGAGGAAGTTACCTTTGGATGGAGACCGCACTTGGCCGGAGTCCCCAATTGTTTGAATAGACCTTCATGTATTGTTCGACGGCGCGGTTCCACGAAAAGTCGGCGGTCATGGCATTCCAGCGGTAATGCCGAAGGAGCTCGGGTTCGCCATAGAGCACCAGGGACTTGCGCATGCTTTTGGCCAGTGCGCGCGCGGTGTAGGCGGTGAATTTGATCCCGTTGGCTTTGTCAGCGTCTTCGGAGATATCAATGACGCTGTCGTCCAGTCCGCCGGTGACACGGACAATGGGGATCGTGCCGTAACGCAGGCTGTACATCTGGTTCAAGCCGGAAGGTTCGAACCGGGACGGCATGAGGTAGAAATCGGACCCGGCTTCGATGCGATGAGACAATCCCTGGTTGAAGCCGATCCGGATCGCGACTTTTCCCGGATGCCGGCGGGCCAGCGTTTGATAAGCCTTTTCGTAAATCGGCGAGCCGCTGCCCAGGAGCGCGAACTGAATCCCGCTGCTCAGCATTTCTTCGAGCGCTCCAAGCTGGATGTCCAGGCCCTTTTGATCGGCGAGCCGCGTGATGCTGCCGAAAAGTGGCACGCCGGCATCGGTGGGAAGGCCGAGTTCCTTTTGCAACGCGACTTTGTCCAGTTCCTTGCCGGCCAGGTTGCGGGCCGAGTAGGGATGCGGCAGCATCGGATTGTGGGTGGTATTCCATTCTTCGTAATCGACCCCGTTCAAAATGCCTGTCAATGACGTTTGACGTTTTCGCAACAGGCCATCGAGACCGCAGCCGAATTCCGGCGTGGTGATTTCGCGGGCGTAACGCGGGCTGACGGTGGTGATGGCGTCGGCGTAGGCGATGCCGGCTTTGAGGCAGTTCAGCATGCTGTGGTACTCGAGGCCGTTGGGATTAAAGTAGTCGGGCGGCAAATTGGCGAGTGCGTATTGCGGGCCGGGGAAGATCCCCTGGTAGGCCAGGTTATGAATGGTGAAGCACAGCCGGGGACGGTTCCCCCACCCTTCCTGAAGCGCCTGGTGCTGGATCAGGATGGGAACCAGGCCGGTCTGCCAGTCATGCACGTGAACGATTTCCGGCCGCCAGGGAAGATACCGCGCGAGGTGAACGACGGCCTTGGAAAAGAAAATGAAACGCTCGTCGTTATCGGGGTAATCCACGCCGCCAGCCTGCTGATACAGGCCGCTGCGGAAAAAGAACTCCGGCTGATGAACGAAATAGATCGTGAGTTGGGGGCTGGGTGTGAGCGTCCAGACTTCGCCTTGCACATGGCGCGGCCCAAGCGGCAAGTCCATGTGCCAATCGAGCTTCACCATCTCCGGGAAGCGTTCGCGGATGCCGGCGTAAAGTGGCGTGACGATGCCAACCTGGTGTCCAGCCTGGGCGAGTGCCTTGCCCAGCGCGCCGACCATGTCGGCCAGGCCGCCGGTCTTGGAATACGGATGGACCTCGCTGCTGCCGAGGAGAATTCTCATTTACTCTCAGTGCGGCGGACCAACCCGAAAGGTTGCGGCTTCAATGCCTTCGGGCTCGGGAAAGCGTTTTGTCTATCCATGTGGCGTTGGGGTAATCCGATCGCTTTTGAAATATGGCTGCAGGGCGGCGGGGATTAAAACGCTGCCGTCGGGCTGTTGATGGGTTTCCAGCAGCGCGACGAACAGCCGCGCGAGCGCGGTACCGCTGCCGTTGAGAATGTGCGGGAAAATGTTTTCACCCGCGTTTGGCTTAAAGCGCAGGCTCATCCGGCGGGCTTGGAAATCCTCGCAATTCGAGCAACTGGACACTTCGAGGTATTGGTTCTGCCCAGGCGCCCAGACCTCGAGGTCGTACGTCTTTGCGCTCGCGAAGCCCATGTCGCCGGTGCAAAGCAAGATCACCCGGTATGGGATTTCCAGCAACTGGAGCACGCGCTCGGCATTGGCAACCATTTTCTCCAATTCCTCGAAACCGTTCTCCGGTTTCACGATCTTGATAAGTTCAACCTTGTCGAACTGGTGGACGCGGATCATGCCGCGCGTGCCGACGCCGGCTGCGCCCGCCTCGGCGCGGAAGCACGGGCTGTAGGCGCAGTAAAAGATCGGAAGCTGCCGCTCGGGCAGGATTTCGCCGCGATGAATGTTGGCGACGGGCGCCTCGGCCGTCGGCAGCAGGTAAAACTTGCCGAGGGTGTTGTTATCCTCCCCTTCCCGCACGGCGTAGGCTTGGTCCACAAACTTGGGGAATTGTCCCACGCCCACCATGCAGTCTCGGGAGATAATATACGGAGGCGAAACTTCAGTGTAACCGTGCTGTGTGGTATGGAGGTCGAGCAGGAATTGGATCAGGGCACGTTCCAGGCGCGCGCCGCGATCAGTGTAGAGCAGGAAGCCGCTGCCGGAAAGTTTCGCGCCGCGCGCGAAGTCCACCAGCTTGAGCGACTCGCACAACTCGATGTGGGACTTGGGCTTCGTGGGAAAAGTCTTTTGTTCGCCCCAGGTGCGAATGACGGGATTGTCTTCGGCGGATTTGCCGACGGGCACCGATTCATGAGGCAGATTCGGAAGGGTCAAGAGGAGTTCGTCGCGGGCTGCTTCCGCGGCGGCGGCTTGCTTGTCGAGTTCGGCGATTTTGTCCCCCAGCTCGCGGGTTTCGGTTTTTTTGGCTTCGGCTTCGGCGAGCTTTTTCTGCCCCATCAAAGCGCCGATTTCCTTGGAAACGCGATTGCGCTGGGCCTTGAGGCTTTCGACTTCGGCAAGGACCTTGCGCCGTTTCTCATCGAGTTTGAGCAACTCATCGATGCGGGCTTCGTCCCCTGCCCCGCGGGTGGCAAGGCGCTGGCGAACGAAATCCGGCTGTTCCCGTATCAATTTGATGTCGAGCATCGGGGCATTATAGAAATCAAGTCCCGCAGGGCAAGCGGGGATTGAGCTTCCGACTTGGAGGGACATTGTCCCAGGCGGGTATAAGCTCGCGCCGTTGGCGCTGTGGATTGGCCATGCTTCACTGAGGCGTTAGGCGTTGCCTCTGAGCGGATTCTGGTTGAAAACTGCGCGTGCTGCCGTCAAATTCAGTTTATGCAATCTGTTTTTACAGGACCGGTTTATGTGGTGCGGGACAATATCGACACTGACCAGATCATCCCGGCGCAGTATCTGAACCTCGTGCCAACGATCCAGGAGGAATACGTCAAGCTGGGCGCTTACGCGTTGTGCGGGCTGCCGGACTCGCTGTATCCGACGCGTTTTGTGAAGGACGGCCAGCTCGACAGTGAATATCCCATTGTGGTGGCGGGGCGGAATTTTGGGTGCGGGAGTTCGCGCGAGCATGCACCGATCGCCCTGGGTTCAGCGGCGTGCAAGATCGTGCTGGCGGAGAGTTTCGCGCGGATTTTTTTCCGTAATTGCGTCGCTACCGGCGAGTTGTATCCCTGCGAGTGCAAGGACCGGCTCTGCGATGTGCTCAAGACGGGTGATGTGGTGACGGTGGACCTCGACAAGGCAAGCGTCACGGTCAAACAGACGGGCAAGGTCTATTCCTTCAAGCCGCTGGGCGACGTGCGGCCCGTGGTGGATGCCGGAGGGCTGTTCAATTACGCGCGTCAGTCCGGGATGATCGCGGCCCAAGGGTGACAAGGAGTGGGGCTGCCTTTATCCCCACGAGAACAAGGCTTGAAGTGGGGACAGGGATGTTCCCACCCCGGTGGTTGGGCATGACCCTGACATGAATCTACTCCCCTACCCTCGTTCGTTGCGGCGGCAGGCAGGAAGCTTTGTCCTGCCGGAGAGGGCCGCGCTTTACTTGGAGCCGGGTCTGCCGAGAGAACTGGTTTTGTTGCCACTGGCGCAGCGATTACAAGAAACGGCACGGGCCGCGGGGTCCACCCTTGAGTTGATTACCGGGCCGGCGAGTCATCCGTGCCTGGCGATCCAGGCTGCGCGGGACGAAACTGCACCCCATGAACCCGCAGGTTACACGCTGACGATCAGTGCGCGCGGCGTGATGATCGGTTATCGGGAGATCGAGGGGTTGCGGGCGGGAATAGCGACGTTGCGGCAGCTTTTGCGCGAGTACGGCCGCCGGTTACCAAAGCTAAGCATCCGGGATCACGCTGATTTTCCGAAGCGCGGAGTGATGCTGGACATTTCGCGTGGGCGGGTGCCGCGGCTTGAGACGCTATTGGAGCTGGTGGACCATCTGGCGGATTTCAAGGTCAACGAGTTTCAGCTTTATACGGAACATACGTTTGCCTACCGCAACTATGAACCGGTCTGGCGGGATTGGGGCGCGCTTACCGGCGAAGAAATTCTCAAGCTCGATTCGCATTGCCGGCGACTGGGCATCGAATTGGTGCCAAACCAAAATTCGTTTGGGCATCTGCGCTATTGGCTGGAGTATCCGCCGTTGCGGAAGCTCGCGGAAACCAGCAAGCCGTGGCCGGACCAGGGAGGCGCGTTTCTGCGTTATCCTTCGACCCTGGCTCCGGCCAATCCGGGCACGCTGCCGTTTCTGCGTGAATTGTATGACGAGTTGCTGCCGCACTTTACCAGCCCGCGTTTCAATGTGGGCTGCGACGAGACCTGGGACCTGGGTCGCGGACAGAGCAAGGGAATCTGCGCGCGCAAAGGCCAGGGCCGTGTCTATCTCGATTTTCTGAAGCAGATCCATCGGGAGACGAAGACGCGCGGCCGGCAGATGATGTTCTGGGGCGACATCATCGTCCATTACCCGAAGCTGGTCCGGGAATTGCCCAAGGACATGGTTGCGTTAAACTGGGGTTACGACGCAAACCATCCCTTCGAGCGCGAAGCCGGAATCTTCGCGCGTTCCAGGGTCCCGTTTTATATTTGTCCCGGCACCTCGACGTGGATGACGTTGATCGGCCGGCACGACAACGCCTTCGTAAATTTGAAGCAGGCGGCCGAGGCCGGGCGGAAGCATGGAGCGCTCGGCTATTTGAACACGGATTGGGGGGACGGCGGGCATCCACAGCCACTGGCGGTCAGCTACCTGCCGTACTTGGCGGGGGCGGCGCTCAGTTGGTGCGCACGCACGGATGATGAAAAGCTGCTTGTGCCGGTGGCCAATCGTGACATTTTCCACGATCCAACCGGGCGCGCTGGCGAAGCCGCGTATGCGCTTGGGTTTGCGCATCGCAAGCTCGGCTATTTCGCACCGAATGTGACTCCCCTGGGCGCGGTGATCGCGGCTCCGCCGCCCAGGTTGCGCGAACTCTTTTGCCGCGATGGGTTGAAATATTACGCCCGGATTCCAGCGAAAAACATCCGCGCCGCGCTGGTGGAGATCGAAGCTCAACGGTCGAGCCTGCGGCGATCGCATCCGACTTCGCGCCCGGCTCAGGCGCTGATCGAGGAATTGAATCTGGCGGCGCGTATGGCGGCACAGTCGTGCAAATTCATGCTCTGGCAGCAAGCGCTTGCGGTTGGGCGGAAGGTGGAAGCCCGCGCCAGCGCCAAACGGGCCATGGCCGAGCTGGCGCAGTTGGACGAGGAGTTCAATGCGTATTGGCCAACGCGCAACAAGGGCACACCACAAAGGTGCTCGGCGTTCCTGCGCTGGCGAATGGATGATTACCGGCGGGGCAAGTTGGATTTTCCTCCCGAAGTCGCTTCGGCTGAAAACCAGTCAAGCGGAAGCGGATAAGAACTCAGGCAAATTGGGAAACCGCACGCCGCTCGATATGATCTGACAAAGGTGGAAATGGCCTCGTCTAAGAGGAAGTGAGGATGTCCTCACCTCCTCTAATTCGGTGGCTCTATTTTGGCGTCTCGGGCTCGACTTCCGCGTCCTGTTTCTCCTCGCTGACGACGGAGGCGATGGCTTGGAGCTTGTCATTATCATCCAGGTTGATGAGCTTGACGCCCTGAGTGTTGCGACCGGCTTCGCGAATGTCGCTGACGCGGGTGCGCACCATCTGGCCTCCAACGGTGATGAGCATGATTTCGTCGGAATCCCGCACTGACAGCGCGCCGACCACTCCACCGGTCTTGTCGTTGGTTTTCATGGTGATGATTCCCTTGCCGCCGCGGGATTGGACGCGGTATTCGCCAAAGTCAGTGCGTTTGCCGATGCCATTTTCACCCGCAACCAACAGTGTGGCATCGGGCACCACGACCGAAAGGGCGACGACGGCGTCGGTCGGCTCAAGCGTGATGCCACGCACGCCGGCGGCCGCGCGGCCCATGGAACGAACATGCGATTCCGCGAAGCGGATGCTCATGCCTTCACGGGTGATCAGCACCACATCATCGCCCGGGTCGGACACTTGACCGTTCTCCTCGACCTTGCTGCCCTTCGTCAATTTGACATTGATGAGCGTATCGCCGGAGTCGATGGTGATGGCGATGATGCCGCCCTTGCGAACATTCGCGAATTCCGCCAGCGACGTTTTCTTGACGGTGCCCTGCCGGGTGGCAAAAAAGAGCTCTCCCGGCTGGCTCCAGGTCTGGTCTTCCTTGTTTGGTCCGTTCCTGGAGGGAATACGGATCAAGGCCGCGACCTTCTCGTCCGCCTTCAGCTCCAGCAGATTGGCGATGCTTCGACCCTTGGCGGCGCGGCCCATGTCGGGAATTTCATGCACGCGCTCGACATACACGCGGCCCGCATTCGTGAAAAACATGAGATAATCGTGCGTGCTGGCCGTAAACAGGTGCTCAATGAAATCATCCGCCTCTCCGCCTTCCGCCGCGCCTTCGCGGGTGGCCATGCCGATCACGCCCCGGCCGCCGCGGCGTTGCGCGCGATAGGAACTGACGTTGGTCCGCTTGATCAAGCCGCTATGCGTAAGGGTGATGATGACGCCTTCATTAGCGATCAAATCCTCGATGGCAATCTCGCCTTCATCGGGCACGATCTCCGTGAGGCGCGGCGTGGCATACTTCTCTTTGATCTCGAGCAATTCCTTTTTGATAATGGCGAGCACGCGCGCTTCGCGGGCGATGATGTCCAGCAGGTCCTTGATTTTTTCGAGGAGTTCCGTGTATTCGGCCTTGACCTTGTCGATTTCCAACCCGGTCAACTGGTAAAGGCGCAGTTCGAGAATGGAATCGGCCTGGGCGTCGCTGAAAGCGTAACGGCCATTGGTGAGGCGGGCTTCATTGCGAATGAGAATACCCAGGCGTTCCACCTGCTGACGGGCGAACTCGAATGCCAGCAGTTTGATCTTGGCCTCGTCACGATTCGCGGAAGTGCGGATGATGCGGATGAATTCATCCATGTTCGACAGCGCGATCAGGTAGCCTTCGAGGGTTTCGGCGCGTTCCTCGGCCTTGCGCAATTCAAAGCGCGTGCGCCGGATGACGACTTCGCGGCGATGCTCAATATAGCAATTGATCAAGTCCTTCAGCCCAAGCGTCTTGGGCCGACCGTGGTCAATCGCGAGTGCGTTGACGGCGAAACTGCTTTCCAGGGCGGTGAATTGGTAAAGATTGTTGATGACGACCTTCGCAATGGCATCACGCTTCAACTCAATGACGACGCGCGTATTTTCGTCCGACTCATCCCGGATGGCGGTGATGTCGGTGATAGTCTTCTCATTCACCAGATCGGCGATGCGCTCCACGAGTAACGCCCGATTCACGTTGTACGGGATTTCGGTGATGATGATCTGCTCGCGGCCGCCTTTGAGTTGCTCAACCCCAACTCGGCCGCGCACCTTGACGCTGCCGCGACCGCTCTTGAAGTATTCCTTGACCGGTTCCACGCCGCACACCATGCAGCCGGTCGGAAAATCGGGGCCTTTGATGTATTTCATCAACTCCGGGAGCGTGATGTTCTGATTATCGATTTGGGCACAAACACCATCGACGATCTCGCCTAAGTTATGCGGCGCCATGTTGGTAGCCATGCCGACAGCGATGCCCGTCCCGCCGTTGACGAGCAGGTTCGGGAAAGCAGCGGGCAGAACGGTCGGCTCCTTCAGCGTTTCATCATAGTTGGGGACGAAATCCACTGTGTCTTTGTCCAGATCATCCATCAGGATGGATCCGAGATGGGTCATGCGGGCTTCGGTGTATCGCATGGAAGCCGGGGGATCGCCTTCGACTGAACCAAAGTTGCCCTGGCCGTCCACGAGCCGTTCACGCATGGCCCAGGGCTGGGCCATGTGAACCAGCGTGGGATAAATCGCCTGATCGCCGTGGGGATGGTAATTGCCCATGGTTTCACCGACGATTTTGGCGCACTTGAGATGCTTGCGCGTCGGGCCAACGCCGAGTTCATTCATCGCAAACAAAATCCGCCGTTGCGAAGGTTTCAAGCCGTCGCGCACATCCGGCAAGGCGCGAGAGATGATCACGGACATCGAGTAATCAAGAAACGAGTTCTTGATCTCGTCGGCGACGTTGATCTTCGTGATCTTCTCGTTGGCCGCAAAGAGCGGCGTGTTGCCTACCGGCAAACTGTTTTCGTCATTGGTTTCTGGCATAGTCAAATTCCTGTCTGAAAAAATGGACCGTTTCGTCCTTACTGATGCTTCGTGCGGGCATCCTTATGGGCGGAGCGCAGAATTCCGGTTCTGCTCGAACACCATACCAGGATCATGCGGAGCTGGAGTTCTGCGCTCCAGCCTCCCCTGCCCCATTCTCATACATCCAGGTTGCGCACGTTCAGCGCATTGTCTTCGATGAACTGCCTCCGCGGTTCGACCTCGTCCCCCATCAACTTGGTAAACATTTCCTCGGCTTCGATTGCATCGGTCAAATCGACTCGCAGCAATTTCCGCTTGGCGGGGTCCATGGTGGTCTCAAACAACTGGGCCGGGTTCATTTCGCCCAGACCCTTGAAGCGCTTGATCTGCAAGCCGTGCTTGCCCACGCCGATCACGCTATCAAGGATCTCCGCGATGGAGAACAGCGGCTTCGTGGTTTGCTTTTCCCCTTCGCCTTCGATCAACTCGAACAGCGGCTTGTCTTGGGCGGAATAATGCTCCACATTCAAGCCGTTCTTGCTCAGCTTGCCCAGTAAATCGGCAACCGCCTTGCTCTCGTGGAGTTCCACACGGTAGGCGCGCCGGGAAGGGCCGCTTTTGGTCTTCTCAATCAGGTCCGTATCGCCTTCCACGTCCCCATATAATCTCAGGTCAGGATTCGCGTCGCTGAATTGACGCAGTTCCTCTTCCGTATGGAAATAATGCACCGTCTCATCATTACCGGAACGAACTTTCACCAGATAGCGCGGCAACTCCCCACTCCTCGGATTTCGCCGTTCGATGTAATCGTTGAAGTCTCCGCCGTGACGGCGGATGGCCTTTGCAAACTTGTCCAGCGACTCCAGCAATTCCAGGATTTCCGCCAATTGCTTTTGCGTCAATTCCTTGCCGTCCGAAAGGTTCCGCAGGCGAACTTCCTCCGTGCCGATCTGAATCAGGATCCGGTTCAATTGTGTGTCATCATCGACATATTCCACGCGCTTCTTGCGCGTGATTTGATACAGAGGCGGCTGGGCGATGTACACAAACCCGCGTTTGATCAGTTCCGGCATCTGCCGGTAGAAAAACGTCAGCAACAACGTGCGAATGTGCGAACCATCAACGTCGGCGTCGGTCATGATGATGATTTTGTGGTAGCGAAGTTTCTCGAGGTTGAATGCCCCTTCGCCATCGCCATCACCGATGCCAGTGCCCACCGCAGTGATCATCGTGCGGATTTCATTGTTTTGCAGCACCTTGTCCAGCCGCGCTTTCTCCACGTTGATCAGCTTGCCGCGGATCGGCAAAATGGCCTGAAATTTCCGATCACGCCCCTGCTTGGCAGAGCCACCGGCGGAATCACCCTCGACAATATAAACTTCCGTGTTGGCCGGGTCGCGATCGGAGCAATCCGCCAATTTTCCCGGCAGTCCGCCGCCAGTGAGGGCGGATTTGCGAACGGCTTCGCGAGCTTTGCGGGCAGCCTCGCGGGCACGCGCAGCGTTCAAGCCCTTGTCCACGACTTTTTTGGCCACGGACGGATTTGAATCGAAGTGCGACATCAAACCGTCATAGGTGATCGAACTGACGATGCCCTCGACTTCGGTGGAAAGCAGTTTTTCCTTGGGCTGATTGTTGAACTTCGGGTCCGGATGCTTGATCGCGATCACCGCCACCAAGCCTTCCAGCAAATCATCGCCCGTGACCTGCGGGTCCTTGTCCTTGATGAGATTGTTTTGTTTGGCGTACTGGTTTACGGCTCGAGTGAGGGCAGACCGGAAGCCGGCTTGGTGCGTGCCACCGTCGGGATTTTGGACGGTGTTGGTGTAGCACAACATCTGGGCCGTATAACTATCGTTGTACTGCAGCACGATGTCGGCAATAATGTCCGCCGTCCGGGTGGCTCCATTTTGAGTGTATTCGTGCGGCCGTTTTCCGGTGAAGGAAATGGTCTTGGGATGCAGCACCTGCTTGCCGACGCTGAGTTGCTTGACGAACTCCTGAATCCCATCCTTGTAGTAATAGGATTCGCGTTTTGCTTCAGGGACTCGTTCGTCCAGAAAGCTGATTTCCAAATTAGAATTGAGAAAGGCCAATTCCCTCAGGCGCTTGGTGATGCGCTCGGACTTGAATTCGACCGTTTCCTGGAAAATTTCCGGGTCGGGTTTGAAGGTGACCAGTGTCCCGGTGCCCTTGGACTTGCCAATGACTTCAAGCTTTTTGGTCGTCTTGCCGCGCTCAAATTCCATGTGATGGACCTGCCCATCGCGCGACACTTCCACGGAAAACCATTCCGAGACGGCGTTTACGCACTTGGCGCCGACGCCGTGCGTCCCACCAGAATACGTATAGCCGCCCTGCCCATATTTGCCGCCGGAATGCAGAGTCGTAAGCACCAATTCAACACCGGGAATTTTGTATTCCGGATGGATGTCCACAGGGATGCCGCGGCCATTGTCACGGATTGAAATCGAGCCATCGACATGAATCGTAACATCGATGCGATCACACTTTCCGGCGAGATACTCGTCCACCGAATTGTCCAAAACCTCGGTAACGCAATGATGCAAGGCGCGTTCGTCCGTGCCGCCGATATACATTCCCGGCTTCTTGCGAACGGCGTCCAAACCCTCGAGTTTGCCCAACTTTGAGGAATCATAATCATCCGCCGATTTGGGCGTCGTGCCGACAGCTTCGGTTTCGAGTAGTTCGTCTTTTTTGGACATATTTTTTGCGATGGACAGCGCGCGTTTGGCCATCCAAATTGATTCTTAAATTCTAGAAAAAGCAGCCTCGGAAGACAACTCTTATTTCAGGGTTTTTTGGGCTAAAAACCACCATTAGTTGTGGCCTGAAGCCTGCTTCAATCGCATATATTGGGGACTTGCGACATTGCTGAACACCCCATCAGCACCGCCTGGAGAGTCGTCGAAATAAGGCTCAATCTGGACCAAAAATTAACTTAAGCGACTCAACATCATCACTTGAAAAGGCCCCGCCATTTCATCCAAATTCGTCATCCAATCGCGTCCCTAAAATGCCATAATTTGGTGGAAAACACAACCCTCGGGCCACGGAAAATCGGCCTCGAAAAGACACCAAAAACAGCCGCCAGCGAACCCACGGCAAAGTCAGCCTACAATGAGCAACGAGCCCTAATTGGCTGTGGATAGTCTCACACCGAAACTGAAGCTCTTGCCCGGTGCCAGCGTGATTTTGTTTTTGCCGACGTTCCCGGATTCCACGCAGACCATGTTTAGGTATTCGTTGTCGCCGAAGTCAGACATGGCCTGCGCCTTGGCGATCCAGGGATTCCAAACCACGGTCGAGGCCGAGTTCTGTTTCTCGACGATAATTTTACGATGGAGATTGGCGTCGTGAATCTCCACGGTCGCGGTGGTGTCCTGATACACGCGGTCCACTTCGGAGGAGACTTTGATCGCGTCAGCGGTTTCGGTCTTTTGGGTGAACCCATCCACCTTGTCGAGGTAACTTGCACCCTTCAAGCCGGTGATGGAGACGGCGCTGATGTCTCCGACGTGAAAATAGGTGTGCAGACACTCCTCGAAGATCATTTCCTTGTCCTTGGAATTGTTCGTCACGCTCAGTTGCAAAGCCAGCGTGTTGCTGACTGTGACAAGGTAGTCCGCGGTGAAGGGAGGAAAGCCCGCCGTTTCCTGGGCTATAAGTTGGAAATGCAGTGTAATGGATCCGTCTTTTGCTGGCACGATCTGCTTCAATTCCCAGGCGCTGGTGCGGGCGAAGCCGTGCATGGGCTGGCCCTCGCGCGGTCCGAACCACGGCAGAATCACCGGGATTCCCCCACGAATCGGCTTGTCGGCGGCGAACTGGCTGACCTGGCTCAGGAATAGAAGCGGGGGCTCATTTTTTCGCTGGAAATGGGTAACATGCGCGCCGTGCAGGTAAATCTCCGCGGAACTCCATTCGGTGGTGACATTGAGCATCGGCAGGTCACCGTTGCCATCCATGAAACGGACTTTCCCCGGCAGTTCGAGTTTATCGTTCCAATTGCTTGGTTCGCGGGAGGCCATATGATTTGGTGTTTCGAAGTATATCGAATGGATGAGCGCCGTCACAGTCATTTTTATACCACGAACCGCAGCTTCAGCCTTGGGAAATGACGCCGTAGATTTGAATCAAATGCGCAGGAAGGTGCGCCCGGACTTATTTTGTCCCGCGCGCGGTATTTGTCGCCGCAGGAAACACCAGGCGCATCAAGGGCCGCGGTTCCTTTTGAAAGGCGGGTACTCGGACGCCGATCGGTCCGCGCGGTGGCGGGTTGCCGAACATTTCCTTGAGCCGAATCTGCAGGAGCGCGAGCCGGGCGGAAAAATCGCGGGTCGGTTCACGGCTCGGATCAACTCCCCACATCCAGATGGTGCCATCGGCAGTCAGTCCGATCGCTGTGCCCGAGGCGCTCCAAATGCCGACCCAATCGGAGCGTTTCCCAAATCGGTGCCAATCATCCACGGGCGAAGCAGCCAACCTCCAGCCCAGAGGAGAATAAGATTTTTCCCAAAGGGTGCCGTCCGCGCGAAGGTCGTAAAGCTTGGGCGAGCCGCTATAAGCCCAGATGACGTGCCCGGGCAGAGTGTTGGAAGCGATAAGCGGGCACGTTCCGGCAGCGCCGGCTTCCGCATCTGGGAACGCAGCCAGGGGTTGTCGCAATTCGCCCAACTGATTCCTCGCCCAAATTTGAAAGCCCAGCCCGGAAGTCAGCCCAATCCAATTCGTATCGCGGCAAACCTGCGTGGGTGTTGGGTACAGCCTGGCCACCGACGGGGAGCCGGCGAAAATCTGGCCCCAAGCCCAGAGAGTACCATCTTTCCGAACCGCCATCGTGAACGGCCCCTGGCAATTTGCGGCGATCCAGTCAGTGTTCGTGCCAACCTGGATGACATTGGTTGAACCAGACCCCGGGCCATTTCCCAACTGGCTGCGGGAATTATCGCCCCATGCCCAGAGCGTCCCGTCCTTTTTGAGCGCGACCGAGTGATTTCCGCCCGCGCTGACGCTCGCCCAATCGTGGTCGCTGCCGATTTGTTGCGGGTCCGGTTGGAACTGCCTTGGGCGCGCACCAGCCATCCAACCGCATTCCCAAATGGTCCCGTCTCTCCTTAGTCCGACTGAATGATCGCCAAGGCTGGTGATTTGGAGCCAGTCGCTATTGGTGCCGACCTGCACGGGCACGGTGGCCCGGGGCAATGGCGGCTGGCCGAATAACATTTGCGCCGCGCCTGGTCCCCAGCGCCAGAGAGAATCATCCGGCAAAGCCAGCAGGATGCCCGAGGCGTCGAAAACGCGCAGGGGGCCGTTGCTCTGAGTCATCGAAACGATCACTGGCGGCGGGAACTTGGGCTTGGTCCAGTGATAAAAGCAGGCAGGCAAGGCGATGATCGCCGCCAAGAAGATGCTTGCCAGCATCAGCCGCTTTTTCGCGGAGCGCGGAGGCCGAACGGGTTCGACGGCGGGCGGCTCGGCTGTAATAACGGATGTCATCCGGGTTTCTGCGCCCGTCGGGGCGGCAAGGGTAATAACTGAAGACGGCTGCGGATATGGCCGTTCGGTCATTGGTGGCGGAGCGTAGAGTTCCGGGTTTGTTCGGACGCTGGAAGTGTCACCGGGCAGAACTGGAGTTCTGCGCTCCGTTGCGGATGGCGGCAGGGCGGTGTGTTGCGTGCGGCGGGCAAGCCGGCGTTCCGCGCGCGAGGGAACTGGATCGAACTGCCGATTCCCAAGCTGGCGGAAGTTGTTCAGCAAGTCGTTCCAGGCCCGCAGGCCAAAGAAAAGATTGGTCGCCAATCCGGCTATGAACCAAAGGCCCAGATAAGTCATCCAACCCGGAAAGTAGCCGTTGGTGGCGAACAAGGCGGCCCAGAGGTTCGCCATTCCGGCCCCGATGGCAAAGAGCACCCAGGGCAGGAACAGGATGCGGGACATGGTGGCGATGGTGGCGCGATTGAGATTTTTGGCGGTGAGAGCAATGCGCAAGGCCACGATCCTCAGCGTGAACAGGTCGGCCACAAACATGAAGAGGACGGTCAGCCAAAGCGCACGCAAAAAGCCGGCCGAGAAGCCGGACGTGGCGCCGTAGCGCAACTCCGCGTACATGAAGCCCAGTTCCACGGCGATGATGAAAAGCACCGGCTTGAGGAATTGCCGCCGCAAAGCGAGAAACTGGCCATGCAGGATGTCGCGGAGAGTTAACGGAGTGGAAAGCAACAATTCGAGCGCACCGCCGGATTGGTCTTCCGCGAGTTGCTGGCCGGCTTCGATGGCCACCCACGCTTTGATGGTTGAGTTTACGATGGCGGCCAGAGTGAGGGTGATCATCGGATCGTACCAAACGATTCCCACCGAATCCAGCCAGCCCAAGACCCACCAGCCAGTCATCACGGTGAGAAAGATCCAGACGTGGAGCGGTTTGAGCCGGGCGCGCGCGGAGAGCCAATAAAAGGCGTTGATGTCGAGCAATCGTTTTCGGTGCGGCGCTTGCCTGGCGAGGCGGCCGTAACTCAGGGCGCGCCAAAAACCGCGCCAGGTGATCCGGCGGGTGCGATTGGGCGCGACAGCTTTATCCTGCCAGGTCCGCGGCACAATCACACTGGCCAGGCCGAGCAACAGCCACGTCAGCGCGTGAACGATGCCCACCGACCACCAAAAATGCGCCGGTCCCCATTTCGTTTTGTAAAGAACGTCGAGGCTGTAACAAAAGGAGTAAATCGGACAGGGAGCAATTACTTCGCCGGTGCTGGAATTTGTAAACAACAGGCCCATGGCAATCGCAACGACGGCGGGCAGGATAAACGCCAGCAGCAACATCAGCGCGAAATTGGCGGCCATGGCGCGGCGCATATCCCGGCTGAGCGCGGAACCGAACATCCCGACGGCCAGTGAAAACATGAACGTGGTCAGCAGGACCACGATGACACGCCAGAATTCCGCGTTGGAACTGCCGCCGAGCAGCAGCGGCACAGCCAGCACCGGCATTACAGCCAGCAAACCGTAGAACGAACTCACGGAGGTCGCCACGAGTTTGCCCAGCACGACGTCGTAGCCTTTTAAATCGGTGAGAAACAGCAACCCGAGCGTTCCCTCGCGCTTTTCTTCGCTGAGGCAATCAGCGGTTGCCAACCGGCCGGAGAAGAAACAATAAGTCAGCGCGAGGATGGAAAGCCCCAGAAAGATGGCGTGCCCGACCGCCGCCGGAGGCACTCCAACTTCGAGCAGGAAAATCACGCCGCCCGTGCAGATGGCGATGGTGGCGACGATCAACCGGATCCAGTAAATGCCGCGCCGGCGCGCCGCCACGCGCAGTTCACGCGCTACGATGGGCAGGAAAGTCACGTTATTCGCCTTCGAAATCGCGAACGATGCATTGGGTTGTGTGAATGCGGTCCGTGCCCGTCATTGCGTTGCATGGGCGGCCTTTCCTCTTTTTGCTTTCGAATGTATTGACTGACTTCCACGCGTGCTTGTTCAAACTGAGTGGAATCCGGCACGGAACGCAAGAACCAAAACGGCATTGCCGAAAAGGCTGCTTCAAGGCAAGAGGCCCCGGAATACGCGCTGTGGAGCGGATTACGGCTCTGGGCCGAGTTTCAAGGCAGTTGAATGACTCGATAAAGTCGTTGCGGATTCGGGCCAACGGGATCAGCGAAGGTCGTGTTTGGATTGGTTGCGGTGATAGGGCCACCCAAAGCGGTCCAGTTGGTCTGACTCAGGCTCTGTTTGTACTGTACCTGGTATTGTTGGCCGGGAATGGCATCCCAGGTGAGGACGAGAGAGTTGCCCGATTTCATTGGCTTCTGAATGGTCGAGGCGAGATTGAGCCGGAAAATGTTGCCGCCTCCGGCGCTCCCATTTATTCCACTTGTTCCGTACAAACTCCCGTCGGCAGCAGCGAGAAGTCCGCCCTCCGGGTTGGAACCGTTCGACCCATCGAAGAGAACCAAGGTGCTGAGTTGGCCGGAAGTAGTTATTCGAAAAATCGTCCCGCCGCTGGGAACATAGGTCCCCGGCGAGGGCAGAAACGGAAAGAGATTTGAACCGCCATCGTAAGTAACACCATAAAAAGCCCCGTCGATGCCCTGGACAACTCCGGCCTGAGGAGAAGCACCGTTCGTAAAATTAAATGAAGCAAGGCTGGAAAGGGCACCGCCCGGGGTCACCTTGAATACCGTACCGTAGCCATGGTCGCCACCTTGAGACGCAGTCCCATAGAAGTTTCCGTCAACAGCCTGAATCAACGGCCCAAGCGGGACTGCGCCATTGGTGCCATTGAAACTGGCCAATTGGGCAAAATCGCCATGAGTGCTCACTTTGAAAATCGCTCCCAAGTTGCTGGCGCCGCCGGAGGATGTAGTCCCGTAAAGGTAACCGTCCTTGCCGAACACAAGTCCGTTTTGCGGTGCTATGACGACACCAGCAAAGAAATTATAATAGCCGAAGAAAGCAAAATTGGTGAGCGTACCGTCGGGCTTCATCTGGAAAACGGAATTTAATGTCGTGCCATAAAAATTGCCATCGGTTCCCTGTACGACGCCGGACGTCGGAGAGGCTACGTTAAAGCCATCAAAAGCAGAAACAATGGAGAATATGCCGTTGGTCGTGATTCGAAACACGGCGCCGTTTCCGACAGACAATCCATAGAAGGTGCCATAAAGCGCGCCATCAGAGCCTTGAGTCAGGCTGGTGGCAGGCAAAATTCCGACGGTATTATCGAACGAATGCAGGACCGTCACCACTCCCCCTGGGGTCATTCGAAATACCGAGCCATAGCCATTTGCGCCGCCACTGCCCGTAATCCCGTAAAAATTCCCGTCACTGGCGCGCAGCAAAGAGGATGTTGGCATTGATCCATCAGGATCGCGGAACGAGGCAAACATCGTGAAATTCCCGTTGGTGGTGAGTTGAAAAGCATAACCGAATTTATACACTCCGCCCGATGCAGAGGTGCTGTAGAAATTATTGTCGGCCCCGCGCGCAAGCACTCCCTGAGGCCCGCCGTTGGTTGTCGTCGCCCAATCAAACGAGAAGAGCGTGGTCAAACTGCCGCCAGGGGTGAGCCTGAAAAACGAACCGGCGAAGTTGGTCCCGAAAGAGACTGAGCCATAAAAATTTCCGTCCGCGCCCGCCACGAGTCCCCCCCGCGGCCCGGCTCCGTTGGTGACGTTGAACTCAACCAGAGTGGTGAGAATGCCGCCGACTGAGAGCCTAAATAATGTGCCACCGCTTCCGGCATCCGCCAGATCGTTGGTCCCGCCAGTCACCGTCTCCCCATAAAGGCTCCCATCCATACTCTGGACGAGCGGGCCTTGCGGAAAGGCGCCGTTGGTGTTGTTGAAGGAAAAGAGCGTGGTGACGACTCCGTTGGTGGTCACTCGAAAAATCGAGCCGTAGCCATTTGCGCCTGAGCCAGTCGTGCCATAGAAATTGCCATCCATTCCCTGAATCAACGAGCCGAAAGGCGGCCCGTTGGTATCATTCAATGAAACCAGGGAAGTGAAAACGCCAGTGCTGGTGAATTTAAAGACCGTGCCATTGCCGCCATTCGTGCCGCCGCTGCCGGTGGTGCCGTAAAGGTTTCCGTCCCGCCCCTGAACCAGCGCCGCAATGGGATCTGAGCCATTGGTCGAATTGAAGGAAAACAGCGAACGGAATGTGCCATTAGTCGAGATTCTGAAGATAGTGCCGTCGCCGCCCGTCGCGATGTGGTTGGTGCCGCCGCCATCGGTTACTCCGTATAGATTGCCATCGGCCGCCTGGATTAGCTCCGCTTGAGGATTTGCGCCATTGGTGCCGTTAAATGTGACCATCGTAGTCAGGACGCCAGCGGGTGTGAGCCGGAAGACGCTGCCGAGGCGGTAGTCGCCATCCGAATACGTAGTACCATAGAAATTCCCGTCCGAAGCCTGAACCAAGCCGGACCGCACGTTCACCGTGGGCGGGAAGCTGTAAAGCTCTGTGAAGGTGAGGGCTAGTGCCCGTGATCCCGTCAGGCTCAGAGCAACCAGGCCCAACCAAACAAACCGCCACAGCGACAACGTGCCTGCGCCTGCCAACAATGCGGATGGCACGCTCCCGAGCCACCTAAACAAGTTCCTTTGTATGATATTCATGCGCAATCCATCGTAAAAGTGCGGTTGACCCACCAGCTTCGGGCTGGATCATCCGAATAGACAAGAGTAGTGTCAAGGTTTAAACGACAGAAGTGGTGTAAACAAGCGACCGTTGTTCAGCGTCGGCAGGAAAGAATCGAGAGTCGATTAAAACGGTCGAAAATAACCGTGCGTCGCAGTCCACTCGTTGAAAAACGAGGGGGTTAATTGAAGCTCCGGCGAGACGCGCACAGGAGTGCGCGCCCTACCTGCACGGTGACAGGACGGTCGCACTCCGAGGAAGCGTCCGCCAGGTCGCGTATCGGGGCGGTGCGAGATGCGTTCCCTTATGCAGCCCTGGTGACAAATCGGTTGGAAGGCGGCATCAAAGTGAAACAAAGTAGTTTTTGTTCAAATGTTCGCGTATTTTCGCATCACTCGCCGGGTTCGGATGGAGCCCAGATCCACCTAAAAAGACCTGAATCGCTGAACCCAGCACGTGAGCGGAGATTAGGATTAGGATCAGGATGAAGAATACGCGGTTGCGCCCAGATGCGTTTGGCGGTTCCCGTGCTAGGTTTATCAAGGAGCATGAGAGCGTTGAGGCAGCATGAGGGGGATTGGGGAGTTGCAGCGGGGGTTTTCCCCGGGGGGACGCTTTGTGGTCCGCGGCTGAATTACCCGGCGCGAGGGGCAGCCTTACCCACTGGAAAGGAAAAAAGCCCATGACACCGGAGAAACAACCGCCCCCAACACCACCCAAAAACAAAGGAATTCCACCCCAGTGGTCCGCGCTGCTTTGGTATCTGCCCGTGATGCTCCTGCTCTTATGGATCTGGCAACAGACGTTCACAAGCCTGAACGTCCGCACCATCCCCTACAGCGAGTTCAAGGACGCGCTCCGCAAGGGTGAAGTCACGGAAGTCACGGTCAAAACCGATACCATCGAAGGCAAAATCCAGGAGCGCACGCCGACCGGGACAAATCAACCCAACGCGGCGGCCGAAGCGCCGGCTAATTCCGGGGCGCACACGAATTCCTTCCAGGCTGCCGGCGGTTCCGCCAGTGACGGCGTTACACCCGCGAAAGATGGCCCGCCCATTGAGCTTGCGGCTAGAAGCACCGGCAAGGCGCCTGCGGCCTCGACAAAACCTTCCGCCCAGGAGTCCAGATCCTTCCTTTTCAACACGGTCCGGGTGGAAGACCCCGACCTGGTGCGGGACCTGGAAGCGGCGCATGTCAAATTCGTCGGCGCGCGCCCGAGTTTCCTGAATCAGTTTTTGCTCGCCTGGCTGCTGCCGCTGGGATTGATGGTGCTCATTTGGAGTTACATCAGTCGGCGCATGGCGGGTGGCGCGGGGCAATCGATCCTTAGCTTTGGGAAAAGCCGCGCGCGATTGGTCGCCGAAAAGGAAACCGGCATCACGTTCGGCGATGTGGCCGGTTGCGACGAGGCGAAATATGAATTGCAGGAAGTGGTTGATTTCTTGAAGAACCCGGACCGCTACCGTTCGTTGGGCGCGAAAATTCCCAAGGGCGTGCTATTGGTGGGGCCGCCGGGCACGGGCAAAACGCTGCTCGCCAAGGCGGTGGCCGGGGAGGCGCACGTGCCTTTCTTTTCCATCAGCGGGAGTGACTTTGTGGAAATGTTTGTCGGGGTCGGCGCGGCGCGGGTGCGCGATTTGTTCGTGCAAGCCAAGGCCCAGGCGCCGTGCATTGTGTTCATTGACGAATTGGACGCCATCGGCCGGGAACGCGGCGTACATGTGGGACCGGTCAACGACGAACGCGAGCAGACGCTGAACGCGTTGCTGGTGGAAATGGACGGCTTCGCCCCGAACGCCGGCGTGATTCTGCTGGCGGCGACCAATCGGCCGGAGGTGCTGGATCGCGCTTTGCTGCGTCCGGGGCGTTTTGACCGGCAGGTGATTGTGGATGCGCCGGACATCGATGGGCGGGAGGCAATCCTGCGGGTCCATACGCGCCTGGTGCCGTTGGCTGAAACTGTCGATCTGCGGAAAATCGCGCAAGCCACGCCGGGCTTTTCCGGCGCGGACTTGGCCAACGCGGTCAATGAAGCGGCACTGCTGGCGGCGCGGCGTCATGGACGGCTGATCAGCCAGCGGGATTTGGAGGAGGCGGTCGAGAAAGTCGTCGCTGGGCCGGAACGCCGAAGTCGGCGCTTGACCGAGGAGATTAAGCGGCGGGTTGCTTACCATGAAGTCGGCCATGCGCTGGTTGCGTCCTACAGCAAACACGCGGACCCGGTGCATAAGATCAGCATCATCCCGCGCGGGCGAGCGGCCCTGGGATACACGCTGCAACTTCCCGCCGAGGAACAATACTTGATGACGCGTTCGGAGTTGGTGGATCGGATTCGAAGCGCGCTGGGCGGACGCGCCGCGGAGGAAGTGATTTATGGCGAAGTGACCACGGGAGCGGAAAATGATCTGGAGCGCGTGACGGTGCTGGCCCGCCAGATGATTTGCCTGTTTGGCATGAACGAACGACTCGGGCTCGCGCATTCGGCGCAACGCCAGGGCGGGGCTTATTTGCATGCGCAGGATGGTGTGTTCCAGCGGGATTGCAGCGAAAGAACAGCCGAGGAAATCGACGAGGAAGTCAGAAAGTTGCTCGCGTCCGCTTATGGCGAAGCCAAGCGGATACTGGTCGAGCATCGCGACCAGTTGGAAAGCGTCAGCGCGGAGTTGCTTAAACGCGAAACGCTGGATGGCCGCACCTTTCGGGAAATGATTGGGCTGGACCGGCCGGAGGAACCACCCGAGCCGACGCCGACGCGGAGATTTTGATGGGCGGGTCGAACATTATTCTTTGCAAACCGGCAGCTTCCGCGCGTACTGTATCGATGGCAGTGCTTTGCGGTCGGGTTGGATGCTGGAAGTTTTTTTCTGGAGAATTTGACCGAATCCTGTCGTAATTCGGCGGAACCTATATGGCGGTTCAATTTAAAGACTACTATCAGGTGCTGGGCGTGCCGCGAACGGCGAGCGAAGATGAAATCAAGAAGGCCTTTCGCAAACTCGCCCGCCAGTACCATCCCGATGTCGCGAAGACCAAAAAAGGCGCCGAGGAAAAGTTCAAGGAGATCAACGAGGCTTACGAAGTTCTCAGCGATCCGGCCAAGCGCAAGAAGTACGACGAGTTGGGCCCGAATTGGAAACAGGGCGCCGAGTTCCGGCAGCCACCTGGATGGCAGGGCACACCTTTCGGCGGCGGACGCACAGGCCGTCCTGGCCGGGGCGGCGGCGATTTCGAATTCGAGTTCGGCGGAACGACGGGCTTCAGCGATTTCTTCGAACAGTTGTTTGGTTCACGCCGGCGCGGCGGTTCGCCGTTCGGCGACCGCGGCGGGTTCGCGGAAGAGGATCTCGCCGAGCGCGGAAGAGACGTTGAAGGCGACATCATGGTCACGCTGGAAGAGGCCATGCACGGCGCGGTGCGATCGATCACGCTGCGGCGAAGCATCCCGTGCGAGAATTGCGGCGGCACCGGAGAAAAGAACGGGCGCGTTTGCCCGGTTTGCGGCGGCTCAGGAGAAGTGATTAAAACCGAAACCTACCAGGTCAAGATTCCTCCCGGTGTGACTGACGGCCAGCGGTTGCGCGTGCCGGGTCGCGGCGAAGCGGGATCGCGCGGCGGCACGGCGGGCGACCTCTATTTGCGCGTTCATCTCGCCAAACATCCTGACTTCGAGGTTCAGGATCACAACCTTATCCATGAAGCCCCGTTGGCGCCTTGGGAAGCCGTGCTCGGCACGGACCTGGCGGTGCCGACGCTGGATGGACGCGTGAATATCAGGATCCCTCCCGGCACGCAGAACGGCCAGAAGTTCCGTGTGCGCGGGCGCGGATTGCCACAGCGCTCCGGGCCGAATGGTGATTTGATTGTCGCGGCGCAAATTGAAGTTCCCGACCACATCACCGAGGAAGAACGAAAACTGTGGACGCAGCTTGCAGCCGCTTCGAAATTCAATCCGCGGGAGAAGTAGCAACTGGGTGGTGAGCAGGGGTGCGGTTTGAAATCACCCTGGTTCCAGCCACTTATCAATCGTTGTGGACATCATTTTCTGGCGCGGCTGGCCTTTTCCCGGGCGCGCTGCTCGCGCGCCTTCTCGACCGGCCGACGGCCACCCTCACGTTCGTAAATCTCCACGATCCGAGCGAGATTCTCCGGTGACGAAGAATGCGAACCATGCAGCCGCAGCTTTCCGCCTTCCATTTCCGCCCAAATGCACCGCTGCATCTGCACTATTCGATAGAGGCCGGGCTGGCCGCGCTTCTCCAGGGCCGCCACTGCTTTCGTCAAGGACTGGCAAGAATCGAGGTGAAGAATCGGAACCCATTGTGGGCCGGTGCCGCCCTGTTGAGCCGTCCATTGTTCAACGGTAAAGAAGCCATGTGGCATAGGGTTGGAATTTATTTGGTTAGGCAAGGCGCAACTTTGCGTCGGTTCAGGTCGAAGGCAAGGGAATTCCAAAGCAAACATTTCAAACGGGCGTCGGCTTCGTAGCCATCAAGGTATAGGAAGGGATGACAAAAATGAAATTCGGTCCGATTCGCGTAACGTCCTTCATTTGGCCAGCCTGCAATACTTGGGCGTACTCCGCGGTATGACGAATGTCAACAATGACCAGATGCCCGCCCGGTTTCAGCACGCGAACGATTTCGCGGATCGCTTGTTCACGGCCAGCGGGGTCATAGATGTTGTGCAACGCCCAACTGGAGAGCACGACATCGAAGAAATTATCCGTAAAGGACAACTTCCGCGCATCACCATCATGCAATTCCACCCGGTCTTCCACACCCTCGGCCAGAACGTTCTGCCAGGTGGCTTCGCGGGAATTTCCCGCCTGGTCTTCTTTCTGCCAGAGGTCGATCCCTGTGGCCTTGCCGCCGCGCAGCCGTTTGGCGGCGCCGATGAGCATCAACCCGTGTCCGCAACCCACGTCCAGGACCCGCTCGTCGCCACGCCACGGGAGGGTGGCGATCAGCTTGTCTCGGAGTCGCAATTTTCCAACCTTGCTGCCCCAGAACATCACCCCGGCTTCGAGAACCAGGATACATCCCATCGACAAGCAGGGGGCGATGGCAAATCGTGTCCAAGGCATCACGCCGCGCTTCACCGCGAAGAGGCAAAGGCGGCCAAGAATCAAAGCGGCAGAGCCACCGACAAAAAGCCCACGGACCACGTTGGGCGCGTCAATGCCATAGTTTGGGCGTTTGTGGCTGGCGTTCAAGCTGGGCATGAAGGCTAGCCTTCGGGTTGGCGGATTACAAGGTTTCAAAAATCTGAGCCCCGAAATCCAGGCCTGGAATAACTTGCCAACCGCTGCCCATGCGCTATGCTCAACTCGAACCTGAATTGGCCTGTCTGCCGCAGACATTCGTTTGTGCGAAAGCAACGATCATGATGACACGACGCGAGGCAATCAAGACAGCTTCCCTCGCGACGGCCGCGTGCGCGGCGTTGCCGGTTCTCCATGCGGAGTCCACGCCGGTCCTCGCGGCAGTGCCAAACGCCACCGCGCCATTTTCACTGCCGCCGCTCCCCTACTCCACCGATGCGTTGGAACCGGACATCGACGCCCGCACGATGGAGATTCATCACGATAAACATCACCAGGCCTACGTGACCAATCTGAACAAGGCCATTGCCGGGCATCCCGACCTTGAAAAGAAAACGCTTGAGGAATTGCTTGTCAGTTTGAGCATGCTGCCCGATGCCGTCCGCACCGCGGTGCAAAACAACGGCGGCGGCCATTACAATCATTCGTTATTCTGGCAAATGATGAAGAAAGGCGGTGGAGGCGAGCCCAAGGGTGAACTGGCAGCCGCCATTGACAAGAAATTCAAGAGTTTCAGCGGTTTCAAAGAGGAGTTCAGCAAAGCCGCCATTGGCCGATTCGGCAGCGGTTGGGCCTGGCTGGTGTTCGAACCGAGCAAGGAACTGGCGATCGTTTCCACTGCGAACCAGGATACGCCGATCAGCACACCCGCCGAGCGAAATTCGGCGGCGGCGGAATCGCTCACCAGGCGCTTCGGCATGAACCTGCCGCATACGGTTCCCCTGCTGGGAATCGATGTCTGGGAGCACGCCTATTACCTGAAGTACCAAAACCGCCGGCCGGACTACGTCGCCGCGTTTTTCAATATCATCGATTGGGATTTTGTTTCCGATCGTTTTCAGAAAGCTAATGCCTGAATTAAGGGCCATACCCAACCAACAACGAATCAGTCCTATGAAATCAACCATGTCGCGTCGCTCAGCCATCTCCAAAATCGCCGGCAGCGCCGTTGCCACCGCCGCCGCTGCTTCACTCACCGAGCGGCTCGGTGCGGCGGATGCCGCCGCCGGCTCCGATCTCAGAGGCCGCGTCAACCATTCCGTCTGCAAATGGTGCTACCCCAATGTTCCGTTGGACACACTGTGCCAGGCTGGGAAGGAAATGGGCCTGCATTCCATTGAGTTGCTCGAAGTGACTGACTTCCCCACGCTCAAGCAGCACGACCTGATTTGCGCGATGGTCAGCGGAGTCCCCGGCGGCATCACGAGCGGGCTGAATCGCGTCGAAAATCATGACAAAATCGCCGAGTTCTTTGAGCGAACCATTCCCATAGTCGCCGATGCCGGGTATCCGAACATCATCTGTTTCTCCGGTAACCGCAAAGGGATGAGCGAGGAGGAAGGTTTGAAGAACTGCGCCGTTGGCTTGAAACGCGTCGCAGGTTTGGCCGAGAAACGCAACGTGACCATTTGCATGGAGTTGCTGAACAGCAAAGTCAATCACCACGACTATATGTGCGACCACACCAAGTGGGGCGTCGAGTTGGTCAAACAGGTGGGCTCCGAGCGTTTCAAATTGCTCTATGACATTTACCACATGCAGATCATGGAAGGCGACGTGATCCGCACCATCCAGGACAGCCATCAATATATCGGGCATTATCACACTGGTGGTGTTCCTGGTCGCAACGAGATCGATGAAACGCAGGAACTGTATTACCCGGCCGTGATCAAAGCCATCGTCGCGACCGGCTTCAAAGGTCACGTCGCGCAGGAATTCATTCCCAAACGACCCGATGTCCTTGCCTCGTTGAAGCAGGGTGTGCACATCTGCGACGTCTGATCGAGGTTTGGAGTCCCGGCTTCAGCCGGCGCGGCTGTCGCATGATCGAACGCGCCAAAAGTTTTCACTGTCATGGTGCTTATGTGCGTCTCACCGCCTGAAGGCGGGACTCCATGCGCTATGCGTGCTGTCGCAAGTCCGGTGAAAGTGTAACCTTTCCCACCTTCATCCGTCCCACCACCACCGCGCCTTCTTCCACAACGAGCCCGTTGGCCGTGATATCGCCAAATAATCGGGCGGTGGATTTTACCACCACGGTTCCTTCCGCATGCAAGGTGGCGACCAACTCACCTGCAATCTCCGCACCGCGGATTTTGAGCGCGTCCTTCCAGGTAAAGCGGTTGGCTGCGGGAATGACGAGGCATCCGGCGCTGAACGTCCCTTTGATTTCCGCCGAGGTATAAATCGTCAGTGACCGTTCGGTCATCAGCTTGCCCAGAAACCGGCCTTTGAGGACCGCCTCGCCGACCAGGGCTTCGGTATTGAACACGTAACCGGTGGCTTCAAGCGTGAAGGTGCCCTTCGTCTTGAAGTTTTTCGAAACGGCGTTGGCGATGTGATAATCCTTGAGATCGATGTACGAGCTGCATCGTTTGCACATCGTCGATTGCGCGCTGGGCGCCACCTGCAGTTCGGTGCCGCAATCGAAACAAGTGATTCGCTTCCCTTCCGGCTTGCCCTCCGGTTTGCGTTCGGCAGTTTTTTTGACCGGTTTGCTGGCGGCTTCCTGGATGTGGAAGTGACCGCCGCACTTACGGCAAAGAGTGGAAAAACCCGTACGCGGCTCAGGCTGTGAATGCCCGCACCGCGGGCAAACCACCAGGATCTTGTCCTGCACAATCACAGCCATTCAATCAGTTGTTCTCTCTTCGCTATCCTGATCTTAACCCTAATCCAACCCAGGCGGAATTGCATTGCGGGCAACGTGGGGAAAATCGGAGGCCAGCCGTCGGGTCAAAAGCTACCTGACAGCCGCGCCCTGCCCACGCGAGCGTTTACCCAAAGGGAGCCGACATCCGGGCTGAGTTGCCCGGTGCGAGCCTCCCGAATCCCGTTTTCCTGCTTCGCCCCCGGGACTCAGCGTGCGATGCCCACTGGTTGTTTCGCGGGTTCGCCCGGCTTCGGGGCTTCAGTGGGGCGTGCCGCTGTCGCGGACGGCGCGACCTTGTTCGGATTCACTTCCGTTTTGCCGACAAATGTCACGCCTTCTTCGATCGCCAGTTTGGACGCGCGAATGTCGCCGAAGAGTTCGGTCTTCGCTTTGATCTCGAGCTTATCCTTGGCGACGATGTTCCCGTTGATTTTTCCACGAACGATCACGGTGGCGGCGTTGATGTTGCCGTTAACCACCGCGCTGTCGCCCAGGTTCAGCGTTCCTTCCGTGTTGATTTCGCCCTCCAGTTTGCCTTCGAAAGTCAGTTCACCGGCGAACTTCAAGTTGCCTTTAATCTCAACATCCGATCCCAGTGTATTTTTCGTAGTGCTTGCTGTTGTATTCATGATCTTGTTAATGACTGATGTTTTTTACAATTGTGCCAAAATTAGAATCCCCAGCAAGCAATCCGTTCAAAAAGTTACGCACAGGCTGAGGATTTCTGTTCATGCAAATTGCATTCTGTTCGCGCAAACTGCACGGGTCTTGCGGCGAAAATCACTCCCTGCGCCGCTTTGCCAAAATCACGGCGCTTAGCATGCTCCTTGCTTACATGAGCCGGGACGATCGCTGTATGATGAAAGAAGCCATGAAGTCTGCCCCGGGAATACATCTGGGACTGGACGCTGCGCATCTGGCGCTGGACCGGATCACGGTCATGCTGGAGGAATGCGCCTACGGCATCGAAAACGAGCCCGCCAAATGGGAAATCATAGAGTTGATTCTGGCGCTCCGGCAATGCGCTCCCACAGCCACAACCACCGAGCTCGATCGGGTCCTGTGCAATTTGGAAGCCTCCGCTGTCCTGCTATACAGCGCCCAGGGACATCAACGATTCACGGGCGGCGTTGAGGGACTCAAGCGTGAGTTGCTTGCCTGTTGCGCCAATGTCCGTCTGACCCTGCCTTCATTGCCGGCGGGCGACGGGTTTGAATAGGCGGATCAAGTTGCTTTTCGTTTAAGCACAGCTTGACAATTCGCGCCGAGGCGGTTCAACCTTCGATGGTCATGGACAACCGCGCCAAACAACAATTGATTGTCTGGTGGACCGTGTGGGCTGCGTTCCAGACGGGAATCTTCGTGATCTATTTTTTCCTCACCAACAATCACGCGCCCCTGCCCGCCTCCACCTCCGGTTCGCCTTTCTGGTTGATTGGTTTCGTCCCGCTGGTCATCAGCGTGCTGCTGCGGTGGCTGGTCCTTCCGCTCATGCCGAGTGCGCAAGCCGCGCTTACCGTATTCATACTGGGAATCGCCTTCGCGGAGAGCTGTTGCTTTCTGGGCCTCTTTATTTTTCCTCCCTTCCGCGTGGAATTGTTCCTGATGAGTGTCTTCGGCATCCTCCAGTTTATTCCCCTGTTTGCGAATCGGTACTTTGGTTGACGGATATTTCCAAGGCGGCAAGGGCGCAGTCAGAGGAGCGCGGCATTCATGCCGCTTCAACATGCCAGCTCGCACTGAAATGGCATAAATGCCGTGCTCCATGCCATCGTGAAATTCTTCGCGAGGAGGTCAGCGATAGTCCCGGCTCCAAGCCTTGAGAGTCCCGTTCTGGTCGAAGGTCAGCCGCAAGTAATCATCGTGGCCGATGGTCTGTCCCATGCCCACACCAACGCCGCCGCCATAACCTCCGCCGCCCACGCCGAATCCAACGCTGCTGGAATGGTGCCCCAACGGCCAATCGGCGACCGTGCCGCCGGCGTTCAGTTTGGTTGAAAGCAAGGGCGGGCCCAATTCCTGTACCGCCTGGTCATAAGTGTAGCTGCCCACCCGGCTGTCCCAATCCACTTTGGGTGTGGACGCGCAACCAGCCCACAGTGCGCACAGGAAGAGGAGCAGGAGTAACGAAGCCAGAGGTCGGAAAAGTTTTGCTTTCACGGGGAAAGGGTAGCATAGCGGGGCCTGGCTGCAACTGGCGGAGTGCAGAGCTCGAGCTCTGCATTCCGTCACACCCGCTTTACTCGCGCGGACATTATGTTTGGCATCGGGCGGATTGACAGCGACAATAAGTGCGGATGCCATCCAAAGTTTCAGCCATTTTGTTGCGAGTATGGACGCTGCTGTTGCCGCCCGTGGGGCTGGTGTTGCAGTGGCGTCAGCCGGGAAGTGTTGGCCGCAAAATCTTCGGCACACTGGGCATTCTGCTGTATTGCCTCCCCTACTCTGTCGGCGTCATCTGGCTGCTGATCAAGCTTACCGGATTACAGGTGGAATGGCGCGGCGGATTTCCGCCGGTGTTGACGTATTCCAAAACGCTCCCGAACTATGAAGCCGTGGAACGGAATCGCGCGCAGCAAGCCGCGGCGGCTCCCAAGGCCCAACCGGACGCGACGGCAACGAACAACGCGCCTTATTGGACAGATTTTCGCGGGCCGAACCGGGATGGCCATTACGATGAACTGCCGATTCTGACGAACTGGCCGGGCAGCGGTTTGCGGGAGCTTTGGCGTCAACCGGTCGGCGCCGGCTATGCGTCATTTGTCATTGCGGAAGGAAAGGCATTCACGATTGAACAGCGGCGCGAGTTGGAAGTGGTGGCAGCTTATGACATCCGGACGGGGCGCGAGTTATGGACCAACGGTTGGCCGGCGCTCTTTCAAGAATCGATGGGAGGCGACGGGCCGCGCGCCACGCCGAGTTACCACGCCGGACGGATTTTTGCCTTGGGTGCGGAAGGTGAATTACGATGCCTGGAGGCCGCGACGGGCCACAAGGTTTGGGCGAAAAACATCCTCGGCGACAACGGCGCGGTCAACCTGACCTGGGGCATGGCGGCTTCGCCATTGGTCGTGGACGGCGAAGTAATCGTGCAACCCGGCGGTCCAAATGGAAAATCCGTTTGCGCTTACGATGAAGCCACCGGCGGCGTGCGATGGAAGGCATTGTCCGATCCCGCCGCGTACAGTTCGCCCATGGTGGTCGATCTGGCCGGGCGGCGGCAATTGCTGGTCGTGACCGCAAATCGCGCGGTGGGGCTGGCGATCAATGATGGAAAGTTGCTGTGGGAACATCCGTGGGTGGTGAACCTGAACAATCGGAACATTGCACAGCCAATCATGCTGGGGGCAAATCGCTTTTTCCTGTCGGCGGGCTACGGCACCGGTTGCGAGGCTGTGGAAGTCACGGGCGCCAGTTCAGGGTTTTCGACGCGCACGGTCTGGCAAAACAAGTGGCTGAAAAACAAATTCACGAGTTCGGTTTATTGGCAAGGCTGTATTTACGGTCTGGATGAAGACATTCTGACGTGCCTCGACGCGCAAACAGGCGAACGCAAATGGAAAGACGGGCGGTATGGTTACGGGCAATTGCTGCTGGCCAGCGGCCACCTGGTCATCCTGAGCGGAGATGGAAAGTTGGCCCTGGTCAAGGCGATACCGGAACGGCGATTGGAAATGGCGCAATTCGGAGCGCTTCAAGGCAAGACCTGGAACCATCCGGCAATGGCTCACGGGCGGTTGCTGGTGCGGAACGCGGTGGAGATGGCGTGTTTTGACATTTCAGAGGGAACGAGATAACCCGTGTGCCCTGTGCCCGCGGGGCCTGCCCGTTCGGAAAAACATTGCGTTTGAGGCATTCATTATACACATTATGGGCACAGTGGTTGGAGAGATGGCTGAGTGGTTTAAGGCGCACGCCTGGAAAGCGTGAGTAGCTAAACACTACCGTGGGTTCGAATCCCTCTCTCTCCGCCATTTCGAGGTTTAAGCCCTGTAGAATCAGGTTGAAATCCCGCTCGCTCACCGGCCATCAATGGCGGAATTGTATGTAGCTTGTATGTAAGCCCCTTGAAAATGCACCAAGCTTCACCTTGAGCAAAGGACTTGCAACCACGACCAGAAAGCAAAAACCCCTTGCCAGTTAAGGCAAGGGGGTGAATCAGGGAATCCGATGTTGATTACGCGGTGAGCCAGGCACCCAAACCGAGCCCGGCCAGAGCCGACTGGAATCCCATGCTGCGCGATCTTGCCGCATCCCATGAGTAACCCCATCTCTGACAGGCAACCGCCAGTGAATCCCCGCTACAAATGTCGGTCAAGACCGCCAAAACATTCCGCGCTGCACGCTGAGCGCGACCCACAGCAATCTTGCTATCCAGCCCGGCCAAACGAGCCTTGAGTGCCTCACCAACCGCACGCTGGACGCGGGCAACGAAACACTCGCGCATCTCGTCAGGGATTGAACCGCCATTGTCACGCGTGCAGAACTGCGGGCAGATGCACCGCTCGCAAGCTTCGCTCAGAGCGCCGACGCAACGAAGCTTGGCGAGTGCCTGAGTGCAGCCAGTTTGACCGCTCACGAACTCTCGACGAATGGAACGGCTAGCCGCATTAACGGCGATCCGCGCCACATCACGGAACGGCATCGCCATGAATCCGGCCGCATTGAATGACTGCCCGATGGACTGGAACGCATCGACAGAAGCCCGGCCAGACGGCAAGGATGCAACGCAACAAGCTTCGATGACAGCCGCAACCGCAACCGCCCCAGCCTCGCGAATGGCATCCCGCCCTACTCCTCCGAACCGCGATGAAGCCTTGCGGGCTGCGTATTCGCCCAGCAGGACAAGCCTGCCCTCGCAGTCCTCCAACTCCCATCGGGATTGAATGCCCAATGACTTGCGACTGGACTTGGCCCGCACAGATGCTTGACGGTCTGGCCCCAACTGGTGCCAGCGTTCGGAGTCCTGCTTGACCTCGAACAATGGTGAGTCAGGCTCGCACTCGTCACCATAGAGGCAACGCACTCCAGACGGTGCCTGCTTGGACTTGGCGCAACGGCTTAGTTCCGGCCAGCGTGAGCGCCAGCCAGGACCGTATGTTTGAACTTGTGGGCAAGCGCGCGGTGCGCTACCTGTTACGTTGATTTGACCTGTTTCCATATTACAGACTCGGGTTGAATGAGCCGTGCCGGCGTTACAAGCACCGACACGGCGTTTTGTTTATTTAGACCTTTACCACAGCGAAACCCCGAATGCGCCAGTGAGACGAGGCAGCCGCTACGCTCTTACGCTTGCTCGCAGCAGCAGCAGTGAGCACGCCTTGGAGGGCTTTGAATATCAGCTTGTCTGCCCGGCTCGGTTGTGAGGGGTTAACGGTCTTCTTGGATTTGGAACTTTTACTCATAGGTTGTGCTGTAAAAAGACCGCCAGCAGGCGAGGCAGCAACCCCATTCGTCCGAGTTATCAGCCCGGATGTATCCGCTGGCGGTCAAAACTGACGGTAAGTATTCCGAAGGGCGACTTGATAAGGGTCACCAGTGAATACGACGCTCATTGCTGTTTGCGCTGGAGGAATAATACACTACAACCCGCAACATGCTACAGAATACGGGCAATCATTTCTGTCTATATCTGTTTAATTCCTATTAAATAGGAATTATCACCAGATAGGATATTTACTCCGACTCGGAGTGAGGGGTGGATAGGTGGTAGTGCATAGCTTGCGACGAGTTCCAAAGTGAGTACGTTTTCGCACAACCCACCTTATATTTAATGGGGGGTATGTGTCTAAATTTGACCAGTTGAAAATCAAAATCGCGGTGCAGGACGTCTTCCGCCACCCGGTTTTTCGAGTTCCACCAGTCCAGTTCCGTGCCAGGCGGGGGCATGCTTACGGTTCCGACCTTCACTTAAGCCTTATTACAGGCATGCAACAGGGGAATCACAGGCTCGAATAAAAGTCACCCGTAATAACCTTTGACACGGCATACCCTTGCTGTAGGTGAATCATTGCAATGGCTACGAGCACTGAAATCAACGAAATTCCGAGCGCCGGGGTTGTTACCCAGGCGAAGCTCGCTGATCAGATCGGGGTCGCACCTTCAACCATCTCCCGGTGGCGGCGAAATGGGCTTATACGCTCTATCAACATCCTCGGGCGCGTATTCTTCAATTCCGCCGAGGTGGAATCCTTCGTTCGCAAGGCTGAATCGGGCACTTTTGCCAAAGAACAGCCCTCTCCGCTCCCGGAAGTTAGAAAGCATCGAGAAAATATGAACTCACCACTTTTGAACTGCAAATTCCAAGGAATTTGGACGAGAGTCAAATTGCCCGCGGATCAGTCCTCCACGATCAAGCCTGAGGCGGTTGGAGGGACGGTCACGAACTTGCTCAAGGAGGGCAAAATCCCGATGGAGTGTCAGGCGGGGGGCGCTCCGGATGACTTCGTGCTGTTCGTTCCCTTCACCTGCTCTGGCTTACACAACTATCCCAACAATCGTGTGTTGGGCTGCGTGAACGCCGCGCTGGAAGCTTTCGAGATGAAACGTTGGGCCACAATTGCAGTTGCTGACGTTGAGGCAATGGACAGCCCCCCGCGCTTGCTCAATGTAGGTGAATCCTGTGGTCAATATCACGTCACAGGCATCACTGCAAATAACATCCACGAGTTGTGGATGACGAAATTGACAGGCGTGCCCTGGAACAGGCGATTTGTAGAAACCTTTAGTTGAACCCAATTAACTCGAAAAACCCCGACTCAAATTATGTCTTACTCCCCCCGTCCACATGTAGGTTCCGAACACAAAGTCTACTACGCGCTTTACACTGATTCTGGCGGCGGCCACCAAAACCTCGCCCCTACTGACGCCGGTGACAACGCGGCCGACCCTGGCAATGCGGCCTTCGTTCGTCTCCACGCCATAAAAGACGTTCGCATCAAACTGCCGAGCAAGACTCGCAAGATGCTCTCGGACGGACTGAACTCGGCGGCTTACGCGGCACCAGGCAAGTCCGAGATCGGCGAACTCGAAATCCAAGCCGGGTTTTTTCCGACCGTTGGCGTGGTCCCTGTCTTTGAGAACGCCCGCATGGACGTGAAGATCGAGACTTACGATGGCGACCCGGATGATGGGGGCATCTGCGTGGCCGTCACGAAAATCACCGACTGGAAGCCGATGATCGACCGCTCCAATCCCGAGGGCGATGGAGAGTCAACGGCCACTGCCAGGGGTCAGTATCTCGGATATTCGCTGACTGCTGTTCCTGGGGCGTAGATCGCGTGAAGTGTGCCGGACAGCGGACGACTCTTTATGAAATTCAGACTAATTGCATTGATTCTACTGCTCGCACCCGGCGCATTCGGAGCGCAACAGGTTGTCAATATTGGCACGACAGCCAATGATGGCACCGGCGACACGCTTCGCACGGCGTTCTCGAAGATCAACTCCAACGAGACGTATCTGTTCGGCGTCGTGGGCACTTCCCTCCTGAGCGGAACCAACACCTGGACTGGGACTAACAACTTCACGAACGGGCCGCTCTTGTGGAACGGAATTCCGGTCTTGACCAACCCCGCGGCATTTCTGGCCCCCTCCGCAACCAACGGGTTCGTCGGCAGCGGCATCACGAATGGCCTACTAGGTAATGGGACATTTGTCGCGGCGACAAATCAATATGGTAGCGCCTCGTTCAGCAATTCCATATCTTTCGATCCATCGCCTGAGCATTACACCGTCTCAGATGTCGAACGTGGTCGGTCATATTTGTTTCGGCCTCCGTTCGGTTACAACACCTGGGGCGAATACAGCAGCGGGATCACGGAGACAATCCTGACCAATGCCGTCCAAACCATCAAAACGAACGGACTGCTTGCATGGTGCAAGACCAACGGAATTCCGTTCGTTTTCAGCATTGATGATTATTTTATTCAGGGCGCAGACCCGGTGACACTGCTTCCGACCTGCAATCCTGCGACTTTCCCTGACGGCGTGAGTTTCATGCTCAACTACATCTACACCAATGGGATGATTCCGGGGGTTTATATCACGCCCGGTCACACCAACCCAATTTTCGCAAACGCGTCCGAGGGGTGTCTCATCCCAGGCAAAAACGAGGAGATCGTGGCGGCGTTCCTGGTCACTAACCACGTCAGTTACGTAAAATATGACGGGTGGCAAGGTAGCGTGACCGGGTTTGGAACCGTCAGCAACTTTATGAATCTGGCGGTCACAAACGTATATTCTTCGGCAAGATTCATGCAGGCGATGCGGGCTTATTCTCCGGGACCGGTTTTCTTCAACGCCCCAGTCCAAAAAGACGGCACCTTGGGGGGCTACTTCGTGAACGGCTGGCGAACATTCGGAGTTGGGACTGACATCGACAATCAGACCTTCACTGCCGATGCTGCTTACGGCAGTTCTGCGCTTGCCGCGATTGCGCAGTTCTTTTGGATAGACGCCGCGACGAACGCCACCTACTCCTCATGGACTGGGCCGTGGCACATGGTTGATTTCGATAATGCCGGAGGCTTTGTCGACCAGGAAAATCTAACCCGAATGATAATTCGCAGCATTTTCGGCTCTGCAATTATTCTTGGTGACGTGCGAACCAACGGCTGGCTCGGGGTTTCAGACGATTACCGGATTTACACAAACAATCCAAATCTTCTGGCCATTGATTGGGATAGCGGTTACGTGCCTCCGTTTTGGGCGGGCACGAACAACGGGTGTTATTTCTATGTGCGCCCACTTGGTTCTGTGAATTCGTCCTACAAGGCGGCGGCGGTGATCAATCGGAACTACACGATGCCAAACAGCAGCACGTATACCTGGTATCCAACCAATACAACGTTTCCGCTTTCCAGCGCGGGCTACTCGCCGACCCAGTTGGTTCTGGTGCGCAACGCAGGCGGTCAAGTGAGTTCAGACCATGGAATCGGAACCTACGCGGGCAGTCCCGCTTATGGCTACATACTTGTGACGAACTCAGTTTCCATCCCCCTGCTGGACGCCATAGATTCGGCAATGCTAATACTGACGCCGACGAACGCGCTGCCGCTTCCATATCCCAGCAACGTAATATCACTGGTGGACTGGCCTGCATTTTGGGTGACGAACCTTAGTCCAAATGGACTTCAGCAGTTGGAAGCGTATCAACCATTCTCAAAACCCGGCAACGGCATCGGCTCCAACAATGTCGCTTGCGGTCAGGTGTTACAAATCCTCGGGACCAACTGGTTCGGAGAGTGGGGTATCTACGGAGCGACCAATTTCAGCGCCACGATCGGATATGACACAGCGGACTCGACGGGGTTTAATCTTACCAATTATTCCCGTTGGATCATTCTGGTCGATGGGGTCACCAACTACGATTCGCAGAACTGGGGACCGATTGGCGTTACCAACCAGGCCACTAATATTTCGCTGGCGTTGTCGGGCACGGCGCAGATCATGACGATCAGATATTTGACGGCCGGCGCAAATTTCTCGGTTGGCGATTTGGGCAATCCGTTGCTGACATTTGTTCCACCCTTAATCAATGCGACCATTAGTGGGTCAAATGTGGTTGGCAGTGTGGCGGGAAATGCGCAATTAGGCGCAGCCAACACCTTCACTGGCAGCAACACATTCTCCGGAGTGGTTACACTAACCAACACCGTGCAAGGCAACGCCGGATCGCTACAGACCAACATTTGGGTAAGCGGAAAGCTATACACAAACACTTACGGCGCCCCGATTCAAGTGACAGCCTATGTCCAGATGATTGACCCTAACGGTATGACCGGAAATGTCCTGTTCAATATTGAGCAGCCAGGTTACAGCACCAACGGGGTGAGTCTAAGCAGGGGAACTACCACCTCTGTAAATTTCACAAACACCGCTCCGCTGATCGATGTGGTGCCCATCGGTCAGCAATTTTTCTTCACCAATCGTTCTGATGCGAGTGGGATATGCAATATTGTCGGCATTGGGAAAATCCTGATTAATTAGTGAACCTTTGCTTTCTCCCCAACCGTATTATGCAACCAACACCCATCTCGGCGGATTCAATCTTCATACGCATCAGGATGCCCGAATCGGTAGCCCGCCCCGGGTTGGTTACAGACACCGATATAATTAGGGCAATTCAAGGGAAGCTTCGCCAGCACTGCCCTGCGCTCCGGTGCTTGGGTGGCGGGGCCGAGGTTGGGAACAGCTTCTTCATGGTGCCGTTTGACGAACTGAAATTGGAAATCTATCCGGATGCCGCTCTGTCGATGATCGAGGCGGCGCTTGCGGAGATCGGCCTGCTCGACTGGGCTTCGATTATCTACTTCGACGCAGAAGACCTTGCATGGCGATGTCCGCGGCGAGGTCGGGGGTTTGAGAGTGAGTATTTTACTCCGAGCAATATTCAGAGTGAGTGGCGCGCCGAACTCGACCGACTGCGCGAACTGGGTGCGAGACTAATCGCTGAGGTAGCACAATCATGAGCGAAGACGCGGCAATGACGGAAGTGATTAAGCTGGAGGTGCAATCTCCCAAGGTTGACCTGTCCGGCATTGACAGCCTCATTACCCGACTGGAGTACATGGACAAGCTGACGGCCCGGCTGGAACGCCGCAATGCCGCCCTGTCTGCAAGCGTCAAAAACATCTCCGCTCCCGGCAAGGTCCAGCCGCGCACTTCCTCCGGTCAAACCGAACTCGATCTCAAGGGCGGGAACGTCAAGCTGAATGTCCTCGGGTCGGATGTCACCGCCCACTTGGTTGGCCGAATCACCCTGAACATCCCCGCGAGTGACGTGGACGTTCGCATTGCAGGCGGAGGCATTCCGCGCGCGCCGGGCGGGGGTGGATCCATTCCGGGCGGCGTTGCAGGCGGTCCCGCGCCATCGTCTGGCGGTTCGTACGATCGCCGCCGCATCATCACCGACAAGGACGGCAATCAGATTGGCCGTCAATACACCAAGATCACCGGCGAGAACGACGAGTTCACGACGAAAGAAACCTATGATGCTGCGGGCGACCTCTCCCGCACTGAGGACATTCACGACCCGCGCAAGGCCCGACTAAAGGCCGAGCGGAAGGCGGCGCAAGCCAAGCGCGAGGCTGCCGCCCAGGCCCGCGCCAATCGCTCCAACCTCCGTGAGGGCATCGACGTTAATCTTGCCTACCGCAAGACGATGCTGACGCAGCAGGCGACCGACCGCATCGAAGCATTGGGTCCGAACATGGACCCGCGCAGCCTCGCAATCGAACGCGCCAAGATTCAATCGAATTACCACCGGCAGTTGGCGCAAGCGCAGAAGTCGCAGGCGGAAGTCGCCTCGCAGGGCGGCGACCGCAAGAAAGCGGCGCAGTTGGGCTTGGCCTCCGCTGAATCCATGCGGGCTGCTGCCGTCGAGACGGAACGCGCCACACTCGCCCAGAAACGATTTGACGAATCCAGCCGGCTCATCGGCAAGAACATGCTGCAAAACATCGCGCATGTGACCACGTGGGCGGCATCGGTGGGCGTTCTTTACGGCTCCATCAATCTCGCCAGCCACAGCTTGGAGACGATGATTCAGACCGGCTGGCAGACTGCCCGACTCGCGCAAGTGTTTCGAGGTAGCGCGGCAGAGGCGGCGCGGTTGACCGACCAGGTGCTTATGCTCGCATCGGCCAATGGCCGCAGTGCCACTGAGGCAATGGAAGCCGCCATCCAATGGAGCCGGTTGGGGTTGAGCCAGTCGCAGGCTGCTGAGGCGGTGCGCGTTTCCTTGATGGCCGCCAATGTCGCACAGATCACGGCTGGAGAAGCGACAGAGCATCTGTCCATGCTGTATCAGGTCTATCATTTGCACGTGTCCGAACTCGCAAACGTACTCGGCGAACTGACAGCGGTTAGTAATACCTACAATGTAACGAATGCTTCCATGCTGGAAGGCTTAACGCGGGTCGCATCCATTGCCAAGCAGGCCGGGATGTCGCTGTCGGAACTGATTGGGTTAATCGGCGCAGGCGTGGGCGCCACCGGCCAGAGCGGAACGATGATCGGCAACGCCATCAAATCCATCACTGGCTCGCTGAACGATTCGGAAGTCCAGAAGCAGTTGCGGCAGAAGTATCACGTCGAAGTGACCGCCGAGGGCGGGAACTCTGTCAAAGGTCTTAGCGACCAACTCTCCGCCATCTTCGTTGCGTATCAGCGCATGGGCCAGGCCGAGCGCCAGTCCATGCTATTCGGCGTTGCGGGCAAACAGCAGGCGTCTCGCATGGCGGCACTGCTCGACAACTATGTCAAGGCTCAGGTGCTCGCCATCACCGCGCAGTTGAACTTGAATGCTGCCGAGGGGGAGAACGCCCGCATCACCGCAACACTCAAGAGCCAGCTTGAGGCGCTGACAACAGAGTGGGGTAGGTTTGTTAATGCGCAAGGTGGGCGCGGACCCAACCTCGCCCTTTCCGAAACGATCAAGTTAATGACCAACCTCATGCGGATCGCAAACACCAGCGTTGGATCAAGCCTTACGACCGGGTTCTTGGGTTTGTTCACGGCCATTAGCGCGAAGCTCGCCGTAACTACATATCAGATGGCGTCGCTGGACCAAAAGGCGGGCGTTGTCGGCAACACTTTCAAAGCGGTGCGTGGTGCGGTTAGGGAGCTTGGCGATGCTATGGCGCAAACGGCGGCGCGTGGTGGTTGGTTAAGCAGCCGCGCCCCTGTCTTATCGAAGATGTTCGGCAAGACCGCCAGCGGCGAAGCGGCGAGTTCTACTGTGACCCGCGATTCGGCTGGAAGAATCCAGAGCATTGCCATCGCGGCAGGGTCCGCTTCCACGGGCTTAACACAAATGGGCAAGGCTGCTGTCTTCTCACGAGTGGCGCTTGCTGGTTTGGTTGACACTCTTTTGCCCTTGGCCGCCATCGTGGGCGTGTTCTACCTCATCAACAAAGGGCTCTACGAAATGGGTGTGGGCGGTCAGAAAGCCAAGGACCAAATCGAAGCCCTGGACGCGCGTGTCCAAACTGCTGGCACTCGCGCAGAGGCAGCCGGGGAAGCCTCACGGCTGTTTAGCACTGTTGGTCAGGCGATTCACCAGCCCGGCAAGATCGAAGGCAAGATCGACATGCTGCGCCAAGCCGCTGAAGCCGCCTTCCCGCCGATGCAGAATGCAACTCCCGAAGACGAATCCAATCGTCAGGCCGCTTTGAAGGCCGAACAAGACAAGCTCGCCGTAATGATGCGGGCGAATGATCTCGCCGGGATTGACGCCGAACTGGATGCCTTGAAAACCCGCCAGCTTACTGAGCAGACCAAGCAGCGCCAGATTCAATACGAGTTGACCAAGCAGGAGGACGCGACCATTAATGCCGCGCTGTCCAAAACTACCGACCCCGCCAAGAGGGCCAAGCTGGAGGAACAGCTCTCGGCGAATCAGTCGAAGCGCATTCAATACACAACTGAATCGGTCGGCAGCAACGCCGAAGACTTGGAGCGGTTCCTTGCCGGGGATGAAAAGCATCAGGCGTATCTGGAGCGGCAGAAGAATATCGTCTCGGAGATTTCCGACCTGTATCAGCAAATGGGCGCCATCGACAAAACGGGCGCGCTCGATCTGGAGATTCAACGACTCCAGGTCGTGGAGGATTTCCACAAGCGGTCCCTCGACAACTTGAACCAGCAGCGCAAGGCGATGGAGGACCGCAGTGATTCGGCGCAGCAGGAGAGCGTTGAACTTAGAAAGCGGGCGGATGCGAAGCGGGACGAGGCTCAATCGGTTCGTCAGTCCATCGAAGGTGACTTCAAGGATGCCGAGTTCCACCGCATGCCGAACGCCTTCCGCGATGAGCGCGGCCAGGTGGACATCGGCAAGCTCAAAGCGAACATCTCCGCCAACGGGGATTGGAATACATCCCCGCTGTCCAGCAGTCAGCGCAAGGCGGTGGAAGACAAGATCAAGCGGTATGAGGCATTGATTACCGAAGCCGCCTCCATCGAAAACCAATCGTTTAAACCCACGGCGGAGCATAAGCGCCTGACTGGAAAGATTACCGAGGAAACGACGGCGCTGGAAAAAGCACGTAGCCAGCTTGACTCCGTAGCCAACGTGACCCGCAACAGGGATGGCAGCATTCAGAGCGTTAATGGGGCTGAATCCGAACAGGAGCGACTGGCGCAGATTCACGATCGGCGCGGCATTGAGCAACGGATTGCCATCGCCACGGGCAATGCGTCCGCAGTGGGCGACAGCGAGGGCGCTCAGTTCGTTGCCAAGCAAAGGTTCCTTGAGGGCGTTGCCGAGAAAGGCAGCGGCATGATGGATGAATTGGAGGCTCGCAAAGAGCTGATTCACATGTCCGAGGAAGGGGAGATGCGCGTGCTTGAACTCAAGCGCGAGCAACTCAATATCACCATCCAAACCGGTCGGGAGTTCCAGCGCAGCATCATGGGCGCGGGGCCAGGGGAAATGCTCCGCAAGCTCTCGGTGATGTCCATTGCCGCCCGAAGCGGCGGCAGGTTGAGCGCCGGCCAATTCTTTGCCATGGGCGAAGGTGCGCGGGGGGATTGGATGCAGTTGCACCCCGAGCGCCTAAATGAAATCAATCGCAGCCTTACCGCATTGCGGGGGGCTGGTTACGGCGGCAACAGTCCAGAGGCTCAAATCTTGGGGACGCGTGGCAATAATCGCGGGCCGATCAACACCATCACGGGAAACCTTGGCCCCGGACTTCCAAATCCCACACCTGACCCCAACCTTGCGTTCAATGAAAACGCGGTCAAGGCCGCCAATTCACTTGCTGGGTTGTCCAGCAGCGCGGCTGCGGCACAGGCCGCACTTGAGTCCATGGCGAGCCGTCTAGACACAATGTTCCCTGACAGTGGCGCCGGCAACGTGACCGCGCATAACGCCCAAAATCAAAGACCTATATGATCGTACAAAAATCACACTTAACCCTCTGCGATGACGATGGCGTCATCGAATTCAACGGCAATACTTACACGCCCGATTCGGCCAAGGGCTATTTCCGCTTCTCCGTCTCGCACGCTTTCCCGGTCAAGACCGTCTATGGGACGGCTTTGCACCCGGCCGTCATTGCGGCGAACTACCGCAAACTCATTCACCAGAACGTCAACTATGAACATCAGATACGCGAGTATCACAAAGCCACCAATGAAAACGCGCAAGACCGCGTGATTGGCAGCGTGCTTGACGCGACGTTCCCCGCTGCTCCCGCGGGCGGCTGGAAGATCAATGCGGACCCCGCGCAAGCGCCAGGCATCGAAGGGATCGGCGTGTTCTTCAAAGCGACGAATGGCATGCACCGCTTGTTCGGCGAGCACTCGACGGGCCGCAAGACATATACCGTCAGCATGGAAGTGAACTGGTCGTTCGATTCAGATTGCGGATTTGCGCTCACCCTTAAGCCGAAGGCGCCGGGCAAGGGCGGCGGATTCCAGGACCCCTTGTTCGATACATCGCCTCCCGACTTCCTTGCGGCAGGTTACGAGTACGTCCCATTCGACAAAGCGCCTGACGAATTGAAGGCGACCTTCTCCACGAAGAAAAGTCGCATTATTTCGCATTATGCGGGTCGCGACGTTACCATCCTCACGGGCGGGCTGAACAACCAGGTAGACTACATCGGGCTTGGAATTGTAAATTTCGGAGCAGAAAGCGCGGCCAAGCTACGTCGAATGACCGCATCAGCGCCGGAACCGGCTGGTTTTCTGGAAGCAGCCTACGCGCGGAAATTGGAGGACGAAGCCCGGATGGCGGTGGCTGTCCGTAAACTGGGCGTCATTTAGGCCATGCCCTCTGTGCTTGTATCTCGCTCGGGCCGGGGTTGGAAGTGGCGCCTGATGGACTTCTTGGGCGGCCAACTGGCCGCTGCCAAGATCCCCATCCCAACTCGAAACCGGGCATGGGCGGAAGGAATCGCCGCGAAGAAGGCTTTCCGGTTTCGGGTCCAAGCGAAGCCGCGCAAGGGTCGCGGCACACCAAAAGAGAAGTGGTTCAAGGTGTGGCCACGGAACGAGCCGCGCGAGGCATAAAAATATGAGCACTCTTAAAGAACCATACGCCCCGATGGAACGGCCTGATGCGGTTCATGCTTTAGCCGCGGAGGGCTGGGTGGACTTCGGCAATGCTGAAGAAGCTGCCTTGGAACTGAGCAAACTCTCTGAATCCAACCGAATGCACCCGCTTGCGCTGGACAGTCTCTACCGCGTCTATGCGTTGCGCGGGCAGTGGGAGGCTTGCCTGACGATCAGCAACGCTCTACTGGAAGTCGCGCCCCACCTGCTTAAGGGCTTCGTTTTTCGAGTTCATGCTCTGCGCCGCCTGAATCGCATCGAAGAAGCCCGTGATTGGCTCCAGGACAAAGCTCTTAGTCGGTTCCCAAAGAGCTGGCTATTGTTCTACAAGTTGGCGTCGCTCGAATGTCTGTTGGGCAACATTCCGACATCCCTGGCTTGGATGAAGCAGGCTTGCGCGTGCGGCAACTCCAAGAGGATCGTGGACATGGCCTTGGAGAGTCCAGATTTCGCTGCGTTTAAGAGTTAGCTCAAGTTCGTTAGCTCATCGTATTGGAATACGAATTCATATTATTCAGCGCAGCGACGGGGCGGTTGCATCAGGCAGCCGCCCTTTGTCTTTTGCAGAGCGGATCGGTTGAAAATTGGCCGGCTGGGTTTATACTATTGCATCGACGGGTATGCCAAGCCGAGAGGCCAAGCAGCACGCCCCGCGGAAAATTGCAACAGGCTGGTCGGTCATTTTTGGCCGGCTGGCCTTCTTTTTCGGGTGGGTTTCTTGCTGCCCAAGTACGCCTCCAACCTCTCGATGGGATAACTGCAATGCCCATGACTGTCCGGCAGGGGGAACGTCCCTTTCAGGCTCAATCTGCGGAGGGTTGAGATCGGGACTCCGCTGTACGCCGAAGCTTCGATTCTGCATAGGACAGTTCCGGGTGGATACTGTCCCCTCTTTGGCTTATCGTACTTGAAACTCGGCACCAACCTTTTGATCGCGTGGCGGCGAGGGTGAAGCAATGCCCGCACCTCGGCATCGTTGAGCAAATCGGCAAGCATTTGGTCAGTGCAGAAGTCCTTCGACTTTAAGTACTTGATGAACTCCAATCCGCGATACGTGCCATGAGCACAAATAACTCTCCGCAGTTTACGAAACTCTTTCTCACTACTCGGCTTCCACTTCGCACCCCGGTTAATCAAGACTTCCAGATTTTTGTAAAGCCAAGACCATCTTCCGTAGGTATTGACACCTTCCCGCTTCCTCGCGTCGTCCAGCTCGGAGATTACGTCGTTCAAGAACGATATATCCTCGAAACCGCTGTTAACATCTCCGCCACGGTCGATAATGTATTCGATAATCTCGGATGGCTTATGCCTGCACGCAACGCAGAGCATCAGTTGCAAGTTGTCCTTACGCCGGTCAAGACCGATTGTTTTGAGAATGTTCATCCAGCCTCCATGGAAAGCATCATCCAGCGCGGTGCCCCACAGCCCTTTCGGCTCTCCCCACTTTAACGGAGCCTTCCTGCGTGGATTTGCCCCAACTCGAAGCATCGTTTTGACGCTGGCCAAGTTTCCGATTCTAACAAAATGTCTCAGGGCAATGTCCGCCTGAACCCGAAGCTTTGGGTGCTTTTTGACGTGAAGTTGGTAAAGTTTCAGGTACGGCCAAATCGCCGTTTTGATTCCGGCCGCGATGGGGTAGCCAGTCTCCATGTCCAGCCCATGTCCAATCAACATCTCCAGCATCGGAAAGCTTGGGACTGTGCCGGTTTTGAAAGATATTTCGCGGATGTCTGCTCCATAGCCCAAAAACAGTCGAACAAGATCTGATTTCTCGTGCCAAATGGCGGTCCGCATCGGGTCAGTGGGCGAGGCTCCGTTCCTCAACAGCACTTCCGCCAGGCTGTGTTGCCCCGTCTTAATTGCGATCTGCATTGGCGTAATGTAGTTGTGGGGGTTTTGTGCCTTCGTGGGTTTCCCAGATTTGTACCATTCATCCACGGCGAATACCATGCCGCGGCGGCACATTGAGCAGAGTTCCTTGAATGGGTCCGTCGCCGCCTGGGACGTTGCTGCGAGAGGGGGCGGGTTGGATTCCTTGTCTGCTGCCGATTTTACAATCTGGCGCAATGCGGGTCGGATAATCGCGCAAGCCGTAACCGCGCGCAAGGCAAAAGGGCAGCCTTATGAGAACTTTTTGGAAGCTGCCATATTCCTACGGTCTGAAATACTGCTGCCGCTTAGGAAAAATCCTAGGAGAGTCAATGAATTCGGACCAATCTCCGCGTGGCTACTTGCGGGTGCTTGGTTGGAGTGCATGCTTTATGGCGCGGTGACCGCTCGGGTGTTCTTCTGTGCGGCCTTTATCGGCACCCTGACTGTGGCGCCCGATGGGGAAACCTGGAGGAAGAAGTCGTAATCTGCGAGGTTGCCTGAGAACTTCACCCCATAATCAAAGCGCAGCATGGTGGCCTTATTTCCGTTGCCTTCTACTGTGCGCGCGCCACACGGCCATGCGCACAGGTCAATGTAACTTCCGACTTTCATCATGGCTTTCGGGCAGTTTGTCAAAACGACCTGATCGTACTGCTCAACGGGAACAAACTGGCTCCGCGATGCGGGGTCGAACGCCAAAAGTTGCCCCGCGCTGAGATGGCCGCCTGATTTTTGCGCTATCGACTGTAACGAGAGCGAACGCAAGAGGCTGGCACTTGACCCGTTCAAGTCCGGTGCGCGAAGTTGATAAGTGGTTCCGACGTGCCTGGTGATAAACACGCTGTCGCCATCACCTATCCCGCTCACCTTCCCTTCGATAAAAAATCTCGACCCCACCTCTGCGCCGGCAAGCGCCGCATTAATCATCGGAGCAAAATCCATGAGGTTGGTTCCAAGGACTCTGACGGGAGCGTATGAATACACTTGGGGAGAAACAGGAGCAAATTGCGCGAGCAGTGGCACCGCCGACAGCCAGAGGCTCAAAAGCAGGCCAAATTCTGTCGCCAAGGCGTGAAGCCTGCGCTTTTTTTGATGCTTCATAGTCCTCGAACGGAAGGATACTGGCACCGAGGGCGATAGCCGTCAATTGAAATCCGCGGCAATCAGAATTTCACTCCGACTCGGAGTGACCATTTTCGGTGAGTTTTGCTTGAGCAAATGCCCAAGCACACCCTTAAGGGTAAATCCAAGGATCATCCAACGCGTAAAATGGGGTGCGTCTCATTATGTCTTACTCAGCTGTTGACACGGCATACCCTTGCTGTAGGTGAATCATTGCTGGAATAAATAAAGCTATGATTTCGAACGACGCAAATAATCTCACCAGCGTGCCTGTCGGCCTGGTGCAGTTCAGTGATTGGTACACCAAGCTGCCCGTATCGCGCGCCACCGCCTATCGAATCGTGGGCCGCGGATGGATCAGGACAATTAAGGTGGGCAAGCGCGTGTTCGTCACTCAGCAAGCCATCTCTGATTTTGAGGTCCTGGCCGCAAACGGCGGCTGTCAACTCGTCACCTAAACCCTAAAGCAAAAAAGCCACTGAGCGCACGACCAAGTTTGCTCAGCAGCTTTAAAACTAAACGATGTCAAACGCTAACCATAATCAGCACGCGCCGCAAGCGGAAAGTTCGCCTTTTTTCCAGATTGGGGGTGCGGTGTGAGCACCTATTTTCAGTTCCCGCTCTGCCTTCTGGCGTATGGCAAGGATGAGGTTCGCCTGGAGCACATCATCTCATGGTGCTTGGTAGAAGCCGGACGCGACTTCTGCGGAAAGATGTCCCGCGAGAGTCAAGATGAGATTATGAAGCAGACGCCAAGCCATAATATTCCAGAGGGGATGCGCAGAGGGGAGCTTGCTCATCGCCATGTAGTTGTGGGAGCGAATAAACTGTCCGTGACCGCAGGAGATGTCGGCGCAATTCTTAACCAGTATGTCGCATGCTCGAATTTCGTAAAAGCTTTCACCGACAAGCACGGCACTCAGCCCAGCGTTCGGATTCGTAGTGATTTTCTATGGGATGTGAGAGAAAAGAGGGGGATGAGCTACCGTGAATTCTCAATGCTTTGCGGGCTTTACAGTGTGGTTGGCGCCAAGGATTTCCCTGTCAGGATCACTCGGGAACAGATTCGGCGGAGAATGCTCGGTTACAAATCGGAGGCGGTTCTTAAGGCTGAACTCGGGAACCGGACGGACGGGGCAATGCCATTGTCTGTGAGGCAGATCGGTTGTACCCGGGACGAACTGCATAAGAGAGGATTCTTTGCCTGCACTCGCCCTAACAAGCGCCAAACGTACTACTCCATCCGGATGAACCAGGAACAGCTTGCCGCCAGGCTGGAGAGCGGAAAGTCGTATGCGGAGGATTTCCATGCTCGCAGGAAGGCGCGCGATGCCGCTTTGATGGCGAGGATTAAAGCCGCAAAGGCCGCAAAAGCTGCTATTAAAGTAGACAAAGCTATTATAGTGAACACTCCTATTATAGTGGACAAAGTTCGGGCGGATGGATTGAAAATCACCGCAGACAGCCCGCTCGATGTTCACTTGGCGTCCACTGCACCGTCCACTCCAATGTCCACTGGAGCGTCCACTTTAATAGAAACGATAGGTAATAGAAACTCTCCAATAGAAACGCTCTCAGCAGAAACGGGAGGTACACAAACCGCGTGCGCGCGGGTTGAGGATTCGGATTCGGAAAAGGGAGGGGCGGCCCGGGAGCCGACACTTAGCCCTCCGAACATGGAAGAACTTGTCGGGATCGCTACCCGCACCTGCGCGGGGTCGAAGATGGAGCTACCAGTGGCGGATTTAGCGAAACGGTTCTGGGAGAAAGAGGTTGTCCCTGGAACCGCTGGCGAGAATTGGAAAGCGCGATTCGTTTTATTTGTGACGCGTGAAACCCTGTGAGCAGTCCAATGAAACACGACTCAACACTGTCCGGCAACGAACTGCTCGCCTTGTGCAAGCAGCTCAAGGCCGAGGGAAAGCGAATCAGCGTGCTCACGACCGTTGGCGGAGCACGCTACCGAGTCACCATCGTCGTGGACGCACCGAGGCAGCTCAACCTCCCCATACCAGAGCAGAACGGAAGATCTCGATTATGAACACATCTGCTAAAACACGAAACACCTTGGATCATCCACTCGGATTCCTTGCCGGCATACTAGCCAGCCGCCTGGCATCCGCGAATGCTTGGGTCTATTGCACTCGGTCGGACATCACCCGCATGTTCTGCCATCACCCATCGCGGAAAAGCGCAGTCAAGACCGCCGAGTTGGATGCTTTTATTCCGTCCCTGATTCGGTCAGGATTGGCCGCGGAGGTTCCTCGCCCGGGCAAGACACCCAGCCTGATCTTCCGCCCGATGAGCAGAGAAGAATTTCTCTGGCGCCGGGATCGACTTCGGGAACGCCTGTCAGAATCGAAGGATAATGCGGAGAGGCAGCATCATCTGCGCGAATGGTGGGCAATACAAAGGTGCGGCCCGCATGGCGCATCCCCCGAAGCAGCCTTTGAAACCTACCCCGATGGCGCCGAACCGGCACAACCCAGCGATGCTGGTAAGCGCCTCGCGGAAATCATTGAACAGGAGCAGATTGCGCGAAGTTATGCCGCTGAGCACGGCGCAAGCGAGGAAATTGTGGCCAGGATCCGTAAGTTGGTAGATGAGCGGAGACGCCTCCAAACCCCTCTGGTTGCCTCTAGGACGATTTGAGCCATGGCGAGGTAGCGCTCAGCCAAACTCGTCGATTCAACGGCAACGCAGCGCAGAGTAACATACCTTGAAGAGCTCGGGTCTAACCCAATTCCGCACCTGACGCGGCCAAGAGGTGTGTCAATGGAACGAAAACCCCCAGAAATGCGTCCCGGCAAGTTCGTTTTCGGCAAGCCATGCCTGTTTTGGGATAGCGCAAAATGCCCGTTCGACACCGAGTCGGGCTGAATCACCGGGGGGAATGGGACGGATGGGTGACTTAATGATGCAGGTGCTTTTCCTGCCCGCTTTTTCACTCAAGGGGCAATCCTCAAGGTTAGCTCTTGGAAAGCATCAGCTTTCCTATTGCTTACGAACAGCTAAATTTGCTGTCGCGTTTGTCGCGGCAAAACGGCCAGCGCGGGAACTTTTCTGGCGGAGGGATTACTGGAGCATTAGATTTCTGGAGCCCGCGTTTCTGACGATCTGGTTGGCCGGGTTAAAACCTGCTGGGTTGCGGATGAACGCCTCCAGCTCGGTTTTGGAGACGAACACGGCCCGACCGCGCTTGTAGAAAGGCAACCCCTGCCGGTTGTACTCCCGCAGGGTGTTCGAGCATACATCGACCGTCGCTTTCGCCTTAGTGAGTCGGAATAGATCGAAGCTCTGTGAAGCTCCAATCTCGTTCTTTACTGTAGATGAATTTATCATGCCTCACCTTTGCAAGCGGCCTTTCTGGGCTCCGGTATCCGGCGCGATGCCAGATGAGGATTTTCGGATGCTTGATGAGGCTTAGTAGATGCCAGGTGAGACCCGCTTGGATGCCAGATGAGCGGCCAAGGCTGCTAAATTCACCTTCAACGCTGGAACATTCGGGCCAAGGGTTTTCTTACCCTTCTTTTTTCCCCACCTCTGACGCGCGGCCGACGCGCCTCTGCGAGCAAGCATGCCGGACTGCCAAGTCAGGAATAGCTCGGCCTCAAGGGCAAAACCCCACGCATCGAACCCTTTGCGCGAGTGGTGCTCGATCAAGTATTGCGGGCGGTCTTTTGGATGGAGCTTTAAAATCGGCAACGTCCCCTGCTCTGCTTTGGCGGCGCCCTCGTCCACCTGCCAGGCAACGAGGAACTGCCTGTAGAAGCGCATCCGGTCTGTTTCCGTACGTGCGCTGGGGATGCTGCCACCGACGACGATCCGCAGGAACTCTTTGAGCGGCACTGGGAAGGCTCGCGGCTTGGCCAACTCGCGGCCGGCGATTTCCACCATCTCTTTCACCTGCTTCATTTGGCGAATTCCGGTAGCTGGTTGATGGCTTTAATCAAATCCTCCTCGGGAACATGGGTGTACAGGTCGTTCACCTGGTCGCTCGAATGGCCGGCCAATTCCTTCGCAACCGCCTGATTTGCTCCCGTTGATTTCAGAAATGAGACGAACGAATGCCGTAAGCAATGAAAGCTTACATCGTTGGTCTTGCGCTTCGCCCCCCTGCCCTTTCCGTCCTTCTTTGCCTTGTGGGCAGTATCCCGAGCCGGGACCAGTCCGCACGGAGCAAGGATAAGGTCGTAAAACTGGTTTGAGAAATAGCCGGACCCGCTCTTATAGCCCTGATGCCGTTTCGCCTGCTCTGGCCAAAGATATTCAAACGGCTTGCCAGGACCGCGCTTTCGCATCACGTCAGTAAGCAGGTTGAGCAAGGGTTTGGCCAGGGGGATGAACATTGGCTTTTCTGTCTTTTCATCCTCAAGCTGTAACATGCCGCGCTTGAGGTCGATTGCTCCGAGTCGGAGGCAAATCAGATCCACCATCCGCAGGCCAGTGTAAAACTCGCCCTGGACCATGTAGCGCCAAAAGTCATCCGGCGCCTTGCTGTAGATTGCTCCCAACTCGGCCAAGGTGAAGGCTCGGCGTTTCACCCGCTCCCCCTTCTGAGCTTTGAACGGCTTGATTGGCGTGCATGGGTTTTCACGCAGCCGGTTACCAAGGAGGGCCCGCTTAAAGAACGCGGACAGTATCTTCCGAGTCAGATTGGTTGTGCTCGCCGCGGTGGATTTGCGCTTTTGCAGCAAGTAACGGCTCACGTCCTCTGTCCTGATTTCGGAGAGCATTGGGGCTTTGTCATTTGCATTCAGGAACACCTTGAATTCATTCGCTACAGCCCCGTAGCGATCATGGGTGTTCGGCTCCGTGTTGTGCTCGCACTCCGCCAGCCAGCCATCTAACTCTGACGCTAGCGTAACGGGGGGAAGAACGCTACCCGTGAGAGCGCGGTAAAACTGTTCAGTGAGCGTCCCGGACGCGTGCGCCTCGTGCATGGTCCGGATTTTGAAGAGCTCCCTTTCTGCAACGGCAGGATCCTCAGTGTGCGTTGGTTTGAGAATCTGCCGGCCATTGTGGCGGTACCCGATCCACCATTTCTTCCCGCGCTTGTAGAGCCAGGCCATGTGATAAACGATGGAATATAGGCATTGTATGTAACTGTATGCAAGCACAGTCCTTAACTGCGATTCAGGATATTGCAAACCCCAATGAAATCAACCGCCTTGAACCATGGTGAATGGCGGATACCTTCCGTGGGTTCGAATCCCTCTCTCTCCGCCATCTTCACTAAACCCCATTAAATAAGGCAGGAATACGGTTTTCTTGCCTTCATCGCTGGCGGAACTATATGTAACGTACATGCAAACCGCCACAAAGCGCGCTATTGTTCAAGGTGCTTCAATGGGCTTGAATACCCGCCCTGCCTTGCCAGAATCCGGGCAGGCTCAAAACGCTACACACGCGAAATGAACGCATGACGCTCGAAGGGTTATCAAAGAAAATCGACAGGCTGGAAAAGATTCTTATCCGGATCGAAGGCAAGTTGATAGCACTAGCACCTCAACGAAAAAAAGAACGGCCTAAAACTCCCCCGCCAAGCAGTTACTCAATTACCGGAGTGCCCCCCGAAATAATTGAGTTGTTTGAAGCCAGTATTAGGCAACTCAGACAATTGAAAAGGTTACCAATTGTGGAAGACGATTTGCCTAGGCCCCGGACTATAGCGCAGATTCGATTCTTGAAGGCGTCGGGGTTACATATTACGGAGGACGATGAGCGAAGGCTCAAGGAATCGAAGCGCAAGGCTTGAACATCTCCGGCGAAAGTGATTCAATGGCCGCATCGAGACAAAATTCTACAACTGCCCCGCTTGCGGCCAATCGGTCGAAGCGAAAGCCGACTATCTGGCGCGCGGCATGAAATGCCCCTCATGCGGCATCGGGTTCATTCCGGAGATGATCGAAGCCATCGTCAACCTGCCCGTGGCGAAGTCCAAACCGGGCAATGCTGCGCTGGCGGGTGTCGTCTTGACGATGATGCTGGCCGCGTTGTGTGCCGCCCTGGTTAGCGTCTGGTTGGGGTTGGGGCTGGCGGTGGTGGGGTTGCTCGCCGTAATCGCGGTACAGCTTGGCAGGCAAAGCCCCAAATAACCGCCAGCATCCCGAACAAAGTCGACCTTCAACGTTGACACCACGCCGCCGTGACCCAGTTGATCTTGTGAGGAAATCATTGAGTCCGCAGCATCTTGGATTGGAGACTGAATCGTTATTTTATTCGAAAGGTCCTGAGAGCTTCTGAGGAGGGCCGGAGCGGTTCTTAAACACCCTGCCCGCTCAATCGTTACCTGCAACTCGGGGTTGCCAAACCAGCGGCGGTTCTGGTTGAATGGGTCACGAACAACCATGAAGCTCAGCCGCCTCTTCACCACTGGTATTGCGGTCTCACTGGCGATTGGCTCCTCCCTGTTCGCCGCGCCTTCCCGCCCCAACATCCTCGTCATCCTGGTGGATGACATGGGCTTCTCGGACCTCGGCTGTTACGGCGGAGAAATCCATACGCCCAACCTGGATAAGCTCGCCGCCGACGGGGTCCGCTTCACGCAGTTTCATAACACCGCCCGTTGCTGCCCCTCCCGCGCCGCTTTGTTGACCGGCCTGTACCCGCACCAGGCGGGAGTGGGCCACATGACCGAGGAGCGCGTTGACGCTGCCGGCAAAACCTTGTCCGGTTACAGCGGGCACCTCAACGACAAGTGCATCACGATTGCCGAGGTGCTCAAAGCTGCGGGCTACTTCACCGCCATGACCGGCAAATGGCACGTCGGCCAGAACTTCGGCGTGACGCCCTGGGGCCGCGGTTTTGAGCGCACCCTCACTTCGGCGGCCGGTGGCTTTTATTACCCCGAAGGCCGCGGCGCCGAAATCTTCTACAACGGCCATAGTCTCGGCGCCACGAACGCCCCCGTGCCGCCCCATTGGTATTCGACTGACCTCTGGACCGAGTACGGCCTCAAGTTCGTGGATGAGGCGCGCCAAACCGGCAAGCCGTTCTTCCTCTACGTCGCCTACAACGCGCCCCATTTCCCGCTGCAGGCGCCGGCCGACGAGATCGCCCGCTGGCGCGGCAAATACAAGTCCGGCTGGGACAAACTACGCGAGGAGCGGTATCAACGCCAGATTGCCCTGGGCATCATTGATAAATCCTGGCCGCTATCGCCGCGACTGCAAGCCGTCCCCGCTTGGGACAGCCTCTCGCCCGCCCAACAGGATCGCTACGACAATATCATGGCCATTTATGCGGCGGTGGTGGAACACATGGACAAAGCGGTCGGCGAATTGGTGGACGGCCTGCGTCAGCGAGGCGTGCTGGATGACACGCTCATCCTGTTCATGAGCGACAACGGCGGCAATGCCGAGTCCGGCGTACGCGGCCGGCTCGAAGGCGAGCATCCGGGTGACGCGCATTCGACGGTTTATGTCGGCCAATGCTGGGCCACGTTGAACAACACGCCGTTTGTGCGTTACAAACATTATACCGACGAAGGCGGCATTGCCACGCCATTAATAGTGCATTGGCCCGAGGGCATCCCGGCTGCGCGCCGGGGCCAATTCGAACCGCAGCCCGGCCATCTCATCGACATCATGCCCACCTGCCTGGATGTGGCTGGCGCGAAATATCCGGCCGATTTCAACGGCAAACCAATCACCCCGGCCGAGGGTGTCAGCCTCAGGCCCGCTTTCGAAGGCAAGCCCCTTGGGCGTGTGCACCCGATTTTTTGGGAGCACGAAGGCAACCGAGCCGTGCTGGACGACCACTATAAATTGGTTGCTCTCTCCGGTCAGCCCTGGCGCCTTTATGACACCGTCGCCGACCGCACTGAACAACATGACCTCGCCGACGCCGAGCCGGGCCGCCTCAAAAAACTCGCCGCCGAGTGGGATGATTACGCCGCCCGCGCCAACGTTCTGCCCCTCGGGGGCTGGCAGGCTCCGGAGCGTGGCAAAGACCCCGCCAAGTTCAGCAAGGAAACCCATTTTGAATTGAAGATGGACCAGCATCTTGCCCGCGGAAAAGCGCCGCCGATTGCAAAACGCGGCTTCACCATCTCCGCGAAGTTCGACGCCCAAAAAGCTGACGGCGTGATTGTGGCCCAAGGCGGCGCCGCCATGGGCTACACGCTCTTCCTCGACAAAGGCAAACTCACGTTCCTGGTCCGCGTGCATGACGACACGGGCAGTATCACCAGCCCTGAACCTCTCACCGGCGCCCACACCGCCGTCGCCCGGCTCCAACGCGGCGGGGACATGACCCTCCTGCTGGACGGCAAGTCCGTCGCCCAAGGCAAGGCTCCCGGATTGATTCCCACGATGCCCACAGATGGCCTGGACGTTGGTTCCGACACGGCGGGCTGTGTCGGCCCCTATTCCAGCGAGAACCAGTTCGGCGGCACAATCGCTTCAGTCGTCATTGACCTGGAATAGGCGGTGAGCAAGTTATGGGGATCTGGTCTCTTTGCGTCGTCGGCATAATCGACAGGCTTTAACTCTACTCAAGCGGTCGGGACTGAATTCTGCCGACGGTGGCCGGACCCGCATCGGTTCGGCTGTCCTCTCTGCCTTCTACATTACCCATCAAAATCGAGTCTCATTCGTGATTCTGGCAAGGGTTATGCTAATTTCTTAGGTTGGCTGGACGAGTCTGGTTTGGCCGAAAATTTGATGCAAATAAAGTATTCACCGAGATTTGTTGCGATTTTGGATGCCGTCGTTCGCTGGTTTTTCTACACGCTTATTCTTGGGTGGGCGGCAGTCGTGGGTGCGTGCGTGGTCCAATATCTTTGCTCGTAAGCGGCAATCGAATTCTTCGCGCGAGGTTGCTCACATTTGCTGTCCATGGTTCGTTATGTGTCGCTAATCATGAGCACAGTCCTCTGATTCCGCTTAGCCCGTTAACGTTAAAATTGTAGCTGGGCAGGCACGCCATTTGGGGGTCCAGAAGGAGTATGTATAAAAGACCCGAGTGCCGAGCCTAAAACTGCGGATCAATGCCGATTCGGGAGTGAATCGCTCGATCCAAGGTTTCAGGTACGCGTTCCCCGGCCACCGAAGCTCATTGCCAGCCCGACGATAAGCAGGATCGCCCCGAGGACGATCATCCAGATGGATTGGTTGGTGGGGGAGCCGGTGAAGGTTTTTGAGACGTTGGAGCTGAACGAGTTGGCGCCTTGGATGCCGAAGATCAACAGCACAATGCCGCCCGCCGCAAACGCCCATCCTATCGCTCGATTCATGCCCAAACCTAGGCTGGATTTCGGGTAGAGCAATGGGGTGTTTACGCCAACAAGTTCTTTACGATCGCCGCAGCCTTTTTATAATTGAATGCCATGAGCCAAGCTGAATATCGCGTGCGCCGCGCCACGCTGGACGACCTGGAAGTACTGGTCGGTCTGTGGGAGGCGATGCATCTTCCAGCAATGGAACTGGAGCGTCGCCTCACGGAGTTTCAGGTCGTTGAAACGCTGGACGGCCAGCTATTCGGAGCCTTGGGCATGGAAATTTCCGGCCGCCACGGACGGCTTCACAGTGAGGCATTCAGTGATTTTGCGCTGGCTGATGTCTTGCGCCCGCATCTGTGGGAACGGATGCAATCGGTGGCAACGAACCACGGGCTGGTGCGTGTCTGGACCCGGGAAAAGACGCCGTTTTGGTGCCATAGTGGCCTGCACCCCGCCACCGATGCCGAGTTGAAGAAACTGCCCGAAGCCTGGAGCACGCCGCCCGGCGACTGGCTAACCATGCAACTCCGCGATGAGGAGGCGATCCAGGCGTCGTTGGACCAGGAGTTCACGCGATTCAAGGAAGCCACGCGGGAACAGACCGAGCAGGCGCTGCGGCGCGCGCGCGTTTTGAAGTATGTGGCCACGTTCATCGCAATCATCCTGGCTGCATTTGTAGTTGTGGTTTCGCTCTACCTCCTCAAGAACCGCGGGCTTCTGGTCCCACCGCAGCCATAGGCGTTCGGGAACCTCCAATCACCAAGCTCCAGGAAAGCTCCGAGCATCTAGATTCAAAGAGGAGCCGCTCACCGGATCATGGTTGCCCCGATCCCGGAGCTGCCGTCGGAGCCTTCATTGAAGCTTGTTGCCTGGATGTTGGAGGTTCAGCGGCAACTCGTCCGCGTGGTATGAACTCCGCACCATCGGCCCGCTCGCAACATGCAGGAAACCCAGGCGCTCGGCCACGAGCTTGTACTCGGCGAATCGCACCGGCGGGACAAATTCCACCACCGGCAAATGTTTGAGGGTCGGTTGTAAGTATTGGCCCAGGGTCAGGATGTTGCACCCGACTCGCCGCAAATCTTCCATCGCGGTAAACAATTCCGCTTCCGTTTCCCCCAGCCCGAGCATCAAGCCGGACTTGGTGTGAATCGCATCGCCCTTCCTGGCTTTGACTTTGCCCAGAACGCTCAAGGAACGGTCGTAGGTCGCGCGCGAACGGACGGAAGGCGTCAGACGGCGCACCGTCTCAAGGTTGTGATTGAAAATCTCCGGTTCGGCGGTCAGCACCATTTCAATCGCTTCATCCCGGTCTAAAAAATCGGGCGTGAGAACTTCAATGACAATGCCCGGATTGGCCACTCGCACCGCCTCAATCGTCCGCCGAAAATGATCCGCCCCGCCGTCCGCGAGATCGTCACGAGCCACCGCCGTGATCACGACGTGCCTGAGCCGCATTCGCCGAGTGGCTTCGGCAACGCGCGCCGGCTCATCGGCTTCAAGCGGCAGTGGCTTGGCTGTGGCCACGGCGCAAAACCCGCAGGCGCGCGTGCAGCGGTCCCCCGCAATCATGAAGGTGGCCGTTCCCTTGCTCCAACATTCCCAATGGTTTGGGCACTTGGCGCTTTCGCAGACCGTGTGCAACTTCAACTCGTCCAGCAAACTGCGCGTGCGGCCAAAACTATCCGACGTGGGTAGTTTGATGCGCAGCCAATCTGGCAATCGCGGGCGTGGAGCAGGTGTGGTGGCGGGTATGGGGCTCAAGCTTTTTGAGAGTGCAACTGTTTCCAGAAGCGGGCCAGTTGATCCGGTCCAAAATCGGCCAGCACCTGGCCGTTAACCTCGATCACTGGCGCGAGTTCCTGGCCGGAAAGCCGCACCATTTCCTCGTATGCCGCGTCATTCTTGATGACGTCCAGCGTTTCGTATTCGATGTCGTGGTCGTCCAGCCAGTTCATGGCCTTATGACACCAGCCGCAATAGGGCTTGATAAAGAGCCGAACTTTCATTTCGTTCACACCCATAATCTGCCGGAGGAATCCGCGGAATGCAATGCGCTGACGCGAATGCCGAATATCAAATGAGCAATGACCAAAGCAGGCCCGGGCTCCAAATCTCAATTGAAGATTTGCCCTTGCAGCTTGATCGGCTATTTGGCATTGGTCACTGGTCTTTAATCTGCGCCCCGTACTGCGCCGGAGCCAGCAATCCATTCAATTCGGCAGGCTGGGTCAGTTTCACTTTGAAAAACCAGCCGCCTCCGTATGGTTCGGTGTTCGTCAAAGCTGGATTGTCCACCACGGCTTGGTTCACTTCGACCACCTGCCCGCTCACTGGCGAATAAATGTCGCTGGCGGTCTTGACCGATTCGACGACAGCGCAGGCCTCGCCGGCTTTCAATTGCCGGCCCACCTTGGGCAATTCCACAAACACCACGTCCGTCAATTCATGTTGGGCGTGGTCGGTAATGCCAATGGTGGCCGTGTCCTCGCTGACGCGCACCCATTCGTGCGTCTTCGCGTATTTCAAATCCGCTGGTATGTTTGCCATGGTTCGATTGAGTCAGGGAAAACCAGTCTGGTCAAACAGGTTTTCGATACAGAGGTTTGGATGCCACCACCGCGTTGGCCCGCTGGCCGCGAATTTCGATGGTGATGGGCATTTGCGGCTTGGCAAATTCCGTTTTCACGTAGCCCATGCCAATCCCAATTCCCAGGGACGGGCTTTGCGTGCCGCTCGCCACTTCGCCGATCTGCGCCGACCGTTCTCCGGAACTCCAGATGGGATAATGCGGACGCGGCGGCGCCGACCGATCTGACATTTTGAAAGCGACCAGCTTTTTGGCCACGCCGCGTTCCTTCTGTTGAATGAGTACCGTGCGACCATTGAATTCCCCCTTGTCGAACGCGACGAAAAATCCAAGCCCCGCCTCGATGGGAGTCGTTTGCTCATTCAATTCCTGGCCGTAAAGCGGGTAACAAACCTCCGTGCGCAAGGTGTCGCGCGCGCCCAAACCGGCCGGTTGCAGGCCGTGGCTCTCGCCTGTTTTCATCAACAACGTCCAAATGGCCCCGATGGCCTCGGCGGGAGCAATTACCTCGAAGCCGTCCTCACCAGTATAACCCGTGCGGCCAACCCACGCCGGGTGCCCCGAAAATTGGAATTGCGCAATCTGATTTTTTTTCAGCGCGCTCGCCTTGGCCGCGACCAAGCCACCGGTGGACCCGCCCGAAAAACATTGGTCGATAAACTCGATCACCTTTGGGCCTTGCACCGCCACTGCCGCCGTTTGAGCCGAAAGATTATGCAGCCCCACGAAATTATTATGGGGATAGCCGGCCAGTTGTTGTTGCAGCCAGGCTGCGTCCACATCCGTGCGCGAAGCATTGACGATCAGCAAATACTCCGTGTCCGCGATGCGATAGACATACAGATCATCGATCACTCCGCCGCGCTCATTGCACATCAGGGTGTACTGGCCGTGGCCGGTGACGAGCTTGCGAACGTCATTGGTCAGCATGCCGTTCAGGAAAACCTCCGCCGCCGTGCCGGTGACCAGCACCTCGCCCATGTGCGAGATGTCGAACAACCCGGCGGCCGTGCGCACCGCCTGATGCTCGTCCATGATGCTCGTGTATTGCACCGGCATCTCCCAGCCCCCGAACTCTACCAACCGTCCGCCCAGCCGCCGGTGGATGTCAAAAAGCGGTGTTCGCTTAGCCATGGCGGCCCTCGTTCTTCCTCTCCGCTTTGGTCTTAATGTCGCTCGTAATCATAATCAGCTCTGAAATCAGGTTTCGAACTGCCCACATCATAGTTGGTCCCGCCCTGTACAAAAGCAGAATCCGGGCCAGCGGGGCATGGTTGCCGCAAGACGAAGGAATATTCTCCGCAAGCTCATTGGTCATTAACCCTCACGCTTCCACTTTCAAAATCCCTTCCTCCCCCGCTGGAAGATTCAATGCCGCCGCCACCGCCGCCGGGTCGGTCGTTTCAATATAAGCGCCGTGATCGCGCAGGAAGAAAAACAGCCAGGCCTCAAAACGCTCCGTGCTCGTGCCCATGACCAGCTTGAGTTCAAACGTGTTGGACAGCTTGTGATGCAAGCTCAACTGATGCGCCACCTTTTTTCCTTCACGATCAAAAATAATCAGCCGCGCAATCATATTCTTCCATTTTTCGGATTTCGGATTCCGGGCTTCGGGTTTCAGCTCTCCTTATCCCCATTTTTCCACAAGCATTTGCGATTTCGGAACTGCCAGCTGTTCAATCACCAGCCGTTGCGTGCCTTCCACCAATTCATTCGGGCCGCAGGCGTAAAACACTGTTTTTGTCGGATCCCCGACGTGGCTGCGTATCCATTCGGCGTCGATGCGCCCGTTTCGGCCCGGCCAGGGATCATTCGCTGGTTGCCGGGTGCAGGTGACGTGGAACTTGAAGTTGGGATTCTCCTGTTCGAGCTGCCGGAATTCCTGATTAAAAATAATATCGTTGGTCGTCCGCACGCTATAAAGAATCGTTATCTTCGTCTCGAGCTTCCGCCGGCTGGCTTCGCGAACGAAAGCGCGAAACGGCGTCACCCCCGAACCGCCCGCGATGCAGATCAAATGCCGGTCCGGCTCATACACCGGCAGGAACTTTCCCACCGGCGGCAACACGCCCATGCGATCCCCCACCTTCGCCCAATCCACGATGCGCGTGCCCATCTTCCCGTCGCGTTTGACCGTGACCTCATAGAACCCCTGGTCGAGCACGCACGAGGACAGCGAATACGCCCGCTTATAATTCGGCGTATCGGGCCAGAACAGTGTGATGAACTGCCCTGTTTTGAAATCGACGTGATACCCTTCCGGCCATTTCAACTTGATGGTCTTCGTATCCGGCAACTCCATCGTCACCGTATCAATAGCCATTTCAGCAATAATCTTGGACATAAGCGTTCCCAGCCAACCGCGCTAAACTAATACATGGCAGGGCGTGCCCGCAACCAAAGTCTTAAAATCAACGCGAACTTCAGATCCATCACATCCCTCTGCGCTTGGCACTCCGGGCTGAAGTCCCAAGCATATCAGCCCAGGGAAAGCGAGTCCGCGAGCGCAGCCCTGGGTTTAAGGTCCACGAGAAAATTCAAGCGCTGTAAGCGCGGCCTAACCTCACTCTACGATGCCTCATTGGTATCAGATTTCGGCTCTGCTGATTTTCAGGTTGTTTCATCATCGCGCAATCGCTGCAACGTGCGGTATCTCTCATCCAAAATCATCTTGTCAATCAGCGTTCCAGTCAGCAGAGCGCCAACTGTCCAGCCTGCAATGGCCCAATGCCCGCCGAACTTGACAAGCGCATAGAGGGCCAGCGGCCCGCCCGCAATGGATTGAGCCAGCACGAGCAGCATGAGATAAGAGAGGCTCCAAGGCAACCGTGATACCTTCTGGCAGCTTGGGCATTTATGCTTGTTCGTCGGTTCCGCGAAGTAACGACGCCAAGTCAAAGGAAAAACATGATTACAATAGGGGCATGTCATAAAGCGTCGAAACCGCAGCCAGGAGCGCGGCATTCATGCCACAACCCTTTCATCTGGCAAAATAAAATGAACGAACCGTCCACACAATTACCCCGATGCCCACCAGCATAAAGATCACGTAAAAGAAAAGAAAGCGGCGTTTCTCACCCTTCGTGTCCTTCTGCCGCTTCGGGTCTGCGGCATGAGCAACTCCTTCAAGAAGCGCAATCACGGCCTGAACGATTCCAAACGGGTTCATGTCGGCGGTGTTTTGTCGTCCCAAATGACCTCAAGAACCTCCGGCTCGGTGCAATCTGACTCAAGCCGCATCCACGTTCCGTGGTTGACACCCTCTTTATCACGGACGGTCACGCGGAAAAACTGAAAACGCTTGCTCAACATCGCGCGCCAGCGCGAAACAAACGACCGCCGCCTCGCGCTAACCACTTGCAATCCTTTCGAGATCGCCCATCTCTCGACCGCCTGCGCCCCCAATCTGCGACTCCAAATGCTGAAGACAACGAAGACGACAAGAACCAGTCCAATTCCTGCTGCCACCATGTACAATTGCGTGCTCAATGTGTGCATGGTCGATCTTCAGGCGCTTGACATATACTGGGTATTAAGTCCGTAGCCTTTCTCGTCTCACGTTTTTAACACTGCGCCGGCCGCAAATGGCTGTCCACCATATCTTGTGGTCAATGAGCAGTGACTGATTGGGCGGCATAACTCTCCACATTGCGCCCCCTTTCATCCATTCGTAACCAATCCAGGATTGACATTTTACGCTCCACCTTGTAAATAAAGCTTCGCCATGAAGCCGATTAAACTAACTAACATGCTTGCTATGTGCCTGGGAGGAAGTTGCTTGGCGGTATTGAACCTCCAGGCCTCTCCCCTCACCTGGTTCCCCGGCCCACCTTTGGATTCACCTATAAGTGGAGCAGCCACCGCCGTCCTCTCCGATGGCAGCAACCTTCTAATCGGCGGCGACTATAACTATTTCGAGAGTTTCCCCATAAGTTTGGCCGCCACAAACAGTTTCTGGACCTACTATTCGCCGCTCTATGACAGCGTCCGCATCGCCCCGGGAGCCGTGGTTACCGGCGACGGGGTCCTCCTTTACGGCGGCACCGACGGCACCAATTCCACCAGTTCGGTAATCAGTTTTAGCCTTTCCGGCGACACCATGCCGACGCCTGCTTCCATGAGCGTGCCCCGTTCCTATTTGGGGTATGCTCCGGACGCGAGTGGCAACGCTTATGCCTTCGGCGGCCTGGACGATACCGGCCAGCCGCTTTCGTCAGCCGAGAGTTACAATCCCGATTCGGACTCCTGGACGCCCATTGCCAGCCTCCCAACCGCCCAATACAATTTCCCTGCGGTTTTCGACCACACGAATCAGATTTACATTTTTGGCGGACGCACCAATACAACCGACGGGACCGAAATTGCCACCGTGCTCCGCTATTCCGTCCGGGCGAAGACTTGGACCCATTTGGCCCCCATGCCCATCCCAGTCGCCGGGAGTGCGGCGGCGTTCGGGGCAGATGGCAAAATCTACTTGGCGGGCGGGGTTTCGGGCGGTGTCACCACCAGCGCAGTTCAGGTTTACAATCCCGCCGCCAATTCGTGGGTGGTTTCGACGCCTCTGCCCGAAGGTTTGAGCGCCTCCGCCATGGGCGTGGACAGCCTTGGCCGATTAATCCTGATGGGAGGCATGGACGTCAATGGCAACGACGTAAGCGATGTCTGGCGCAGCCAGCGATTGGCCGTTCCCGACAGCCCGCCAGTCTTCACTCAATATCCCGCCACCAACGCTGCTTATCAGGTTTCTTATACTTCCTCGATCAGCGCCACCGGCAATCCGCAGCCAACCTTTGTGCTCCTAAACGGCCCCGCCACGATGCAAGTGGACCCTTACAGCGGCGCTATTTCATGGACCCCGGAAGCCGCTGATATCGGAACCAACTCGATCACCATACGAGCCACGAATTACGTCGGCTATGTCGATTGGAATTTCAGCATCCCCGTTGCACACCCGCGTCCCACCATGCCCACGAACCTGGCGGTGGTCAGCGTGACCGACAACTCAGTGACTTTGTCCTGGGATCCAGAAGACCCGGTGGTTGGGCCGGTCAGCTATAGCTTCTGGCTGCGCCACGTCCTTCATGATCCGAAAGGCAGCGGCGCTACGGTCTGGTATACAGGAATCGGAGGTGCCACCACCGGGACCACAATAACCATAACCGGTCTCGCGCCAGGTACGAGCCAGACCTATTACGTTGTCGCCAGCGGCCCCGGCGGGACCTCAGGCTACGGTCCGGCCGTGGCGGCCACCACCACGGCTCCGCACGGTCCGCCGGATTTGTTTGTGACCGGGTTGACTTCCACGTCCGTCAGTCTTGCGTGGGATCCCGCACCCGGACCCTCGCAAAATCCGCTGTATTCCCCGATTACCAGCTACACGATCATGGAAAGAAACATGTCCGTCAGCCCGCCGGTCAATGTTCCCACCGTCACGAACATCACGGGCACCAACGGGACCATCACCGGCCTCACGCCGGGCCATTCGCACATTTGGTTTGTGTCCGGGGTGGATGCGGCGGGAAATTCTTCGCCGCTCACCTACGTTTATGTTACTGTCACCAACCCCGTGCCGGCCAAGGCCCTGGTCAGCCCAGCCGGTCCAGTGGCAAACGGGAACTTCCAATTCACCGTGCAGCAGCCTGGCCCTGTGGTCCAAACCGTCTTGATCGAGGCGAACCCAAACCCGGCCGATCCCGCGGGGTGGGTCCAAATCGGCTCGCTCCTGCCCGGCAGCAGCTCCTTTACTTTCACCGACACCAACGCCGCGCAGTTCCCGGCGCGATTCTACCGCGTTATCGCGCCGTGAGGCGTGTGGTTGTTTAAAAACGGTAGGTGAACTGGCCACCTTGCAGATTCGGCCCGATGATTGGCTGAAAGGCCACCCTCCAGTGTTTTTGGTTGTAGTGGACCACCACGTGGCTGACAAAGGTGCCAATAGCCGCGCCCGCCAGAACGTCCGACGCCCAATGATAATTGTTGTTCATTCGCGCGTAGCCGACCATGCTGGCCACCCCGTAGGAGCCGATTTTGATCCAAATCGAATCGTAATGTTCCGCAATGACGGTCGCCAACACGAATGCTTCCGTGGTGTGGCCCGAAGGAAATGAATCGCTGCCTCCGAACGGTTGAAAGTGATAGGCGCCGCGGTTGTCACCCGGGCGGCTCCGGCCAACCGCATACTTGAGCGGATAAAGAATCAGCCCGGAAGCGATGATACTTGCCGAAGCCCCATCCAAAGCCACCACCTTTGCCCGCTCGTCATTGAAAAACGCGCCGCCGAGGTAAAATGCTCCGAGGACGCCGGGAACGTACTCCTGGCCGAAGGGTTGAATGGCATTGGAGATGTCGTTCAAGGTGCCATTGCGATTCCTTTGCACGGCCCGCTGGATGTCCTCGTCGAAGACCGCCACCGTGCCAATGCCAGCCACCACGCCGCCGAAAATGAGCCAGTCCCGTTTGTCCCAGCGAGCCGGCGCTGTGAACGTCTCTTTGACATCCGCCAAAACAAGTTTCCAGTAGGACTTCGAAAATGGGTTTGTTTCGGTCGCAGGCTCCGGCGTCGCGCCGGAGTTGCTATCTTCCCCAGCCAGGGTCAGCCCGTGCGCCTCCCCCGGATCCCAAAAGGCAGTTCTTAATTCCTTATCGCATCGCAAATTTAAATTGAGAATACTCGGTCGAGTACCGGGCGCTTGGCTACTATCGAGGGGTGGAGCGGCAACCACGCCAGTCCGGCACACAAACTGGTCACGCCCCACGTCGGCTAATCTCTGGGTGTGATGAGCCGTTGCACAACCGGAACAAATTGCGACCGCCAGCAGCAAAATGGGTATCCTCATGCAGCCCATAAAGACTTCCTTACGAGAGCTCACACTGATTTCTCAGACGTGGTGTTTGCGGACGAAAAGCGCCCAAGCCCGAGGCGCTGGAAACTACTAGCATTTTAGATCGCCCGTTGTCAATCCTGGACTGCGGCTCACAACCTTCTGAGAATCAGCAACATCGAAGCATGACAGCCAATTGACAGGTGTGATGGAAGGCTCCGTTAACGCCCCGATTTTCTACCTTTCATCTTTCCGATTTTGGCTTACTTTGGCGCTGTGAATTTACGGGAACAAATGATGGACCTCGCGAAGCAGGCCAAAACCGCCTCGCGGGAACTGGCCAAATTCACAACCGCGCAGAAGAACGAATGTCTCCTCGCCATGGCGGACGCGCTCGAACGCAACGGCCCCGCCATCAAGGAAGCCAACCTCAAAGACATGGCGGCGGGGGCGCAAATGGGGCTTTCGTCGGCCATGCTCGACCGTCTCAAGCTCGATGAGAAGCGCATCAGCAGCATGGCCAAAGGCTTGCGGGAAGTGGCCGCGCTCCCGGACCCGATCGGAAAAATCCTCGACGACCGCGTCCGGCCAAATGGCTTGCGCCTCCAAAAAATCAGCACGCCCATCGGCGTCATTGTCATCATCTACGAGTCGCGCCCGAACGTGACCGCCGACGCCGCCAGCCTGTGCTTCAAGTCCGGCAACGCAACCATCCTGCGCGGCGGCAAGGAAGCGATTCATTCTAACCAAGCCATCGCCCAGGTAATGCTCGCGGCGGCCAGGCAAAGTTTGCCGGCATTCCCGGAACACGCCATTCAAGTAGTGCCCACCACGGATCGCGAAGCAATCAAGGAATTGCTCTCGCTGACCCAATATGTCGATCTATGCATGCCGCGCGGCGGCGAGGGCCTCATCCGTGCCGTGGCCGAGAACTCGAAAGTGCCGGTCATCAAACATTACAAGGGCGTCTGCCATGTTTATGTGGATGCCGACGCCGATTTCAAGATGGCGGAAGACATCGTAGTGAATGCCAAGTGCCAGCGGCCCGGCGTTTGCAATGCCATCGAAACGCTCCTCGTTGACCGAAAAATTGCCGCGACATTTCTGCCCTTGATCGGGCGGCGGTTGATCGATCAAAAAGTCGAACTTCGAGTCGATGCGGAAGCCGAGATGCTCTTTAAATCCAATCCCGCCATTTCCGGGATAAAACGCGCCACCGAGGAGGATTGGTACGCGGAATACCTGGACTTGATTCTCGCAGTGCGAATCGTTGACGGCGTCAAGGGAGCAATCGATCACATCAATCACTACGGTTCGGCGCACTCGGACAGCATCGTGACACGCGACGAAGCCATGGCGAAGAGGTTTTTGAATGAAGTGGATTCGGCGACCGTATATTGGAACGCCTCGACCCGCTTCACGGATGGCGGCGAGTTCGGCATGGGCGCGGAAATTGGAATCAGCACCGACAAGATCGGAGCGCGGGGACCAATGGGCCTCGAGGAACTCACGACCTATAAATGGATCGGGTTTGGCCAGGGGCAGGTGCGGACCTGATGGACACACGGCCACGCACAGGGTCAACATTCAGAATCGGACCTTTTGAACAACTCAGATTGAAAGCACAAAATCACGCGGGCGGCAGCGGGCGGACACGGTGTTCATGCCGTTTCATTGCCCAAACCAGCAAATCCATCCGACCCAAGGCATGAGTGCCGTCACCTCACCAACCATGGAAGACATTGCCGCCGATCGTGCCCGTTTCATCCGCGAGAACATCCCCAGCGGCGGACTCTTCGCCGGCCACGAATGGCGTATCTCCCCCACCCCGCTGCGGTTGAAAGCCGAACTTGTCCAGGAAATCGAGAAACTCGGGCGGGTCCTGTTACAGTTCAACAAAGCAGTCAACCGGCTGTATCGTTTGAGCATCGAAGGCAAACAGCCACCCTGGGTGGCAGCCTGGCTCGATCAAGGCAAACCGAGCGAACTCATAGCCTTGCAACGGTCCGCCGCCTTCAAAAACGAATGGCCCCGCGTCATTCGGCCCGACCTGCTAATCACCGAGAGCGGGCTTAGGATCACGGAGCTCGATAGCGTTCCCGGCGGAATCGGGCTGACGGCCTGGCTGAACCAAACCTATTCGCAACTGGGCCTTGATGTCCTCGGTGGAGCAGACGGAATGTTGCGCGGATTCTCGGGAATTTTCGGCGCTGCGCCTCACGTTCACGTTATCATCTCCGAAGAATCGGCGACCTATCGCCCCGAAATGGATTGGATGAGCCGCCAGCCCAATAACGGGCGGTTCCAGATTCAGGATGCAAACTTCAAACAACCCGCGGACGGCGATGCCGTTTATCGCTTCTTCGAATTATTCGACACCGCGAACGTGCCGTCCGCGCCCGCGCTGTTCGAGTTGGCCCGAGAGAAACGCATCCGGCTTACACCGCCGCCCAAGCCGATATTCGAAGAGAAAATGCTTTTCGCGCTCTTGTGGAATCGCAATTTGCGCGGCTACTGGCGTCAGGAATTGGGCGAAGGCTTTCTGAATCGGATGCTTCAGCTTGTGCCGTACAGTTGGGTGGTTGATCCGTCCCCTCTGCCTCCGCACGCGGCGATTCCCGAACTAAATCTAACCGACTGGAACCAGCTCAAAGGACTGTCCCAGCGCGAACGCGAACTGATTCTGAAAGTCTCCGGCTTCTCTCCCAAGGCTTGGGGAGCGCGCGGTGTGTTCCTGGGCAGCGATCTTTCGCACTCGGACTGGTCGGCAGCCGTGGACACTGCCCTGGCCCACTTCGGCACTTCGCCCTACATCCTGCAGCGTTACGAAAAGCCAAGCCTGGTCGATTTCCAGTGGTTTGACTTCGCGCGAAACCAGATTGTGCCCATGCCGGGACGCGTCCGCCTGTGCCCGTACTATTTCGTGATTGGCGACGGGGATGCAGCCCGTGCTGAACTTGGCGGCGTTCTCGCCACGGTCTGCCCAGCGGACAAGAAGATTATCCACGGAATGACGGAAGCGGTTTTCGCGCCGCTGTCCGCCACATAAAGCCCAACCGGGTCAGCGCCTTGTCATTGGAGAAGGCGCACGGTCAGCCAGCCTTCACCAACAAAAATCCCCAGAATGAATTCTGGGGATTTGAAATTGGTTGCGGGGGCAGGATTTGAACCTGCGGCCTTCAGGTTATGAGCCTGACGAGCTACCGGGCTGCTCCACCCCGCGATCACAGCTTGAGGCTAAGGCCGAAGCAGCCAGTGCGCAAGCACTTTCTTCGAATAGTTTATCGCTGCTTTTTCCGAACCAAAAACCATCCAACAGCGTTTAACCAGAGGTCCATCAATATGATATGAATCTTTTTTGAAACTTTTTCGTCCATTCAGTGTCTACTTTTAAAATCCAGCCCGTTCGGTGGAAGCATTTTGACGCAGGCATTCTGTGTTTTCAGGGTGCCCGTTGAAAGCGCCGTTGTTGTGAATCGATAACAAGGCCATTGCCCGCAGATGATCGAATCTAAAGGAGCACCAGGGGGAAATCTGGACCGGCTGCCACAGGATGCCGAACCGGCTGAACCCTCGCTTTCACCCAGCCGGGCCGGGAGCTTGGCGCGGTTAAAGGTATCGCCGGAAGCGATGCGCGTCCTCCCCTCCGAGTTCGTGAAGCGGCACCGAATTCTGCCCTTTGAAATCCAGAATGGCACCATTCACATCGCGACTGCCGACCCGGGCAATCAGCGCGTCATCGATGACATCCGGCTGCTGAGCGGCTTGGAAGTGCAGGAGTCGCCCGCGGCCGCGCCGGACGTGTTGGAGAAGATCGCGGAATGTTACCAGGTGACGGTGGAGCAGATGATCGAGAACCTGCACCCGGAACGCGCCGCAACGGTCGAGAGCAAGAATCTCCACGATATTGAAGTCGAGGCGAATGAACCGACCGTCATCAACCTCGTCAACCTGATCATCTCCACTGCCCTGCGCGAGCGGGCCAGCGACATTCACCTGGTTCCTTTTGAACAAACGCTTCAGTTGCGGTACCGAATTGACGGCCTGTTACAGGAGAAACCACCGCCCCCCAAGCAACTTCACGCCGCCCTGGTCTCACGCATCAAAATCATGGCAGACATGAACATCGCCGAGCGATTCCTGCCACAGGACGGCCATATCCAAATCCATCACCGAGGCGCGCGCGTGGACATCCGGGTGGGAACCATGCCGACCATTTACGGGGAAAGCCTCGTCATGCGGTTGCTGGAAAAGAACACCAAGCTGCTGACCGCGCAGGAATTGGGGCTGGACTCGGAGCGGGCCGCTTTGCTGAGCCGATTGGTGGAGAAGCCGCACGGACTGTTCCTGACCACCGGCCCGACCGGCAGCGGCAAAACCACGACGCTCTATTCGATCCTGCAGAGTATCTATTCCCCGGAACTCAAAATTCTAACCATCGAAGACCCGGTGGAATACGAACTGACGGGCGTGGCGCAAATCCCGGTGCGGCCCAGCCGTAACTTTACTTTTGCGACCGGTCTGCGCGCCATCCTGCGCCAGGATCCCGATGTCGTGATGGTCGGCGAAATCCGCGATTCCGAAACGGCGGAGATCGCCATCCGCGCGGCACTCACCGGGCATCAGGTCTTCAGCACACTGCACACCAACGATTCCACCGGCGCGGTCACCCGCTTGATCGACATGGGCGTCGAGGCGTTTTTGATTTCATCATCGCTCGAAGGCGTGCTGGCGCAGCGGTTGGTTCGCCGAATCTGTCTGCATTGCCGCGCGCAAACCGAGGTGGCTACCGGCGTGCGCGAGAAAATGGAGGCCCTCGGCGCACAACGCCTGGCAGGGCCCTTTTTTCAAGGGATAGGCTGCGAAGAATGCCGCGGCACCGGTTACCGCGGCCGGGTTGGCATCTTCGAACTTTTGCCCGTTATGCCCGAACTCCGGGAACTGATCCTTCAAAAACGATCCAATGCCGAACTCAAAGCCGCCGCGCAAAAAACCATGATCACGATGCACCAGGATGCGTTGCGCAAGGCGGCGGAAGGAATAACCACGCTGGAGGAAATCCTGCGCGTTTCCTCGGGAGATTTGCAGGAATGAGCGCCTTCCGATATCAAGCCATCGAAGGAAGCGGCAGCCCTGTCGAGGGCGTAATCGAGGCGGCGGATCGCCGGACAGCGCTTCAACTTCTGGGCAAGCGCGGTCTCTTCCCGTCGAACCTGGAAAGCTGCGCCGCCGAGCCGGCCCAAGCGGCGGCCAATCTGGAATCCAAGGAACAAGGCACGCATCCGTCTCCTGCCCGCCTGGGCAACTGGGTCAGCCGCAAAGAAATCACCGCTTTCACGCGCGAGATGAGCGCGCTGCTTGGTGCGGCCATTCCCATTCCTCAGGCGCTGGAAGGGCTTGGCGAAGAGGAAGAGAATCCCGCCCTGAAAAAAATGGTAATGCAAATCTCCGAAGCGGTTCGCAAGGGCGCGTCGCTTTCCGGGGCAATGGAGGAACATCCCAAATCATTCAGCAAATTGTACGTCAGCATGGTGAAGGTGGGCGAAGAAGCGGGTGCACTGCCGAAAGTGATGGCCGATTTGTCCAGCCTGCTCGAACACGAAGACGAGATCCGCGGCGAAGTGAAAGCGGCTGTCGCTTACCCGGCGTTTGTGCTTGGTTTCGGAGTCATAACCATCACCGTGCTGCTGACGGTGGTGCTGCCCAAGCTGTTCACGATGCTCCAGGAAATGCTCACGGTACTGCCACTGCCGACGCGGATTCTCCTGGCGGTTAGTGCCGCGCTTCACCAGCACTGGTTCATGATCCTGGTCGCCGTCATGGGTACAAGCGGCGGCCTTTGGTGGTTCTTTCGCACCCCGGCCGGGGCTGAATTCTGGGACCGGGCGAAATTGCGGCTGCCCGTTTTGGGCGGAGTCTTTCGCGCCTCTGCCCTAAGCCGTTTCGCCAGGACGCTGGGGACGCTCGTGCGTAGCGGCGTATCGCTGCTGCCGGCGCTGAAGATCGTTGAGAACACCATCGGCAACATCGTGCTGGCCAGATTGATCGCACAAGTGGCGGAGGAGACTCGCGGCGGTGATTCGCTTGCGGCGCCACTGCGCAAATTGGGCATTTTCCCGCGCACTGCAATCCAAATGATCAACGTGGGTGAGGAGAGCGGCAAACTGGACGAAATGCTTCTGAAGGTGGCGGATATCGAGGAACGCCACATGCGCGGGCGGACGAAAACGCTTATCTCGCTGCTGGCCCCGGCCTTGATCCTGGTGGTGGGATCTTTGGTCGGGTTCATGGTCATCGCCTTATTGCTGCCCATCTTCAAGATGAGCCGGGCCATACATTAATCGAACTGCCGGAATCAAAACATAAGAAGGAAACCGATATGAAAACACGTTTGCCGGAAACAGAGCCCACTTCCAGGACCCGCCTGGAAGCGTTCACCCTGATTGAAATCATGGTGGTGGTGGTAATCCTTGGTATTCTGGCCGCCACCATCATTCCACAATTCATGGGCACGACTCACGATGCCAAGGTGAGCAAGGCGAAGTCCGACGTGAGCGAATTGGAGAACGCGTTGGAGCGTTTTTATATCCACATGGACCGGCACCCGACCACCGAAGAAGGCTTGAAGGTGCTGGTCACCGCCCCGCCGGGCGATGAAAGCAAATGGCGCGGACCCTACGTGAAACAACTGCGCGATGACCCGTGGGGACATCCTTACCAGTACCGCAATCCGGGGCTTCATCATACGTCCAGCTTTGATCTGTGGGCCAAGGATCCGGAAAAAGAAGGAACGGATATTGGGAATTGGTAGGCGGAGCGAAGGAGCAAGCTCCATGTCCACGAACTCCAAAATTCAAGGATGCCGGGATGCGTACCCAAGCGTGGCAGGGACGGTGCCCTGCGCCGTCGCCAAGCGTAGCGTCAGGCAACGGAACGAATGGCCCGAAGCACGCGCCTTGGCGAGCGCGTTCCGCCCGCTGAAACGCGGGCGACGATATCGCAGCGCGATGTCCCTACCGCCAGCCACACGTCCGATCGCCGTGGCACGAAACTTCGGCTTTACGTTGATCGAACTGATGGCCGTCCTGGCCATTATCGGAATCATGACCGCCATGATTATTCCTGAGATGAGGGGCTCCTATAACGATGCCCTATTGCGCTCCAGCAGCCGCGAACTGATGAGCGTCTGCAATCTCGCGTGCAGCCAGGCCATCGCGGCGAACCAAACTCATCGCGTCCGGCTGGATCCGATCACGGGGAAATATTTCGTGGAGAAGCGGGTTCGCCGCGGAGCCGCGGCCGGTGGTTTCATGCGGTTGCGCGACCTGCCCGGTGGCGAAGGAACCATCGATCGCCGGATTTCCATCCAAGTGCGAAGCCCCGGAGAGGAAGTTTCAGAAGAGCCACCCGTACAACCGCCGCCATCTTCCGCCAATAACTCCCCGGCAGAGCCCCTGCTCGAAGCGATCGGATTTTATTCAGACGGTACCGCCGATGCCAGGGAGATCGTGCTGCAGGATCGGGATGGATTTCGAATGGCCTTGCGCATCAATGCGGTCACGGCGCATGTGAGCGCGGTGGAAATGGAACGAAAATGATTACGGAGCGGCCAACACCAGCAACGAACCGCGTGCGACCTGGGCAGACCCGCGCACTCGCCTTTTCATTGATTGAGGTGATGTGTGCAATCCTTATTTTAGGAATAGCTTTGGTTGGATTAACTCAAGGCATTACGTCGGCGCTGGTTTCGAGCAAGGAATCTGAATTGCAAAGCACGGCGGCTTTATTTGCCGCCGGTAAAATCGAGATGGTTCGCGCAGACGGTTATCTCACGGACGGCGAAAAGGAAGGTGATTGCGGGGACGATCTGCCGCTTTATCAATGGAAACAATCCATCAGCCGCACGACCCTCAACGGACTTCATGAAGTGGTCGTAAAGGTCGAGAACGCGAAGACGGGAACGATGATTTACGAATTGCGCACCATGTTGTTCGACGCTACAGACTCCGCCTTCGATGACGCGAGCCAGAAGAAGGATTCGGCGAAAGACAAAAGCAAGGGCAGGAAGAAAAAAGGGAGGTCGGATGAAGGCTAAGGAAATTCGGAGCGCGGAGCGCGGAGCGCGGAATATCCGAAGCAACGCGGGCGGTTTCACGTTGATTGAACTCGTCATCGCAGCATCTTTGGCGTCATTGATTTTAGTGGCCGGCTACATGTGCCTGAGTTCCGCCACCGCCACTCAGAAGCTCATCGAACCCCGGGCCGAGGTGATTCAAAATGCCCGAGTTGCGATGGGCATCATCACGGCTGACCTTCGCTCCGCGTGTCCGCTTTCCACCGATTATCAATTCCTCGGCATGCACCGCATGATTGAGAACACCGAGGCGGACAATATGGATTTCGCGACCCATAATTACGCTCCCAGCCACCCGAACGAAGCCGATTTTTGCGAGGTAAGTTTCTTCGTCCAGCAGGATCCTGAATCGGGCAAATTCAGCCTTTGGCGGCGCCGCAATCCGACCATCGCTCCCGACCCGCTTTCCGGAGGAAAAATGGAGGAGATTGCCGATGGCCTGCTCGGGGCAAGGTTCGAATACTACGATGGGGATGATTGGTACGACGACTGGGGCGAAATCAAACCGCAACGAAAGCAAACCGACACATCCTTGCCGGCGCCGAATCTCTCCGGCATGCCCGAGGCGGTGCGCATTACCCTCTCCTTCGATCCCAACCCGCACGCAAAGCCGGCGACGAGTGGACCCGCCTCGGAAGATGTGAAAAGAGAACCTCCGCTGGTATTCCAGACCATGGTCCGGCTGAACCTGGCCGATATTTCGCAACAAAACTCCTCTCAAAACAGCGGCAATACAGGTAATTCGAATGCGAGCGGGCAATCGCAACCAGGCATGCAAAACGGAGGACCTGGCCAGTAGCAAGCATGGCAAACACCAACCACCAACTACTAAGCTCCAGAAAAAAACCAACCACCAAGCTCCAATCGAATCCGTGCTTTGGTTTGGAACTTGGAGCTTGGAGCTTTTCTGGTGTTTGGAGCTTGGAGTTTGGCGTTTCCAGAGCTTCGACTTCTCGAAATCGCCCAAATGGCAACGGATGTATCCGACGCTCCACTGCGGCTCGCGCTTCAATCCTGGTCGGCCTGCTCTGGTGCCTCGCTATCCTGGCGGTCGTGGTCATCGGTGTGTTGCACACAGCACGGCTGGATTTGCTGGTGGTGAAGAATTATGGCGATAAAATCCAAGCCCATTATTTGGCGCTGGCGGGGGTGGAAAAGGCCAAGGCCCTGATTTTCCAGGATGCAATCGACCGCCGACACAGCGCGAAGAATCATTCGGGGGCGCTTTATGATGATCCGCAGGATTTCCGCGATGTGACTTTCGGGCGCGGCGAATTCCGCGTCTTCCGCCGCGCACGGCCCGACGAAGGCGAAGGTGTGATCTACGGCATCGGCGACGAAGAAAGCCGCCTGAATGTCAATACCGCGACCCCGGATCAACTGGCGAAGCTCGATGGGATGACGCCCGACATCGTGGCTGCGATTGTGGACTGGCGCGACCCGGACAACGAGGTGACGCCCGGCGGAGCGGAAGCCGACTATTATATGTCCTTACAACCGCCCTACCGCCCACGCAATGGCCCGCTCCAAACGGTCCGGGAGTTGTTGATGGTGCGTGGCGTTTCGCCGGAGCAACTGCTGGGAGGGCCAGACGAGGAAAACACCATCTCCGGCACTGGACGCGATGAAGGTGATTCCCCTTTGCTCACGCCCGATGGCGTGCTGGACGGCGGATGGTCGGGCTTTCTCACGGTCGATTCGCTCGACAATAACCTGAATGCAGCCGGCGACGATCGCGTCAACATCCAATCAGCCGATGATCGCGCGCTCACCGGTGTCAAAGGCATCACCTCCGACATCGCGAGAGCGATTATCGCTTACCGCGGCCAGAACCAGTTTCAAAGTCTGGCGGACTTGCTTGACGTAACCGCCGCGCAGAATCAAAACCGGGGCCGGAGTGGACGAGGCGCACCGGTTGGCGCCCAGAACGATTCCAATCCTTCCGGGCCCAAAGTGATCAGCGAAGACTTGCTCCAGGATATTGCCGACGACCTGACCGTGGCGAACCAGGACCAACCCGGCGCAATCAACATCAACACGGCGAGCGTCCCGGTGCTCGTCTGCCTTCCAGGAATCGATCCCCAACTTGCGCAGGCCATCATTTCATACCGAAAATCCAGTGGCTTTTTTCCGAACATCGCGTGGTTGCTGAAGGTTCCGGGCATGACACGCAACATTTTCAAGCAAGTAGCTCCGCTCGTGACCGCGCGGTCGGAGACGTACCGCATCCTTGCCGAGGGCAAGGTTACCTCCTCGGGTACGCGCCAGCGGATCCAGGTTATCGTGCATGTCGGTGTGCATAACATCGACACGCTTTCCTACCGGGAGGATTTATGAAGGGGCTTCAGTTGATGAACTCAACCTGTGTCTACGTGGAGATCGGCCAAACTTCACTCAAAGTCCTGCACGGTGAAGAGGGGCTGGAAGTTTTGCTCGAGCGCGAACAAAATGGCGGCTTGACCGCCGCTTGCAAGGAAAAGGTGACGCTCACCTTGCGGAATTTTCTGAAGCGAAAGAGCTGGCAGCCCAGATTCCAGGCGTACTGCGCCATTGCCGCGCGGGGTGTATCCATGCGGCCGCTGACGTTGCCGCCCGCCGGCCGGGACGAACTGGATCGTGTTCTTCGGCTGCAGATCGAGGGCGAATTTCCACTGTCGCCTGACCAACTGGCCTGGGGCTGGCGGCAATACGCGCCGACGAAGCAGCTTCAACCGAACGGCAGCGCGGGGCAGGAAGTGGTGGTTGCCGCAGCCAGAAAAGACTTGCTTGAGGACTATGCGGGCATGCTCGCAGCCGGCGGCTTGAATCCAATATTCACGCTCGGGGCGCTGGCACGAAGCTGGATTTGCCCGCACCCGCCCGGGTCATACGCGGTGCTCGATATTGGCCGCAACTATTCTGAATTGATTGCTTTCGAAAATGGCACGCCGAACGTGCTGCGCATTTTTCCCTGGGGCGGAGCCAATATCACCCGGGCAATCGCGGAAAAATTGGGCGTCAGCGAGGAGGAGGCGGAGAAGCTGAAGCTGAAGCTTGAACATGAGCCGATGGCGGATGGTCTCGGTCAGAAAATCCAGGACGCCATTGGCGAAGCATTGAATTCATTGGCTGCCGCGGTGCGAAATCAATGGAGCGGAGAGAAGCTCTACCTCACCGGCAAGACCTCGCGCCTGAAGGATCTCCCGCCGCGGCTGATGCAATGTCTGGGGCCGCTAGTGGAATGCGAACGGAAGGAATTGATGCCGGGCCTGGGGCGGTCGGCGGCAGTTCTCGGTTTGAAGCGGTGCCATGAAAACGACGACGGCGTTTTGCCGCTGACGATTCAACTTAACGGCGACGGGGCGGTTGAACGCATGGCCGAACCTGGCTTGCGCAAATGGGCGATGGTCGCGGCGTTGCTGGCTTTCTGCACGCTTGCCCTGCCTTATGCCGAAGCCTTGCTGCTGAAACCACGCCTCGCCAGGCGGCTGGATGCCGTCAAGGCTGACATGGGCCGGCTTGCTGTCATCGACCGCGAACTGGGATTTCTCCAATATCTCAAAGCCAATCAGTCGCCTTATCTGGACACGGTTTACCTGATTGCCCGGGCAGCGCAGCCAGGCACGCGGATCGACTCGATTGCCATGAATCATCGCGGTGAACTTTCGCTCCGCGGGAGTCTGCAAAATTCGCAGCAGGTGACCGACTTTCGTTCAAAGCTGATTGATTCCGGGCTCTTCTCAAGCGTGACCGTGGAGGAGCAAACCCCCTCACCGGACCGCCAGAAGGTCATTGTGAGAATGAGCGCGCAGTGGAAACCCGTCGGCGCACGCCAATCGCTGTCGTTTGATCCTTCGCCCCAGGAAATTGAAAAGATCAAAGCCGCCGCGAAAGCCGCCAAGTCCGCCGGGCCGGGCGCGGGCGGCATGCCCCCAGGAATGCCCTTCCCAATGCCGGGTATGCCCATGAACCAATGAATCTAATGCGCGCACTCACCGACAAAGACAAACGCACACTCCGTTTCGCCGCCGCGGGGATTGCCATTTACTTGGTTTTGTTTTGCGGCTTCAAGGTCTGGAAATCATTCGATACCCGGCGTTCGGAATACGAACTCCTGGCTGCGGAGGCGCGAGGCCTTGGACAAAAGCTTGCGCCCTACGAAACCAAGGTGCTGGTAGCATCGAACCTGATGGCCCAGTTTCAGATGAACCCTGCGAAGCTGTCCAGGATGACGGTCGTGGCCGAGGCCAGTGCCGCCATCCAGAAGGCGGCTGCCAGCGGAGGGGTACAACTCGGTCCCATCCGCGAAACACCGGGGCGCTCTTCGACCAGGGAATTGGCTTCCATGCAACTGGAAGGCAGCGGCCCGATCGCGTCGGTGATGTCGCTGCTGCATCGGTTCGGAAGCCTTGGCTACCCGTTGATCCTCGACTCCGTTCAGATCAATGCCGACAACACGAAGCCCGGCATGGTGAAGCTGAGCGTTACGCTCATCATATTGGATTTTGAGCAATGGAAAGAGGATGAGGTGCCCAATGCCTGAGCGAATCGAGAAGATCTTAAGGCTTGTCTGCCTGCTCTTAGGGGCTCTGTTGGCCTTTCAGGTTTTACACCTCGTGCTCCGGCGAGACGGCTTGGCGCATTTGAACATTCCGACACTACCGACGCTGGCTGGGGACACGAATGCTCCAGCCGAAACGAAGGACGAAAAGCTGAAAGGAGAATCGCCAGGCGCTCCTCTGGCGGCAAGTTCAGGCACGTACGCGACCAACGTCGCGTCAAAAACAAAAGGCCCAACCGGAACCAACGCTACCAATGTGGCCATGGCAGCAATTAAGGGAACGAACTCTTCCATGATGCCGGAAGCGGAACGCACAAATACCAACAATCTGGCGCTGAAAATATTGGAAATAACCGACCCAGAAACAAATTCAACTCCATTGCAAAAGCCCGAAACATCCGGAACTAACGCTCTCACGTCGGGGAGTCTGGATACAAATGGAACCAACCTGGCCGCAGCCGCTGGATCTCGAAAAAAAGGGACAAACGCCATTTTAATGCGCACGTCTGGCACAAACGGAACCAATCTAATCGCAGACCAAAGTTCGACAAACAAGGCGACGAACGCCCCTGGGCTGGCTCAGGGGGCAAAAAAAGGCCCGAATTCAGCGCCACATGCAGGCGGCAAAAGCGTGGCACCGGAACTGCCCCCGCCAATTCAGGCGCGCGTGGATAAAATCATCCAAAGCGAAATCCTGGGACAAATCATGCGCCCAATGCCGATGGCTTTGCTTGGAATCGCCGGCCGGGATGTGTTCCTGCGCGCCCCCAATGGACAAACCGGTCTCGTCAAGGAGGGCGACGAACTGGGCGGCGTGAAACTCTTGCAAATCGGCATCAATCGCGTGCTCGTTGAAGAAGACGGGCAAAAGAAGGAACTGACGCTGTTTTCAGGTCTTGGCAGCCAAAGCCTCTTGTCAGACACGAATTCCACTCCAAAGTGACTCCAAGGAACCACCATAACCCTAATGAAACCATCGACGAAACTCCCGGATTTCAGCATTCCAACAGAACACGAACTCGGCGCTAATAACCTGGGCAAGCAAACCACATTGGGCCTGCAGGGCAACATGTGTCCAGTGACTTCGCAACTCTCCACGATGTTTGTGCTCAAGGTGCGACGCGGCCTGAGAATCTTTCTGGCATTATCGCTTGCGATAATAATCGTTTGGTCCTCTTCACCGCTGGTATGGAGCCAAGCCATTATTAGAAGGGGACTTCCTGGAAACCCTCCTCCGGATGGTTCGCCGTCCCTTCCGCCCGGGACCCTCCCGCCGGGAACTGGGCCGGATTCTTCCTCCACTCCCGGAGACTCGCGAGCTACGCTGCCGCTCGAACGAAGTTTCCCCTCCGCCACGAACACGCAAGTGATTGCCAAAGCCGACGCGGACAAGGACAAAATCCCCCCAACGGAAGACATCCAGGTGAGCTTCCAAGGGGCGAACATCGACATGATCGTGCAATGGCTGGCGCAGACCACCGGCAAAAGCGTGGTGAAGCATCCCAAGGTCCAGTGCCAGCTCACCATCATGGGCTCAAAAAAACTTCCGCCCCGTGAGGCCGTCATTCTCGTTTATCGCGCCCTGGCGCTGGAGGGATTCACCGTGATCGAATCCGCCAAGTCGATTTTGATCGTGCCGGAAGGGCAGGAGCCCAAGATGAGCCCGGAGTTGCTCGCTCCTTCAGCCACCACGGTCCCCGAAGGCCGCCAGCGGCTGATGAAGATTTTTCCGCTCAAGCATCTCCCGCCTTCCGAAATGAAAGACAAGATCAAGGCGGTGCTTTCGGACAAGGCCACGGTCGATGCGGACGATCGCGCCAGCCAGATTGTGATCACAGATTACAACGATAACCTGGTGCTCGCCGGCGACCTCATCAGCGCGTTGGATTCGGATAAACCACTGGACATTGCCGTACGTGTCATCTCGCTGAAGAACGTCAACGCCCAGGATTTGGTGAAGGAGATAGCTCCATTGTACCAGAAGCTAAGCAGCAAATCGGCGAAAGACGCGGTCGAAGTGGCGGCGAATGACCGGTCCAACTCGCTGCTGATCCTTTCCGGCGCCGCGAATTTCGACGCCATTGAAAAGGTGATTGCTTCGCTGGACACCGAAGACGCGCAGGAGAAAACCATGCAATCGTTTCCCCTTAAAAATGCCGATGCGCAGGACGTGGCCAAGCAATTGCAGGATCTTTACCAGGACCAGGACAACAACAATCGGTATCCATACTTCATTTTCACCGGCAATAGTCCGGGAAAGAACGGGAAGAAGATCAACGTGGTTGCCGACCGGCGGCGCAATACCCTCATCGTTCAAGCGCCTCCTTCCGCGATGGACAGCCTTGGGAAAATGATCGCCGCACTCGATGAACCGGTGAACGATGACAGCCTCGCGCCCAAAATCTATCCGCTCAAGTATGTCAGCGCTGGAGACATTGAAGACCTTCTGAACGAACTGTTCCTGAAGAAGCAGCAACAACAACGCGGCTATTGGGACCCTTTCGGCGATTACCAATCGCCGACCACGACCGACCGCGATGTCGGGCGGCTTTACGGGAAAGTCCGCATCACGAGCGAACCACACTCCAACTCACTGATCATCACTGCCAACTCAGCGGAAAACCTGGCGGCCGTCGAGGAGGTTGTCAAAGCGCTCGACATGCCTTCCGAAGCAGGCGAAACCACCTTCCGAATCGGCCTCCGATTCGCAAAAGCCACCACCGTCGCCAATAGCCTCAACATTCTTTTCGCCAAGAATGGCTCGCCTCCACTACGTCCGGTGAACCAGCCAAACCAGCCGGGCGGGAACATACCCCAACCTCAACAACAAGGGCAGCCGGGCCAGGGCAGCAGTTATCAGCAGAGCGACTTCGGGCTCGAACAGGAAACTGAGGAAGACCGCTACTTTCCCTGGCTGGGCGGCCAGCCGGACAATAATCTGCGCACGGGCGACAGCCGGACTTCGATCCGGCCCGCCAGCGATCTCGTCGGACGCGTCCGTGTCGTGCCCGACCAGCGCAGCAACTCGTTGCTGATTTCCGCCAACGTGCACTTCTTTCCGCAGGTGCTGAAGTTGATTGAAGATCTGGACGCGCCCACGGCCCAGGTCCTGATCGAAGCGCGGATCGTGGAAGTCTCCAGCGATTTTCTCGACAAGTTGGGTGTGCGTTGGTCGCCGGATGGGAGCAAGGTTTTCACAACGGACGATTACGATAATTCATTTCTTGTCCACAGCAGCGGCAATTACACAAAAGGCTTCGGGGGAACCACCACCGCCAACGCTCCCGGGAATTTCACCACCTCCGGCAACATGATAAGCGAACTGGCCAACCTGCGTTCCGGCGTGCTCAGCAGCACGATCAACATGGATTTCCTGGTCCAGTTTCTCAAAAGCCATACTGACGCCACGGTCCTCGCCGCGCCCCAGATCAACATTGAGGACAACGAGACGGGCAAGATTTTCGTGGGTCAGCAGGTCCCGTTCATCGACAACACCGTGGTCCAGGCACAGGGCGGACAAAACCAGAGCTTCACTTACAAGGATGTTGGAGTCATTCTGGAAGTCACCCCGCATATCAACGCGTCCGGAGATGTCTCCTTGAAAATCCACGCTGAATCTTCCGCGGTGGTGCCCGGCCAGGTGATCCTTGGCGGCGCGGTCATTGACACTCGCAATTTTAAAACCGATTTGGAAGCCAAGAATGGCCAAACACTGGTGCTCGGCGGAATTATCCAAAAACAAGTTTCCGACACCCTGCGCAAGACGCCGATTCTTGGCGACATTCCCGGGCTGGGCTGGGCCTTTAAGAAGAAGGACAAGACCAGCCACGAAGTCGAACTCATGGTATTCCTACGCCCCAAGGTAGTCCGCACTCCGGAAGAAGCCAAGGGACTGCTCAAAGACGTGGACCAACAGGCTCCCTTGATCAAGAAGTGGGAAAACGACGCGCAACCAGTCCCCGACGGTGGCAAGCCAAAAACCGGACACAGGAACTGAGCCGATTAGTCAGGAATAGCGCCGCTGGGAACTAAGCATCCAATCGACCGTATTTCCTGATCTCGGGCCAGAGTAGCGCGGTGGCGATGACCACGACGATGGTGCCGACACCGCCGGAAACAACAGCAAAGACCGGGCCGAAAAAGTTCGCCACGAAACCGGATTCGAATTCGCCCATCTGGTTCGAAGTGCCGATGAAGAGACTATTGACAGCGGAAACACGTCCGCGCATTTCGTCGGGCGTGAGCAGTTGGACCAGAGTGTGCCGCACGACCACGCTGATATAATCAGCGACGCCGCAGACGAACAGCATCGCGAACGAGAGCCAGAAGGATCGGGAATAGCCGAAACCAATGGTGGCGAACCCAAAAATCGCCACCGCCCACAGCAAAGTCGGTCCGGCCCTTTGCAACGGCGGTCGATGCACGAGCACGAAAGCCATCAGCATCGACCCGAAAGGCAGGGCGGCTTGCAGCAGTCCCAACCCGTTGGGGCCGACTCGCAAGATGTCCTTGCAGTAAACCGGTAGCATCGCCGTTGCACCGCCCAGCAGCACGGCGAACAAGTCCAGCGTGATGCTTCCCAACACGATCTTCGTACGATAAACAAATTTCAAACCCACCGCGAGACTCTTCAAGGACATCGGCTCACGGGCTTGGGCGGCTTTCCCGCTCCGCACCCAGCCGATGAGCGCAAAGCAGATCAATCCCGCGACCACATTGAATGCGTAAACAGGAAAGGCGCTGTGACTCAAAGCAATCAAAGCCCCGCCCGCCGCCGGGCCGGCAACCGCGGCCACTTGAAAGCTCCCGGTGTTCCAGGCCACCGCCCGAGCGAACAGTTCCCGCGGGACCAATTGGGGCATGAAGGACGCGCTCGCCGGCCACAGATAGGTCCGTGCCGTCCCCATCGCAAAGAGGCACCAATAAATCCAAATCACCGGAGCCTGCAGGTTCGTGATCAAAGCCAGGCCGGCGGAAGTAGCGGCCATGGCCAATTGCGTCCATAGGAGCACTTGTTTGCGGCTGTAATTGTCGGCCACATGTCCGGCAGGGAAAGTGAACAGAAACATGGGCACCATTTGCGCCAGACCCACGATGCCCAGAGCCAGCGACTTGTGCGTCCGTTCGTAAATTTCCCATCCCACTGCCACCACCAGCATCTGTTGGGCGAATGAAGCGATGAAACGGCTGACCAGATAAAGCAGATAATCCCGATTGCGCAGAATGGTGTACGGCCCGGGGGCCGACTCCAGGAGCGGACGCTCGGAAGGTTCGGGAGTGATGACCGGCCCGTTCATGTCGGAGCCGGCAAACGCAAAGAAGACAGGCGCGCGTACGAACGCACAAACAAATCAGGCATAGGCCGACTCCTCGCTGAGCATGCCGATGGCATGTTCGGAGGAACCCGCCCCCTTGCCTTCCATGTGCACGAGGTAATCAATGATGGCCTTTCGCTGTGGCGGCGACAATTTGCTCATCCGCACGGCGAAATGCCCCTGGCATTCGTGGGCGTATTCAAAATGAAACCGGATCGCGTCCGGGATCACGTCCCCTTTCTCGTACGAGTCCAGCGAAACCAGCATGAACGCCGGCAGGAAATAATGAAAGGCTTCGGGTGTGAAAAGCGAGAGGGCTACATGATGCTTCCGCAATTCGTCAACGCTCTGCCCCTGCCAGTCCCGTCCCTTGAAATACTCGGCAATCCGCCGGCATTCCGCACACTTGTATGGGCAGTGCGTGATGTTGTCGTCCCCGGGATAAGACACATCGGCAAAGGCCTTTTGAATCGTTTGCTTTAATGACATAGGAGCGCGGCTCAATTCGTCAAAAGTTTAAGCGACTGGCAGCGGATGTCAAATCGGCAAAAAGCAGCCGGCCAGGCGAGTGTAGCCAGCCGGAAGAAGGAACGCCGCCCGGCTCAGTTTTCGTCCACCCAGCCCGAAGCGCAGGATTCCGGAGGAAACATGGAAATCGCCACCACCCAACCGGGTTCGCGGCCGTGGTCATGAAGCGTAACGTGGGTGTGATGCCAGTGCGGAAACCCACGCCGGAGAGCCGCCAGGATCGGTTTGACGTCCGTTTCGTTCCGAATCCCGCTAATCTCCAAACCATAGTCCTCATGCATCAGATCAATCGAACTGTAATTGCTGAACCAGCTATAACCCGCCGCTTCGAGCAACTCAGAAGCCAAACCGCGGTGTTCGAAGAGTTCAGGATGAAACTGCAGTTCCTGGGCCGGGCCGTCAGCGCGGGCCAGCACCCTGACCGCAACGCCGCCGGCGCGCAGGTGTTCCGCGATGCGCGGCAGGATGCGCTCTCCCGCCGGCGCTGGAAAATCTCGCGGATGCCAGTACCAATTGAAGAAGAAATGAATCCGCTGTTCCGAAGGAATGCCCACCAGCACGAGAACACCGTCCTCCTCGTAAATGGGAAAGGTATATTCGCGATTGCCCTCGCGATAGACAAGCCGCCCCGCTCCCGGACTTTCAACCGAGTAATTCCACTTCTTTCTCAGAGCAGTGAGAATGCTCATGGTGCTCAAAACGCCGCGGTCTGCCAACGCAGAGTTGCCTTATGTGTATCATAACCGCGCCGATATGCAACTGTGTTCCGCTCCCAGGGACGACCAAATTTGGAAACCTTCGCGAATTCGCTCTCAATGATTTTGTATCGTCTCTTGCCTGGAACTTTTATCTGGCGCTTGGCGCTTGGGGTTTGGTGTTTTCCCCATCCTCCGCTTCCAAACGCCCTTTCCAGCGTTGCACACTTTGCTGCCTGACCTCCGCGTTCTCCCAGGGATCGATATCGAATTGTTGCCCCAGCTTCTCGCGCAACAGGTTGGCGACTCGAATTCGAGCCATCAATGCGGGGTGGTTCAGCCCGTCCAAAAGCAAGTTTGGCTCGCTTTGGGCGATGGCATGCAGTTTCTCCTGTCCAAACGTCCGGTAAATCTTCTCCCGCCGCTCGCAGCAATCGAGCACCATGCCGAGGGCTTTGGTGCGAGTTGAAGCATCAGCGCTTGCGAGAGCAGTTGCGACTTCGTTGCTCCGGGTTTCGAATTCCTCTTTTTGGGCGGCGGTTGTGGTAAGATTCGTCATCCCGTCGGCCAGCCACTGACTGAACGGCGCTGCTTCCATAAAGCCGCTGGTTTTGGCGATTTCATCACCTTCAGAATCAAGCATAACAAACGCAGGGATGCCGCTGACTCCATGTTGCGCCGCGAGGCTGGGGTTATGATCAATGTCCACCGACACGCGCTCAAACTGCTTGAGGGAATCCCCTACTTGTTGGTCTTTAAACGTTTTATTTTCCATCTGCCGGCAATAGGGGCACCAGGGCGCGGTGAACGCGAGCAGAATCGGATGTTGATTCGAATGAGCATTTTGGAGCGCATTGGTGAGGTCGCTCCCCCACCCCGGAGTCTCCGTTGCCCCTGCGGAAAGGCCGGGCAATAAAAGCGCGAGAGTCAAACCCAGCGAAAATAATCGGGGCAAAGCCCCTCGTAAAAACGGCCAGCTCACGCCTGGGAATTGAGAATTGGTTTTTCCTTGGTCCTTGGGCATTTGACATTGGTCATTCATAACTTCCCTCCACTCCTGGCGGAGGCAGTTGCATTCGACGTTTCGTTGCCATGCTGAATTTGGGGCCAAAAATGCCCCCAGTCAAACGGACGGCTGAACTCGCCATGATGGCACTGCTGGCAGTCTCCCGCCCCGAGCGGCCGGAACTTAAACGTTACCGACTGATGATTTTGCCGCTGCTCGACGTGCAAACTTCCCGGCCCATGGCAACTTTCGCAGCCCACGTCCGCCAACCGGTGCCCGGCCATCTCGCGCCGGTAGCCCGAGGGCGAGCCAAATCCCACCGTATGACACGGAATGCAATTCGGGTCTGCATCCGCCTTCCGGCTGATCAAAGTTTCCATCGCGCTCGCGTGCCCGGAATCCTGCCAGACTTTGGCCGCGCCGGTGTGACAGCCAACGCAAGCCGGCGTGCCCACGTAGGCAGCGACAGTCTTTACTCCTGGCACCATGTTCTCCTGCAAATTCGCCGGATCGTCCACGGACAGTTTTGCGCTCCGCACCTCGTTCCGATAACGCTCGGCCAGCACACGGATCGAATCGTCCTCGGGAATGCGGTCTTCAAGCAGCCGGATTTCGTGATCGACCCCCGTGAGTTTTCCCCGGGCATCGAGGCGGGTCCTCAAGATGCCCAGTGCCCTGCCCTCGTTTCCGGTGTAGAGCACGAGGCTGCGATTCTGCTTTTCCAGGGCCTGCGCAGGCTGACTCACCTTGCCGCCGAGAATAATGTCCAGTTCGTAAAAATCCTGCGCGAGGCGGCTGAGTGTGGCTTCGTCCGTAAAGGCAATCAGCACGACGAAGTCCGCTTTGCGCTTCAGCTCCGGCAACAATTTGCCGAGCGTAATCTCGATCTTTTCCAACGCGAGGCCACGACCGAGATTTTCGGCGGGAACGCGCGGGTCCATCACGCCGACCAGCGCGATCTTGAACGACCCGCGCTGGATCATTTTCCAAGGCGCGCAAACCGGCGTTCCAGTCTGGCTGTCCAACAGGTTGGCGCTGATCAGGGTAACCGGTGATTGCTGCGCCAAAGACCGCAACTGTTCCGCCGAAAGCTGCGCCTCGCGCTGGCCCAGATTGAGCGCGTCGAAGCGCATGGCTGCGTAGGCTTCCAGCATGTAGCGGTATTCCATTAAGTTGTAATCTTCCACTCCGCGAATCGCGTCGCCCACGTCCACCATGACTGACGTGGCCGGATCGACGCGGTCCAAAACAGTTTTGAGCCGGGTTAAGCCCCCATACTGCCCGCTAAAGCAGCCGCACGGCACCAGTCTCCCCCGCGTGTCGCTGACAAAATACAGGCTGAGCGCCTGCGGCGGCGGAGGCGGCTTGCTACACCCCGCCAATGAAGACGCCAGCACCGCCGCTACCACTGGAGAAATAAGAACCTGAAGGAACGACAACTCAAACCGATTCCTCCCTTTCTGACGCGCGGAAACCAGCGAGTACTTCATGTTCTCAGTTAAGCAGCGAATAAGTGAAAATGTTGACGTTCACCTTCGCCGGGTCGGAGATTTCGTTGCCGCCGCAGCAGCAGCAGCCCTCGGCATGCGCCACATCATTGAGGCCCTCCTTCGAATAAACGACCGCCAGCCGGCCGTTGATTTCCAATCCTTCGAGCATTACCGGCGTGCCGTGTTTGTCTGTGAGTCGGGCAAGTTTGTTTACCACCGAGAAGAGCGGGTGCGACATCGGGATCTTCGCCAGTTTGGATTCTGGAAAACAGATTTTGAGTTCCTTGCGGAAAGCCGCGTCCCACTTCTCGTCCGAGCAGCCCGGGCTGGCCAGGATGAAGCCGCCGTTGGAAAGGTATTTGCGCATATTGTCGCGCTCCTTTTGCGTGAGCGTAAACGAATCGTTGCCGGAAAAAACGCAAAACGGATAATCGAACAGTCCGTCCGCATCAAGCTTCACCGGGCAGAAGTTTTTTCCCACGTTCAAACTGGTGTCGCGAGCCACATCTGATAGAAATTTGTCGGAGAAACAAACGGAACTCTTATTGCCGGCATAAATAAGATTGCCGCATTGCAAGCGTGTCAGGTCCACACTTCCGGATCCCATGGCGGCCAGTCCAAAAAGCAGGCCACCCGCGATCAGCAAAATAATTGTCCGGCGACCACAAGATCCCCTGGTTCTCCACGTCCTCGTTCTGGTTGGTTGCTCACTCATAATCCCCCTGCTCACTTGCTGATTTTTTTGAAATATTGATCAACAATGTCGCTGTACTCATCCACGGTCGATTCCGGCGTGACTGCTTCCGACTTCCGGTTCACCGGTTTTATTCCTTTCGCAGCGTCGGCTTTGTCGAAGTTTACCATCTCACTTCCGGGTTTGGGTTTTTCCTGGCTTCGACCATTGCCCCCGGACTGCCGGGTTTCGCCTTTGGAAACGAAGCTCTCATTCCCGAGAACGCCCACGTTGGGCCCCTGCATGACGGCGAAGCCCGAGGTCCCTCGCGCGCCAGTGCCGGTGCCTGTTCCCATCCCCTGACTTTGCCCGCTGCCAAATTTGTGGGATTGCATCATTTGCGCGAAGCTCCGTCCAGGATTCATCCCGCGTTGCAATTGGAGGTAAGTATCCAACTCCTCCTGCTGCTGGCCGCCTTGGGACTGGCACTCGCCGAAAAGTTTTTCCATTTCGGAGCGCAACCGGTCGGACAATTGGAACGAACTCTCACCTTCTCCAGCCAACATTTTGTCGGTCGCCTGATCCGCCAGCGGCTTCATCCGGGAGTCCTTCATCTTGTCGGCGAGATCTTTGGCGCTCTGCGCGGTCTTGGGGAAAAGCTGCTGGGCATCCCTTGAATCGGCGCGCAACTTCTGTTCCAACTCGTGAAGCTGGTCCGCCACGTCCTTTTCCGTGGCTGCGAGATCCTTCAGCGCAAGTTGGTCCTCCCGGCTCAACTGCCCGGCGCGATTGTACGCCCGCGTTTGTTCCGAGAGCGCCTGCTGCGTTTGATGGAGGTCCTTGAAGTGGTTGAAATCCTTCAACACCTCCTGCATCCGGGACATATCCTGCATGGTTTGCCCAATATCCTTTTGCGCCTGCTGCTCAACGCCCCCCAGCTTGGCGAGCTGTTCGTCCGATGCCTTCTTCAGATCCTGAGCCATTTGCTGATCCAATTGGCGCTGGCCCGATGGCGGCGAGCTTCGCTGCGCCACCTCCTGCGCGGCCTTGTCGTTGGCCGCGGTGGAGTTGCGGATATCCTGCGCCCGCTCCTGCAGCATTTTCTGGAAATCGGCCTCCACATCGTAGAGCGGCTTGTCGCGCACGAATTTATCCATCTGATCCGCGGTCTTTTGTAACTTCTGGTTCAATTCGCTTTGTTTCGACAGCAACTTGTCCAACGACTGTTGCAGCGCGGCTTTCTGCTTCTCATCCGCCTGGGCAATTTTGTCGCGCAATTCCTCCGCCGCCTGGCCAAGATCTTTTTGCTCGGCCACCTGATCATTCAATTGGTCCAGCAGTTCGGTATATTTACCTTCGATGTCGCTGATGTCATTTTGCTCGCGCAAGAATGCGTTATAATCCTCCTCGCTGATGACTGTCAGGTTGACCGTCTCGCTACGCGCCAGGTGGCTGTCGGGCGCGGTGTCAATGGCCTCCGCAAAGAGGGAAATCACATCCCCCGGCTTCACGCCGAGGTCCGCGAACGCAAACTGCAGCGATTCGCGCGTATTGCGAACGATTTTGTCGTAAGCAATCACCTTGGGTGCTGAATAAACCTGGTTTAACGCCCGGTGAATCCGCACCATCTTCAAACCGTAGTCGTCGTTTGCCTCGATTTGCGCCTCGGTCTTGAAGTTGAACGCCACAAAACAATCCTTGTTCGGGCTGGTGATGTGAATTTCGGGCGGCAAATCGTGCGTCACGGTCAACGTGCCCTGCCAATTGTCTTCCGATGCAATCCCATCAACGTCCACCAGGTCGAACTTTAATTGCGCGGAATCCCTGGCCGCGAAGGCCCCGCTGACTGCATTTTCACCGTCCCAGGTCAGCGGGATGCGCTCAATTTCACTGGCGGATTTGATGACCTGGAGCGTTCCCTCGCGCAAAGGGCGGTTGGATTCGAGACGAAACCGCACCTGGCTGTTGGCGAGCGCCTTCACGTTCTTGAAATCAAACGGTGTTTCCTCCGCTTTCAACCCGGTGTAGGCCGGCGGTGTAATTCGCACCAGCGCCTTTTCGAGTTTCGGCGTCAGCAACACTTGCAAGCTGCGTTTCTTGCTTAGGGTGTTGCGATCCCTGGTGTGCGCGAAGAAAACCAAATCCGATTTGACATTCGCAATCTCCTGATAATAGCCCAGGCTGCCTTTGTCGAACATCGGCACGGTCACCGCCTGCTCGGGATGAAGCGGGGGATGATACGTCAGAAACACTTCGCCGGGTCGATGACCGGAGTGCTTGACCTTGACGACCAGGTTCTTGTTATAGACGATCCGCGCGCCAGTTTCGCCCGGTTCTTGAATTTCAAGCCGCGTGAATGAATACGGCGGGTGATCACCCCAGGGATCGGCAAAACGCAAAATCTCCGTGACCGACACCTTGTAAAACGCCACCAGCAGCACGGCAAAAGCCAGGCCCGCAAGCGCGGCTTTTTTGATGTCACCCGCCACCCGCCCGGATTTCGCAAGGCGTTGAAAATCGATTCCGCGCAACTCCTCCGCGTAACCGCCAATTGCCCGTTGAGCCATCTGGCGCGTCAAGTTGCTCAAGGCGGGATCATTCGTCTGGGATTCCAGTTGCAGAATGTTGATCAACCGCGACCCGAGGGCGGGATCACGCGTCTCGAGGACTCGGGCAATGCGCTCCAACTGGTTGCGGCGCACGTGGCTGACGTAATAGCTCCAGCCCAGGCCCACGAGGCATGCCAGCCAGAGAATTCCCACCAGCAACAGCCTGGAGCCAGGGCCGAGGTGAAGAAAGACATCCAACAGAAAGCCCGCCAGCACGATGCCCAGAAGCCAGGGAAATGTTCGCAACAGCAGACTGCGACCTTTTTCCTTTTGCAAGGAACGATCCGCTGCCTTGAGCCCGGACACGACCGGTTGCATCTCCCTCAGCATAACCCCCACCTGCGTCTCAAATACCAATCGACGCCAAACAGTAGCCCAATCAAGTAGAAAAACCAAGTTCTATCCCAAATCGTCTGCAGGCGCGTTTTCGGCGCGACTTCCAGCTTTTCTTCGCGCAATTCGTTGTTCAGCTTGGCCAGTTCGCCGGGCGCGAGCAATCGCCCGCCGCTGCTCTCGCATAAGCGCCGCAAATAGCCCGCATCCGTCGCCACCTCGGTTTCTTCCAGGTTGTCCTGGTACACGATAAACCGCGTCTCTTGCGACGTGCCGTCCGGAAACCGGGCGACCGCGCGATACCGGCCGGTTTTTTCGGGCAAAAACTCGCCCATCAAGCGATACGCATCCTGCCCCGGAACCGCGTTCAAGGTCGTGCGCGCCACCTCGTGGTCGCCTTGGTAAAACACCATGGGGATTTCCTTGACCTTGTTGTCGGGATTACGCAGGACCACCCGGAAGTACGCCTTCTCTCCCAGCAAAATGTTGGCCGAACTGGTGCGCAGCGAGAATTGCTGGTTCGGCAGGAAGTCCCGGCCCGCCATCAGCCACAACACCATCTGGTCCCAAAAACGATCGAACAAATTGTTCAATCCCTCGATCTTCGCGTTGAACGCCCAGCGCCAAAGCCCATCCACACCCACGCTCACCACCTGGCCCTGCCCGAAACGCCGCTGCACGATGCCCGGCGACGGGCCTTCGCCGTTCCCGCCCTGGGCCGAAGCCAGGGTTGCGGTCAGCGGTTTTTTCTCAATCGCATTTCGGCCCGCAATCAATTCCGGCGCGGCCTCCACGCCGCCCTTTTGTTCGGCCAAAATTCGGAACGGCGGCGCGGATTGGCCTTCACGCCCGACTTGCAGTCGCACTTTCTCGTTGAGCGCGTCGCCCCATACCACGGGCTCGAGATCATTTTTGGCCAGTTCCCCTTCGAACGCGGGACCCCGGCTGAAGATCACCGTTCCGCCTTGGTTTCTCACATAATCCTCCAACATGCCGAGTTGGGCCCGGTCCATCAGCTTGTCCACGAACCGCCCCAGGATAATCACGTCATAATGGTTGAACCCAGCGGCAGTCGTCGGCACTTTCAACTCCTCCCCGCCCGGCTTCTTGCGGATGAGCCGCACTTTGTGCGGCGCATACTGAACAATGGAATCCAGGTCAATCTTGTCATTCCGCATCAGCGAGCGCTGGAGAAAAGTCGTGTCCCAATAGGGTGAACCCTCCAACAGGAGCACCTGGATTTGCTGATCGATGACATTGAGATAAGTAATCGCGCTGTTATTATCCTTGTCCACCTCCCCTTCCAGCGGAACCGCGCGGATTTCGTATTCGTACTGGCCGACGTCTTTTTCCGACACCTCGAATTGCACGGGCATCTGGGTATTCTCCTCGGCGTTGAGCTTTTGGGTCTGGATCACTTCATTTTGGCGGACGAGTTCCAACTGGATTTCTTCGTACTCGCAGCCGACCAGGCGCAACATGGCGGACAGACGCGCCTTTTGTTTGACATAGCAATACGGCTGGTAACTCGTGATGTGCACTGACACGTCGCGCACCTTGCCTTGCTTGCCGAGCGCCACCGCATAAATCGGCACCTGCCGCGAACGCGCCATCAGCCCGGTTTTCGACGGATTCACCAGCTCGAAGTCATGGCCATCGGTCAATAGAATCAACGCCTTGCCTTCGCCGGAGCCAACTGAGTTTAACATCGTGGTGATCGAGTGATGGAACCGGGTGGTCGGGCCTTTGGCCGTCAATTCCGTCAATGGCCGCGTGACTGACTCAGCCTCAGTGCTGAACTCGAACAGCCGCGTCGCCGGATCCTTCACCACGCCGTCCCGGGGAACCAGTGCGGCGTCCTGCAACAAATTTTTGGCCGCATCCAGGCGCGAGGTTTTGTCGGCGTCGTTTTGTTCCATGCTGCGCGAAGTATCGACACCTACAAGCGTAACCCTCTGCTTGATCGGCGGGGGAATTTGTTCGAGCCGCGAAGGTTGCAATAAAACGAGCAACACCAGAACCACGCCCGCCAGGCGGGAAGCGCCCAGAATCCCGTTCCTCCACGCGCCAAGCCGCGAGCCCACCTTGAAATAAGCCGCCACCGTCAACCCAATCAGAATAAGCCCAATCAGGAGGATCGCCGGAACCGGCAAAATCGGGTCCAGCACCAGGCTTGTGCCCAAACCGGTTCTCATGCCGCCCACCTCTTAATCCACATTTGAAATCCCAATTCCAAGGCCAGAATGACGAGGCCGCCAAACACGAAATAATGAAACACCGGCCTTCCCGCCACGAGGTTCTCATAATCCTCCTGCCCCGCCACGAAGTGCGCCTGCTGGCCTTCTTTCACCGAGTCCGGCAACAATTGCTTGTCCACTTGCCGCAAGTCTGATTCGTCCGGACTCGGGTTCACGCCGAACGAATAAAGTCCGCGGCTGGAACGAAGCGTGTAAAACCCAAGCTCCATCGGCACAAACGAAATCCCGTATCGCTTTCCCAGCGGCTCGCGTTTGACATCCACTGGCCGGCCCGACGGGCTGACCAGGCCGCTTTCGCGCAAATCGCTGCGCCAGACTTCACTTTGGATGCCGTCGCCCACCACGTACGCCCCGGGCGGCGGTTCATCACTCGAAATCGCCTTGACCAGTTCCTGGATCCACGCCGGAAAGATTTTCTGCCGGGCGAGATTGCTCGAAAACTCGCTTACCGAAAAATTCAACAACAACATCGTGCCCAGGCCGTAACCCAGGCTCGCCATCGCCGGGGTTTCATCGGCGTACGTCAGGAGAATGTTTCCCGCGCCGGTCGAACTGGCATGATAAAAATCGTAGAACTCCAGCATGGCCAGGTCCTGCCGCGTCGAGCCGTGAAACAACTTCAAGTATTTCGATTTGAAATCGCCCTTGATCACCTGAACACCGGCAGCCACGTTCTCAGCCACGCGCCTGTCCCCCAGTCGAATCGGCATCGTCCCCGGACCCATTGCTTTCTCCAACCGCACAAGATTGTCGGCATCAGATTTTCCGTCCAGAAAATAAATGACCCCGCCGCCGTTGAAGATGAATTTGGCCAGGTCCGCGCACGCGGTATCGCTCAAGCTCCCGGCACGCGTAAGGAAAACCTTTTTGGCCGAAGCCAATTGCGCAGAGGTCACGTCGCCGGCCTTGAGATTGCGCGGCAGCAACGAGCCTTGGAGTTGATCGTACGGGTTGAGCGCCGTCTTGACGTAATACACTGCGTCCTTCCCGGGATTTGGATCGTCCGAGATGATCAACACCTCTTCTTTTTCCAAAACCGGAATCGTCAGATGGAATTGATCGTCCTGTTCCAAGCCGTCGGGCGGGAGTTTGATCTCGCAAAGATGCGCGCCGGGCGCGCCCGGCGTGATTGGCAGTGTCACCTTGCCCACTGACCATGGCGGGACGAAGACCTCTTTTTCAAACGTTGCGCGCTGATCCACCGTAACCGTCAACGGATCCTGCAACAGCCGGGAAGTAAAGTTGCCGACATTTACTTCCAGCAAAACGGTGTCGCCCGCAAGCACTTCGGCTTGATTGATCGATGCGTTCAAAATCGCGTGGTTTTCCTTCTTCCCGGCGGAGACATCGACGAAAAACAACCGCACGGATGCCGGCAGCGCTGTGAAATCGATGTTGGCCCAATTCTTCCGCTGAAAATCAGACACGTAATAGATTTCCGGCCGGCTCAGGTTCTTCAACATGACGCGCGCGGCAATCGCGTTGGCGGCATTGAAATCCGCTCGCGTCAGACCCGGCCGAAGATTGGCTAGGAATTGTTTCGCTTCGGCATGATTGCGCGAAAACTCGACAAAGCAGGTGGAGGGATTCTGGTCCACCACGACGATGTTTACGTAATCTTCCGCATCGAGCGTCTTGAGCACCTTTTCCGCTTCCACCACCGCCCGTTGTCGCGAGGTGATCCCTTCGCCCTTGTATTCCATGCTCAGCGAATGGTCCAGCAGCAGCAGCACATGCCGGCTGCCCTTGTCCTGTGCTGCAGACCCGAATTTGGGAATGGCCGGCTTCAAAAAGGCCAGCAGCAGCAACAATAAGAATGCCGTCCGGAGCAACATCAAAATCCAATGACGCCACGTGAATAACTTTGAGCGGCGCGCGATCGTTTCGCGAATGTGACGAACCGATGAAAATGCGAACAGCTTCGGGAATTTCCGGTTCAACAGATGAATCACCAGCGGCAACGCCACCAGCGGAACCAGCGCGGACAACAAAGCTGCGTTCAGAAAGTTCATGGCGTCAGTTTAGCGCAATTTAGTGAACCGCTGCGCTCCGAGGCATGAAGTCCCGGCTTTAGCCGGCATGACTTTCGTAATGTCGAATATGTTCACGGGTTTCAAAATCATCGTGCTCCATACCTTACGTTTGGAAAAGCATGCTTGTCCCGCGGAAGCCGAGATACGCTTCGATGGCGTGCAAGTAAGGATTGCGTGTATCGACCAGCGTGTGGCTGATCTTGCGCTCGTCGGCCTCCCGCGCCAGGTCTTCGATGACGCGCTTCATGTTCGCGCGATAGGACATTCGGATTTCCTCCGGGTCCACCTGCATTTGCTCGTTCGTTTCCATGTCCACAAACCGCGCCGCAGTGAACTCGGGCAGGTTCAATTCATCGGGATCAACTACATGCATGAGCAAAACCTCGTATTTGCGATGCACGAATTGCCCCAGTGACTCGAACAGCTCCCGGGTGTCGTCTAGAAAGTCTGACAGCACCACAATCCGGCCGCGCTTCTTGAAAATCCCGTTGCATTCGTTGATCGATTGGACGAGGCCCGTCCCGGCTCCCGGCCTGACTCGTTCCAACTCCGTGACCAGGCGATGCAAATGCCGCCGCGTTCCGCCCGGTGGCAGGAAATGGTTTACCTTGTCCGCGAACAGCACCAGCGACGCCTTGTCGCCTTGCTTGATCATGAGGTACGCGAGCGCCGCGGCGATTTTTGCCGCCAGGAAAAACTTGGGCTGGCGTTTCTCCCCCGCGTAGCGCATCGAAGCGCTGGTATCTACCAGCAGGTAAGCGACCATGTCGGTTTCCTCCTCAAATTGCCGCACATACAGCCGCCGCGTCCGGCCATAAGCCCGCCAATCGAGCCGCCCCACGTCGTCACCAGCGACGTACTCCTTGTAATCCGCAAACTCCGCCGATGAGCCGCGAAATGGCGATTTGTGCTTGCCGGAATAATAGCCCTCGACCGTTGAACGCGCGAACACGAGCAAATTCTTGAAACGCTCCAATTCCTCGACGGTCAACAGCGATTGGGATTGCGCGCCAAAAATCAGCGGTTTCCCGAGGATTGTAGGCGGCTCGGAACGGTTTAGAATTGGCGGCGACCTGCCTGGAACCCCGCTTTCAGTCTTTTTCGTGGGGATGACGGGCGGAACTGGTGAACTCACTCCAGGTTTCGCCAGCTTCGGAGGATCGCCCGAGTTTTCGCGTGGGGATTCCATGCAAGCGGCTCATCTGGGACGTGAGAGCGCCGGTCTTCCATCAAGCCGGGATGGAGACTTGATGCTGCGTGTTGGGTGCTTTCTCAATACTCCTTTTCTTTGACCGCCTTGATGATGCTCTCCAAAATATCCCGGGATTTCTTCCCCGCGCCCGTGGCGCGATAATTCGTAATGACGCGATGTTGCAGCACCGGGAACGCCACCTCCCGAACTTCTTCGATCTCCGGCGTTAGTTTGCCTTTTAGCAGCGCCAGGGCTTTCGCGCCCAGGACCAGGTATTGCGAGGCCCGTGGCCCGGCGCCCCACTCGATGTAATCCCGCGCTGGCTGCAACGCTCCCACGCGATTTGGCCGGGTCGCCGCCACCAATTCCACCGCGTAATCAATAATGTGATCCGACACCGGCGCGGCCAAAACCAACTGCTGCGCCTGCAGGATTTCTTCGAGCGTCACCGATGGCTCGAGCGTTGGGAGCTCCATCAGGGTGGTGCGCCGCACGACCTCCATCTCCTCGTCCTTGCGCGGATAATCCAAATAAAGCGAGAACATGAACCGATCCAGTTGCGCTTCCGGCAATGGGTAGGTCCCTTCCTGTTCGATGGGATTTTGCGTTGCCACCACGAGAAACGGGTCCGGCAAGGGGCGCGATTTGCCTCCGACCGTCACGCGGCGTTCCTGCATGGCTTCCAGAAGCGCCGATTGCGTCTTGGGCGGCGTGCGATTGATTTCGTCCGCCAGCAGCAAGTTTGTAAAAATCGGCCCGGCTTGATATTCGAATTCCAACCGGCGCTCCCGTTCCTGCAGCAGTTCCGACCCAATGATGTCGGCAGGCATCAAATCCGGGGTGAATTGGATTCGCTTAAAGCTGAGATGAAGCACCTCGGCCAAGGTCTTGACCAACAATGTCTTCGCCAAGCCGGGCACACCGACCAGCAAACAATGCCCTCTTGAAAACAAGCTGACCAACAACAGGCGGATGATTTGGTCCTGGCCCACAATGACCCGGCTCAAATCCCGCGCAATTCGTCCGCCAACCTCCTTAACTCGCTCCGGTGAAATCTCGCTCATGCAATAGCGTTTTACTGGAGTTTAGCCGAACCACGGCGATTTGCCAGTAGGAACGTTGCGGCAGGGAAATGGGGTGTTGGGGCGGCGCTGGAAATCCGAAGCCCGAGGAGGGGCGAAATCCGAAATGGGGAATGTCACAGTTAATGTTCCCGCTCTCTATACCGTGTTTCCGACTACCGCCCCGTCTTAGCCGGACATTGCAGTTGAACCACGAATAGACACGAATAAACACTAATAGAAGAGCGGCGAATGCAGACCTTTGGCGGCCAGCACAACTTCCACTGAATCGTGGCGTGATTCCAATCTGGCCCATGGCCGGCACTGCCCGTTTAATTCGTGTCCATTCGTGTTCATTCGTGGTTGCCGACTGCATAGTCCCGGATTAGAGCCTATCTCGGTAGGGCGCGCCACTCCGTGCGCGCCGACGACAGGCAGAGGGCTGCCCGCCCTACCGAGATAGGTTCTTATCATTCATAACATCTCTGTAAATACTCCGGATGGCCTCGCGATATTTCCCCAAGGCCGCTCCAAATTCGTCCGCCGTGGCGAATCCACAACGCACCGCCACCCGATAAAACGGCGCATCCTCGTCGGGCAGCACGGTCTCGCCTTCGAAACTCCAGCGGCGCAAAATGCCTTCGATCCGGCGCAGTTGGCGATAGTTCTCGATGAGTGAGTCCGCTTCCAATTGTTTTAACACGCCCTCGTCGCGTGCCCGGATCAGAGCGCGCAACGTGTTTGCCTCCTGCCATCCGTGCGCCAGGCAAAGTGTCTGGGCAATGAATTCCGCGTCCATCAAACCGCCGCGGCCCGTCTTGATGGCGAGCGCGTCCTTGCCTGTTGGCGTGCGTTCCTTTTCGATCCGTTCCCGCATGTGCGCAATTTTGCCCCGCCAATCCGGCGAATAAGCGGACAGGCCGGACTTCCGTACTTCAGCCGCGGCCTTGGTTGTGCGCTTCCGGAGTGTTTGCGCTGGCTTGGGCTCTGGAGCAAATCCGGCGGCGACGTTTTCGGGCCGAAAGTCCGTCAATAACGCCGCCATTTCTTCAAAGCGCCGTCCCAACTCCAGGTTCCCCGCCACTAGCCTGGCGCGGGTAAGCGTTTGGATTTCCCAAAGCTGCGCGCGGTGCCGGTAATAGTTCTCATGCGCGTCGAGCGTGTTAACCAGCAAACCTTTCTCCCCGTCGGGACGCAGCCTGGCATCAGTCTGAAAGACCATCCCCAATTCCGTGCGCGCGGAAAGGAGTTCCATCACCTCCACCGCAAGGCGTTGAAGTCGCGGCAGTTCCTTCACTGCGGCATCGGTGACAAAAATAATGTCGAGGTCGGAGCCGTAGTTGATTTCCGCGCCGCCGAGTTTTCCCAATCCAATGATCACGAGCGGCTGGCGCTTGATCTTGTTTTTGCGCAGAACGACTTCCAACGCGTATTGCAGGCACGCCTCGGCGAGCGCCGAGAGTTCGGCGAGGTTTTGTTCGGCGTCGGCCATTCCCAAAATATCCCGCAGGCCGATCCGCATCTGCTCGACCTGGTGGTAACGGCGCAGCCAGACGTGTTGATCGGGATCGTTTCGACCATGGCGCAGGTCCTCCAGAATCTCGGCGGAACTTTTGCGCTGGCGCAGCCGCCCGCCCAAAACCAGCCCGTCCACCAAATCCGGCGAACGAATGGCGGTCTCGGCCAGGAATTCCGACCGGTCAAAGAGGAGCAGGAGCAACTCGAACAACGCCGGATTGCGCGCCCACATCTCAAACAACATGGCGCGCGTGCCGTAGGCGCTGATGAAGGTGTCTAACCGCGTCAGCACGCGGTCTGGATCGGAAAGGCGCGGGGGTGGGCCATTCGTTCCGCCCGTTGGAGCGCGGGCGGGGACATCGCAGCGCGATGTCGCTACCTTCGGGCACATTGCGAACAGCTTCGGCAACAGTTGCAAGGCGAGATCGGTCGTGCGATTGCTCACGTGCACATAACCGGGGCCATGGACAAATTCATTCAACCTTCGGAAGGCTTGATCGACGTTCCTGAAGGAATATTCGGCGAGCAACTGTTTCCAAACGGCTTCACCCGCCGCGAAATCGCGTGGCAATTCCTCGCGCTGCTCAGGGGCTTGCGCGCGCAGCAGGTGATCGTAAACGCGCCGCACGTTGCGCGTGTGCTCCGCGCGGGCCGCTTCAAACTCCTGCGCGTTCTTGAAACCCATGAGGGCCGCCAGCCGTTCCCGGGCGTCGCGCCCGGCCGGGAGCGTATGGGTCTGCAGATTGTCCTCCATTTGCAGACGATGCTCGGTGTCGCGCAAAAATTCATACGCCTTGGTCAACGCCTGAGCTTCGCCGGAGTCGAGCAGCTCGTATTGCACCAATTTGTCCAGCGCCGGCAAGGTTTGCGAGCCTTGCAAGAAGGGCACGCGGCCCGCGTTGATCAATTGCAAGGTCTGCGCGATAAACTCAATTTCCCGGATGCCACCGCGGCCCAGCTTCACGTTTCGGTCCAGTTCACCTGACTTCACGACCTCGCGTTCGATGCGGTCCTTCATCGCTCCGATCTCCTGAAGCACGCCTTTGTCGAGGGAGCGCGGGTAGCGAAACGGCTGGACCGTTTCCAAAAACTCCGCCGCCAGCGCCGGGTCGCCGGCGACACAACGCGCTTTGATCAACATCATCCGTTCCCAGGTCTGGCCCCATTGCGCGTAATAATTCTCGTAGCTCGTGAGCGATCTTGCCAGTGGACCGGCGTCGCCTTCCGGCCGCAGCCGCAAGTCGATGCGGTAGAGCATTCCCTGCTCGGTCATTCGGCTAATTTCGCCGACAAACGCCTCCGCCAGGCGCTTGAAAAATTGATGATTGGACATGGACGGGGCAGAGGCGCTTGCCGCTTTACCTGAAGGCGGGCGTAAAGTCCTGGACTTATCACCACGCAGAGCTGGAGCTCTGCGCTCCGACTGAGGGGATTTAGGCATGGCGGGCGGGTTCTGGAAAACCTGGCCTTCCTCGGAGTAAACGCAGATGACATCCACGTCCGAACTGTAGTTCAACTCCTGGCCGCCCAACTTGCCCAGACCGAGCACGGCGAACGCCGTCGGATGCCAGCGTCCTTCGGCATCTTGATGATAAGGCTGGCCGTGGCGCTCGATGAGTTGCTGTTCGCAAATCCGGCAAACCGCCGCCAGGCAGACATCGGCCACGCTGGAAAGTTCCCCGATGATTTCGCGGACATTTGCCAGGCGCGCGAGATCGCGCACGGCAATCCGCAGCATCTCCTGTTGCTTGAACTCGCGCAACCGGCTCAATGCGACCGCGTAGTCCCGCGCTTGCAGCAGGGGCGCAAGCCATCGATCCACTTCCCGCCGCAAGCCTTGCTCCCAGCGCGGATGCTGTAACAACTCCGGCGTCAGCCGGCCCAGCGATTCCGGATGCGAAACCAGCCACCCGCTCAACGCCTGCGACCCACTGAACAGCGCGCAAAGAATCCGGGCTTGCTCTGGCGAGGCGCGTCTCAAATCGGACGCGATGGCCGGAGCGGCGAGCAGCAATTGCAAATAATGCCGCGAACGCTCCGCATCGGCGCTGGCCTTGACGGCTTTGGCCCAAGCCGGGCTTTTCACGACGGAAGCTCCGGTTGAATCGCGGGCGCCGATGGATTTGGCGCGGTGTTTCTTGGTGCGTGGCATCTACGAATGCAATACACCCTAGAATGGAACTATCCTTCGCACAACCCGCGAGATTCGATTGCACCGGTTCGCTACCGGGCAGGGCCAGACGGCGGCCCTTTCTCTTCCTCTCGCTTTATGCGTCCTGCCTTGCGATTTAAATGCCATGACGCGGCCAAAATCGCCAATGACACCGGAGTGCCCAATAGACACCAGCCGAGTGGCATATTGTGCCGATGGAAGTCGATCCTGAACTGCGCCCGATTGATGATGGGATAATAGACACCGACAAGAGCCACCGCACCGAAACCCGCCAGCACGGTCGCCATGTTCGCATATTTGGATGATGTCTTCATGCAATGAGCCTAAGATCAAGCTCAGCAATCGGTGCTGGCAACAAACTGAGAAGTCGATCTTCTGTAGCGCACGGACAACATCCGATCCGGAAACCTGGGGCAACTTGCTCATACCGCCACGAGCAGCGCGTCGAAGCGTTCCTCCGGCACTGGAAGTCTATCCTCTTGGAGGGTGAGAATACAATCTTCGATGGCGAGAACCGGAGCTTCAGGTTGTGGAGGATGCCCATGCGCTTTGATACCTGATATACAACTGTCGGTTCGATATTGCAATCGAATCATACGCTGCTCCGAGCCAAACAAGCTTAAGGCGGGAAGCTTTAGCTCGCGCTTACAGCGCTTGAATCTCTTTGGGGCTGAAACCCAGGGCGGCGCTTGCTGATTCGCCGTGCCCTGGGCTGGTATAGTTTGGACTTTCAGCCCCGGGGGAAGGCCTGGCACTAGATTCATTGGGCAGTGAGCATGTTTGCGTCACGAAAAAGCACCCAGCGGCCGTCCGGTTCTTTGCGAAACACCGACAAAATGTTTCCGGCCCGACATTTGGGCGGCCCGTCCGGCAACGGAGTGACCGTCACGGAGAGATAATTCCAGCAGATGGCGTAGTCGCCGGCGATATGGGTCTCCTGAATCTCCGGCCGGCCTTCAAAGCGCATCCTTCCAATGGCTGAGCGCGAAGCCGCGGCAAAGGCATCCCGGCCACGCATCGGCGGCTGACCGGGCAATAGAAAGACGACATCCTCGGCCATGAGGGTCAAAACGAGGTCCACATCTCCTTCCGCGGAGGCGCGTATCCAGGTGTCAACGAGGTCGCGGATTTTCTGTTTTTCTTGTTCTTCGTTCATAGTGCCTTGTCAGCCCACGTCGAGTAAACGCTGCAACTTGAAAAATCTTTCGTCATAATCGCTCTCCCGAGGAAACCGGCCCTGCTTGTCAGGCCATACAAGCTGGAGAACGGGGAATGGCTGCTTCAACTGCCGATAAAACCAAATAGCGTAACCAAGATACTCCTGATAATGATTTATCGAAACCGGAACAAAGGTGGAGGCAAATCCCTGGGCCAAGTCGTCCGTCCGCTCCCCGGGTCGGAAGACCCTCCCGTTCGCAATGTGCCCAGCCGCAAGGTTGATGAACTGATGCCCCACCGAATGCGACAGTCCCATCACGAGAATCTCTGGGTGTCCGAACGTGTAATAAAGCCCCACAGAAAAGCAATATTCAGGACCGGTCTCATCTCCCATAATCTTGAGGACATGCCAGCCGAAGCGCTCAATATCCGATAAGAGTTTCCGGTCGTGTTCGTCAGCGGCGACAGGCAGTTGGAAATCTGGGAGCATTTCTCGTAGTCTAACGACTAGAGCTCAGCCACGCGGGACCAAACAGCGTGAACCGCGCAGCGGAACTGCTAGCGCTATCCCTGTTGGCTGCAGCGATTTGTTGGGCCAATTCTTTCCACTCATAAACCAAACTCTCTGGCACAGGTTCACCCCAGCCGCTCGATCCTCGATCATGGCGGCAAAACAGGTCGGAAGCTGCCAATGACTCCAGATCGCATTTCGAAAGGTCGGAAACATCATGCAAGTCTCGCGCAACTCGCTCCGGCCTGTAAATCGTATACATCTGTGATGCGGTAATCTCATATCCGGCATTGCAGAGGTGACGCAAATGACCCTGTCCCTCTGCTGCGAGTCGAGCAATCAGCCGATCGCAAAGGCGTGTGCACTCTCCGCTCCAAGCAGGAAGATCACTGACATCGACGATCTTCCATAAATGGCGAATAAATGAATACACTTCTGGATCCTTGATACCGTTGCGAGTGCAATAGGACTCGATACCAATGGCTCCCAAGACTTGCATTGCTCTTAAAGAAGCTGGCGGCATAAAGTCCGAGGGTTGGTCCCAACGACCCAAGCTCAGCGACGGCGGCCACGAGGCGCGCCAATTGCAAATGCGACGGCCCGCCGCCGTTAGCTGCAGCGCGAGGCCGTGTAAAAACGCATGCATTTTTGAAACGTTTACGCCGCCGCGGCGTCTCATACAAGCATGAACCATCGCCGTGGTCTGGATCGTCATCAATCCCTCCTCCTGCCGGAACGGCTGGAGGATTACGTCGCCGCCAATAACCCCGTGCGCTTCCTCGGGAATGAACCACGTTATGCTCTGGATTCGCCTGCAGACAAAACCCTCACATGTTCATTGACTAGAATAAATTCGAAAAACTCCCCGTCTGAAAAGGAAATCACATAATGATCTTTATTGCCGGCTTTGCGCAGCGAATCCGGCCGGGAAAAATCTGCCCCGCCATATTCCATCCTCTATCCACCATCCTCAGTCCCCTGCCCTTCACCTCGCTGGGTTGGATGCAGTCCGAACGATTGCAGTTTCTCGCGCATGGTGATGCGGGAGACGCCGAGCCAGCGGGCGGCGCGCGCCTGGTTGCCCTGGGCGATGTGGATGGCCTGCGCGAAGAGTTCGCGTTCGACTTCCTCGATCACGCGCGCATACACGCCTTCCATTTCGCCGCGCCGGGCGCGCTCGAGGTAGTCCGCGATGCCGGCGGCGACGGATTGGTTCGAGCCGGACGCGGTCTCGCCGGGCTTGGCCATGACTTGACGAACGTGGTCGAGGCTGATGGTGTATTTGCCCGCCAGGAGCAGCGCCTGGCGCACGATGTTCTCCAATTCGCGCACGTTGCCCGGCCACGGTTGTTGTTGAAGGAACTGGACCGCTTCGGGCTGGATCGACGGCGCATCGATGCCGAACTCCGCGCCGTGGCGTTGCAGGAAATAGGTGATGAGGTTTGGGATGTCCTCGGCCCGCTGGTGCAAGGAGGGCACCCGGATCACCACCACGTTTAACCGATAGTAAAGGTCCTCCCGAAACTGCTTTTCGCGCAAGGCCGCTTCCAGGTCGCGGTGCGTCGCGGCGATTACCCGGGTATCGATCGGGATGGGTTCCTTGCCGCCGAGGCGATGGATGTATTTTTCCTGAAGCACGCGGAGCAGTTTGGCCTGGGTGCCGATGCTCATGTCGCCGATCTCGTCGAGAAACAAGGTGCCGCCGCTGGCCTGTTCGAAGCGGCCGATGCGGCGAACGTCGGCGCCGGTGAATGCGCCGCGTTCGTGGCCGAACAATTCGCTTTCGAGCAGCGTTTCGGGGATGGCCGCGCAATTGACTGCGACGAAGGGCGCCTTGCTGCGGTCGCTGTGCTGATAGATTGCGCGAGCGACCAGTTCCTTGCCGGTGCCGGTTTCGCCGCGGATGAGCACGGGCACGGGTTTGGCTGCGACCCGGCCAATCTCCTTGTAAATGTTCTGCATGAGGCGGCTGTTGCCGATGATCGCGTTGCGCGCGGAGGGCACGTCGCCCATCTCCACCGGCTGGGTCATCAAGCGGCTGCTTTCGACCGCCTTTTCGACCAGGAACAGGAGCTCCTCCATCTCGAAGGGTTTGACGAGGTAATCGTACGCGCCCAGCTTGGTTGCTTCGATGGCCGTCTCGGTGGTGCCATGCGCCGTCATGAGAATAATGGGCAGGCGGGGCTTGGCGCTATGAAGTTGCCGGACCAATTCGAGACCATTGAGTCCGGGCAATCTCAAGTCCGTAATGACGACATCAAACTCTTCCTGTTGAGCGCCGGCCAAGCCGGTATCGCCGCGCGCTTCACAGGCGACCCGGTATCCTTCGGCGGCCAGGACACGCTGGAGAGCCTGCGCCGCGCTGGCGTCGTCTTCAATCAGAAGAACTTTGGAAACCTGTATCATATTCCATTGGATAGCGGCAGGACGATGCCGAAGGTGGTGCCGCGGTTGACCAGGGTTTGGAACTCGAGCGCGCCGCCATGTTTGCCGATGATCCGCGCCGCAATGGCCAGCCCCAAACCAGTGCCGGCGTCCTTGGTGGTAAAGAAGGGATCGAACAACCGCTTCTGGACTTCGGATGTCATGCCCCTGCCGGTGTCCTCGACTTCCAAAATTGCCACGGGAGTGAGTTGGCCATTCAAGCGCGCGTTGCCCGTCCGCTCGCGCAAGGTGATGCGGCCGGAACCTTCAATGCTGTCCACGGCATTTTGAACCAGGTTGATCAGCACCTGTTTGAGCTGACCCGCATCCGCGTTCAGCACCGCGTCGCCCGAGGCGTCCACTCGCAACTCGATGCCGGCCTTTTGCATTTGGGGGGCGAGCAGATCGCGCACTTCGCGCAAAATGGCCCCCGCCGAAAGCTTCACCAATTTGGGCTCGGACGGACGCGCAAACTGGAGCACGTCCTGAACAATATGTTCCAGCCGGTCAATTTCCTTTCCAATCACGTCCGCGTCCTCCAACTCGCCGGAACCGGCGCGCAACGTTTTGCGTTGGGTGAAGAGCCGCGCTTTAATGGCTGTCAGCGGGTTGCGGATCTCATGCGCCACGCCCGCCGCGAGGACGCCGAGCGAGGCCAGTTTCTCCTGGCGTTCGATGATGGCGTTGCTCTCGATCAATTTCAGGCGCATGGGATTTATCATATCACGATACACCACTCCGGCCAGCCATGCGCCCAGGATCAACAGAAGGAACAAGGAGCTGAAAATGAGACCCCGCAGAAATGACAGGGACTTGTGCGAATCCGCCACAAAGCGCGTCAGCGATTCACGATGTGCATCGACTAATTGGTAAGCCAGACCGAGCAACCGCTGCGATTGAATCTCCACACGGTCGAATCCGCTGGAGTCGCCCGGTGGAATCATCTTGGCGTCGATGGCCTGAAGCAGGTTGCTCGTGGCGGCGAAGTAATCGTCATAGGCCTCGTTGATTCGGTCGAGAATCGCCTGCTCGTTGGTGGTGGTGAGGGTTGGCCGTTGAACATCGATCCAGTCATTCAAATTGGTCCACCCGGTCTGGAATTGTTGACGGTCGAAAGGATCGCGCCGCACCTGGTAGCGCAGCAACGCGTAATCGAGCTTCTGCAAATGGGCTTGAAAGTAATCCGCCGTCTGGAAGCTGGCGATTTGCACACTGGTAAGCTTGTCGCTCAATTCGGTGACGCGCTTCAGGCTGGCGTGAGCCGCCCACCCGATCATCAAGGCCACCATCACAATGGCGAAGGCGAAACCAATCAATCGTAGTTTGATTGCACTCATGGCCTACGTTTTGCACCACCGCGGCGGGAACTGGTTTTTTCCGCGATGCGGCGCCGCATTCTTAGCAGCACTTTCGCTCGCCGCTATGCTGCGCCAAGCGCCGGGGTGGATACCAAGTTACCACCTCAGGAAAGAAAGTTTCCATCATTAGCCGGCTCCGACCAGGCTTTGAATTCATAATACGCTGATTTTCAATGGCTAACAAAAAACTCTTTAGCTGGCACGCTGCCAGCTAAACACCGCAAGCAGCAGAAGGCAAGTCACGTGCCGTGAGTGCAAACGTATTATTAGTTGATGATGATCACTCGGTTCGCCAGTCATTGGGTCGCGTCTTTGAATCCGAGGGCTATTCCGTCCTCGCGGCCACCAACGGCCAGGAAGCCCTGGCAATTCTCGCTCAGACGCCGGTCGATTTGGTCCTGCTGGACCTCAACATGCCGGTCGTCAATGGGTGGGACGCATTCGATCAGATCAGGGACATCAACCCTTTTTTGCCGGTAATCGTGATTACTGCCAAACCAAACCAGCATCAGGCCGCGGTTGAGGCCGGCGCAACGGCTGTGTTTGAGAAGCCGCTCGCACTGCCAACGCTGCTGGATTGGATGAAGCGAATCGTTACCGAACCACTGGAACTTCGGCGGCGGCGGCTCGTTAACCGGGAGACGTTCTGTATGCCGTCTGCTTTGGCGGCTTCGGCTTAGATGAATTTGTTGTAGCAGGTCGATGTTGTATGAGACTGGAACTGAGTTAAGCCAGAACAGAGATTTAGGGTGCCGGGAGACTCCCTCACCGTATTGGCCGTTACTTCTGCTCGAGCCAGAACGGCGAAGCCCGGCACCCTTAATTCTCTACCTGAACCAACAACTCGGATCATTCATGTGAGGAAACAACCGCATGCAGAATACGCTTCGGTCCGCATTGTCGGGCGAGCCAGAAAAACGCGCACCAGCGGCAGGCCCGCCAACGGGTATTTCCGCCCAATGGCGTCGCCGGGTTTCTGTGCCCGCGGCCAAAAACCACTGGAGAGACGGAATCGGCCTGATGCGGCGAATCAGCGAGCCGCAGACTTTTTCATGAAAGGAATATCGACAGAGCATTTGGCGCGTTGGCTGCCCATGTTGATCATTTACTCGTGCCTCGCTCCCGTGGTCGCCGCCGTCCCGCCGGCAGAAAGCAATCCGGCAGCCGCGGCGTCGGCAGGACGTCGTCTCAGTCTCGCCGAGGCCAAACGGACTGCTTACGAACGGAACTGGGATTTGCTGGCGGCGAAGAGTGGCGTGGACACCGCCACCGCGCAACTCATCGTCGCGCATGAATTTCCGAACCCAACCGTTTCGCTTTCCACCATGAAGATTGACGCGCATGGCGAAGGCAACAGCACACCGTTGGGCAACAGCTTCTGGAACCGCAGCTACGACACCATCGCAGCCGTCAACCAGTTGGTGGAAATCGGCGGCAAACGCGGCAGCCGCCAAGCCTCCGCCCGGGCGGGCATTACCGGCGCGCGCGCGCGCTTTTTCGACGCCCGCCGCTCCCTGGATCAAGGCGTGACCAAGGCTTATGTTGCGGCTCTTTTGGCGGGAGAAAATGTCCGCATCCTGACCCAATCCGCCCAATCGCTCCGGCGCGAAGCGGATATTGCCGAAGTCAGGTTCAAGGCAGGCGACATTTCGGATTCGGACAAAAAGCAGATCGAGAACAATGCCGACGTCTTTGAACTCCAGGCGAAATCGGCTGAAACCGCCGCCGTTCAGGCCCGCATCGCGGTCGAAGTGCTCATGGGTGTCCAGCATCCCGCCGGCGATTGGATTCCGGTGGATGCGCTGGAACAATTGGTCGTTTCGCCACCCGTTGAACCGCAAAATGGCGACCGGCCAGATGTGCTCGCGGCTGAAGCGGATGCGCGAAGAGCCCAGGCCGATCTCAAGTTGCAAAAGGCCCTGCGCATCCCGGATCCGACTTTCCTGGTGCAATATGAGCGCAACCCTCCGGGGCCGCCGGGACCCGACACGGTGGGCCTGGGTGTTTCTTTCCCGCTGCCCATTTGGAATCGGAACAACGGTGGAATCAGGGCAGCCGAAGCCGCCCGCGAACAGGCGGAACTGCAGCTTGGCAAATTGAGGGCCCAGGCTTATTCCGACATCGCCAACGCGGAGGTTGCGTATCAGGAAGCCTTCGCCCGCTTGCGCCGTTACCAGGAACAAATCCGCCCCAAGGCGGCCCAGGTGCGCGAGTCGGTTGCTTTTGCCTATGAGAAAGGCGGCGCTTCGCTGGTGGATTTGCTTACCGCCGAGCGGGACGACAATACGGTCCGCCTCGCCGCGGCCCAAGCGATGTCCGACACCGCCAGCGCGGCAGCGGACCTGAGCGCCGCACGAAATATATTAACCGAAAAGGAATTGAACTCCTGGAAACAGTGAAAGGATCCAGCTATGAAGACACGAGCGATTGAAACGAAACTTCTCAGCCTGCTCGCGGCGCTCTGCCTGGTGGGTTGCAAAGAGGAGAAGAAGACAACCGATGTGGCTGGCCCAAAAGTAGCCGGAGAAAAAGTTATTTTTGCGGCCGACGCCCCGCAAACGGCTTCCCTCTCCGTGGAAACGGCAGAGCCACGAAAAGTGGCCATTACGCACTTCACTGGCCGGCTTTATTGGGACGATGACGCAACCGTCCGCATTTTTACGCCGGTGGCGGGACGGGTCGGCGAGATACTAGTGAACCTGGGCCAGTCCATCCCCGCCAACACCGCGCTGGCGAAAATCAATTCGCCCGATTTTGGACAAGCGCTGGCCGACGCGCGGACAGCGGCGGGCAATTTGAGAGCCGCAGAAAAGGCGTTCACCCGGGCCAAGGAACTCCAAGCGCATGGCGCCGCCCCGCTAAAGGACGTCGAGAACGCCGAAGCCGCCTACACCAGCGCCATCTCCGAGCGTGATCGCGCGCAGGCGCGCCTCGCGCTTTACGGCGGCAGTGACAAGGCCAGCGATTCGATGTATCTGTTGCGCACGCCGCTTTCAGGAGTGGTCGTGGAAAAGAACATCAACCCCGGCCAGGAAGTTCGCGCTGATCAGATGCTGGCCAACGCGACGCAATTGTTCGCGCCGTTGTTTGTAGTGAGCGATCCCACCAGGTTATGGGTGCAATTGGATGTCCATGAGGCTGACCTCCCCGGCTTGGAAGCCGGCCAGACGTTGCGGATTTATTCCCAAGCCTATCCCAACCAGGCCTTCGAAGGCACGCTGGAGAACATCGGCGACTCGCTCGATCCGGCCACACGCACGGTCAAAGTCCGGGGCGTCGTGAACAACCCGGACAAGCTTCTGAAGGCCGAAATGTATGTGACGGTGGATGTGCTGGCGGACGCGACCAAGATAACCCAATCGAGCGTGGAGATTCCTTCGAAAGCGGTTTTCATGAAGAACAACCAATCCTACTTGTTCATCGAAAAGTCCCCCGGCGAATACCAGCGGCAGATAGTTAAACTGGGTATTGAACAAGACGGGAAAGTCCAGGTCTTCGACGGTGTTTCCCCGGGGCAGAAAGTAGTCACCGAAGGCTGCCTGCTGCTGCAAGCGTTGCTGGATTCCGAAGACAAATCCTGATCCCGCCAGCGGCACCCGAACCCGCCGCCAAGCCGAATAAATGATTAGCAAGCTAACCGCCGCCGTCCTTCACCATCGCGCCGTTGTCATTGCCCTTCTTGGGGCATTCATAATTGCAGGCATCAATGCTTTCCGGGAACTGCCGATCGAGGCGTACCCCGACGTAACCAACGTGTCGGTGCAGATTATCACCCTCTTTCCGGGTCACGCGGCCGAGGAGGTAGAGCGCCTGGTGACCATTCCTCTGGAAAATGTCCTCAACGGCATTCCCAAGCGCGTGTCCATGCGCTCCATTTCGCTTTTCGGCCTGTCCCAGATCACGCTTGTCTTCGAGGACGACGCCAACAATGCCACGGTGCGTAATCTGGCGAGCCAACTCCTTACCACGGCCAGCCTGCCCGCGGGCGCGCAGGCCGGGCTTTCGCCGGACGCCACGCCCATCGGCGAGGTCTTCCGCTACACTTTGAAGGCGCCGCCGGAATTTCCTCGCGTCGAAGTAAAAGCTTTGCAGGACTGGGTGCTCGAAAAAAAATTCCGCACTGTTCCGGGGATCGTGGATGTGGTCGGTTTTGGCGGACTGACCAAGCAGTATCAGGTGTTGGTGGATCCCACCAGACTCAAGTCATACAATCTCACCTTGCAGCAGGTTTTTACGGCGCTGGCCAACGGCAACAATAACGCCGGCGGCTCGTACGTCGAACATGGCTCCGAACTATACGTCGTGCGCGGGTTGGGGCTGGTCCGCGACCTGGCGGACATCGAGGATATCGCCGTCGATACCCGCAACGGCACGCCCATCCGAATCAAGGACATTGGCAAGGTCATCATTGGCAACGCGGTGCGCCTGGGCCGCGTCGGGCGGACCGACCGCACAGCGGATGAGGACGATGTGGCCGAAGGCGTGGTCATCATGCGCCGCGGCGAAAATGCGGTGGAAGTTTGCAAACGCGTCGAACAAATGGCCGAGCAGATCAACGCGCATTACCTGCCCCAAGGCGTCAAATTGGCCATGTATTACGACCGCACCGCGTTGATTGATCGCACGCTGCACACCGTGCGTCATAATATGCTCGAGGGCATTGGGCTGGTGCTGCTGGTGCTCACTCTTTTTCTCGGCCTGGGTAACTATCGCTCCGCACTGGTGGTCGCCCTCGCAGTGCCGGTTGCGCTGCTGGGAGCATTCATGCTGCTGGATCTGCGCGGTATTCCGGCCAACTTGATCTCAATGGGCGCGATCGATTTCGGCATTATCGTGGATTCTTCGGTAGTGGTGATTGAGAACATTCTACGGCTGCTGGAGGAACGCAAAGGCAAGGTTCGCTCGCTCTCCTCACTGATTGTCGAGGCGGTTTCGGAAATGGGACGTCCGATCCTCTTCTCGAAGGTAATTCTGCTCACCGCTTTTATCCCGCTCTACACCTTGCAACGCGTGGAAGGCAGAATCTTCCGTCCCATGGCCTTGACACTGACCTTTGCCCTGATCGCCGGCACGATCTTCGCCATCGTGGTGGTTCCCGCGCTCGCCAGCTTCGCCGTCAAAACCAAGATTGCCGAGCATGAATCCTGGCTGGTGCGCTGGCTGGTGCGGCTTTACCGGCCCGCCTTGGACTTTGCCCTGCGGTCCCGCACACTGGTCTTCACTGTCGCCATCGCCTTGCTGGTGGTGGGTGGCATTACCTTTCATTTCCTCGGCAGCGAATTCCTGCCCAAACTGGATGAAGGCGATCTCTGGGTGCGGACGTTCGCTCCTCAATCCATCTCCCCCTCCGAATCCGCCAAAATCACCCAGAACGTCCGCAAGCGGCTGGCGTCGTTTCCCGAAGTCCGTTACGTGGTCAGCCAGTTGGGCCGCCCCGACGACGGCACTGACATCAACGGCTGGGACGTCTCGGAATACAGCGTGGGTTTGAAGCCGCGCGAACAATGGACCACGGCGCATACCCGCGATGAGCTTTGCGACGCGATGACCCGCAACCTCAACGAAATCCCCGGCATCGACACACAATTCAGCCAATACATCGAAGACAACGTCAACGAAGCGGTTTCCGGCGTCAAAAGCGAACTGGCCATTAAGTTGTATGGGAACGACCCGGAGCAATTGCAGAAGTTTGCCGACCAAATCGTGGACATCATCAAAAAGGTGCCGGGCGCGAAGGATGTCGGCACCGATCTCTTGTTGGGCCAGCCGCAAATTCAGATCATCGTCGATCGCAAAGCGATAGCGCGCTACGGGTTGTCCATCCAGGACATGCAAAACATCATTGCCACCGCCATGGGCGGCCAGGCGGCCACACAGGTGTTGGAAGGCGAGCGCACCTTCGATCTCGTCGTCAAGCTGGCGCCCAAATTCGTGGCCGATGTGGAATCCATCCGCAACATCCCGGTATTCGGTTCCAGCGGCGAACGGATCACTCTGGGAACGCTCGCGACCGTCGAAACTCGTCCGGGCCTTTCGCGCGTTGTCCGCGAGGAAAACGAGCGCCGCACCTCAATCAAACTTTCCGTGCGCGACCGCAGCCTTGGCGACGTCGTGAACGAAGCGCAAAGCAAAGTGGATGCCGCCGTGCGCCTGCCGCCCGGTTACCGGCTGGAATGGACCGGAGCATTTGAGAACGAGCGCCGGGCCGAACGAAGGCTGGCGTTCATTGTTCCCATCACCATCCTGGCCATCTTCTTCCTGCTCTTCATCGCTTTCGACTCGGCGAAATTCGCCACTCTGATCCTGCTCACGGTGCCGTTTTCGGCCGTGGGCGGGTTGGTGGCGCTGCCCTTGGCGGGATTGAACCTTTCGGTAGCCGCGCTGGTTGGTTTTATCGCGCTCTTCGGCGTGTCGATTCAAAACAGCGTCATCCTGGTTTCGCGCATCCGCGATCTCCGCAAGGAAAGCCAGGCCGTGAGGGACGCGATTACCAACGGCGCGGCCTCGCGTGTGCGGCCGATGGTAATGACGGCGCTCATGGCCATGCTGGGCCTTTTGCCGATGGCGCTCTCCAAGGGCGTGGGCGCGGAGACTGCCCGCCCATTTGCAGTCGTCATTATTGGAGGCTTGATTACCGGAACGGTTCTCACCATGTTCATTCTGCCCCTGCTCTACCCAGTTTTTGAACCGCAGCCAGTCGAAGAGCCGGCTGATTCAGAGCGGTGGATGCCCAAGGTGGGTGCGCAATAAATGTCACAACGGCTGGCGAACTTCCGCGCCGGCTTTGGAATATCCAACGGAAAGCCCGCCCGGGATTGCCTGAAGCAGAATCCCGGACGGGCGAAGATATTGCCGCAAAGCGCGGACTGAGCCTGTGGTTAGAAAGTATAGGCCCGGTAGAAAATCGCCGGAGCTGACAGAGGTATGCCGTTGAAAATTTGAGTTTGATTGGTGAGCGTGCCCGAAGCCGCCGTGGACCAAACGCTTTGCGATTTCGGGTTGGTGGTGGACTGCACCGTGAAGTGCTTGCCCACATTGCCATAGAGCACCAGGCTCCGAAGGCCATTGTTCTGTTGCGCCTCAACCAGCGGTTCCGGCCCGATCAACACCAATCGCCCGCTCCCGCCAGCGGCCTTCGGCAAAGCGGTCCCATCCGCCTGAATGGCATTCACGCTCGAAGCATTCAGGGAGGAGAAAGTGGAGTGCTGGCCAGCGGTCGCGGTAAAATTCACCTGGAGCAACGGGGTCTGCATCGGCAATGCCTGGCCATTCAGGCTGGTGACCGTGACCACGGAATGATAGGCGCCAGCCGGTTGCTGAGTCACACCGATCGCTTGTGGGTTCAAGGATGTCACGGCCATGCCGCCCACCCGCCCCACCGGTGCATCCAACGTAAAACTGAGGTTCGTCAGGGCGATGCTGGAGGTCATCGTCATGCTGATGCTGTTGGTCTGCCCGGCGGCAGTCACACAGGAACTGAAGTTCAACTGCGCAAAGTGCCCAACCACCACGGCAAAAGTATTCGTCGTGGTTGCGGGCGGCACCTGATTGTCCGTAGCGCGCACCGTTACAGTGTAAGTTTTGCCCGCGTTGCTGAACAAGGGCATCCAGCTTAGCACCCCGTTGGTCGGGTTAATTTCCATGAAATACGGCGCGCCTGGATCAAGGCTGTAGGTAAAACGCCTGACCGCCAAGCCGCTCTCGCTGGCTGTGTTGGTGATGCTCCACTGGTCCAGCACGTTAACAAATTGGCCCGGCACCGTCGCGAGGGTCGGCACGGAATTGGTTGAAAGCGTGAACTTCGCTTCGCTTGAGGGATTGCTCTCCACCCTGGCGCCATTATACGCAGTTGCAACGAAGTAGTAGGTCAAGCCGCCCTGGAGGTTGGACACAGTCGTTGAAGTATTTGTCCCGGTATCAACGCGCGTGGAATAGTTGCCGCTCGCGTTGCCGTAATAAAGACAGTAGCCCGCCGTGGCTGGATCCGCGCTCGGACTCCAGCTCACCATCACCCGATTAGGCGCCGCCAGGGCCTCGAAAGCGATGGCCCAGGCCAGCAGGCAGGAGACGGCGATGCATTTGGCCATTGTGCGCACAGCAGAAGACACCTTGCGTGTGCTCTTCCTCCAAGTCGTCATCATATCACACATAGTGAGAGCAGGAAAAGCAGGAACGTTGCCACGCGCCGGTCGCGCGGCCGGTTTCGCATTCCCGCAAGCGACAACTATCTGCATTGCAAGGTCGATCACGCGCGGAAAATTATTGATGCCCCCGCACGCATGCTCGCATTCTCAGCTTTGTTAAAGCCCTGACAGGACTTTGAATTTCAAGCTTTTGCGCCCGTTCCGCGAAGAAAAGCGCCGCTAATAACCGCCACCCTGAACCAGGCTTCTTGGCGCTGTTTGCAGAGGCCATCGCCAGAAAGCAACGTTGGCGATGGTGTTTTAATCGATGATTTTTGACCGGAAATCGGACAGGGCTGCTCGATATTTGGGCGAGCCTCGACAGCCGTGGACAGAACGAAACCCGTATAATTACGGAGTAATCCTAGTTAAACCCATACTCGTATTTCACTGAATCTCGTCGTCAGCAAATTTTCCGCAGGCGGGTGATTTCCTGTTCCTTCCGAACGTATGAGCGAACGCCTGGCTAAACGCAACCGACCTTCTCATAGGTTTGAGCAAAGTTGAACCTGCTCCGGCACTGGAAGCAGCGCCCTATGGTCTGGAACGACGTTGCTCTATCGCACACGTCACCGTACTGGTCCGAGCAGCCCTTCCAAACAGCAAACTTAGCCACACCATCCCAACCGATCCTCCTTGGCTACGCCATTGTCCCAAAGCAGGACACGATTTTCCCGCAATTTGGACAGTTTTTGGCCATCCTGTGTCAATTTCCTGGGCTTTTGGCTGGTGGCATAATGACTGCTTTGACTGGATGCATGAATAAGGCTTGGCTGCAGACAATTCCCGGGCTCCTGCTCCTCGGTGCGATGCTCACCAAACTGCGTGACACGTTCCGATTCGAAATCCCGGTTGGCTATCAGGATGAGACTGGTTTTCACACCGGTGTCAAACCTGCGGCACCCAAAGAGAGCTTCCCCGAGTTCTGGTGACGCGCGGCTAAAGCCGTGACAATCAGTCCATCCTCCGCGACCCAGCGCCCGCAAAGCTCCTTCATTGCACCTTGATTTCCCGCGCCTCCTTTGATTCGTAATTTGTCGCCTGCAGGCAAGCTCCTCCCCCGTCTTTCTTCGCCCAAGAGCATTTCACTTCAATTCAGCGCGCCTGCTTCAATTTAACACCGGGAAGGGCCAATAAAGTTGCCTGCCCGCCATGGGCCCAATTTTCAGGAACGCTAATCCCGGCCAATTCAATGGCGCAATTGGCGCACTCAAGTTCATTCGCATTGATTTGCGTTTTGTTGCTCCAAACGCTTTGCGCCATTGGTCTCGCAAAATAGGGTGAGTTTTTGCCAAGGCAAGTGAGGATTGCCGCAGGCGATTCTGCGAGGCTGTCTCTGCACATGAGAGCCTCGACCATCATACTCCGCTACGGCTGGGCGCGGGAAAGCGCGAGCGAAGCAACACACGGTCGGGTTGACGAGCCGCTTGCACCTAGAGCGACTGGGACCAGCTATCCCAAACCATTCGCCGCCGGCTTGAGCCGGACAGGCCGGCCGGTTTGGGCAGCGGCAGCCAAATCCCCCATTAGCTTTCCCTTCAGAAACACACCCCCATGAGCACCAAGAAATTCAAAACCATGGATGGCAACGAAGCCGTGGCCAGCGTGGCTTACCGACTGAACGAGGTCATCGCATTGTATCCCATTACACCGAGTTCGCCGATTGGCGAGTGGGCGGATGCCTGGGCGTCGGCCGGAATGAAAAACCTTTGGAGTACGATCCCGGCCATCGTGGAGATGCAAAGCGAAGCCGGCGCGGCGGGTGCGATTCATGGCGCGTTGCAAACGGGATCGTTGGCGACCACGTTCACCGCTTCGCAGGGATTGCTGTTGATGCTTCCCAATATGTACAAGATCGCGGGTGAACTAACGCCGATGGTGCTGCAAGTGACAGCGCGTTCGCTCGCGGCGCAGGGACTTTCCATCTTTGGCGACCACAGTGACGTGATGGCGGTGCGGCAAACCGGGTTTGCCATGCTGGGTTCGGCTTCGGTGCAGGAAGCCCAGGATTTTGCAGCCATTGCGCAAGCAGCCACGCTCGAAAGCCGCATTCCGTTTCTCCATTTCTTCGACGGGTTTCGGACCTCGCACGAAATTTCCAAGATTGAATTGCTTTCGGACGAAGTATTGCGCGCGATGATCGATGAGCGATACGTGCTTGACCACCGGGCGCGTTCACTTTCGCCTGACCATCCGGTATTGCGTGGCACCGCTCAGAATCCAGACGTCTATTTCCAGGGCCGCGAGACGGTGAACCCGTTTTACCTGGCCTGCCCTGACATCGTTCAGCGTGCAATGAATAAGTTTGGCGCGCTGACGGGCCGCCACTACCGTTTGTTTGAATATCACGGAGCGCCCGATGCGGAACGGGTGATCGTGCTCATGGGTTCGGGTTGCGAAGCGGCAGAGGAAACTGCTGATTATCTCAACGAGCAAGGCGAAAAAGTGGGAGTGTTGAAAGTTCATTTGTACCGGCCGTTCGATGCGCGGCGTTTTGGCGAAGCGTTGCCGCCGACCGTCAAGTCCTTGGCGATCCTGGATCGCACTAAGGAACCCGGCGGGTCAGGCGAGCCGCTTTATCTGGATTGTGTCAATGCGCTGTACGAGGGGGTGACCGCGGGCAGGCTCGGGTTGAAGACCTTGCCCAAAGTTGCAGGCGGCCGGTACGGTCTTTCCTCGAAGGAATTCACCCCGGCGATGGTCAAGGCGGTGTTCGATAATCTCTCGCGGCCGGAACCCAGAAAGCATTTCACGGTGGGTATCACCGATGACGTGACCGGTTCCAGCCTCGATTGCGACCCGGACTTTTCGATCGAACCCGAAGGCGTTTTTCGGGCGCTGTTTTATGGGCTTGGTTCGGACGGAACGGTGGGGGCGAACAAGGATTCCATCAAAGTAATCGGTGAGAATACGGACCATTACGCCCAGGGTTATTTTGTTTATGATTCCAAGAAATCGGGCGCGGTCACGGTTTCGCATCTGCGGTTTGGCCCGCGCCCGATCCGCTCCACCTATCTGGTATCCGAGGCGAACTTCATTGGTTGCCATGTGCCAGTCTTTCTGGAACGGCTCGACCTCGCCGACAAGCTGGCGCCGGGCGGAATCTTTTTGCTGAACGCGCCTTGGGCGCCTGAAGAAGTCTGGGGCCATTTTCCGGAATCGGCCCAACGCCATTTGATCGAGAAGAAGGCGCGCCTGTATGTGATCGACGCGCAACGAGTCGCGCGCGAAAACGGCTTGGGAGGCCGCATCAACATCGTCATGCAAGTCTGCTTCTTTTCACTGGCGGGTGTGTTACCCCAGGAGCAAGCCATTGAGGCCATTCGCGATTCCATCCGCAAAACTTACGCCAAAAAGGGCGATGATGTAGTCCAAAAAAACCTGAAAGTGGTCGATGCGACGCTCGAACATCTCCATGCTGTGGAACTGCCAGGAACCGCAATCAGCCGCGGCGACGTGCAAAGTCCCGTGTCGCCGGAAGCGCCTTACTTCGTGCGCAACGTACTGGGAAAAATCATCGCCGGGCGCGGTGATGATCTGCCAGTGAGCGCCATGCCGGCGGATGGCACGTTTCCGACCGGCACAGCGCGATGGGAGAAGCGAAACCTGGCGACAGAAATACCCGTCTGGGACCCGAACGTTTGCATTCAATGCGGCAAGTGCGTGCTCGTTTGTCCGCATGCCGTGATTCGCAGCAAAGTGTATGAAACGCCGGCGCTCACGGGCGCGCCGGAGACTTTCAAATCGGTCGCGGCCCGCCACCCCGATTGGCGGGGCTTGACTTATACATTGCAGGTTGCCCCCGAAGACTGCACCGGCTGCGGTGTTTGCGTGGACGTCTGCCCGGCACGCAACAAATCCGAGGCGCGTCTCAAAGCCATCAACATGCGCCCACAGGAACCCTTGCGGGCAAGCGAACGGGCCAACTGGGATTTCTTCCTTTCGCTCCCCGAGCCGGACCGCCGTCAACGGCATGGCAACAGCGTCCGCGAGGTTCAGACGTTCGAACCGCTGTTCGAATTTTCGGGCGCTTGCGCTGGTTGTGGTGAGACGCCTTACGTGAAGTTGCTCACACAATTGTTCGGCGACCGGCTCATGGTCGCGAATGCCACCGGGTGTTCTTCGATTTACGGCGGCAATCTCCCGACCACGCCCTGGACGAAAAACGCGGCAGGCCGCGGGCCGGCATGGGCCAATTCCCTCTTTGAGGACAATGCGGAATTCGGCCTCGGCTATCGCATCTCCGTGGACAAGCAGCGGCAGTTTGCTTTGGAATTGCTCGAGCAATGGGCGCCGCAGGTGGGGCAGGAACTCGCGGCCAAAATTCGCGAGGCGGATCAAACCAATGAAGCCGGCATTTATGAGCAGCGCGAGCTGGTCAACGAGCTCAAACAAAAATTGACGGCCATCCAGGAGAGCGGCCAACCGGCGGCGCGTGAAGGCGCGGCCCGCTTTCTCGCGGTGGCTGATTACCTGGTGCGCAAGAGCGTTTGGATCCTCGGCGGGGACGGTTGGGCTTACGACATTGGCTACGGCGGCCTGGATCACGTTCTCGCCAGCGGCCACAACGTGAAGGTGCTTGTGCTCGACACCGAGGTCTATTCCAACACCGGCGGACAATGCTCCAAATCCACTCCGCGCGCTGCTGTAGCCAAGTACGCGGCGGGCGGAAAGCCGGGAGCCAAGAAGGACCTTGGCTTGATCGCGATGACTTACGGGAACATTTACGTGGCTTCCGTCGCCATGGGCGCAAAGGACGAGCATACGCTCAAAGCGTTCGTGGAGGCGGAAGCCTACGACGGACCGGCGTTGATCATAGCCTATAGCCATTGCATCGCCCACGGGATCAACATGACCACGGCATTGCAAAATCAAAAGGCCGCGGTGCAATCGGGCCAATGGCTGCTCTACCGTTATCATCCGGAGCGCGCGCGGCGCGGGGAAAATCCCATGCAATTGGATTCCCAGGCGCCGAAGCTGAAGGTCGAACAATATCTGAACCTCGAAAACCGTTTCAAGATGCTGACCAAGAGCAAACCGGACGAGGCGAAGAAACTGTTCGCGCAGGCGCAACAGGACGTGGGCTTGCGCTGGGAACTTTACCAATATCTGGCTTCGCGGACCTTCAAGGCCAACGGCGCGGAACCATTGCCAGCCTCGGTTCGCACGGCGGCCGCCAGCGTCGCGGAACCAGCCTGAAATGGCCCAAGGTGAAACGTTCTTTTCCATACTCCGTGGCAGCGAAAGGAGAAGCTTGAACATGATCGATCTCAGCACAACTTACCTCGGCATCGGATTGCGCACGCCGCTGATACCCTCGGCCTCACCGCTCACCGAGGATCTCGGGAACATCCGGAAAATGGAAGATGCGGGTGCGGCAGCGGTGGTCCTCCATTCGCTCTTTGAAGAACAAATTCGCCAGGACCGGGACGAATTGCTGACGCACCTTTCGCGCGGCACGGAAAGCAACGCGGAGGCACTGACGTATTTCCCGGAGCCGCCGGCATTTCACGTCGGGCCGGAGCATTACCTGGAGAACATTCGCAAGATCACGGACGCGGTGGACATTCCCATCATTGCGAGTTTGAACGGTTCGACGATGGGGAACTGGACCAGCTACGCCAGGCTCATGGAAGAGGCGGGCGCCAGCGCCATAGAACTTAACATTTATTGGATCCCCACCTCGCTCCATCTCACGGGCACCGAAGTGGAGAAGATTTACCTGGATATTGTTGAAGCCGTGAAGTCGAAAGTCACGATTCCCGTGGCGGTCAAGGTAAGTCCGTTCTTCACGAATTTCGCCAACATGGCGGCGCGCCTCGACACGGCGGGAGCGGACGGCCTCGTGTTATTCAACCGCTTTTTTCAACCGGACATCGACGTTGAGACACTCGAAGTCCGGCCCAATATCCTCCTGAGCACGCCCATGGCGATGCGTGTTCCGTTGCGTTGGATCGCCTTGCTGCACGGCCGCATCACCGCCAGCCTCGCAGCCACCGGCGGGATCCATCGCCCGACGGACGTGGTCAAGATGCTCATGGCGGGCGCCGACGCGACGATGCTCTGCTCCGCATTGCTGCGGCACGGCATCCCCTACCTGAGCGTTTTGGAACGGGGCGTGCGCGATTGGATGGACCAGCACGAATATCAATCCGTAAGCCAGCTCAAAGGCAGCCTGAGCCAGACGAATTGTCCCGACCCCAGCGCCTTCGAGCGCGCGCAATACATGCGAGCCATTGCGAGCAGCGGGTACTGAACGGATCACGACTGCCAAGGACACTTTAATTTTCCTGGTCAGCCCCTCTCACACCTCACCCACTTTTAATCACACCCGCGGGAATTTCGGGGCCGATTACTGGCAATTCGCAGGATGGACAAGAAAGGGTCCTCTCACTCCATCGGTTGATCAGAATCCCGCGTTCGGCGCGAACTGATATCAGTAGAAAGCTTTATGCAACAAATGCGAAGTATTAGGCAAGACAGGGAGAGAACTCAGGACGTGAACCACCGATGTTTGCACTGAAGCTGACGCACCCAATGGGCGCCAGGAAAGCAGCACTGAACAGAAGAGAGAAAGCTATGAAAAAAACCATCCTGTTAGCAACAATCGTTGCCCTTTCGGCCGCCTGCTCGTCGCCGGCCGCCGATAGCAAGGAGCTGTATGAAAAGGAATGCGCCAAGTGCCATGGAACCGACGGCAAAGGCGACACCAAGATGGGCAAAAAGTTGGGCGCCAAGGATTACACCGACACCAAAGTCCAGGCCGAACTCAAAGATGAAGACGGAGTAAAAGCCATCAAGGAAGGCCTCAAGGACAAGGACGGCAAGGCCTTGATGAAACCCGCCGAAGGCATCTCCGACGCCGAGGCCAAGGCGCTGGTCGCCTACATGCGGACGTTCAAGAAGTAATCAACGCAGCCGAGCGGCGGTTGCAAGCGCGGTCGCATCGGAAGCTGGTTCGACAAGAGACGGCGCGGAAAGCGTCCTTCCCGCAAGCCGGCCTCCGGATTTTGTTTTAGTTTCGCAGCAGCCCGTCTCCTTGAAATAACCATGGCAACCATAATCAGCAGACGAAGAACCTTAAATCTTCCACGCTTGGGTGGCGGCCTTTTGCTGTTGATCTTGCTTGGATCACGCGCGTTGTTTGCCGCCACCGCCGGCGAAGGCGCAATCAAAAAGCCCGCCACGGCGATCTCCAACGAAGATTGCCTCGATTGCCACACCGATCCTTCCAACTTTCGCACCGTGAACGGAAAATCGGTTCCCCTGCCAATCTTCCCCACCAACCAATTCACCAAGTCGATTCATGGAAAACTGAATTGCACTGATTGCCACAACGGCGTCACCGAAATGGTGCACGAGAAAAAGCTGCCGCCGCCGAATTGCGTCGGCTGCCACGACGCCAAACCGAATCACGAACAGGCAACCAAGGACTACGCTACGAGCATCCATGGCATGAGCCACAAGATGGGCGCTTCCGGCGCGGCCAACTGCTGGGATTGCCACGGTTCGCACGCGATGCTGCCCGTGAAAGATCCCGAGTCCCCGGTATTCAAGCTCAACCTGCCGCGCACTTGCACGACATGTCACAGCAATCCCGGCCTGACCAGGGAATATCAAATGAAGCATCCGGAGGCCGCCGAACAATACCTGGACAGCATTCACGGCCGGGCGCTGCTCAAGATGGGCTTGATCGTCGCGCCTTCCTGCAACGACTGCCACGGCGTCCACGACATCAAGCGCTCCGTGGACCGGGATGCGCCGATCAACCCGGCGAATGTTGCAAAGACATGCGGCAAATGCCACGTCAAGGTCGAGGAAACCTACAACCGAAGCGTGCATGGACAACTCCTGGCCAAAGGCGACAAGCGGGCGCCGGTTTGCACCGATTGTCATACGGCGCACGGCATCGAACCACCCAGCAATGGTCACTTTAAAATTGCCAGTGATGAACGTTGCGGTAAATGCCACGCCGATCGTCTCGAACACTATCGCGATACTTACCACGGGAAAGCCATGGCGCTCGGAAAAGCCAGCGCCGCCCCGGAAGTCGCGGCGTGTTACGATTGCCACGGGCACCACGATGTCCTGCCCGCGTCAGATCCGGCTTCGCATCTTTCCCAGGCCAATATCCTGGCCACTTGCCAGCAATGTCACCCGGCCGCGACGGCTGGCTTCACGCAGTATCAGCCCCATGCCAACCCGCTGGACGGCAGGAATTACCCCGCCCTCCACACCACATTTCTGCTAATGACCAGCCTGCTCGTCGGCACCTTCACCTTCTTTGGCGGCCATACCTTTTCCTGGTTGTTCCGCACAGCTTACCTGTATTTGCACGATTCAAAGACATTCCGCGAAGCGAAGGTGCATGCGCAAAAGGATGATGAAATGTTCACGCGCTTCGTACCCTTCGAACGGTTCCTGCATTTCCTCGTGGTGACCAGTTTTCTGCTGCTGGTAATCACCGGAATGCCGCTCAAATTCTATTACACGGATTGGGCGAAGTTCATCTTCCGGATCATTGGCGGGGCGGAAGCCGCGCGCACGATGCACCGGTTCGGCGCAATCATCACGTTTCTTTATTTTGGGCTGCACGCCTACAAGCTCACGACCACAGCCTGGTCTCGCCGCGCCTTCCTGCGCGACCCGGACACCGGCCGTTTCAGGTTGAGCCGGGTCTGGAAGGCGCTCTCCAGCCCGGATTCAATGGTGCCAACCATCCAAGACTGGCGGGACTTCGTCGCCCACAACAAATGGTTCTTCGGCAAGGGGCCGAAGCCGCAGTTCGATCGCTGGACCTATTGGGAGAAGTTCGACTATTTCGCCGTGTTCTGGGGTGTGTTCATCATCGGCATGTCCGGCTTGATCATGTGGTTCCCCCAGGTGTTCTCCCGTTTCCTGCCTGGCTGGAGCATCAATATTGCCCTGATCGTGCATTCAGACGAAGCACTCCTGGCCGCCGGATTTATTTTCACCATTCACTTTTTCAACACGCACTTCCGGCTCGAAAAATTTCCGATGGACACCGTGATCTTTTCCGGCCGACTTTCCAAAACGGAGATGCTGCACGAACGCCGCCGCTGGTACGACCGGCTCGTGGCCGAGGGACGGCTCGATGAGCACCGCGCCCGCGATGAATGGGAACGCTGGAAATCCATCGCCCGCAGCTTCGGTTATATTTTTTTCGGCCTCGGATTGATTCTGCTGGTCCTGATTCTTTACGCCATGGCCTCGCGCCTGGTGCATTGAATCGGACCAGCGAACGGTGGCGTGGCCAGAAAGGTGCCTATGTATTGGGCGGCAAGATGCAGAGTGGACGGTGCAATTGCGGTGATTGCGCTGGCGTGGTGCGTCGTTTTCGCCGGGACCAATGCGAGCCGCGCTGAGGAAATCAAAAACAGTGCCTGCATGGAGTGCCATGGGGATCGCACGCTCACCACCACCAACGCCGCGGGCCGGGAAGTTTCGCTGTTTGTGGACCTTGCCAAACTGGCTGGCTCGATTCACCGGACGAATACCTGCGCGAGTTGCCATTTCGACCTTACCAGCAAGCATCCAGACGATAACCTTCCCGCCCAGCCGATCAACTGCGCGAAGTGCCACGAAAAACAATCCGAGAGTTACGGCGCCAGCGTTCACGGTCTGGCCTCCCACCGCGGAGTGCTCGGCTCAGCAACTTGCAGCGATTGCCATGACGGCCACACCATACTTCCGCCGAGTTCGCCGGAGTCGCCCCTCCATTTTTCCCGGCTCGCCGCCACGTGCGGCGCCTGCCACGAGCAAGCGGCCAAAGACGTCGCCGAAAGCGTGCATGGGCGCGCGCTCGCCGCCGGCCAGCGCGACGCGCCGACCTGCACCGACTGCCATTCAGAGCACAAAATTGAAGGACTGAAGGAAAGCTCACCGATGAAAATCTCGATGGAAGTGTGCAGCAAATGCCACGCCTCCGAACGGATGAACACCAAATACAACCTGCCGCCCGATCGCGTGAAGACTTTTTTCGAGAGCTACCACGGTCTTGCGGCCCAATACGGTTCCACTCTGGCCGCCAACTGCGCCAGTTGTCATGGCGTGCATAAAATCCTTCCTTCGTCGGATGCGGCGTCAACCGTCAACCCGAAGCATCTGGTCGAAACTTGTGGCAAGTGCCATCCGGGCGCGACGGAAAACTTCGCGCTCAGCAAGGTGCACGTGGACGCCACAGCAAACGTCGCCGGCGGTGGTGTCGGCGGCCAGGTCAATTGGTGGGTCCGGCGGCTGTATCTCTGGCTGATTGCCGGGGTAATTGGAGCGATGCTGTTGCACAACGGCTTGTTGCTGGCGAAAAAGATGGCGGCAATTTATCGCCGGCGCGATCGCGCCGTGCTGCGGATGAGCTTGAATCAGCGATGGCAGCACGTAATTCTGGGCAGCAGTTTCGTCGTTCTCGCTCTGACTGGGTTTGCCCTGAAGTACCCGGATTCCTGGGCCGCGCGCGCGCTGGGTTCGAGCGAACCGTTCCGACGCTGGACCCATCGGGTCGCGGGCGTCATTATGTTATTGCTGGGCGCCTACCACATTCTTTACGTGCTCTTCACCAAGGATGGACGAAAATTGGTGCAGGATTTTCTTCCGCGCTGGAAGGACATCAGGGATGTAGCCGACAACGCGCGCTACCTAGCAGGCTTGAGCCCGCAGAAGGCGAAGATCGGCCGTTTCGGTTACGCCGAGAAAATGGAGTATTGGGCCGTTGTTTGGGGCACCATTATCATGGGTGGCACCGGCCTGGCCATCTGGTTCAAGATTCCGGTCACACATTTCCTCCCGCGCTGGGTGGTGGAGGTGGCGGTGACCATCCATTATTACGAAGCCATCCTCGCCTGCCTGGCCATCGTGGTCTGGCACTTCTACCATGTCATTTTCGACCCGGATATATTCCCCTTCAACTTCGCCTGTTGGGATGGCTACGTCTCCAGGCATTGGCAGGAAGAGGAGCATCCGCTGGAAAAATGCGCTCCGGAAAGCAACAGCACACTAGCGATTTCCGGGCCTCCCGCTGCTGAATTGGTGTCCAGCCCTGAACAACACTTAATCAGGTAAATACTTATCTTTGAGGTTCGGCACGAAGGGCTGCAACTTCGTATCCGCAAGTCACCGTAGAGCCACCTCTGGAGGCGGAACGCAGTGTTGAGATCCTGGGGAGCATCGCAGCGAAATAAGAACTCCACCTCACGTTGAAGCCTTGCAGTGGCTGATCTATTCTCATGCCTTCTGCGATAATCATTCGTGTACAAAAACCAGCCGGATCGGTTTCCACCGATCCGGCCTGAGCACTTGGAGCACCGGCGTGATTTACTTGCCGCAACAACCGCCCGATGAAGGGTCGCCCATCACGCAAATGTGGACCGCCGCTGTCGTGGCGGCTTTGCCCGCTCCCGTGGTGACGACTTTCGTGTCGCAAGCATTGCAAAGATGCTTCGCACTCGTGGTCACGGTCTTGACGTGCCCCTTCACGGTGTTCACATTTTGCACAGCAACCGTTTTGCACTTGGGGCAGCTCATGCCCGTTTTGTTAGCCGAGGAGACCTCCTGCACGGCCGAAGTCCTGGTGCCCAACAGTTTCGCAGCCCCCTTGACCTGATCAGCGGCTTGCGTCTGAATGGGAGACCAGATTCCAACGGCAAGACCCAGCGCCACACCGGCCCCGAGGATTGATTTCAAGGATTCGATTTTCATAATGTTTTCTTGTTTAGCGAAAGTTGTATTCGCTGCTTCTGATCTGCTTACGCCGCACCAGGTGAAATCCCCTGAGGCGTTTTTGCCCATTGCTGACCCTTTCTTGGTCTCCAACATTTTTGAAGGGTTTTTGGCGCGATGGCGTATTATGTAGTGTATGGAACCGATTGCGGCAGGCGTAGCTGAAGCCGCAAGCAAACACGATTATGAACGCCGATTCTGAGCAACAGGATAACATTCTCCGGCAGCGCCTTCAGGAATGGCGCGTCAACACTCCCCTGCCGCCGCATTTTCCAGAGCAGGTCTGGCGGCGCATCGAACAGGAGGAGAGCGCGGGGGCGGATAGTCTCCGGCTGACGCTGCAAACGCTGCTCTCACGCTTGTTTGCCCGGCCCGCCTGGGCGGCTGGATACATCGCTGTCGCGCTGGTGGTCGGTACGTCCCTGGGTTATTGGCACGGACAGGAACGGGCGGATACTCTCAGCGCGAGCCTGGGACATCGGTATATCCAGTCTGTGGACCCATATCAAAAGCCACGTCACTGACGCATGAAACGTTTCGTCCTCATACTGGCGTTTGGCGTGTTTCTATGCGCGGCGGCATACGTCGGCACTTACCACTTCCGCATGGCTCCCGTCAGCAACCTGGTTGGGAAACCTTCGCCGGAGTTGGGATGGTTAAAGGAGGAGTTTCATTTGAGCGATGCGGAGTTCGCGCGCATTTCCGACCTGCACTCGGCCTATCAGCCGCATTGCGCCGAAATGTGCCGTCGCATCGACGCCAAGAACGCCGAGATCAAAGAGGCGCTCGCCCACGCCGGGCACGTGACCCCTGAGATCGAGCAAAAGCTGGTTGAGGCACAGCAACTGCGCACGGCCTGCCAGACCTCAATGATCGAACATTTCTATGAAGTGAGCCGGAGCATGCCGCCCGAACAAGCCCGTCGCTACCTTGCCTGGGTCGAGGACCAAACGTTTCCGTCGCATCAAGGCATGGACCATATGACCGGCGATCACGCTCATTGACCTGCCACGGCCATGACCAACGATCCCGGCGAACAGCAGGATGCGCTCGACATGGAACGGCTGGCCGCCGGGCACGATGTGGCGCTGAATGACCTCATGGCACGCCATGCCGGGAAGCTCTTCCATTACCTGATCCGCCAGTTGCAAAACGAAACCGAGGCGGAGGAGTTGGCGCAGGAAACCTTTGTGCGCGTTTATCAAAACTGCGGGCGATACGATCGCAACGCCCGATTTTCGACCTGGCTCTACACCATCGCCACGAATCTCGTGCGTGACCGCTTTCGGTGGCGGCGGCGTCATCCCCAGGTTTCTCTCGAAGCCGAGGACGAAAACACCGGAGCCACTTTGGGCGAGAAGTTGCCCGAAACCAAACCCGGGCCGGGAGAGAACCTGGTTGCGGAAGAACGGGCGAACTCAGTACGTCGCGCCGTGGCCAAACTGCCCGAGGATCTGCGCACCGTGTTGCTGCTCGTTGAATACGAAGACCGATCACACGCAGAAATCGGCACACTGCTTGGCTGTTCAGTCAAAGCGGTCGAAAGCCGCCTCTTCCGCGCCCGCCAGCAACTCCGGGCCAGGCTGCACCAGGAGTTTGCTTCTGAGTCCAATCCGATGTGAATGAGCCGACCCCTTCTGCACGCGGAAACGTGAATTCAGCTCCCGTTTGGCTTAATCGTCTCATCTCGTAGCTAAAAACCGTTGCCAGGGCAGCGCGATACCAGCCAAAAAATGTAGATTCTAGGGCAAGGAATGTACAGCCCCGATTTTCGCAACGCATTAGCCTTAACTCAGAACTGATTGCGGTTTCTTCGAAAGTTCATCGCAACGGTTCATTCTGAGACGCGGAACTATATGAGTGCAACTACAACAGAGGCCAGGAAACCGGCAACTCAGGCATGCGCTAGGACTCCAAGTGCTCCTTCGGAAGGGGGGATGACCAACCGACATCGTTTGCTGGCCGCATGCCGGAATTTCCCCGTTGACCGGCCGCCCGTCTGGCTGATGCGGCAGGCCGGTCGCGTCCTGCCGGAGTACCGCGCGCTCAAGGAAAAACACAGCTTCCTGCAATTGGTCCAGACCCCCGAACTGGCCACCGAAGTCACGCTGCAACCAATCCGCCGGTTCGATTTCGACGCGGCGATTCTCTTCAGCGACATTCTCGTGGTTCCCGAGGCGCTCGGCCAGGGATATCACTTTCGCGACCGCGGCGGCGTCGAAATGGAGTTCAGTTTGAAGTCATCCGAGGACATAGAACGGCTCGACACGGGCGCGGTGCGGGAACGTTTGCAATATGTCGTGGAGGCGCTGGGGCTCATCAAAGACGCGCTCGCGGGACGCACGGCACTGCTGGGCTTCGCCGGCTCGCCATGGACGCTAGCTAATTTCATGCTCGAAGGCGGCAGCGCCAGGGAGTTCAGCTGCGCCAAAGAGTTGTTCTACTCGGAGCCCCGCTTGTTTTCCCGGTTGATGGAGAAATTGACTGAGGCGGTCACCGAATTTTTGCAGATGCAAATCGATGCGGGCGTGGATGCCATTCAGATCTTCGACAGCCTGGGCGGGTTACTCGCGGACAACAGTTACGAAGCAGCTTCCGCTGAGTGGATGGGCAGGATCATTGCTGACCTCGGCGGGCAGGTGCCGGTCATTGTTTTTGGCCGGGGCGTCCATGGAAATTGGCCGGCGCTGGTGCGCACGGGTGCGCAAGTCTTGAGCGTGGATTGGACGGTGCCGCTCATGGAGGTGAAAGCACGCCTGCCACGGACAGTTGGCGTGCAGGGCAATCTTGACCCCAGCCTGCTCTGCTCCAATCCCCCGCTGGTGGCGGCGGAAACCACCCGTATCTTGAACGAATTGCGCGCCTTCAACGGCCATATCTTCAATCTCGGCCACGGCGTTCCGCCCTCAGCCAAACTGGAATGTTTGGAAAGCCTGGTTCAAACCGTAAGGAGTTTCAAATGAGCACCCTGAAAGTCGATCTCGATCTGGTTTCGAAATACAATGTCCCCGGCCCCCGCTACACCTCATATCCACCGGCGACGCATTTCACTGCGGAAGTCCGCGAGGAAGAATTGCTTGAGAGGATTCGCACCAACAACGAGACGCAGCGCGATCTTTCCCTCTACTTCCACCTCCCCTTTTGCCGTTCGCTGTGCTGGTACTGCGGCTGCACGACCGTGATCACCACGCAACAGGCGCAAAGTGCGCGCTACCTAAAGTATCTGGAAAAGGAAATGGCGCTCATGGGGAAGCTGCTCAATGCGAAGCGGAAGGTGGTGCAACTTCACTTTGGCGGCGGCACACCGACCTTTCTCAAGCCGGAGGAAATTCGCCGCCTGGGAACGATGATTCACTCCCAATTCGAATTTGCTCCGGATGCCGAAGCCGGCGTGGAAATTGACCCCCGCCGTCTGACGCGCGAACACTTGGTGGCGTTGCGTGAGGTGGGCTTCAACCGCGCGTCAGTCGGGGTGCAGGACAATGATCCCAAAGTCCAGCGCGCCGTCCATCGCATCCAACCCTTCGATCAAACCCGGCTCGTGGTGGATGGAATTCGCTCGACCGGTTTCAAGTCGCTGAATCTCGACTTGATTTACGGTTTGCCGCACCAGACTGCGGCTTCATTCGAGCAGACACTTACGGATGTGTTGAAGCTGAATCCGGACCGCCTGGCGGTGTTCAGCTACGCGCATGTTCCCTGGATCAAGCCCGCGCAAAAAATTCTGGCCAGCGGAGCGCTGCCCGCGGCTGAGGTGAAACTCCAGATCCTGAAACTGACCATCGAGAAGCTCACTTCCGAAGGCTACGTGTATATCGGCATGGACCACTTCGCGCGCGCGGACGACGAACTGGCGGTCGCGCAGAAAGCAAAGACGCTGCAACGGAATTTTCAAGGCTACAGCACCCACGGCGGCGCGGACATTTATTCGTTTGGGATGTCTTCGATTTCCCAAACCGAGGCTTGCTACTGGCAGAACATCAAGGACCTGCCAGAGTACTACAAATCACTCGATCAAGGCCGCCTGCCCTTCGCCAAAGGTTATTTGTCCACGATCGAGGATCAAATTCGACGTCAGGTCATCATGCGTTTGATGTGCGATCTCAGTCTTGATTACGCCGCCATGTCCCGTTACCTGGAAACCGACTTCGCCACCCACTTCGCCGCGGAACTGGCCTCGCTGGACGATCTGGAAGCGGATGGCCTGGTCGAGCGGTCAGCGACGGGCCTCACCGTCACCGAACTTGGCCGGCTCTTCATCCGCAATATCGCCATGCGCTTCGACGCCTATCGCAAAGTGCAGGAACCCGAACCGCGCTTCTCGAAAACAATATGAACTCGGCGCCTCGTATCTTTTATGCGTAACAATTCAGTAGCTATCATCGGCGCGGGCATCACCGGGTTGACAGCGGCTTTCCGCCTGCAGCAACGCGGCATTCCCGTAATTGTCTATGAGGCAGGCCCGCGCGTGGGTGGCGTCATCCAAAGTGTTCGCCAAGGCGGGTTTCTCGCGGAATGCGGCCCGAACTCCATCCTCGAAACTTCGCCCAAAATTGCTTCGTTGGTCGCGGATTTGGGATTGGAACAGCGCCGGCTTTACAGCGAACCACGCGCGGAGAAGCGCTACCTGGTTCGCGGCGGAAAGCCGGTGGAAATGCCAGGTTCCCTCGGCGGCTTTCTGAAAACGCCGCTGTTCTCGGCCGGCGCGAAGTTGCGACTGTTTCGCGAACCGTTTGTCCGGCGGGCGGCGGGTGAAGCCGAGGAGAGCGTCGCGGAATTTGTCGTGCGCCGGCTCGGGCAGGAATTCCTGGACTATGCGATTGATCCGCTGGTCGCTGGTGTATATGCCGGAGATCCGGCGCGGCTCTCGGTCAAGGAGGCTTTTCCAAAACTGCATGCATTGGAGCAGCGTTACGGCTCTCTCATCCTCGGCCAAACTCTCGGTGCCCGCGAACGCAAGCGGCGCGCGGAAGTGTCGAAACAGAGCGCGAAAAAATTTTCCTTCGACGAAGGCTTGCAGACGTTGGTGGACACGCTCCACCAGAAACTCGGCAACGCCGTTCAACTCCGCTCGCCCGTGGCTTCCATCCGGTCGAGTCCGGCAGGCTGGCGCGTCATTGCGGGCGGCGAGGGCGCTCGCAAGGTGGCGGAACACAGCGCGGTGTTGTTCGCCGGCACCGCCGGCAAACTGGCGCAATTGAACATCCTGGCCGACGGCGTCCCGAGCCTGGCGCCGCTGGCGCAGATTCATCACCCGCCCGTCGCAAGCGTCGTGCTTGGATTCAGGCGCGAGGACGTCGCCCATCCGCTGGACGGCTTTGGAATGCTCATCCCGCGCGTCGAAAAGTGCCATACGTTGGGAACTCTTTTTTCTTCCACGCTCTTCCCTGGGCGCGCGCCGGCCGGACACGTCACACTCACCAGTTATATTGGCGGCGCGCGTAATCCTGATCTGGCGCTCAAAGACCCCGGCACGCTGGCTGAACTGGCCCGGCAGGATTTGCGCAAATTGCTCGGCGTCTCCGGCGAACCGGCCTTTCAACATTCTTTCGTCTATCGCGAGGCGATTCCTCAATACAACGTCGGTTTCGGCCGGACGCGGGAATTGATGGCGCGCGTGGAAGCCACCGCCCCCGGTTTATTCCTCGCTGGCCATTACCGCAACGGCATTTCGCTCGGCGATTCGCTTGTAGCCGGCCATGACGCCGCCACACGCATTGCCGCGAGCCTTGGCGTCTCATCGGAACTGGCCCGGCACATCGAAACGCCAACCCTGGTCGAGGCATGAGCACAAAAGGAGTATTACTCGTCAATCTTGGCTCGCCCGATTCACCCAGCACGGGTGACGTGCGCCGCTATCTGCGCGAGTTCCTCATGGATGGACGAGTAATGGACGCGCCCTATCCAATCCGTTTTGGCGTGGTCCATGGCTGCATCCTGCCATTCCGGCCCAGGCATTCCGCCGAGGCTTACCGGTCGATCTGGTCGTCGGAAGGCTCTCCGCTCGTGGTCACAAGCAGGAAAGTCCGGGACAAACTGCAACCGCATACCGCAGTGCCGATCGAAGTAGCCATGCGTTATCAGAATCCATCCATTGAAAGCGCCGTCCGGAGCCTGGTTCGCCAAAGGGTCGATCAAATCCTGGTCATCCCTCTTTTCCCGCACTACGCCATGTCCAGTTACGAAACGGCGGTCGAGCGGGTCAAGACAGTCGCAGGCAACCTCGCGCCAAATGTTTTGCTGGAGGTCGTGCCTCCTTTTTACCAGGACCCGGGTTACATCGCCGCCCTTGTGGCCAGCGCGGAAAGCCACCTGGCACAGGACTACGATCATTTGCTCTTCAGCTTTCATGGGCTTCCCGAGCGCCACTTGCGCAAGGCCGATCCCACTGGGTGTCATTGCCTGGTCAAAGCCGATTGCTGCGAAAAGGACGGCCCCGCGCAAGCCACCTGTTACCGCTCGCAATGCTTCAAAACCGTGAAGGCATTTGTGAAGCGCGCCGGCGTGCCGGAAGGGAAATACGCCATCGCCTTCCAATCGCGATTGGGCCGCGACCCCTGGCTCAAACCCTACACGGATCAGATGCTCGAACACCTCGCCGGTAACGGAGTCAAAAAGCTCCTCGTCATTTGCCCGGCGTTCGTCGCGGACTGCCTCGAAACCCTGGAAGAAATCGGCCTGCGCGGACGGGAAGCCTTTCTGCATGCCGGCGGACATGAGTTCACCATGATCCCCTGCCTGAACGAGCATCCGCTTTGGATCGGGTTTTTGCAGCGGTTGATCGACGACTTTGCCGGCGCGTCAGCACGCAACATAATGTCCCAAAGCTGCAGCCCCGGCGACTGACATTCCGATACCGCCCGCGCCGACTTCCGAGCTGATTGTGGCTGGTCCGTTAACTATTCTGGGTTCAAGGTCCCACGGTGATTGTCACTGAGGGGTTGCTTGGCGCAAACAGGCCGGATTGGTCCTTCACAGTAAATTGGAACGAATCCGTTTTGGCGGCACCGGCTCGATCTCCTTGATGACTGGACCACAAACCGTGACGGTCTGCCCGATGAACTCGTTCAAGCGCTTGACCAGCCCGCCGAGACCATTGTGATCTGGACTGTTCGGCTCGCGGCCCTTTGGGGCTGGGCAACACAAGTCATGCGGCTTTTCCGTGAGGTTTGGTTGCAAGGCCGATGCGGTCGAGGCTCCAGCTTTCCTTCCAGATGCTCTTCAATGCGCCTACGATACCGGAGGCAATACTTTGTCAGCAGCCCGCACGCTGGCTGGGCCAGTTCGGAAACGTGGGGGCACTCATTGCTTTCCGGGTGGGGCAGACGGATGCGGAGATCTTTGAAAATTTATCGGCTCTTTTTCTAAATCGGTGGACATTAATTAAATGATGGACAACGCGAGCGACATGAATTTGCTGCGCCAATATGTGGAGCGGAGTTCCGACGTCGCCTTCAGCACTTTGGTTTCCCGGCACGTAAACCTGGTTTATTCCGCGGCGTTGCGAAACGCGGGCAGTACCCATGCCGCCGAGGAAATCACGCAGGCGGTTTTCGTCATTTTGGCCAGAAAAGCGCACCGCATCTCGGATAAGACCATCCTCCAAGGG